>CAVKMU010000052.1:0-19340 GCA_963657455.1 bacterium
AGATAGATAAGATAAGTGACAAAACTTTGTTTCACCGGATCCAAGACGGGGATATGAAAGCTTTCGAGGTTTTGTTCTTACGCTACTATCCAATGTTGTGCGCATATGCCAAGCGGTTTGTCGAATTCGAGGACGGAGAGGAAATTGTACAGGACGTAATGGCTTATTTATGGGAAAACTGCACCATGTTGGTAGTGGAGTCTTCTGTTAAAAATTATCTTTTCATGGCCGTGAAAAACAGATGTTTGACCTTGATCAACCACAATGAATTGAAACAACGTGCGATGGATATCATCTCCCGGCAATTGCAAAATCAGACCATGTACGAAACTCCTGATTTTTATGTGGTGGAGGAGTTGACAAGAAATATCGAAGCAGCCCTGGAAAGATTGCCGGAAAGCTATCGTGAAGCCTTCGAGATGCATAGATTTCAAGGGCGAACATATGCAGAAATAGCCGAACTGCTGCACGTCTCTCCCAAGACGATCGATTACCGTATCCAACAAGCATTGAAGCAATTGCGCATTGAATTGAAAGAATATCTTCCGCTATTGACACTCCTGCTTCGAGTCGTATGAATGTTTGTTTCGACTCCATATGTCTTCTCTTTGAAAAGAAACAAACCGGATAATCACATTATTTCCAAAAAATCTTTCCATATATGCGTGGAATGCCATATATTTGAGGAATCTAATCTAAAAAACTAAAAAGAATATGACGACATTAATTGTAATTGCGGTCGTTGTGGTGCTCGGTTTGTGGGCAGCTTCCATGTACAACCGCTTGGTGAAACTGAGAAATAACCGAGAGAACGCTTTTGCTGATATCGACGTGCAGCTCAAACAACGGCATGATTTGATCCCGCAGTTGGTAGCTACGGTGAAAGGCTATGCAGCTCATGAGAAAGAGACCTTGGACCGTGTGATTTCGGCTCGCAACGGTGCCATCTCCGCCCAAACGATTGACGACAAGATCAAGGCAGAAAATGCTCTGTCATCAGCATTGGCAGGCTTGAAGGTGACGGTCGAAGCTTATCCGGACTTGAAAGCTAACCAGAATTTTATGCAGCTCCAGGAAGAAATTGCCGACTTGGAAAACAAATTGGCTTCAGTACGCCGCTATTTCAACTCCGCAACCCGCGAATTGAACAACGCTGTCGAAACCTTTCCTTCGAATCTTGTTGCCGGTATCTTCGGCTTCAAGAAAGAGATTATGTTCGATTTGGGTGAACAACGTGCCACCCTTGAAGAAGCTCCTAAAATCAGTTTTTGATAAATGGAATATGTAGGAATACAAACCCAGCAGAGCAGAAACAATTTCCGATCGGTATTGCTGCTCTGCATGTTCCCTTGTTTGGTCGTTGCGCTGACCTATCTTTTCTGCTTCCTTCTCAACTATGCTGCCGGAAGCGGTAGTATGTATGAAGAATATGCGGTGAGTGTGACCGACCAAACGAACGAGATGTTCGTGCAAGTTGTCCCATATGTGATCGGAGGCGTGCTCATTTGGTTTCTGATTGCTTACTTCGCCAATACCAGTATCATTGCATCGGCTACGGGAGCCGTCCCATTGCAGCGCAAAGACAACAAGAGGGTATACAATCTGGTCGAGAACCTTTGCATGAGTCAAGGTATGAAGATGCCGAAGATCAACGTTATCAATGACGACTCGCTCAATGCCTTTGCCAGCGGAATCAACGAAAACACCTACACGGTGACGCTGACAACCGGCATCATGAACAAGCTGAATGACGAAGAACTCGAGGGGGTGATCGGCCACGAATTGACACATATCCGCAACCACGACGTGCGCTTGCTGATCGTCTCTATCGTCTTTGTCGGGATCTTCTCGATGATAGCGCAAGTCTGTATGCGGGCAGCCTATCACGCTTCGTTCACCTCCTCGAGCCGACGCAACGAGAAAGGCAACGGAAGTATGGTTCTTATCATGATTTTGGCGATGGTCGTTGCGGCAATCGGTTACTTCTTTGCTTTACTGATGCGCTTTGCCATCTCCCGCAAGCGCGAGTATATGGCCGATGCGGGTTCGGCAGAAATGACCAAGAATCCACTTGCTTTGGCCAGTGCCTTGCGGAAGATATCGGCCGATCCTGATGTGGAATCAGTCAAACGGTCGGATGTCGCCCAATTGTTTATCGCGTCTCCGCGAGCCTCTACGGGGCTCTTCAGTGGATTGAATGGCTTGTTTGCCACCCATCCACCCATCCAAAAAAGAATCGAAATCTTAGAGCAGTTTTAATTTTCCTTTATACCATGAGACACCTTTTTTCTTTAGTGCTTATTTTTTGTTGGACAACTTTTTTTGCAGCAGCAGGCAATGTTTATACGCAGGTCAAGGGGCGTTTGGTGGATGCTGCCACCCATAAGCCCATTGACTTTGCTGATTTGTTTTTAATGAAGGAGGGAGAGTCCTCTCCCGCTTATCAGACATTCCCCGATCCATCCGGTAATTTTGCCTTTTCCAAGGTGAAGGAGGGTACCTATTCTTTCATGGCCCGTTTGGTGGGTTACGATATTGTCACCCGCACTTCGGTAGTGGTGAAGAATGGCTCCTCGGCTGATCTTGGTGAACTCTCCATGCAGCCGCTCGAAACGGGCTTGGCTGAAGTGGAGGTAGTGGCCGAAAAACGGCAGATAGTCTACAAGTTAGACAAAAAAGTGGTCGATGCTTCTTCCAATCTGTTGGGAAGCGGTGGCTCGGCTGTCGACATTTTGGAAAACACCCCCTCGATTCGAGTCGATGCTGAGGGTGAGGTTACCTTCCGAGGCAGCTCAGGTTTTCTTGTCTATGTGGATGGAAAACCGAGTATCTTCTCCGGTACGCAAGCATTGGAGCAGATCCCTGCCGGACATATCGAGAACATTGAGATCATCACCACTCCATCCGCCAAACACGATACGGAGGGCGATGTGGGTATTATCAATATCATTACCAAGAAACATTCGCTGAAAGGGTTGAGCGGTATGGTCAACCTCTCCGGAAGTACATGGCTGGCCCGAAACATAGACTTCCTGTTGACGCAGCAAAACAACCGCTCGCGTTGGTATGTCGGTGGGCAATGGAGCGACCGTTTGCGCAAGAGCGATTTCGACCAGGAGAAGACAACCGTCGTGTTGGGTCAGACAACTACCTCACATTCGGTGGGTCCCCGTACGGGTAATTCTTACAAATATACGTTGAAAGGCGGGTGGAGTTTGGAACTTCCGTCCACTACTTTCAAGATAGACCTCGAAGGAGGATATGGAGGAAACAAGCGGAAAGGAAAGATGGAGTACAGTGAAACCCGAACAACCGCCGAGGGTAGCTCCGGTTTGGAATACTACCGCAGTATCGACGATTACGACAACGACGAGAACATCGGCTTGGGAAGTTTTCAGATCGACCATCAGTTCAACGACAAAGGTCATCGGATTGCTGCTTCCGGCTACTATAAATATGGTGGCAAAGCCTTGGAATATTTCTTCAACGATTTGAACGATTTGGAGGGAAACCGCCGGCAAGGTCACCGCGCTTACGAGGCCGAGCACCGCGAAACATTGCGCGCCAACTTGGATTATACGCTTCCTTTCAACAAGGTGGGCAAGTTGGAAGCCGGCTACCAATACTATTCTTACCTCGAAGATGGTAATTACAGTATGGAATGGTGGAATCCGGAGATCCAAAACTTCTACTGGAGAGACGATATTTACAATACATTTTACTTTCAGGAAGGGGTCAATTCGATCTATGCGATCCTCTCCGGTTCGTGGAAAGGATTCGAGGCGCAAGCCGGTGTGCGCGGAGAACATACCCACACGGTGCTGCGAAGCTCCATCGAAGGGGCCGACCGCACGAAGAACCGATTCGAGTTCTTTCCGTCTCTCCATGCGGGGTATAACTTTCCGTCCGAACATCGTCTGATGTTCTCCTTCTCCCGGCGAACGACTCGCCCGCAGCTTTACTATATGGAGCCCTATATTACCTACCGCGATTTCTATACGGCCGAGAAAGGTAACCCCGATATTCGTCCGGAGTATATCAACTCGTTCGAGATGAACTACCGGAAGGCTTTCGGCGAGAATAGTGTATCAGCCACCTTGTTTCACCGTTCGCGCAAGGACAAGATCGAGCGTCTCCGCATTCCGTATCAGGCCGGTGTGACGTTGGACTCTATGGCAAATGTCGGACATGACTACTCGACCGGCTTGGAGATGAGTCTTACGTTACACCCGACCCGGTGGTGGAACACGGTCGTCAACGGCAATGTCTATCATTATAAGGTGAAGAACGAGCTGGCTGCAGGCGGCACTACCCAATCAAGTACCAATTATGATGTGCTGTGGAACAACTTGTTTGTATTGGGAAAATACACCCGTTTGCAGTTGGACGGCAGTTTTGTGGGGCCGTCGGTCACGACCCAGGGCCGGACATCCTCTTACTGGTATGCCAACTTGGCCGTTCGTCAGCAGTTCATGAACCGCAAGTTGACGGCATCATTAGCTTTTAAAGATATATTTCGCTCGGCCTGTTACATCAGTGATATCCGGACCTCTCTTCTGCGCTCCTATACCAAGATCAAGCCGAAGTACCCGCAGATTCTGCTGACGTTGAGCTATACGTTCAATAGCTTCAAGGGCAAGGCTTCGTCGGAGAAAGAAGACCGGTCGGAGATGTTTGAAGGTATCAAACATTGATGGGAGAGAGCCTTGAAAAATCATACCGAAGAAAAATAAAAAAGGTGCCGATGATTTTCTGAATTGTTCGGCACCTTTTTTGTGAAAGTTCCCCACCATTTTTGCACAGGGTGGAGATAGTGTCCGTATGGACGTTTCTTGTTATTCCCCGACTTTGTCCTTCCGCATCTCGATCCATGCTTTTTTTGTCAGCGGAATGGCAACGATGGCGGAGAAAAGGTCGGCAATGGCTTGTGAAATCTCCACACCGAAGAGGCCCAACCATTGCGGCAAGAGGATGATCAGCGGAATGAAGAAGAGCCCCTGTCGCGAGGAGGCCATCAAGGTGGCCTGTACCGGCTTGCGGATGGTTTGCAGCATCATGTTGCACAATACGATCCATGCGTTCAGCGGTAGGGAGATCAGCTGCCATCGGAGGGCGGCTGTTCCCACCTCGATCACGGCGGGGTCGCCTTTTCGGAAGAGGGAAATGAGCTCGGAGCTCTTCCAAAAACCGACAATAGCGCAGAGGGTCAGGAAGACAGTTCCAATGCGGACGCAAAACCAAAAGGCGGCTTTCACACGCGAGTAGATGCCCGCTCCGTAGTTGAATCCGCACACCGGCTGGAATCCTTGTCCGAAGCCGATCACGAAAGCGTTGATGAAGATCGTGATGCGCGTGACGATGGACATTCCTGCAATGGCAGCATCGCCATAGGCACCGGCGGCCACATTCAGACAAATGGTTGACACACTGCCCAATCCTTGGCGACCCAACGACGGGGTGCCCCCCTTGATGATCTCGCTGATAAAGGCCCGTGTCGGCGTGAAGTTCCTCCAACGGATGCGGATGTTGGATCCTTTGCCGTCCATATAGAACAACACGAAGAAACTGCATATTTGACTGAATGCGGTAGCCACGGCAGCTCCGCGGATGCCCCATCCGAAGGTGAAGATAAGGAGTGGGTCGAGAGCGATGTTGATCACCGCACCGATGATGATACCCACCATGGCATAGACGGCATTTCCTTGGAAGCGCATCTGATTGTTCAAGACCAACGATGCGGTCATGAACGGAGTTCCTATCAGGATAATGCTCAGATAGTGGCGCGTATAGGGGAGGATAGTCGGTGTAGACCCCAGCAGTTTGGCCAAAGGCGTGAGGAAGATCCAACCGACAATCATAAGAAATACGCCGGCGAAGAAAGCCAAAAAGAAACCGTTGGCCGCCATCTTTTCGGCATTTTCCGTGTCGCGGGCCCCCAGTTTTCGGGAGATGTAATTGCCCGATCCGTGTCCGAAAAAGAAACCGATCGCTTGGATGACGGTCATGATTGAGAAGACAATCCCCACGGCCGCCGTCGCTTGTGTGTTGATCTTGCCCACGAAATAGGTGTCAGCTATGTTGTAAAAGGCGGTGACCAGCATGCTGATGATTGTCGGGATGGCCAGCGAACCTACCAACCGAGGGATAGGGGCGGTGGTCATATAGGTGAATTTATCTTTCATTTTTCCCTTTTTGGCGGCAAAATTAGAGCGTTTGAAAAGAATTTGGCACCCAGTTCTATTAAAAAATCTTTTCATTCAGCAATTTTAAACTCTTGTTTGATTTTTATAGAAAGGCGGGGAAAACAGAGGGCTTTTCCGCATTTTCCGATCAATAAAAACTTGTTAAGTTATCGGAAATTGATATAAGACAAGTAGTTATATAATGAAAAATTATATCTTTGCCCCCGAATTGAAGCGGACGAATAAGGTTGGCTTTAGCGAAAGCAACCCTCGCCCGTTCCTGAGAATCAGGAGCCGACCGCCGTTTTTAGGGATAAAAAGGGTGAGCGATGAGGGGGAATATTCATCCTCGAGCGCGTCGGTTATGTTGAACATTAAATATAGTTGAATGAAGCTAAAAGCTTATTTTCTCATGGCATCGGCTCTGTTGGTTATGACGGGTGCGGATACCAAAGAAGCGAAGCCGGTAGAAGGTGTGAACCCCGGCGACTTTGCTCCGAGAATTGAACTGACCGGAAACGAATCGATCCGTTTCAAGCGTCCCGACGGTTGTTATACGCTGGTGAATTTTTGGGCTGCTTACGATGCAGCCTCCCGAGCGCAAAACGTACGGTTGTGGAACACGGTAGAGAAAATGAAAGACTCTTCGGTAAAAGTGTCCATGTATTCAATTTCGTTCGACGAACGGAAATCGGTGTTTGAAGAGACAGTAAAAATGGATAAACTGGACGGAACCACACAGTTACGCGAAGAGAAAGGTACGCAGTCAGACCTGTTCAAGAAATATAAACTCCGGAAGGGGTTGCGTAATTTCTTGATCAATGGTGATGGAGTGATCGTGGCAACCAACGTAACTCCCGAGAGGCTGACTGAATTGGAGAAGCAGATTTAATTGAATTCATTTATGCGGCGAGGGTGTTTCGGCAACGAGACACCCTCTTTTGGTATAAAACAGAACAGGGTTGCCGTTTTTTGATGTTAGTCTATTGCAAGATCAAGAAATAATGCCGAATATTGTAGGATAATTAAACCGATAATATCATGAAGAAATACCTTTGCTTTTCGATGATAGCTACCTTAAGTATGGCCGCTATTGCCTCAGCTTCTGCTCAGGCCCACCGTACACCGACCCCAAACGATACCTTGCAATCTGTCCGTTATGCCGACGGTACAGCCGTATTCAGTATCTATGCCCCCAAAGCGCGCACTGTTTCGCTGGAGGGTGACGGCGATCTGATTCCCTATGTTGGCGACAACAAGCCTGTTGCACAGGAACAAGCCAATGGTGTATGGACAGTTACTGTCAAAGATGCCAAGCCCGGATACTACCGTTATCACTTTGTGGTGGACGGCATCCCGGTATATGATCCCAAAGGAGAGCTCGCCAACGAGACATCTGCCATTGCCAAGATTGGCGACGGCACGGAATTTTTTGCAATGAAAAACGTGCCCCATGGCGCTATGAGTCAGCGCTATTACTGGAGCGAAACACTAAATAGTTGGCGACGCATGCATGTGTGGACTCCCGCCGGCTACGAAAACTCGAAGAAGAAGCTGCCGGTGCTCTACCTGATCCATGGCGGAGGCGATACGGACAATGGATGGCCCGGTATTGGTGCTGCCGGGATGATCCTCGACAATCTGCTGGCAGAGGGCAAAATGGAGCCGATGGTTGTGGTGATGCCCAATGGAACTATACGGGGAGTCCCGAACGAGGTGCCACCCTTTGCCGAGGATATGGTGAAATCGATCATTCCTTTTGTGGAGAGCAACTACCCTGTCCTGACCGATCGTACCCACCGCGCCATGGCCGGGCTGTCGATGGGCGGCATGGAGACGATGGAGACTGCCTTCAGCCATCCGGAGTTGTTTTCCTATGTGTGGGTGCTCAGTTCCTCATTCATGCCCGGCTTGAATCCGGCGGACGAGTCCGCCCGGCTCCATGTCAAGCAGAAAGTGGCACAAATGAACAAGAATTTCAAGCAGATGATCTTCACGCAAGGAGGACCTTCGGACATCGCTTACCACAATTGTGTAAATACCCGCAAACAATTGGAGGCAGACGGACTGAAGTTTGAATATAAGGAAAACAGCCAGGCCGGGCACACGTGGACAACGTGGCGCGCAGACCTCTACGATTTGGCCCAACGGATTTTCAAGTGATTGCCCCATGTTTGGGTAAAAAACAGGAGACGTTTGAAAAAGTTTCTCGGGGGAAAACTGCAGTTCATTCGGCATGAAACTGCAGTTTGCTCGGCATAAACTTGTTGGAGATTCTGCAATGATCGGGAGAGGGTTGCGGAGCAATTGGAGCATTTGTCGGGACGTTTGCATGGAAGACGGGAGAGGGGCGGTGCTTTTTTTCGAAATGTCATTTCTTTTTTGAAAGAAATCCCGGCAAAGTGTCGTTGAATTTTTATAACTTTGTCCCTAATGCAAAAAAGAAAAGCAAATGATGACGATTGAGCAATTTAACCGGACATTGGTCCTTTTTTCGGTAGTGGGGATCTTCGTATTCGTCGCCCTCTTTTTCATTCGGGCAGGCTACGGAATGTTCCGCACCTCACGGTGGGGTCTTGCCGTCTCCAACAAAGTGGGGTGGGTGCTGATGGAGGCACCGGTTTTCTTCGTGATGTTCTATTTGTGGTGGCAAAGCGGGGTGGCATGGTGCTCGGTTCCGTCGCTCTTCTTCCTGCTTTTCGAGCTGCATTACTTCCAACGTTCGTTCATCTTTCCGTTCCTGATGAAGGGAAAGAGCCGGATGCCGATAGCGATTCTGCTGATGGGGGTAGTGTTCAATGTGTTGAATGGCTATATCCAGGGCGCATGGTTGTTTTATTTGGCGCCGGCCGACTACTATACCGATGCCGGTTTTCTCCTCTCGCCCTGCTGTTGGGTGGGGATCATTCTCTTCTTCGTGGGGATGGCCGTCAATTGGCATTCCGACCACGTGATCCGTCATCTGCGCAAGCCGGGCGACACGAACCATTACCTTCCTCAAAAGGGAGTCTACCGATGGGTGACATGCGGCAATTACTTTGGTGAGTGGGTCGAATGGATCGGCTTCGCATTGGCCACAGCTTCGCCTGCTGCATGGGTCTTTGTTTGGTGGACATTCGCCAACCTTGCCCCGCGCGCTTACAAAATACGGCAGAAGTATCGCGAGGAATTCGGCGAGGAGGCTGTCGGAAAACGGAAATGTTTAATACCCTATATATATTGAATTGATATGGAATCCAAGATATTTACACCGGGAAAGATCGGGCCGCTCGAGATACGCAACCGCGTGATCCGCTCGGCTGCTTTCGAAAGTATGTGTCCGGGCAATGCCCCTTCGCAAGAGTTGTTGGACTACCATCGGTCGGTGGCTGCCGGAGGAGTCGGCATGACAACGGTGGCCTATGCTGCAGTGACGCAGAGTGGCTTGTCGTTCGACCGACAGTTGTGGATGCGTCCTGAGATCGTTCCGGGGCTGACGCTGGTGACCAATGCCGTACACAAGGAAGGCGCTGCAGCCGGTATTCAGCTGGGTCACTGTGGAAACATGTCGCATAGCTCGATTTGTGGGCAGATGCCGGTCGGCGCTTGCTCGGGGTTCAACCTCTACTCGCCGACGTTTGTGCGCGGATTGCGCAAGGAGGAGCTGCCGGAGATGGCAAAAGCCTATGGTAAATCGGTGTCGTTGGCGCGCGAAGCCGGCTTTGATGCTGTCGAGATCCATGCAGGCCACGGCTATTTGATCAGCCAGTTTCTTTCGCCTTACACCAATCATCGCCACGATGAGTTCGGCGGATCGTTGGAAAACCGCATGCGATTCATGGACATGGTGATGGACGAAGTGATGAAAGCCGCCAAAAATGACATGGCCGTTATCGTCAAAATGAACATGCGCGACGGATTCAAAGGAGGAATGGATATCGACGAATCGCTCGAAGTGGCCAAACGACTGAAACAGGATGGTGCCCATGCCCTGGTATTGAGCGGAGGCTTCGTCAGCAAGGCGCCGATGTATGTGATGCGTGGTGCCATGCCGATCTGGACCATGACCCACTATATGGACTGTTGGTGGCTGAAGTGGGGCGTACGCATGGCCGGAAAATGGATGATAAAAAACGAACCCTATAAGGAAGCCTACTTTCTGGATGATGCACGCATCTTCTTGGATCAGGTAAAAGATATACCGCTTATTTACGTCGGTGGCTTGACGAAACGGACCTCGATCGAGAAAGTTATGGCGGCCGGTTTCCCCTTCGTTCAGATGGGCCGCGGGCTGTTGAACACCCCCGACTTCGTCAACCGGATGAAAGCTGAAGAGAATTACTGCTGCGACTGTGGCCACAGCAACTATTGTATTGCTCGTATGTATACGTTGGACATGGCTTGTCATAAACGGATCAACGAGCAACTGCCATGCCGCGTGGCACGCGAGGTGGAAAAGCTGGAGAAGGAGGTGGCCGAATCATGAAGGGAAGAGCGATTGTGACGGGTGCCGATGGGGGCATGGGCCGTTGCATTACGACGGCATTGGCTCGTGCCGGCTACGAAGTGATCATGGTGTGTCGTGAATATGAGTCGGGCAAGGCTTGCCGCGATGCAATCGTCAGCGAAACAGCCAACGAACAGATCACCGTCAAAGAGGTGAACCTTGAAGAGATGAAGCAGGTGGAAGCCTTTGCCGACGAGATGTGTCGCGAGGGGAAACCGCTGGATCTGTTGATGAACAACGCCGGTGTGCTGAGCACCGCTTTCGAGCAGACCTCCGAAGGGTTGGAGAAGACGGTGGCCGTCAACTACATGGCTCCCTACTTACTGACGCGCAAACTGCTGCCGTTGCTGCATGAAGGTTCGCGGATTGTCTCGATGGTATCGTGCACCTATGCCATCGGAAAGATTACTCCTTCGTTCTTCGAACGTGGAAAAGAGGGTGCCTTTTGGCGGATTCCTATCTACAGCAATACGAAACTGGCACTATGGCTCTTCATGCGGAAGCTGTCACAGTTGGTGGCGGACAAGGGGATTGTGGTGAATGCTGCCGATCCGGGCATTGTCTCGACGAAGATCATTGCGATGGACATGTGGTTCGACCCGCTGACGGATATCTTCTTCCGGCCGTTTATTCGTACCCCGCAGCAGGGAGCTGCCACGGCTATCCACTTGCTGCTCGACCCGATCGAGGAGAATGGTGCGATGTTTGCCTCCTGCCGTCCGCGACGGTTGTCGGAGAAATATCTTCACCATCCGCAGATGGAGTCGTTGTGGAATGACACGGAAGCCTACTTGAAACGACATTCGATACGGATATAAGCGACGGAATAACCTGTTATTGAAAAACTTTTTTTGACAAGAATAGAATGGAATCAATCAAACAGATATTTAGAATTGGCAATGGCCCCTCCAGTAGTCATACGATGGGCCCACTGCGTGCTGCCCAAATGTTTTTGGCGAATAACCCGGGAGCCGCCCGTTACGAGGTGACACTCTACGGCAGTTTGGCGGCCACCGGGAAAGGTCATATGACGGATGCCGCCATTTTGTCGGTATTGAATCCTGTTGCACCTACCGAAATCTTGTGGCAACCCAAGGTGTTTCTGCCTTTTCATCCGAATGGTATGCTATTTGAATCGTTCAATGCTGCGGGCGACAAGCTCAACTCGTGGACGATCTATAGCATTGGAGGCGGTGTGTTGGCCAATGAAAATTTCAACGAGCAGAAGGCAAAAGAGATCTATGCCTTGCACAAGATCCACGACATCCAGGCGCTTTGCGAGAAAACAGGCTACTCCTATTGGGAGTATGTCGAGGAGAATGAAGGCAAAGAGATTTGGGATTATCTGAACGAGGTGTGGCATGTCATGCAAGAGGCCGTCAAGCGTGGACTCGAGGCTGAAGGGGTTATCCCCGGCGGGTTGGGTATTCGCCGGAAAGCATCGGACTATATGATCCGGGCCCGTGGCTATGGCAACAGTATCAAAAGCCGCGGATTGGTCTATGCCTATGCACTGGCTGTCTCGGAGGAGAATGCTTGCGGCGGACGGATCGTGACGGCTCCTACTTGTGGGTCGAGTGGTGTGCTGCCGGCCGTGCTCTATCATTTGAAAGAGACGCGCGAGTTTCGCGATTCGCGCATCCTGCGAGCGTTGGCAACAGCCGGACTGTTTGGTAACGTGGTCCGTACGAATGCTTCCGTTTCGGGGGCAGAAGTGGGTTGTCAAGGCGAGGTCGGAGTGGCTTGTGCCATGGCGGCAGCCGCAGCCAGCCAACTGTTTGGCGGTACGACGGCACAGATCGAATATGCCGCCGAGATGGGTTTGGAGCATCACTTGGGGCTGACGTGCGACCCTGTCTGCGGACTGGTGCAGATCCCCTGTATCGAGCGTAATGCCTTTGCCGCAGCCCGTGCGTTGGATGCCAACACCTTCTCGAATTTCTCCGACGGCCGTCACCGCGTCAGCTTCGACCAGGTCGTCGAGGTGATGAAGCAGACGGGCCACGACCTTCCGTCGTTGTATAAGGAAACGGCTGAAGGTGGTTTGGCAAAGAGATTTATTGTGAGTCAAGATTGAAGAACACTTATATTATTTAATTACGAAATCATGAAACATTTTTTTCAGAAAACTGCTGTATGTGCACTGGCAATGGTCGCATTGTTGGGCAGCTGTGGACAAAAACAGCAGAAAGAAGAGGCTGTAGCCATGAGTGGTAACCCCGTTTTTGAAGGATGGTATGCCGATCCTGAGGGCGTTATCTATGGCGATACGTATTGGATCTATCCGACTTGCAGCGAGCCATATGAGAAGCAGACGTTTCTCAACTGCTTCTCGTCGAAAGACTTGGTCAACTGGACCAAGCACGAAGCTATCATTGATACGACAGAAGTCAAATGGGCCAAGAAGTGTATGTGGGCGCCGGCTGCCATCAGCAAAGAGGGAAAATACTACCTTTTCTTCAGTGCCAACGATGTGCATGAAGGCGAGATCGGTGGCATTGGTGTAGCTGTGGCCGATCGTCCGGAAGGTCCGTACAAGGATCTGTTGGGAAAGCCGCTCATCAACGACATTGTCAACGGTGCACAGCCGATCGATCAGTTCGTCTATAACGACAATGGCACCTACTATATGTATTATGGGGGCTGGAAACATTGCAACATGGTGAAGTTGAGCGACGATTTTACCGGCCTTGTTCCGTTCGACGATGGCGAAATCTATAAAGAGGTTACTCCGGAGAAATATGTGGAAGGCCCGTTCATGCTGAAGAAAGACGGCAAATATTACTTCATGTGGAGTGAAGGAGGATGGACAGGTCCCGACTATTGTGTGGCCTATGCCATCGCCGATTCGCCTTTTGGCCCGTTCGAACGTATCGGCAAGATCCTCGAACGTGACGAAACGGTTGGAACCGGAGCCGGACACCATTCGATCCTGCACCCGACCCCCGACGATTATTACATCGTTTACCATCGTCATCCGTTGGGAGATGAGGAGGGTAATCACCGCGTGACCTGCATCGACAAGCTGACATTCGACGAGAATGGACATATCAATCCCGTCAAGATGACCTTCGAAGGCGTAGCAGCTCAGACGGTTCAGCCATAAGAACAGAGTGTAATGCCCCACTTTTCAAGATGGAGAGGTGGGGCGTTTTAGAAATGGATGCCGATGTCTTTATATTTTCATCGGGAATTTTTTGAAAAATCATGCCGAGCTTTTTCCGAAATGCTCGGCATCTTTTTTTACCCTCTGCTCTCCTTCTAAAATAGAGAAGAGAGGAAAGTGTCCATTATCCTTATTTTGATAGGTTTATTCATCCATCGGAACCTCTTGCCATGTGCCGTGTATCAGTTCGCAAGTATGGGTAAACCCGGTCTCTTTCAGCAGCGTGAAGGCCCCCCTGCGGCCGTCGTTTACCAGATCCGGATAGTGGCAATCGGAGTTTACCATCACGGGGATGTCTCTTTCTTTCAGTGCTTTCAGATAGTGTTGGTGGGGGTATATCTCTTGCTTTCTCGTAAAGTTCTTGGTGTTGATCTCAGCCATCAGGCCTTTCTCCCGGATGAGGTCGAGAAAGGAGAGGAGTTCGTCCCGATACCAATCCGCTTCGAGGTCGAATCCCGGGCATTTTTGTCCGTTCATATAGATCTTGTCCAGATGGCCGACGATATCGATTCCGCCCATCTCCACCATTTTGCACGATGATTCGTAGTAGTGTCTCACCAACTTTCGGATATCTCCGCCATAGTATTGCTCCACACCCTTTTTGAAGTCGGCGAACGATCCGTCGATACACATCATGTTCTCTTCCGCCAACGGATAGAGGACGGGTAGAAAATGGATGGACCCGATGCGATAGTCGAGAGGAAGGCGGCGGAAATAGTCGATCGATGCATTGTAAGTAGGGTCGAGGTAGTCCACTTCGAGCGCGACATAGATCTCGATCGTGTCGGCATATTTCTGTTTCAGACGCGCTATCTCGGCCAGGTATTCGTCCATATCGCCTTTCGACATGTTCCAAAATGTT
The DNA here is from genome assembly GCA_963657455.1 of bacterium. Lineage (GTDB taxonomy): Bacteria > Bacteroidota > Bacteroidia > Bacteroidales > Tannerellaceae > Parabacteroides. Next base: position 14,697 of record CAVKMU010000052.1, read on the forward strand.
TCAAAAGGTAGTGGAGAGTGTGACGAAAAGCCATAAGCCCGGAAATGGTGGCTGACAGCAAATTTTACAAAATCCTCGGGGTTGCTTCGTCCGTCACAGAAGTTACAGTGACTATGGTAGTTGCTTAATTGCATAAAAGCAGGGAATGGAATGTGTATTTGATGGGGCTTGTTTGATAAATGAGGGAGTGTGTCGGTAGCAATTACCGGCACATTCCTCTCTTTTTGAGGCGGGCAAAAGGATTACCCTTGCCGATGCCTCGCGCTATATCGGGTTGGTTTTTATTTGATGACACCTAACTCTTTGCCCACTTTGATGAAGGCAGCAACAGCCTTGTCCAAGTGTTCTTTTTCGTGGCCTGCTGAGAGCTGGACGCGGATACGGGCTTGTCCCTTCGGAACGACCGGATAGTAGAAACCGGTTACATAGATGCCTTCGTCCTGCATCTTGGCTGCAAAGTCTTGTGACAACTTAGCGTCATACAACATCACTGCGCAGATAGCAGACTGAGTCGGCTTGATGTCGAATCCGGCTGCCAACATCTTCTCGCGGAAGTAAGTAACATTGCTCATCAACTTGTCGTGCAAAGCATTGCTTTCCTTCAGCATCTTGAACATTTCCAGGCTGGCACCTACAATAGCAGGAGCAACAGAGTTGGAGAACAAGTAGGGACGTGAGCGCTGACGAAGCATATCTATCACCTCTTTCTTACCGGTTGTGAAACCGCCCATCGCACCACCGAATGATTTACCCAGGGTACCGGTGAAGATATCGATGCGTCCGTAGCAGTTGAATTGCTCGGCTACACCGTGGCCGGTCGGGCCTACTACTCCGGCAGAGTGTGATTCGTCTACCATTACCAGCGCATCGTATTTCTCAGCCAATTCGCAGATCTTGTCCATCGGTGCTACGTTTCCGTCCATAGAGAAGACACCGTCGGTAGCGATGATGCGGTGACGTTGTGCCTGAGCTTCGATCAAGCAGCGCTCCAAGTCGGCCATATCGGCATTGGCATAGCGGTAGCGTTTCGCTTTGCAAAGGCGTACACCGTCAATGATTGAGGCATGGTTCAAGGCATCGGAGATGATGGCGTCCTCTTCCGTAAACAGCGGTTCGAAAAGACCACCGTTAGCATCGAAGCAAGCGGCGTAGAGGATGGTGTCTTCTGTCTTGAAATAATCGGAGATAGCTGCTTCCAACTGCTTGTGCAAGTCTTGTGTACCGCAGATGAAACGGACGGAAGACATACCGAAACCGTGGCTGTCCATGGCCTTCTTTGCAGCATCGATCAGGCGTTGGTTGTCTGACAAGCCAAGATAGTTGTTGGCACAAAAGTTCAAAACATCGCTTCCTTCATTTACTTTGATGTCTGCGCGTTGTGGTGTAGTGATGATGCGTTCGTTTTTATACAAACCGGCAGCTTGGATATTGGCCAGCTCTGTAGCCAAGAATTCTTTGAATTTTCCGTACATTTTTATTCGTTTTTTAGAATTAAAGCTGAATCCCGATTCAAAAAACCTCTTGTTTGGCAGTTTCTTGGATATAGATTCAAGTTGTTATATCTGTTTTTATTTAAGCAAAGTTCGTATTTATTTCTGATATACCAATGAAAAAAATGTATAATATTTATTATCATGTCGGGGAAAGTGCATAAACAACAACCCCGAAGAGTAGGGGATACTCCTCGGGGTTGCATGGTGAGCGATTATTGTAGAAACGGGAGGGAAAACTCTCGTTTCGATGATGTTATTCTGCTTTTTCGTCAGGCTTTTCCGGCGAGGGTTGTGTCTCGTCGGCGGGTTGCTCGGCTGTTTCTGCCGGCTTCTCCTCCTTCTCGGCGGCAGGTCGTTCGGCATTTTCTTCCGTTTTGTTCTCTTCCTGGTCGTTTCCAAGAATCTCTTCCGAGCGGGAAGCCCACGGACGTTTGCCGAAGATCTTCTCGACATCTTCGCTGTAGATCACCTCGCGCTCCAGCAATGTGGCTGCCAATTGATTGTGGCCGTTGGCATTGTCGGAGAGGATCTGTTTCGCCCGTTCGTATTGTTCGTTGACGATTCGCTGTACCTCTTCGTCGATCAGCTTGGCAGTCTCCTCGCTATAGGGTTTGGTCAATCCCCATTCCTGTCCGCTTGAGTCGTAATAGTTCAAGTTCGGGAGACGATCGCTCATACCGAAATAGACGACCATTGCATAGGCTTGCTTCGTGACACGCTCCAGATCGTTCGATGCTCCGGTCGAGATCTTGCCGAGGAACAACTCTTCGGCGGCACGTCCGCCAAGGGTTGCGCACATCTCGTCGAGCAGTTGCTCGCGGGTAGTGATCTGTCGCTCTTCAGGCAGGTACCAGGCTGCGCCCAATGCTTTGCCGCGTGGCACGATGGTTACCTTTACCAATGGGTTGGCATATTCCAGTTTCCAGCTGATAGTAGCGTGACCGGCCTCATGAATGGCGATGCTCTTCCGCTCGTTTTCGGTCATGACCTTCGTTCTTCGTTCCAAACCTCCGACGATACGGTCGACAGCATTCATGAAATCCTCTTTTTGGACGAACTTCTTGTTGCTGCGGGCGGCGATCAAGGCGGCTTCGTTGCAGACGTTGGCGATGTCAGCTCCCGAGAATCCGGGCGTTTGGCGGGCCAACAATTCAGTATCGACCGTATTGTCTATCTTGATCGGGCGGAGATGTACGCCGAAGATCTCCTTGCGCTCGTTCAAATCGGGGAGATCCACATGAATCTGTCGGTCGAAACGTCCGGCACGCAGCAGGGCTTTGTCCAAGATCTCGGCACGGTTGGTGGCAGCCAAGATGATGACGCCGCTGTTCGATCCGAATCCGTCCATCTCTGTCAGCAGCTGGTTCAAGGTATTCTCGCGTTCGTCGTTGCTGCTCATGTTGACACTTTTTCCGCGGGCGCGGCCTACGGCATCAATCTCGTCGATGAAGACGATGCACGGTGCTTTCTCTTTGGCTTGACGGAAGAGGTCACGCACACGAGAGGCTCCTACGCCGACAAACATCTCGACGAAGTCTGAACCGGAAAGGGAGAAGAATGGCACATTGGCTTCGCCGGCTACGGCTTTGGCCAAGAGTGTCTTTCCTGTACCCGGAGGGCCAACCAATAAGGCTCCCTTCGGAATCTTACCGCCCAACTCGGTGTAGTGTGACGGATTTTTCAGGAAGGAGACGATCTCTTCCACTTCCTGTTTGGCACCGGCTTGTCCGGCTACATCCTTGAAAGTTACCTTGACGCTGTTGTCTTTGTCGAACAGTTTGGCTTTCGAACGTCCGACATTGAACACGCCACCTCCGCCGGCTCCTCCGGCATTGCGGTTCATGATCATGAACCAAAACAAGATCAATACGGCCATTGGTGCTATGGTATAGAGGAGACGCCAAAAGGTATTCTCATCTTTATTGTAGCTCACTTGCATATCGATCTGATGTTCTTGTACGACCTTGTCGTAGAAATCCGAAAACTTGTCGGCTGAAGGTATCTGTACTTCGACTTTCGCATTGAGGAGGCTTCCTGCGTCGGCATCGGGGAACACCATCTTGGCCTTGTCTGCCTTTACGGTAGCTTCGATTTTATCCGACATGTTGAATACTGTAGCCTTGTCGAAAACATTCTCGGTGGTAAGTTTTTGGAATTCCGTCCATCCTATCTCTTTCGAGGTGGACGAATCGTTAGTGAAATACAAGGCAATCAGCAAGAAAAAGATGATTCCGTACATCCAATAGAAATTGAACCGGAACATCCGTTGCTTGGATTGTCTGGATGAATTGTTTCTATTTTCCATATTTTTATTTACCTCTTTGTTAATCCAAATTGGGGATTGCCTTTATTTTGGCATCGGCCCAAAGATTGTCCAGATTATAGAATTTGCGCTTTTCCGGGAGGAAGATGTGCACTGTCACCGTGGCATAATCCATACCGATCCACTCGGCTCGTTGTTCGCCATCGATGGAAATGCTCTTTTCGCCGGCTTCACGGCGGGCAAAGTCCCAGACAGAGTCGCAAAGGGCTGATACTTGCGAGGGCGAATTCCCTTCAGCAATGATCATATATTGACAAATAGCCCCTTCTGTTTGTCTTAAATCAACAATAACTATGTTCTTACCTTTTTTTTCCTGAAGCCCATTTACGATGGCTTCAACTAAATGTTCTGTTTGATTCATTCTTGTTATTATTCTATTTCGAAGTTGCAAATATACTTTTAATAATTCGGAATCTGAAACAAACTTCCGTTTTTTATTCTTCCAAATTGTCGGTAGAATCGCTCGTTTTGTTTGTTTTAGATAAAAACAACTGTGGATTGGGAATTGTTCACATCGGCAGGCTTTTTTGAAAAAAACGAGAGAACAGTGGCGACTGCTCGCTCGTTTGGCAACGTATAGGCGGACGGAAGCCGGGCTTCGCTGCTCTTTGCGCTCCGGTCGGAAGTGAGGGCTGCCACTCCTTTGTCGGATGTTGGCGTGGGTTCTTCGTCTTGTCGGCTCTTACAAAAGGAGGAAAGAAAGTAAAAAAACACCAAGCAATGTTGTCGCTTCCCTCGATGGAAGTTGTGTTTATTAAGCAATTTTAACTTTGTATATCTATTTTTGCAAAAACGAGATCTGTATGGAACGTATACATCTGACAAGAC
>CAVKMU010000053.1:0-19277 GCA_963657455.1 bacterium
GGTAAGGGTTTTTGAGGAGCATTCAGCGCTTTGTTTCTCTTTTTGTGATGGACGGGGTTGGAAAGTGGAGTGAAAAAAAGTTGCAAATTGTTTTTATATATAATAAGGTAGACAATAATCATGCAAAAAGAGATCAGCGCCGCTTCCCATTATCTCTCCAAATCATGGTTTCTATTATACTCACATACGCATAATCGCGCTCGCGCAACCAAGATTCTTGAAGAAATTCTCTTCGTTTGGAGAAACGTAACGTCCTTCCATAATGAATGGTCAAGGGTGAAGTAATAATCAAACCCTGCTGCAGTCCCGAGCCTTGGGTCTGCATATGGAAATAAGAAAAATTACACTTGTCGTACGGATGTTTGCCGCTACGCCGGCAGGCGGGGCACAAACGTTCGAAAAGATGCAGTGGTTCAACGAACCGTAACAACGGAAGACAGAGAACAACTTGCTCTCGACAACCGTGACAACACCATGATGCGCAATGCGTGGCTGAAGAAGAACAATTGCGGAAACTACCGCCCCCAATAAACAATATATAAACTTTTTCTGCGATACGGCCGAAGAGTGGTGGAGGAAAGTTGCAAAGAGTGTGACCTTATTACCGTCAACCGCCACCATTTATTTTTTTATTATACTATAGCTGCGGTTTTTGTTGCCTCCATGTGCTTCAATGTATCCGAATGCTGTTAGTTGGCGCATGTAACGCTTGGCAGTAGTGGCCGTGAAGCCGAACTCGGAAATGATGTTGTCCGTGGCAATTTCCTGTTTGTCGGCCATAAAGGCAAGAATGTCGACCAGTTTCTCTGCCAAAGAGGGCTTTACCGACCATTTATCGACCATATCCTTTGCCCAAACAGGTTTATCAATCGGTCTCTCCGTTGTAGAGTCAATGTATTGATCGATTTCCGACTTCAAGTGGCGACAATGCAACGCCGTCATGCAGTCGACAAACAAGTTGATATTATCGTCTTCCCTTGCATCTATCAATGCCTGAATATATTCTGCCTTCTCTTCTTTCAAGACCTTTGCAGGCAACAGATCGAATTCCATTTGCAGGAGGTTCATCAGTAATCTGCCGGTTCTCCCGTTGCCATCTGCCCAAGGGTGGATAGTCACCAATTCGAAGTGTGCCCAAAAGCTCAATTCATAGATGGCAGCTGCATCGTTGCCGTCTATGAATTGGCGTCGTTTGTTTAGCTCTTCGCAGAATGCAACCAGCTTGCTTGGCACTTTCCGGTAATCCATGTACGAGCGTCCGCCGGAGCCTGCCGATACATTAAGTTTGCGCAGTTCTCCTTTTGACGCATCGAAGTGACCGCCAAGAGAGTTGTATTCACTTCCCGTGCGCGCCATCACCTTTGAAGCAAGCGTTATCAGCCATTCTGTTGTAATTGGTGCATGATTTTTTATCCATTTCATGCCATACTCATACGCCTCCTTCAGGTCGAGGTTCATCATCTGCTCCATCATGGTACGCTTTGGCGAAGGGATGCCCTCGTCGAAGAGCAATTGTGCTTCCACCTCCGTCACGGTGCTTCCCTCAATGGCGGTTGAGTGTGTAATGATGGAGTACAGATAGAATTTGTCGTAGTCTATCTGCCGGGATATGCCCGCTTCATCATGTTGAAGAAGCAAGGATAGCAATATGTCTCTGTTGTCAGGGGTCATGTATGGAGTTTCTTTATAGTTACATTTTTTCAGCACTACTGCATCTATAGCAAAATTATAAATAATCTGCGTTACGGCCGAAGAGTGGTGGAGGAAAGTTGCAAAGAGAGTCATCCTGTTTAGTTATTCGCCCCCCAAGAAGGCAACCGCTTCAAGCGGCAGTCCCTGCCTCGCAGCAGGCGATAGGCGAGGAGGAGGGGGCTGCCGCATCGGTTGTTTCGTCCTTAGGGTTGCTTGAGGATCAGGTTCCCCGTTCTCAGATACCCTTCGATGGTTTTACCGGAAGTGTTGGTCAGGCGGATGCCTTTAAGGGTGCGCCCTTCGAACTGCGCCAGGTAGACGGTCGACCAGCTGTGGGGCAGCTCGGCCTTCTCCCATTCGCCCTGCTCGTTCTCCACTTCGAACGTCAGCCCCTCGAGCGGATAGACACCCAAGTCGAGGCGGAACTCTATGGCGGGCATGGCTTTCTCGAGGGTGAGCGTCAGGCTCTGCCCATCGCCCCATTTCAGCACTTCGTTCAGCTGCGCGAGGGTCACCTTGTTGCCGTTGCGGAAGGTGACAGCCAGATTCTTCAGCTGCGGCACGTCGCTCACGAAGCTGACGTTCGAATAGTTGAGCGTCGTGGCCAATGTCGCCCCGAAGCGATGGTTGTAGGCATCCACCAGGTGGGTGAAGAGCTTGTCGACAAAGGGACGCAACACGGCCGATCCTGTCTTGACACCCGGCTGCGGGGCATCGGGGAAGGTCTCCTGGTCATATTGGTAGGCGAGGTATTGCAGGGCGCGAAGGTGGCGGTAGCTCTTGAGGAATCCCTCCTGATACTGGTCTTGCCATGCCTTGTAGAGGTTCATTGCCTCGACGCCCATCTCGCCCAGCAGCTTGAAGGGGCGGTACCATGGCATCAGCTCCTGTTGCAGATAAGGGTTCTCGCGATCGGCCATCAGCAGGTCGGCTGCCTCGACGATGTTCTCGAATTCGCTCCGTACTTTCCCCTCGTTGAAGGAGACCGTGCCGTCGATGACACTCCGGAGGAACTCGTCGAGGAGGGGCTGTATGCGCACCGACTCGTCGCGGCGGAAGAGGTGAACGTTAGGACCCGTGTCGCAGTTGTGCTCGGCAAAGAGCTTCAGCGCCTCCGTATTCTTCGGCAGCAGCTCCTTCAGGGCATTGTTCCACGACGCGTCGCTGTCAAACGCTTTCATGTTCCAAACATAGTCGGCAATGCTACCGACGGCCACTTTCGATGCCTCGGCATGCTCCATCGGGTTGGTGACGAAGCCGGCGAGGTGGTCGGCCAGCTCGAGACTGTTGCCGTAGACGGGGCCCATCAGTACATGGTCGCGCACATAGTCCGTCACGGGATAGTTCCACCACACCAATGCTTTGCGCTGTATCCGGTCGTTGATCCACTCCATGTCTTCGGGCTGTATATTGCAGATCACCGAGTTGCCGGTCCACATCACGGCGATGTCTTTGTTGAGCTTCTCGCCGAGTGTCTTCAGATAGCCCCCTTCGGGGTCCGACCACGCCTTGTTGTATTCCGTCGGGCAGAAGATCAGCGGCTTCACATCTCCTTTGGCGTGGATGAAATGGTCGTCGAGGTAGTTGAGCAGCTCCACCTGCTTCTCTGCCTTCGCCCCTTCGCCGCTGATGTCGTCGAAGAAGAGGGCAAACGAGCGGATGCCCAGGTTGTACATCGCCTCGAACTTCATCATGACCGAGTCGCGGTCGGCCGTATTCCAGCGGATGTCCTTGCCCGGATGGATGGCCCACACGAAGTCGATGCCGTTCTGCCGCGCCACGCGGTTCATCTCGCGGATCTCGTCCGCCTCCTTTGCGGGGTAGGGCTGCCGCCAGTGGGGCGTGCTGTGGTAGGGGTCGTCTTTCGGCCCGTAGAGGTAGATGTTCATCTTGTGCTGCCCGTAATAGTGCAGCATGCGAAGGTGCGTCGCATAGTCCATCGGGGTGCCGTAATAGCCCTCCACGACTCCGCGCATCGCCACGTCGGGCCAGTCGGTGATCTCCATACTCTGCAGCTCAGGCTTCTGCAACAGTTGGCGCAGGGTGCAGAGACCGTAGAGGGTGCCGCGCTCGTCGTTGCCCGCCACAATGATCTCCTTCTCCTTGACGGCCAGGTAATAGCCCTCGGCCTGCTGCGGTATCTTCTTCGTGTAGGCGCGTACGCTGCGGTCGCCTCGCTCGCCGACGGTCAGCCGCCAGTAGGTTTGTCGCTTGGCAGGTGCCGGCAGCAGGCTCTCCGCCAGGCGGCGGTTGGTCGTGTCCGTTTCGTAAATACCGTTCAGGAGGAAAGCCTCCGGACGGGCGTAGGTGCGCTCCCCCGTCTTGCACTGCTGCGGGGTGGGCGAGAGCTGTGCCATCCCGAAGAAGGCGCAGCCGATGAATGCGGTGCCCGCAAGGAGCACCTGTCGTATACGTATCATTTTCTTTTTCTCTTTGGTATAACAGGACAAAGGTAACGCTTTTCATCCATCCGCAACGCTTTTCGCAAGGTTTTGTGAACGGACACTTCAAAAGCTCGGCATGATTCAAAAAAAAGCCCGGCATGATTTTCCAAAAAGCTCCCGACCTTTTTTCAAAATGTCGGCATGATTTTCTGCCATCTTCCGGTCCCTCCGACCCGGAACAACTCGCCTTCCCATCTCATCACTGAAGAAAGAATTGCCCATTTCGTCACAAATCATTACATTTGCGAAATAATATCAAAAAAGAATCAAATAGATGGAAGAGAAAGAAAAGACAAATGGGTTGCCCGAGAATGCATATCGGGAGCTGAAAGAGGGAGAAGAATACAGGCCGCTGATGCCGGCCGACAAAACCTATCGCGAGGTGACGCCGTGGTCCGTATTTTGGGGCTTGGTGATGGCCGTGGTGTTCAGTGCCGCAGCCGCCTTCCTCGGGTTGAAGGTAGGACAGGTGTTTGAGGCGGCGATCCCCATCGCCATTATTGCCGTCGGCCTCTCGAACGGCTTCAAGCGCAAGAACGGGCTGGGCGAGAACGTCATCATCCAATCCATCGGGGCGAGCAGCGGCGTGATCGTGGCAGGCGCCATCTTCACCCTCCCTGCACTCTATATCCTCCAGGACAAATATCCGGAGATCAGCGTGAACTTCTTCGAGGTGTTCTTCAGCTCGCTCTTGGGCGGCATCCTCGGCATTCTGCTGCTGATCCCGTTCCGCAAATATTTCGTATCGACGATGCACGGCAAGTATCCCTTCCCCGAGGCGACAGCCACCACACAGGTGCTTGTGTCGGGCGAGAAGGGCGGCAACCAGGCCAAGCCGCTGATGATAGCCGGCCTGATCGGTGGGTTGTATGACTTTATCGTCGGCACTTTCGGATGGTGGAGCGAAACAATCACCACACGTATCGTCGGCGCCGGCGAGATGCTGGCCGACAAAGCAAAGGTGGTGCTGAAGGTCAACAGCGGCGCTGCCGTATTGGGCTTGGGATATATCATCGGATTGAAATATGCGCTGATCATCTGCGCCGGTTCCTTCCTGGTGTGGCTCGTGATCATCCCCTTGCTATCGGGCCTTTTCTATGACGATGTGCTGACATTTGGCAATAGTGCCATCACGGCCACCGTCGGGAGCATGACCGCCGAAGAGATCTTTACCACCTATGCACGCCATATCGGCATCGGAGGCATCGCGACAGCCGGTGTGATAGGTATCGTGAAGTCGTGGGGAATCATCAAAGGAGCAGTCGGCCTTGCAGCGAAAGAGCTGAAAGGATCCGGCACACAATCCACCGAAAAGGCGATCCGCACGCAGCGCGACCTGCCGATGAAGGTGATTGCCATCGGGGTGATCATCGCCATGGCGGTGACACTGCTCTTCTTCCAGTTCGGCTTGCTGCACAACTGGGGCTATGCCATTGTCGGACTGTTGCTGGTGGGTGTGATCTCGTTCCTCTTCACCACAGTGGCCGCCAATGCCATTGCCATTGTCGGGACCAACCCGGTGTCGGGCATGACGCTGATGACGCTCATCCTTGCCTCCATCATCCTCGTGGCGACAGGGCTCAGCGGTACGGCCGGCATGGTGTCGGCCTTGATCATCGGCGGAGTAGTCTGCACGGCACTTTCGATGGCGGGCGGCTTCATCACCGACCTGAAGATCGGCTACTGGTTGGGCACGACCCCCGTCAAACAAGAGACATGGAAGTTCTTGGGTACGCTTGTATCGGCAGCAACTGTCGGCGGTGTGATCCTGATCCTTAACAAGACTTATGGCTTTACGAGCGGACAGTTGGCAGCCCCTCAGGCGAATGCCATGGCCGCTGTGATCGAGCCGCTGATGAGCGGATCAGGTGCTCCATGGGTGCTCTACGGCATCGGTGCGCTGTTGGCCTTGGTGTTGAACTTCCTTGGTATACCGGCTTTGGCATTTGCCCTCGGAATGTTTATCCCCATCGACTTGAACACGCCGTTGCTGATCGGCGGCGCCATCAACTGGTATGTGGGCAGCCGCAGCAAAGAGAAGGCTCTGAACAATGCGCGCCTCGAGAAGGGTACGCTGCTCTCGTCGGGCTTCATCGCCGGAGGTGCGCTGATGGGCGTAGTCAGTGCGGCACTGCGTTTCGCCGGCGTGGATATGTTCCAAACAGCATGGGCGGAGAGTCATGGCGCCGAACTCCTCTCCTTGGCCGTTTACCTTATACTGATCGCCTACCTCACCTACAGTTCGCTGCAGGCAAAGAAGGAGGAATAACCTAACCGTTTACGAACAATGAATACACCTATCATAGAAGTGGGGATCGCCACCCGGCCGGTTGTCGAGTTCGCTTTCTCAGCACCGTACAGCGAGGAGCTCTCCCACAGCACACGGCAAGGCGAACAGCGGGCAACGTGGAAGGAGGGGAAGATCCTCTTCGACGGCAATCGCTACGACACGCTGCTGTTCGAACCGACAGCCGACGGGGCAACCTTCCTCCTCAAAGGAGTCACCATCGGCGTCAACTTCCACTGGCAACGCAACGAAGACCAACGATTCTACGGTGCACTCAAGCTGTTGGCTACGGCCGAAGGTATCGTGGTGATCAACCGCATCGACGTGGAACGCTACCTCGAATGCGTGGTTTCGTCGGAGATGAACGCCGCAGCCCCGGCAGAGTTCCTCAAGGCACACGCCGTGATCTCGCGCAGCTGGCTGCTGGCTCAGATCGAAAAGAAACAGAATGCCCCGCAACAGCAGGCGGTGGGCGGCTATGAAGCCGACGGAGAACGCATCCGTTGGTATGACCGCACCGACCATACCCTCTTCGATGTCTGCGCCGACGACCACTGTCAACGCTACCAAGGGATCGGCCGCACAGCGGAACGGCCCGAGCTGGTGCAGCTGGTGGCGGCCACTCGCGGCGAGGTGATGACAGCAGGCGGCGCACTGTGCGACACCCGTTTCTCGAAGTGTTGCGGAGGCGTCACCGAGGCGTTCGAACATTGTTGGGAGCCTCGCCACTACAGCTACCTCACCCCCGTGCGCGACAGTGAGGAGACAACCGTGCCGGATCTCTCGACCGAGGAGCAGGCCGCGGCATGGATCGCTTCCGAACCTGCCGCCTTCTGCCATACGACCGACCATGCGTTGCTGGCCACGATCCTCAACAACTACGACCAAGAGACGACCGATTTCTACCGATGGGAGGTGCATTACGCACAAACGGAGCTTGCCGAGCTGATCCGGCGCAAGAGCGGACTCACGTTCGGCGGCATCATCGACCTCGTACCGCTGCAACGAGGGGCGTCGGGGCGCATCGAACGGCTGAAGATCGTCGGCACGAAGCTGACCTACATCATCGGCAAAGAGCTGGAGATACGGCGCACCCTCTCCGAATCGCACCTCTACAGCTCGGCATTCACGGTCGAAAAGGTGTATGACGACGGGGGAAACCTCCCCACAGCGTTCCTCCTTCGCGGCGCAGGGTGGGGCCATGGCGTGGGCCTCTGCCAGATAGGGGCGGCGGTGATGAGCACAAAAGGATACCGCTATGACGAGATCCTGGCGCATTACTTCCCCGGTGCATCACTCGAAAAGCGTTATTGAAAAAGAGTTTCTCACCCATCAATCGTATTCTATTCGGATAAAACAGGTATATGAACAGTTATTGGATTTTATTGATTATCGCTCTTTACTTCGGATTGCTGCTGCTGATCGCCTGGCTGACAGGCCGCGGCAGCTCGAGCAACGAAGCATTCTTTCTCGGCAACCGCAAGTCGCCGTGGTATATTGTCTCCATCGGTATGATCGGAACCTCGCTGTCGGGCGTGACATTCGTCTCGGTGCCGGGCATGGTTCGTAACATCGACATGACCTACATGCAGACAGTGTTCGGCTTCTTCTTCGGCTATATACTGATCGCCCACGTGCTGCTGCCGCTCTACTACCGCCTGCAGCTGACGTCGATCTACTCCTATCTCAAGACGCGCATCGGGCTGCGGGGCTACAAGACAGGGGCATCGTTCTTTCTCCTGTCGAAGATCATCGGAGCGGCGGCCCGCCTCTATCTCGTCGTTCTGATCCTGCAACACTACGTCTTCAGCACATGGAATCTGCCGTTTGGCGTGACGGTTGTCATCAGCATCTTCCTGGTCTGGCTCTATACGTTCCGAAGCGGCATCAAGACAATCATATGGACGGACACACTCCAAGCCATCTGTCTGGTGGCCATGCTCGTGGTCATCATCTGGCAGGTGAAGAACCATCTGGGGATGGACCTCGGCGGCATGGTGGAAGCTGTCCGCGAAAGCCCCCATTTTCGAATCTTCGAGTTCTCGGACTGGCACAGTACGCAACATTTCGTGAAGCAGTTCTTCAGCGGCATCTTCATCACCATCGTGATGACCGGCCTCGACCAGGACATGATGCAAAAGAATCTCTCGTGCAAGTCGTTACGTGATGCGCAGAAGAATATGTATACCTACGGCTTTGCCTTTACGCCGGTGAATTTTCTCTTCCTCACCTTAGGTGTCTTGCTGATTCTCCTTGCCGAGAAAGAGGGGATTGTGCTGCCGGCAATGGGCGACGATATCCTGCCTATGTTCTGCACTTCGGGCATCATCGGCCACTCGATCCTCATCTTCTTCACCGTAGGTATCATCGCCGCTGCCTTCAGCAGTGCCGATTCGGCCCTTACGGCGCTCACCACCTCCTTCTGTGTCGACATTCTCGACATCGACCGCGCGGATGCCGCGCGGGCAAAACGCACACGACTGAAGGTACATTTTGGGGTCTCGGTGATCTTCGCCCTGCTCATTATCATCATCAAAGAGCTGAACAACCGCAGTGTGATCGATGCGATCTACATGATTGCCTCCTACACTTACGGCCCGCTTCTCGGCCTCTTTGTGTTCGGTCTTTTCACCAAAAGGGTTCCAAATGACAAATTTGTTCCGTATATTTGCATCCTCTCTCCGCTGCTTTGCTATGGCATCAGCTGTTGGGGGGCGCAAGTCGGCTATACGTTCGGATACGAACTGCTGATGCTGAACGGCTTCATTACGTTCGCCGGCTTGTGGTTGTCATCAATCAATCATCACAAACAAAACAGAATTCATGGAGATTAAAAGCGCAGATTTTGTAATCAGTAATACGGATGTACGCAAATGCCCCGAGGGCTTCCGCCCGGAATATGCGTTCATCGGAAGAAGTAACGTGGGCAAATCATCTCTCATCAATATGTTGACGGGCAAGAAAGGGCTGGCAAAGACCTCGCAGACGCCGGGAAAAACACTGCTGATCAACCATTTCCTGATCAACGACGAGTGGTTTTTGGTCGACCTCCCCGGCTATGGATTCGCACAACGCGGAAAAGAGGGACGCGAGAAGCTGAAAAAGATCATCGAAACGTATGTCCTCTACCGCGAACAGCTGACCTGTCTCTTCGTTTTGCTCGACAGCCGGCACGAACCGCAGAAGATCGATCTCGAGTTCATGGAGTGGCTCGGCGAAAACGGTGTACCCTTCGCCATCATCTTTACCAAGGTCGACAAGCTGAGCAAAGGACGGCTCAACGAAAACCTCAATGCCTACCGCCGGCACCTGCTCGAGACGTGGGAAGAGCTCCCCCCGATCCTCGTCTCCTCGTCGGAAGCCAAAATCGGCAAAGAGGAGATCCTCGACTTCATCGAGCAGATCAACAACGGCCTTCAGGAAGAGGTGGCCAACAACTGATCCTATCCCCACACCCAACAGATCGCCATGATTTCAAAAAATCATCGGCATGAAAAAAGAAAAAGCTCACGATGTTTTCCAAAAATGTTCGGGAGCTTTTTTTATGGAGATGGGGGGAGGGGTGCCGCTACCTTTCGAAAAGGGTTTCCTTTCCACACAAGTCATCATTGCCATAATGGTTCCTCTTTCCATCCTGCGGGGAATCCCATCAAATTTGTTTTTACCGTCGGATACTTGAGAAACAAAGATTTTAAATCCCGGGGAATACCATTATTGGGGGAAATGGTGTTCAACCAATATGCGATACAACAGAGCTGAGGATACAAAGAGCCTTCCGGAAATGACAAATTGTTTATCCAAGCATTCGGCATACGCGCCGGCATTTGTGGCTTGATAGCGAAACGTCTATTCCAAACTCGTGCGTGGTGAGCAATAAAATTGCGTAAGACTGACAGCATCTCCATCCAACTTCGAAGAAATTTATGATGATTCAGACCAAATTCACGCGCAACAAGATGTTTGGATGTCGCATCAAAAAAATTGTTGTATAATTTGGATAATGTGCCAAATGATACTACTTCAAGCGTTTTCCAAACCGGAGGCAATTCGGGTGATGAATATTTTTGGAAGTGTTCTGAGATATATTCTTCTCTCGAGCGGCTTATTTCCGTTTTTATATGCTCAAGATTGGTAACAAAAAAGGCTTCGTTGGCTGCAAATTCCGGTTGCATAAACCAAAACGCACCAAAACGAGGCGTAAAATGCTTGATAATTTTTGCTCGCATTGACACCTCAATCGATTGGATGATGGAAAAGAGAAGTGCTTTTAGTGCCTTGTCGAAATAGTAACAATCTATTACATACTCCCAACGACTACCTCGTTTGAACTGATGTGTCAAGTGGTCTGCCTCCATATGACGCCAATAGTCTGCCAAACGAAAATAGCTGATCATTTCCAAAACATTACTTGCTTGGATATCATCTTCTATAATCAGTCCGCGACATTTCAAAACGTCTATTTGCTGAGATATAGTTAAAGCCTGTTTTGTATAGCTACCACCACCCATAAACAAATAAAAAATGTCCCGCCGGGTACGCTGTTCTTATGGGAAGCGAGCGGGATTTGTTGCTTCAAATATATGTATTTCCGTTCAATATACCAAATAGTCGAAAAGATTTTTCTTCTTTTTTAAAAGTCATTAACTCAGATCTTTTCATTAAACCTAAAAACCAAACAATCAAGCAGATGCTCGTTTATCAAACCTCTCTCGGCACCCCACACCCAACAGATCGCCATGATTTCAAAAAATCATCGGCATGAAAAAAGAAAAAGCTCACGATGTTTTCCAAAAATGTTCGGGAGCTTTTTTTATGGAGATGGGGGGAGGGGATGAAAAGAAGGGGAGACAGCACCCCGTTCGAGTGCAGCCCCCCTGTCATTAAGTATGGATAGAATAAGAACGATCTACTGAACGGTGGTGGCTCCCGATCCTGCCACTTTCGACCAACCCGGGTTCTGATAAACGACAGAGTTCTCCAGACTGCCGTCGGCCGACGACTTGCGGAATACGCTCTGTGCCAATGGATAGAGGTAATGGGCCGGTGTAAAGCGATAGCCTTCGAAGACGGAGTTGTTCACCCTCGATATCTGATAGGGATGAATGTAGACACCGCTGATCGACTGGTCGGACATGTTCCCGGCGCCGCCTGCCACGTCTACCACGACGAGGTCTGCACCATCGTCGGAGGTCCAGGTGCCTTCATAGACCGATCCCCAATAGCGCATGCCCTCGATCTGGTAACCATTGACGTGGTCGCATGCCCGCCACCGGGCCAAATCGTCCCACCGCATGCCTTCGCCGATCAGTTCGTTGCGGCGTTCGCGGCGGATGTTGTACAGAGTAGCATCCACCGGTGCGCCCTTCGAGTAGGCACCCCAGTCGCCTTTTGCCTCCTCCGTCATGTTGGTGGCTGCAATCGTTGCGTTGAAGTCGGCATTGACTTTCGCACGTGTTCGCAGCGCGCGCCAATAGTTGCCCGCCGTAGCATCGACCGAACCGTTGGCTTCGTAGCAGGCTTCCATGTAGTTCAGCAACGCCTCCGTGCCGCGGAAAATGATGGAGCCGGTCGTTCCTTTATGGTGCAACGTCTGCATATAGTCGTTATAGTGCTTCCCTTTCTTGATGGCATAGCCCGTCACCATGCGTGTCTCGTTATTGCCCTTCACGACCCATTCAAGGTCAACATAGTTGATCTTGCCCGAGCTGGCATAGTTGTCAATGTCGCCGTCTTTCTTGGTGAAAAGCTGAATGCGCGAGTCGCGGTCCTGCAACGTGGCAGTGATCCCTTGCTTCTCCCACTCGGCACTATAGCCGGAACCGGCAGCGTAGATCGGCAATCCGTTGCGCATCAGGAAGGAGTTGACCAAGCCGCGGGTCCAACCGGAGCCGCCGCCGTTGTTCTGCAACTGCATCTGAATGTTGTGGGTTACGTTCAATGACTCGTCGTACGTACGCCACATCAACACCTCGCTGTAGCCGCCCATATCCGTGTCGCAAAACATGGTGTAGTAGGGGTTGAGGCTGGCGAAGGAGGCATTCATGCCCTCTGCTGCACCCGTATTGTCCACAAGGTTGCCCACCAGCTTGTCGCCCACCACCTTGGCCGACTTCATCGATTCGGTCAGGAAGTAGTTGATTTCCGTCTGTGCATTGTAGCCCTCGGCATCGCTTCCGGGCCAGCCGGGACCACCCGGTACGAAGGCCGTACCCGCATGGTACTTTTCCCAAGTCCCTTCGTAAAGGGCCACGCGCGAACGGAGCAGATAGGCGGCATCTTTCGTGATGCGGTTCTTGCCGCCGGGTCCCGATTCCGACAGATATTCGATGGCCTTGTCCAAGTCAGCCAGGATAAAGCGGGCCACCATATGGCGCGGGCGGCGCTTGGAGGCTTCGAGCAGCACCTCCTTGTCGTCCGGCAATGCGGTCTCAATGATCGGGCAGTCGCCGATATTCTTCAGTTTGTTGAAATAGTTGTTGGCACGGAGCAGGTAGACCTCGCCGATATAGTGGCGGATATTGCTCTCCGATCCGGTAATATTGCCGGCGTTGTACTTCGGAAGCACCTGATCCAAGAAGTAGTTGCAGTTGCGGATTGCCGTAAAATCCCATTCGCCTCCCGATGCCGGCACCAGCCACTCACCCGGAACCCACCGAACGGAGTAGTTCATAGCTGCCTGATTGTCGGTAGCATTGTCATAACCAAACGTGGAAATGCCGTAGCTGCCCGGAGAGATACAGGTGAAATTGTAGAGGTTGATGGAATAGGCCGACAGATCTGCTTCTGCATTGAAGAATGATTCGGGCGTAATCGAGCTATCCGGCACTACATCCAAGTAATCGTTGCAAGCGGTGAAGCCCGTCAACAAAGCGCCCAGCAATAGTATATGTGAATAGTTGCGTTTCATAATCTTTCCGTTATTAGAATGTGACACTTAAACCAAGAGACATGGTCTTTGACAAAGGATAGGTCTTGCCGAAGCCCCACTGCCCAACGCCGACCAGTTCGGGGTCTGACAATTTCGTATAGTTGGTGATCGTCAACAGGTTTTCGCCTGAGACGAACACGCGAAGATTCTGCACATAGAACTTTTCCGAGACGTTTCTCGGCAACGTATAGCCCAAGGTGACATTTTTCAGACGGCAATAAGCGGCGTTCTGCAGGTAGCGTGTCTGCGTGTAAGTGTTTCGTCCGCCGCTCCAATCTGCGCGAGGATAGTAGGCATCGGTGTTTTCCGGTGTCCAATAGTCTTCGTGTTGTTTGAAACCGAGTGCCTGCCATTTGCCCTGACCGGTAGTACCCCAGAAGACAGCTCCGCCGGCCATGTAGTCGCGCTTCATCGTGCCTTGGAAGAAGAGCTTCAGGTCAAATCCCTTCCAAGCGGCGTCGAGATTCAAACCGAAGTTGTAGCGTGGGGTGGAATTACCGATAATGGAGAGGTCGCCGTGGTCGTCCAATGTATATTCTCCCCGGTTCACTTTCCCGTCGCCATTGAGGTCGGCATACATGATGTCGCCGGCTGTCCAGTTACTGCCGAAATAGCTTTGGTCGGCCTTTGCCAGGTGGCTGTTCATCTGCTCCTGCGTGTTGGCAATGCCTACGGTCGTAAAGCCCCAAATGTCGCCTAACTTGGCTCCGGCATAATGGGTACCTAAGTTCTTAGAGTCGTTCGGATATTTGTCGATCGTCACGGTGTTGTCGCTCAATACCAACGATATGCCATAGCTGAAGTCCTTGATCTGATCGCGCCAACTGATCTGCAAATCCCAACCTTTCGAGGTCATATCGAGGTTGTTGACACGAGGAACGGCAGCGCCCAACACGTCGGGCAGCTCAGGAGCCGGGCCTACCATGTCGTAGGTGTTACGTTGGAAGTAGCCGAACGATCCCGTCAAACGGTTGTTGAGTGCGCCCCAGTCCAAACCGATTTCCCACGTCCGGTTCTTTTCCCACGTCAGCGTGGAGGATACGAGTGAAGGCTGCGAGGCGGCATTGGGCTTTGCTCCGTTCACAATCCACGACGATCCCTGCTGCGTGAAGCCGACTGTCGGGTAGAAAGGATACCAGTTGTCGGTGTTCTGATTGCCGAGTTCACCCCACGATGCGCGGAGCTTCAGCATACTTACCTTGTCGGAATAGGGTTCCCAGAAGGCTTCTCTGGCGATATTCCAGCCGGCAGAGAAGGAGGGGAACAGGCTCCAACGGTGGCCTCTGAGGAAGCGGGACGAGCCGTCGTAACGGAAGTTGGCCTCGAAGAGGTAGCGACCCAGGTAATCGTAGTTGAGACGCCCGAAGAGACCGGCCGTCGTCCATTTGTCATAGCCTCCGCTTACAAACGGATTGTCGCTTGTCGTGTTCAGCGTTGTCAGGCCGGAAAGGATGCCGTACTGCCCGGCACCGATCGAGCGTTGCCGCAGCCATTCGCTTTGGAATCCGACCATTATCTTCATGTTGTGGGCATCTTTGATGGAAAAGTCATACTCCGTGAAGATATTCGGGTTGAAATAATTGCTCTTGAAGTTGTATTCATATACCTGCGAGTTCGAGTTCGCCACCACATAGGGATTGTTGTCGCAGTCGTAACCATAGACCGTAAGATGGTCTTTATGCAGATTCCGGTTGGTGATGCGGTAGTTCAACTCGGCATTGATGGTCCACCCTTTCAGCGGTGTGATGCGGAAAGCCACCTGTTGGGCGGTGACATCGGTCTGGTCGAGATAGCTGCCTCCGTTCTGAAGTTGGGCAACGAATGACTCCGGCACGTAGTGTCCGTTCGGATCCGTCACCGGGACAATGGGCCAATAGCGGCACACGTTGTGGTAATACAACCCGCCGTCGTCCGTAAATGAGGGCTGGGTGTAGTCCGAACGGGTGAATCTTACGTTATAGGTCATGCTGATCCACTTGGCCAGTTCGGCATCGATCTTTCCGTTGATCGCATAACGCTGTTTGTTGTCGTCGGCATGGCGCATGATACCGTCCTGCCCCAGATAGTTGGCCGAGAAATAGTATCTGAATGCTTCCGAACCGCCGTTAACGCTCAGCGTATGTTCCTGCGAGAAGGAGTTGCCGAAATGTTCTTTCAACCAGTCCGTGTTGGCGATAGGTAGGATATCGTTGGCATCCCACACCTCCCAACGGTTGTTCGAGTTCTTGAACATCGTCTGCATGGAGGGGTCGCTTTGCGCCGCTTTGATCTGAGACAATTTGGAATCGGAGAACCAAACACCGTTGCCGGAGTTGATGGATGCGGCATTCATATAGGTAGCCCACGTGTAGGAGTCCATCATCTGCGGCATGTTCAACGGCGAGTTGAAGCGGAAGCTGTTGTTGTAGTTGACCGAGGTCTTTCCGGCTTTACCGCTCTTGGTCGTGATCAAAACGACACCGCCTGCCGCGCGCGATCCGTAAATGGAGGAGGCAGAGGCGTCTTTCAATACGGAGACGTTCTCAATATCCTGCGGGTTCAGCATGTTCATGTCGCCTTCCATGCCGTCGATCAATACCAACGGCGTAACGGACGATCCCGTACCGATCGTGCCCACACCGCGGATGTTGAAGCTCTTGGTCGAGTTCAACGCACCACCGCCCGAGCCGGTCGAGAAATTCATACCCGCCACTGTACCTTGCAACGCATCCGTGACGGAGTTGATAGGACGGGCGGAGATGGTCTTGGCATCGACGGTTGATACCGCTCCGGTCAGGTTCAGTTTCTTCTGTGTACCGAAACCTACGACAACGACCTCGTCCAAGGCCCGGGTATCTTCTTTGAGGATAATATTCAGGGGCTGGCCGTTCCATCTCACTTCCTGCGCTACGTAACCGACGAAGGAGATCTGGATGATGTCTCCCCGTCTCACATTTTGCAACGAAAAGTAACCGTTAAAGTCGGAAACCGTGCCGTTGGTGGTTCCTTTGACAATCACCGAGGCGCCGATTATCTCTTCGCCCGAAGCGTCTTTCACAACACCGGTAGCTGTCTCATTCTGATAGATGTGGTCTATACCCGTGGCGTTTTCTTCGGGTATAGCACTTGCTACTCCGCCTAACATCGAGGCAAGAAGTAGAAACACTACTTTTCTAAAATGCCTTGTCATAGTTAAGATTTTTATGTTCAACAATATATGTCTCCTAATGAGACCTTTGCAAATATGGAAAAATTATTGGAAAATTACAAGAAAAAAAGAAAAAATTATTCCGCCAACAGCGATTTCCTTCCGAAAGAGTGGGGGAAGGGTGCTGTTTTGCCCGGTTATCCCTCAAAAGGAGATGCGCCCGAGTGCCTCCTTCAGGTAGCATCCTTGGTCGAGACGTTCGGCCAGGCGGCGGGCGTTTTGCTTCATCTCGAGCAGCTGTTCGGGGGTGATATCGCGCAAGATGCCGTCCAACTGCGGCAACGAGTCGATGACGATGCCGGCCTCTGCCGCTTCAATGATCGGAGCCACTGCCGCCTCGCGCCAGATGATGACCGGAAGGCCCGCGCGGAGATAGAACGACACCTTGTGGGGAGAGTTCCAACGAAGGTAGGTACCATACGCACCCGTGCAGCCGTCGAGCGAATCGCCGTCCCACACCAAGCCGAAGTCGGCCCCGGGTTGTGCGATGAACGCCTCCGACGGCACGAAGCCTTTGTACATGATCTGCGGGTTTTCGTCCAACCCCTGCAGCCCCTCTTTGTTGCCGCAC
Source organism: bacterium (assembly GCA_963657455.1). Lineage (GTDB taxonomy): Bacteria > Bacteroidota > Bacteroidia > Bacteroidales > Tannerellaceae > Parabacteroides. The sequence goes on from CAVKMU010000053.1 coordinate 17,110, forward strand.
ACGAGCAGTTGCCATCTGTTTTGCCGGCCCATCCGGTGGGAAAGTGCCACGAGAAAGGCATTTTTCCGCATATTGAGTGCTCCGGCATAGACTACTTTGATCTGCGCATGCGCATCGCTTGTCGGAAGAAGAGGCATGCTTTTCGAATGATAATCGAACAGACCAAGGGCGCCGACGCCGCTCTTCAAGCCATTCCCGACGAGCCACTGCTGCATCCGTGCGTTCGAAGCCAGTACATAGTCGCAATGGCCGAGCCGCCTGATCTCGTCCTCCACACGCAGCTTCTTGCGGCGGAACGATCCGAGGTCGTGAATCAGCGCCACACTGTGCGCCCCCTTCAGCCGGGCCACACGGCAAAGGAGGGTGAAATATTTCTTGACAGGGTATTGCAGGAAGAGCAGATCCCCCCGCCGAAGCAACCGGCAAGCACGCACGATGCCCGCCAGATCGAGAAAGAATCCGGCTATCTTGTTAGGGTTCACACTGCGAGGCCGCCCGATATTGACGGCTCCCATTGCCTGAAGGGTATCCTCGTTGTCCGTCTTCGCCTTCGATCCGGCACTCGTCAGGTCGTAATAGTTGCGGCTGATATAGCACACGCGCTGCTCACTCATACGTCTCTCTTTTTATAAAATATGGGTATAGATGCTTACTCACGTTCGACCTCTTCGAAGCGGGAGAAGGTGTGTCCGTCACGTTCGACCTGCTCGAAAAACATCTTTTCGGGGCGCACCCAGTAGCTCTGCTCGCCGTAAAGGGCCTGGTATACGACCATCCGCTCGCCCGTCTCCGAGTCGAAAGCGGTACGGATATAGCGGTAAAGCCCCCCTTTGAAGTGACGGAAATAGCGGATGGCGTCTTCCGGCACACGATACTGCAGCAGCATCTTCTCGGCCAACGGGGCATACCATGTGGCGACCTCGTTGGGAGTCGGCGTATGGCCGCCCGGAAAGTGGAACGACTGACTGTAATGTTCGAGAAAGGTAGACTCGAAATGGGCAATGGGGTCCGTCTCTCCAAACAAACCCCACACGCGGCTGCGGTAGTAGGGGTTGCACCAATGAAACTGTTGCTTCTCCATCTCGGCAAAGGCATCGACCAGTGCGTCGTCGATCACAAACTGCTGTTTGCCGTCGCGGCGGATGGCTTTGTACGTCTGCTCGCCGCGACGCTCGCGCAAAAATGCGCTCATCTGAAAATGGGGATTGCCCAACAAGGCGGGAATGCCTACAATCGGGGCAATCATCTGCGCATAGAAAGCACCGCAACTATTGCCCACCAAGAGATCGGGATGCTCACGGTCGCAGATCGTACGGATAGACTTCAACGCCTCTTGCGGGTGCAAAGGCAGATCGGGAGCCAACACTTGTGCCCGCCCTACAAATGCATCTTGCAGTGTCAAGGCCGGAACGCTTTGTCCACTGGCAAAGAATCCGTGTAAGAAAAGTATTTTTTTCTGTTTCATGGTCATTATATATGCTCTCGGAATGGGCTCGTCGCTCATTCCTGCCGGACAAAGATACAGCTATTTTTGCAGATTTCCATCATCCGAAGCGAAACTTCCGCCACAAATAGCGAAAGAGGTATGATTCACAACCACTTCGCCCCTCCGTTTTTCGCTGCCGCCATTTTTTTGAACAGACGGGGGAAACGCCCGAAAAACAGTCGTGTTTCCCAAAATTCGCTCCCCACCAAACTCCGGTTTCATGCCGAATGAACTGCGGTTTGGTGGGGAGAAACTGAAAAGAAAGATAGCGGTTTCTATAAGGATTGTGCCTGATCATTTTTAAAAGAGATATGATAAAAGAACCTGTATGCAATGGGATGTTTTTATTTTTCAGTCTGATTTGTTTTGTTTTTCTCAGAAATCCAACTATATTTGTTACAGTCTTTAGTAGGACATCGAGTAAGATGTCCCAATAAGAGAACATACAAAAAGCGAAAAGCGTTTACGATATCATTCCCAACACCGGAAATCGCCAATTTTTAGTACTTCGGGAATGATAGGCAACAAATGCTTGCGCTCTACTGTATCTTTCCACGTCCGCCGACCGGAATTATTACAGCATAGAGCGTGGGCTGTTGTTTAATTATCCGAAGTACGGGTGTTTGGCGATACCTTGGTGTTGGATGATTGAGTAACAGTTCCCACGCTTTCCCTTTTGGTA
>CAVKMU010000054.1:0-18624 GCA_963657455.1 bacterium
AGTTGAATTTAAAGTCAACCATTCAAACAAGTTTTTTACTCTTGCTTAAGCCGGAAAAGAGTTGTACCTTTGGAATGAAATAGAATGGTATGAGAAGATTGTTGAAAAATATCGGCCTACTGATGGGGCTGCTCCTGTGGCATCTGCCGTTGATTGCACAGCAATATGTCGTACGCGGTGGAAGCAGCGACCCTATGCTGGCCAAAAACGAAAGCAACTACAAACTGAACGTTTATGTCGTGAATGGAACGGAGAGCGCAAGTATCAGCTATACTTCCTCGTCGACAACCCACCAATGGAAACGGTATCGCACCAAATATTCGGAAGCAGAGAGCATCCCTTGCCAACAAGAGGGCACCACCTCGACGATCCGCAATTTGGAAGATGGGTATGGTTACTTCGTCGATGAAGGGACTTTCTCCACCTCCTATATTTGGATTATCGACTACAGCAAGCACCCTTGCAAAATAGAAAACCTCTCTGTGTCAGAAAATAGCGATCCTTGTTCGGGCGTCATTCTGAAGAATGGCACTACGATCGACAACCTCAGCTACTACACGCCCGATGGTTTGATCAAATCGCTGAAGCGCGAATATGAGGTGAGTTTCAACACGATGGAATGGAACGAGACGAGCAAATCATTTCTTAACGTCCGCAAAACCAAGAAATTGACCGGTAATCCTTTCCAACAGACGATCGATTCCATCTATGTCGATACAGATATCACACTGACGGGCGACCAGTTTGCCTCCTATTTCGGGACAACCGCCACCGGTATAATCGACAATTATACAACATCGGAACTGATTATGAAAGTAGACACGACAGCCATCTACGATCAAACCGACAACATGTCGAGCAAAGGCGAAGGACTTTCGGCCCCTGTCACCGTCCGCTTTACCGCCTACGCCAACGAGCCGACAGCTACGAACTTCGTGTGGAAAATTTATCGCGACGAGGATGGTGAAGAGAATCCACTCGTCCGTTTCTCCGAACCCGAGACAGAATACACCTTCAACGAGTACGGAAATTTCACAGCCCAAGTCGAAGTGAGCGGCAATAATAACTGCTATATCTCTTCCGATCCGATCGCGTTGCAGATTGCAGAGTCGTATCTTGATGTGCCCAATGTCTTTTCGCCGGGCACAACCCCCGGTGTAAACGACGAATTCAAGGTGGTATACAAGTCGTTGGTCCGCTTTTCTTGTTGGGTATTCAACCGATGGGGACAGGAAATCTACCACTGGACCAACCCTGCTTTGGGATGGGACGGGAAAAAAGGCGGGAAATATGTAGCTCCGGGCGTCTACTTCTATGTGATCGAAGCGGAAGGCTCTGACGGAATAAAATATAAGAAAAAAGGAGACATCAACATATTACGCCCAAAAAGCGAACATAATACAACTACAGACAATTGAACAAACACTTTATGAATACTAAAGTATTGGCATGTGCTTTGCCCTTAACGCTATTGGCAACGGGTGACATCTCGATTTGTTCGAGCGATTCCATCCTCCACCAACAGGTAGACCGGGAAAAATCAGTCGTGCCCTCCATGATCATGACGCCGGAGATTCCAAATCAGGTCAGCTTCTGCGGCAAACTTATTGATGTGACACGCTATAACATGCATGAGGGCATTGACCGCGAACTCACGTCCTTTTGTTACCTGCATGCAACGACTATGTTGTCCATCAAACGTGCAAACCGCTACTTTCCTATCATTGAACCCATCTTGAAAGCAAATGGTGTGCCCGACGATTTCAAGTATTTGGCCGTGATCGAAAGTCATCTCGATCCGCAAATTTCATCACCGGCCCGAGCTTTAGGTATGTGGCAATTCATGGAAACAACTGCCAGGGAGTATGGATTGACGGTTACTCCGACGGTCGACGAACGATGCAACGTGGAAAAAGCGACCGTCGCTGCCTGCAAATATCTCAAATCGGCCTATGCAAAATATGGAGATTGGGCCTCAGTAGCCTCCTCCTACAATGCAGGAATGGGACGTATCTCAGGCGAGATGAACAAACAAAACGTCGACAGTTCGTTCGATTTGTGGTTGGTCGAGGAGACAACGCGCTATGTCTATCGGATTTTAGCCATTAAACTCATCTTCGAAAACCCGCAAAAATATGGATTTATCTTGCGAGCACGCGATCTTTACAAGCCATTGGATTGCAAGAATGTAGAAGTAAAAAACGATATTGAGAACTTGGCTTCGTTTGCAAAGAAATATAATGTGACCTATGCTGACCTCAGAAGGATCAACCCTTGGCTGAAAGATCGCAAGCTGACAACCGGCGGGAAGAGGTTCAACTTACAAATCCCTACCGAAGATTTTCTACATTACACGAAGCCGAATGAATATGTTCACAATGCGGCTTGGATAGCACGCTGACAAGATGGCTCTTTTTACTCTTCTCCATAGGTTAAAAACCTCAAAAGTTAAGTAGGAAAGAGTACAAAAATACAGTGGACATCTATAAGAAAAAAATGATTACATTATCTTTGCAGAAATTTTAGAAACATGATACAATCAATGACCGGGTTCGGTAAGGTTACAGCCGAATTGCCAACAAAAAAAGTAACCGTCGAAATAAAAGCACTCAACAGTAAACAGTTGGACTTGTCCACTCGTATTCCTTCCATCTATAAGGAGAAAGAGATGTTGATCAGAAGTCGGTTGCTCCAGACATTGGAACGCGGGAAAGTTGATTTCTCTATCTATATCGAATATATCGGAAAAGACAATTCCTCTCAAATCAATCAGGAAGCAGTCGCCAACTACTTTGCTCAACTGAAAACGATCTCTGAAACATTGGGTATCAGTGCGCCAAGCAATTGGACGGAATTGCAAACGATCCTCCGCATGCCGGACGTGATCCGTACCGAACAAGCGGAAGTGGACGAAGAAGAGTGGGAAGTTGTTCGTCAAACTATCGATAAAGCGATCGAACAACTCTGCGAATTCCGTATTCAAGAAGGGGCCATGCTCCAGAAACTGTTCACCCAAAAGGTGGAAAATATTGCCGGCTTACTGAATGATGTCGCTCCATACGAAAAAGAAAGAGTCGAAAAAATCAAAGCACGTATCTTGGATAATTTGGAGAAATTGCTGGGACAAGATTACGACAAGAACCGATTCGAACAGGAGATGATCTACTATATCGAGAAATTGGATATCAACGAAGAGAAAAATCGGTTGGACAATCACCTGAAATATTTTATCGAAACCATGGACAATGGTCATGGTCAAGGCAAGAAATTGGGCTTTATTGCACAAGAAATGGGACGAGAAATCAACACGTTGGGTTCGAAAAGCAACCATGCAGAAATGCAGAAAATTGTGGTTCGCATGAAAGACGAGTTGGAACAGATCAAGGAACAGGTACTAAACGTATTGTAAAATGGCTGGAAAACTCATTATTTTCTCCGCACCGTCAGGCTCGGGTAAATCAACAATCATCAACTATTTGCTCGAACAAAATCTACGTCTTCGTTTCTCTATCTCTGCAACAAGCCGTGCCCCGCGAGGAAGCGAAAAAGATGGGGTCGAATACTATTTCATGACACCCGAAGCATTCAAACAACATATTGCCAACAACGATTTTTTGGAATACGAAGAGGTGTATGCCGATAAGTTCTATGGAACGTTGAAAAGCGAGGTGGAGCGCATCCTCAAAGAAGGAGACAACGTAATCTTTGACGTGGATGTGGTCGGTGGATGCAACATCAAGAAGTTTTATGGTGACCGCGCCCTTTCACTCTTCATCCAACCGCCAAGCATTGACGAGTTGCGGAAGCGTTTGAACAGTCGTGGTACAGATTCGGCAGAAGTCATCGAAAATCGTTTGGCCAAGGCCTCATACGAACTGAGCTTCGCACCGAAATTTGACGAAATAATCATCAACGATGACTTGCAAAAAGCCAAAGAAAAAACATTGCAGGTCATTAAAGATTTCCTGGCGCGTTAAGTATGAAAGAAAGCGAACTCTCGAAAGCGTGGTTCATCGGATTCGTGGTTATTGCCATTGCTGCAATGGCCGTATTCGTTTGGGCCTATATAAAAAAAGATGTGACGATCATGGTGGCTACAGGAATGGTGGCCGGTATCCAACTTATTAATGTCGTTAAATGGCTGAAAGCGCACAAAAAAAGAAAATAGGAGTCTATTCCGGTTCATTCAATCCGATTCATATCGGCCATTTGGCGTTGGCCAATTGGCTGTGTGAATTCACGGATTTGGAAGAAGTATGGTTTCTTGTCACACCACAGAACCCATTCAAACAAAATATGAACCTGATGGATGACCAACTTCGTTTGGAAATGGTCCGAGAAGCCGTGGAAGGTTATGCCAAATTCAAGGTTAGCGATATTGAATTTTCCATGCCAAAGCCATCATATACCATTAATACACTCCGCACTTTGTCTGAGAATAATCCGGACTGCTCCTTTCAACTTATCATGGGATCGGACAATTGGATAAAATTCAACAACTGGAAAAATCATGAAGAAATATTGGAACGACATGGCGTATTGGTTTACCCTCGAAAAGGATATTCTTTTGAGAATCACCTAAACACCCCACACGCTCAGTTTGTCAATGCCCCGGAAATGGAAATATCCTCGACTTTCATTCGGGAATCTCTTGCGAGAGGAAAAGATATCCGATTCTTTCTTCCTGCAAGCATTTGGCACTATTTTGCACAAAAAAAGGGACATGCTGAATAAAGCACATATCCCTTTCTGCTTTTTTGATGGCTATTGCATAATTGCAATTCATCATTCCTAACCTAAACCAACCTTCAACTATTAAAAGAAGATCCGAATAACTTAACCAAAATTACAACTATAAACCTAAACACACTTTAATATAACAACAAACCTCTAACTGTCAACCTATTAAAAACCTATAGTCGGATCTTCTTAAATTTCCAATATCTACAAAATAACCTAAACTAAAACCTTACACACTTCCTTTTGTAATCCATCAAGACAAAGCCACTTTTTGATGATTTTTTCAAAGATGCTTTGTAATTATGTTTTACAACACAAAAATACTGTCCTCGAAGTCGTTTGTCAATAGTTTAGAGCAAAAACTTTGCACGAAAGATTATTTTCTTGATTTAAGTCAGAAAAACAAGTTGAAAATCTTCACTTTGGACAAAAAAAAGCACCGAAAGAGGAACGTTTATTTGCAATCTTCCACGGGAACCAGTCCGTTCATAATAGCATAAAACGTCAAACCGGAAACTGTCTTTATGCCAAGTTTTGCAGTAATATTCTTGCGATGTGAAAGGACTGTGTTGAGACTGATATGAAGATTGTCGGCAATTTCCTTGTTGGTATGCCCCTTCACTATTTGCTGTATGACGTTTATTTCGCGAGCCGATAATCCCTTTCCATTTTCCACTTGCGTAGTCGATTGTTCGTCTGCGGCAAATCGTCGTTCGAAATGATCAATCAATTCCTCTAAAGGCAGCTGAGTTGAAATCAAATGAGTAGGCAACGATGGAGCATCACCTTTTGAGTAAAGCACAATAACTTTTCCCCTACGCGGAAGAAAAAAGTCGATATTTACCAAAAAAGTTGCATCATCTGTAATAAAATAATCGAATGTATCTTTTGACGGCTTACGAGAAAACTCTCGGAATGTTGCATAATAGGTAAGTTCCATCGCCGGAAAATAATTATCCAGTACACTCTCTACTCCCAAATATTGCAATGTATCTGGCAATATGACCACTATCTTTTTACTTCGTTGCATGCGTTTATCCCTTATTGTCTCGAGACTTTGACCATTGGCTTCAGTATCCGTTCTCGGATTCTATTGTGCTGCTTGATGTCTTTCTCCAAGCTGCTGATAGCAAAAATCACAGCATAACAAAGATTTTCATCATAATCGCCCGATAGATGTTTGACCATGATACTCTTCAAATCAGCCAAAACAGCGTCAAGATTCTCTCCGCCTCGTTCTGTTTCAAGGGATACTTCCATCTGTTGCATGCTCTTTTCATCTGCCGAAACTGAAGCTAAACAATAAGGGAACCACACTTGTTCATCGTGCGCAATCTGCTGCATCAATCGTTCTTTAAACGATTGAAAGAAGCGTCCGATCAACTGTAATGTTGCATTTTCTGTTTTATTATGGGAGATAAAGAACTCCAAATGGCGGGAAATGTTAGGGATTTGGTAGCGCATATAATATTGATTGGTTTTGTTCAGATAATTAATAATTTGCGAGAGATGAAAAGATTTCAGACGTTTCTCCGGAAAATACTCCTCATTCAAGAACGTATTGATAATGATCAGCAAGAAATCGGCGTCCAATCCTTGCTCTTGACACACCTCTCGTACGGTTTTGTCTTTGACTCCCAACCGAATACCCAATCGGTTAATAACAGGAATGAGTGAAGTGTGTGTTTCCACCACTTCACTCATTGCCATATTTGATTGTATCAAAGACATATTAAGCCTCTTCCCATTGTTTGCGAATCAAATTCAACGCATTGACAACAGTTGCGGCACGGTCTTCGCTTTGGCATCCACATTCGAAGCTGACATATTTGTTGTATCCCAAAGCTTTCAACCCTTTGAATCCCGCCACATAGTTGTCAGCATCGCCATCTTCGCCCGGCATACTGCGGCGTTTCAAACTGGCGATATGAACATGTTGCAAATATTCGCCGGCAGAAATGAATGCACCCATTTGAGATGTTTCCTCAAATGCCATGTGCCAAAAATCGCCCATACAACGAACACCCGGATTGTTGATGTCGCGACATAAAGAAGCAGCATCAGCAACTTGACGCAAGTAGAAGGCCTCTTTGCGGTTCAATGGTTCAAATATAACCGTTGTTCCGTGCTCATGAGCATAGTTACCCATCTCCGTGAATTGCTCACACAAGAAGTCTCGCGTCTCCTGAGTATGCGGCATAACCGGAACTTGGTGATTAAATGCCGGAACGATGATCACACCTACTGAGCCGAGTTCGCCGGCAGCACCGATGATCTCTTTCATCGTGTCCATACATTTTTTGCGGACATCTTCTTCCGTTGAAAGGATGAAGCCTTCGAAACCTGCACAAATAGCACTGACTTTGATGTTTCTACCATTCAAAGCCTGCTTGAATTCGTCCACACGTCCGGCCAAGCCTCTTCCACCCGGCTCGATACCTACTACCCCATTCTTCTCCATGAAGTCAAGCTTCTCGGCCAATGTTTCACCCGGAGCTACGCCTTCCTGCAAAGAGATGTTCAATTGAGCGGTAGATACATAGGGAATACCTGATGCAGCGGCGCAACATTTTTCGCCAGCTGCTGCCGGTTTGCTTGTACAAGATGCAATGGCTGAGCTACCTACAGCCATTGCTGCTCCTGACAATCCGACTTTCAAGAAATTTCTTCTATTCAGTGTCATACGATTATTTCTTTTCGATTGGCTTACCCGGTACCGGCACTGTGAATGAAGTCATATCCATGCTACCCAAGTTCAAATCCTTCGGAGTGTAATCCAATGGAGATGCTGTCATAGCTTCCCAAGTAGTTTCAGCTCCGGTGTATGCAGATTCACGACCCATGATAGCAGCCATATTAGCCACTGCTGTTTCAGAAGCCTGTTCAATTACTTTACCGGCACGGATTTTGCTGATCCAGTCAACATGCTCCAATGTATACGGGTCATTTTGTTGGTGTTCAGCTTTTTCTTTCTCGAAATCATACTTCCAAACCACATTGCCTGCCAAGTCTTTGATTTCCATAGTATCGCTGTTCCATGAACCCTTTGTTCCTTGGATAAATTCGCTTACATTGTCGGCGCAACCATCGATCTGACGACACATACTATGCAAGTGAATTCCATTCTCCATCGTGAAGTCTACACTGAAGTTATCGTATTGATCACCTGTCAGACGACGTTGACGAGAACCAAAACCGACAGCCTTCACCGGTTTCAAACCGGAGAACCAAGTAAATACGTCGATATTGTGAACGTGCTGTTCTACGATATGATCGCCGGATAACCATTTCCAGTTAACCCAGTCTTTGATCATCCATTCGCAATCGCTCCAACCAGCTTGACGTTCGCGATACCACAACATGGGCTGATTCCAGTAAACAATACCGCCGGTGATTTCACCGATAGCACCTTCCATCACCTTCTTGTATGATTCAACGTAAGCACGTTGGTGATGACGCTGTGTACCTGTTACGACGCACAAGTTCTTGGCTTGAGCCTGTTTTGCGGTAGCCATGATGGTACGGTAACCAACCGGGTCTACACAGATCGGTTTCTCCAAGAAGCTATGTTTGTTCTTTTCAACTGCATATTGGAAGTGGATTGGACGGAACAATGGAGGAGTTGCTACAATCACAACATCTACATCGTCCAAATCAATCAACTGCTTGTAAGCCTCCAAGCCTACGAAACGCTTTTCAGCCGGAATATCAATATTCTTTTCGCTCTTCAATTTATCAGCCAAAGCGTCTACTTTTTCTTGGAAAGTATCAGCCAAAGCCACAATTGAAAGGCCATTTGCAGCGTTCAAGAAGTTGAATGCAGCACCAGAACCACGGCCACCACAACCGATTACACCGGCTCTCAATTCTTTACCGTCTGCAGCTTTGTCAGGCAATTCAGGGATATAGTATTCGCCCGGATTCTTCAATGGTTTGTTAGCTCCGCCGGCTTGTGCATCACCACCACCACAAGATGTTAAAACTGTTGCGGCAGAACCACCGCCAATTGCGCTCAATGCGCCGGCCATAGCTGTACTTTTCAGAAATGACCGTCTGCTAATTCCGTTACCTTTTTCCATAATACTCATTGTTTTGTCAGCAATTATAGTTTATCTAATTTATTTATTATATTCACATACTACACGGAATCCGATACCCTTGATATCAGAATACCACCAAATACTCTTGGGCTGCTGCGGGTCTGTCTTCAACCAAGCATCATGCTCGGTATGAGCACGGGCTGCACAACGCACATCTGCCGCATCGGATGTATAGTTTCCACCACGGACAACCCACTCTGTTCCCTCTGTCACCAGCGGATTCGTTGCATTGGCTGTCTTCGTGTAAGCTTCCGGATCGTACTTGTCGGCACAATATTCCAAGACGTTACCCAACATATTCTTCAAGCCGAACGGATTGGCCTTGACCAATGCCGGTTCCTGCGTCTTGTTCTGACTGTTCTTTGCATAGATTACAAAAGAACTGATGCTGTCAGTCTTTGCGTCAAAGAACTTGCGCCAGAATCCTTGGTCGGAAAAGTCTTTCGGGTTACCCGCGAAGAAATACGGCGTTTCTTGTCCGCCACGAGCCGCATACTCCCACTCGGCTTCTGTCGGGAGGCGGTATTTCTTTCCTGTTTTTTTCGACAACCACTGGCAGAATGTTTCGGCCGCATAGTGGGTCATCGTAATGGCCGGACGATCGCCACTGCCCCATCCTTGGTCAGGGAATCCGAACGGAGGCGTCGGACCGGAGATGGCATCTACATCCGGATTGCTATTGTTGGCGTATACCTGCTCAGGCGGCGTACGTCCTTCGCTCATCGTATTGGCATAAAATGCCCAATATTGATCCCATGTCGTTTCCACTTCTGCAATGAAATAGGGGCTCAAAGTCACACTATGTTGCGTTTCATCGGCTTGGCGGAACGGCTCTTTTTCCGAACTACCCATTTGGAATGTACCACCGGGGATTGCCACCATTTTGAACGACACCATCGTGCCCGGGATCTGTTCCGTAAAGTTCGAGAAGGAAGTGATTGGGGTTGCCTCCTTGAAATAGAGACTCGTATCGACTGCTGCATTAGAAGTTTGCTGCGCTATGCCTACCATTTTCGAATGGACATAGTTAGGATTGTAGTGTCCTGCATCCAAATGGCAGCTGATACACTGCAAATCCAATTTCTTTTCGTTCTCCTCGTAATAGAGGTGAGCCGTTACTCCATCTTGCGTAATGCCTTGCGGGAAGAGGTTTTGGTGACATTCCTTACATGACTCGTTCGGTATATACTTCACGGCATGTTCTAACTCCGACTTTAGTTCCCAATCGAAATCGGCACTGTCTTTTGTCATATATGACCAGGCATCTTTCAATCCCAGTTTCATCTTGGCTGTATAATGATCCCATGTATGCGACTGGGGCGGAAGGTGACAAGCCACACAATGGGTCTTCACGCCACTGCCATTGTTCACATGTTTCGACAATTTCCAACTGTCATACACATGAGGATGCACGTGACACATCATACAAGATTCGTCTGATGAAAAATAGACAGATGTTTCATACACTCCAATCATCAAACCGGCACCGACAGCTAAGCCTGCCAGTAAAACAAATGGTTTACCTTTAAAGAAACTCCGTTTCCGTTTGTCAGAACTTGAATTATAATTCATTTTTCGTTCGTGTTAATGGTATTTCTGTTAAGTCAAAGCTGGTATTTATCTTTTGATTAGCACAACCTGAACTTGCGCTAAAAGTACAATTATTATTTAGAAATTGAAAATAAGTCTTTATCCTTTAACTTTAAATAACATACTTATCTATTCAAATTCCTTTCAACTAATAACAGATACCGCTTCCCCCACAGATGATTTACCGTTTTGTTAATATTCGCCTGCTAATTTGTAGCTTTTCATTATAAAATTTTTCAAATATAGGCACTTTCTTTTAAATCTGCAAGAATTAAAAAAAAATAATCCGCCATATCTAAAAAAAACAGCGGCCGAACTTCTAACAGTTTCCACTTATGAAACTCCTGTTTTCTCCCGAATGAACTGCAGTTTGTTCGGCATAAAACTGCAGTTCACCCCCGAGAAAACTTTTCAAAACCCGTAAGATATTTTTTCAAGATTACCGATGTTGGGACAGAACGATGCCCAAAAAGAAAAAAAACGGACTTAGATTTTGATAATAGTAAAGGATTCTGTAATATTGCAAACGAAAACAAAACGATAGAAAAATGATGACATTCAACACATACTATACTTGGGCCTTGATGACCCCTGCCGGGGGTGCAGTTTAATACATAAAGGTATCGATCCATTTTCCCTTCATCAGGTTGTCGAACCTTTCTACATTATTATATATAAGAAACCGGAAGAAGGATTTTTTCGAGTCATCAAAATTCCATTTAATTTACACCGAATAAAATATGAAAGTATTGAAATTTGGAGGTACTTCGGTAGGTACCATTGACAGTATATTAAGCGTAAAGAAAATTGTCGAGGCAATTGACGAACAGGTTGTTGTGGTTGTTTCGGCGTTGGGTGGCATCACAGACAAACTGCTGAAGACATCAGCTTTGGCAGCGAAAGGAGACATTGCTTACGAAAAGGAGTTGTCGGAGATCGTTGCTCGCCACTTGAATGTAATCGAAGGCGTAATACCTGACAAGGAAATACGCGATAAAGTGCAGGTGAAAGTCATGCATCTGTTTGACGAGTTGAGCAATATCTATCGGGGCGTCTACCTCATCAATGACCTCTCCCCGAAGACATCTGACACGATTGTCAGCTATGGCGAACGTCTTTCATCGTTGATTGTTTCGAACGTCATCAAAGATGCCAAGCTCTACGACTCGCGGAAGTTCATCAAAACCGTGCGACAGTTCAACAAACACATCGTTGATTTCGAACAGACCAACCAGCTGATTAAAGAGACATTCAACCCACTTCCCAAAGTGGCGCTGGTGCCGGGCTTCATCTCAAGCAGCCGCGACAATGGCGAAGTGACCAATTTGGGTCGCGGAGGATCAGACTATACAGCCTCCATCATTGCAGCAGCATTGGACGCTTCGATCTTGGAAATATGGACAGACGTGGACGGCTTCATGACTGCTGATCCGCGCGTTATCTCTTCAGCTTACGTCATCGACAAACTAAGCTTCACGGAAGCAATGGAGTTGTGTAACTTCGGTGCGAAAGTAATCTATCCACCGACGATCTACCCGGTTTATCACAAGAACATTCCAATCCGCATCTTGAATACATTCAATCCCGAAGCACCGGGCTCATACATTGCCAATATAAAGGAGGAATTCAACGGCAAGGCTATTATCAGAGGTATCTCATCTATCAATGATACCTGTTTGATCACTGTACAAGGCCTTGGCATGGTTGGCGTAATCGGCGTTAACTATCGAATATTCAAAACATTGGCCAAAAATGGCATCAGTGTATTCTTGGTAGCTCAAGCCAGCTCCGAAAACAACACGACGTTTGCCGTAAGAAATGCAGATGCCGACTTGGCCGTAAAAGTGCTGAATGAAGAGTTTGCTTTGGAACGAGCACAGGGCGACATGAATGATACCATTGCCGTAAAGGACTTGGCCACGATTGCTATCGTAGGAGGAAACATGAAACATACACCGGGCATTGCCGGAAAGTTGTTCGGAACCCTTGGCCGTGCCGGCATCAGCGTGATCGCTTGTTCACAGGGAGCCTCTGAGACAAATATTTCGTTTGTCGTCAAACTGAAATACCTGCGCAAGGCATTGAACTCCATACATGACTCCTTTTTTCTGTCAGAATACAAAGTATTGAACCTGTTCGTTGCCGGAATCGGTACTGTCGGAAGTAATCTTTTAAAGCAGATTCATCTTCAACAGCCGAAACTGATGCAGCAAAACGGGCTGAAACTAAATATTGTAGGTATCGCCAACTCGAAAAAAGTATTGCTCAACAGAGCAGGTATCTCGTTAGACAACTACAAGGAAGAGTTAAAGGAAAAGGGGATTGACAGCTCACCCGAAATATTGTGTAACGGCATCCTTGAGATGAACATCTTCAACTCGGTATTTGTTGACTGTACGGCCAGCTGCGAGATAGCCGCACTTTACAGCCGGCTGATGAATGGGAACGTATCGGTTGTAGCAGCCAACAAAGCAGCTGCCTCATCTGCTTACGACAACTATCAGCAGTTGAAAGAGACGGCTCGCCACCGTGGCATCAAATTTTTGTTTGAAACAAATGTCGGTGCCGGCCTTCCGATCATCAATACGATGAACGACTTGATCAATAGCGGTGACCATATTCTGAAATTGGAAGCAGTGCTTTCGGGTACCATCAACTATATCTTCAACACGATTAGTGAAGATATTCCGCTGAGCAAAGCCATTTGCATGGCCAAAGAAGCCGGCTACTCTGAACCGGATCCCCGTATCGATTTAAGCGGACATGACGTAATCCGCAAATTGGTTATCTTAGCTCGCGAAGCCGGCTACCGAGTAGAACAAGCCGATGTTGAAAAGCATTTGTTCATTCCGAACGACTATTTCAATGGAACACTGGATGAATTCTTGAAAAATATCACGAACTTAGATGCCGATTTCGAAACAAAACGGAAAGAGGTCGAGGCAGAAAACAAGCGGTTGCGCTTCGTTGCCAAGATGGAGAACGGCAAGTGTGAAGTGGGATTGCAAGAGGTTGACAGCCATCATCCATTCTATGAATTGGAAGGGAGCAACAATATCATCATGATCTCGACAGAACGCTACCATGAATATCCGATGATCATCAAAGGATATGGAGCAGGTGCCGATGTAACGGCGGCAGGTGTCTTTGCCGATATCATTTCGATCGCTAATATATAATACAAAACCATACGCGCATGAAAACCATAATTATATTGGGAGACGGCATGGCGGACGAGCCGATAGCAGAGCTCGGGGGGAAAACTCCCTTGCAATATGCTCGGACGCCTTACATGAACCAACTTGCTCGATTAGGAGTGACCGGCCGATTGAAGACAGTGGCAGACGGATTTCACCCGGGTAGCGAAGTAGCCAATATGGCTGTTCTCGGCTATGACTTGCCTACTGTCTACGAAGGACGAGGAGTGTTGGAAGCCGCCAGTATGCACATTGAGTTAAAACCTGGTGAGATTGCCATGCGCTGCAACTTAATCTGTGTAGAAGGCGACCTGTTGAAAAACCATTCAGCCGGTCATATTTCTACCGAAGAAGCGGATCAACTGATCCAAACCCTCAACAAGGAGCTGGGATCAGATACGGTTCGTTTCCACACGGGTGTCTCATATCGTAACTTGTTGGTGATCAAAGGGGGCAACAAACATCTCGACTGTACCCCTCCTCACGATATTCCTTTACATCCATACAAGCCCTATTTGGTGAAAGCAGAAGTGCCCGAAGCCGAAGAAACAGCCCACCGGTTGAACGAATTAATAGCTCGTTCGCAAGAGATATTGCGGAATCATCCCGTCAATCTTAAGCGAATAAGCGAAGGAAAAGATCCGGCCAATAGCATTTGGCCCTGGTCGCCGGGCGAACGTCCTGCCATGGAGACACTCCAAACGATGTATGGAATCCGCAAAGGGTCCGTCATCTCAGCCGTGGATCTAATCCGTGGTATTGGCGTTTATGCCGGACTACGCATTTTACAAGTAGAGGGCGCAACGGGTTTATACAACACCAATTACGAAGGAAAAGCTGCAGCAGCGTTGGAAGCCTTGCAGGATGACGAATTCGTTTATCTTCACGTGGAAGCCAGCGATGAGGCAGGGCATGAAGGGGACGTGCCGCTCAAAATCCGTACAATAGAAGACTTGGACCGTCGCATTGTCGGTCCGATCTATGAAGCTACCCGACAATGGAAAGAACCGGTGGCCATCGCTGTATTGCCCGACCACCCTACTCCATGTTCATTGCGGACACATACCAATAATCCAGTTCCATTCTTGATCTATAAGCCGGGCGCAACGCCCGACGAAGTGACGACCTTCGATGAATTTGCTGTGGAACAAGGGAAGTATCATTTATTGGAAAAAGATCAATTTATCAAAGAACTATTGAAAAATGAAATACTATAGCACCAATCAACATGCCCCGATAGCTTCACTGAAAGAGGCAGTTGTAAAAGGCCTCGCCTCAGACAAAGGGCTATATATGCCCGAGCGAATCACCCATTTGGACGAAGATACGATCCACCGTTTGAAGGATCTCTCCTTTCAGGAGATTGCCTATATAGTAGCGAATGCTTACTTTGGTGAAGACATTGAGGCAGATGTCTTGAAGAAAATCGTATATGATACGCTATCGTTCGAGACACCCATCGTCCCTGTGACCGACTCCATCTACAGTTTGGAACTGTTTCATGGTCCAACGCTGGCATTCAAAGATGTGGGCGCCCGATTCATGGCTCGATTGTTAGGCTATTTTATTCAAAAACAAGGACAAGGTCAAGAGGTAAATGTATTGGTTGCCACCTCAGGAGACACGGGAAGTGCCGTAGCCAACGGCTTCTTGGGTGTAGAGGGCATTCATGTATATGTTCTCTATCCCAAAGGAAAAGTCAGCGCTATTCAAGAGTGCCAGTTCACAACGCTGGGACAAAACATCACGGCATTGGAAATAGACGGTACATTCGATGATTGCCAAGCATTGGTAAAGTCGGCATTTATGGATGAGACCTTGAACGCTCATATGCAGTTGACGTCTGCCAATTCCATCAATGTTGCACGTTTCTTGCCGCAATCATTCTACTATTTCAATGCTTACGCCCAACTTGACAAGATAGGGAAAGCCGACAACCTGGTGGTTTGTGTTCCAAGCGGAAACTTCGGAAATATCACGGCCGGACTGTTTGCTCAGCAAATGGGGTTGCCCATCCGGCGTTTCATTGCTGCCAACAACCGCAACCATGTCTTCTTTGACTATCTGCAAAGCGGAGAATATACCCCTAAAGCATCCGTACAAACCATTGCCAATGCGATGGATGTCGGGGCTCCAAGCAATTTTGCCCGTATCGTGGATCTCTACGGAAAGCAAGGAAACGCCCATGCTGAAATCAGAAAGAGAATCTCCGGTGAGTACTTCACCGATGAACAGATTGCAGACACAATCCGTCAAGTATGGAAGAAAACCGGCTATTTACTGGACCCTCATGGAGCTTGTGCTTACCAGGCATTGGAGAATCAGTTGAAAGAGAACGAGCAGGGGATCTTCTTGGAGACAGCTCATCCGGCAAAATTCAAGGAAACCGTCGAAAAGATCATCCAATCGCCCGTAACAATTCCTGCCAAATTGCAAGCCTTTATGCAAGGAGAAAAGCAACGGGTAGAATTGCCCAAAGACTTTGAACACTTTAAATCCTATTTACTATCTTGTTAAACAAAGAATAAAAAAACAATTATACAATTAAGATATGAATAAGATTATTCTTACAGGAGACCGTCCTACCGGACGTTTACACTTAGGCCACTATGTGGGATCATTGAAACGCCGCGTTGAATTGCAAAACTCCGGCGAGTTCGACAAAATATATATCATGATTGCCGATGCACAAGCTCTCACTGATAATGCCGACAACCCGGAAAAAGTTCGCCAGAACATCATAGAAGTAGCATTGGATTATCTCTCTTGCGGATTGGATCCGGCCAAGAGTACCATCTTCATCCAGTCGCAAGTACCGGAACTTTGTGAATTGGCTTTCTATTATATGAACTTGGTAACGGTATCTCGTTTGCAGCGCAATCCGACAGTCAAGACGGAGATCAAGATGCGTAACTTCGAAGCAAATATTCCTGTCGGGTTCTTTACTTACCCGATCAGTCAAGCATCAGACATCACGGCGTTCAAAGCAACTACAGTCCCTGTCGGAGAAGATCAGGAACCCATGATCGAGCAAACACGTGAAATTGTCCGCCGCTTCAACTCAACCTATGACGAAGTATTGGTTGAACCCAACATTTTATTGCCGGACAATGCTGCCTGTTTACGTTTGCCGGGTACAGACGGAAAGGCAAAAATGAGTAAGTCGTTGGGCAATTGTATTTACTTATCTGACACTCCGGAAGATATCAAAAAGCGCGTCATGAGCATGTTCACAGATCCTGATCACCTCCGTATCGAAGATCCGGGCAAGGTGGAAGGCAATGCGGTATTCACCTATTTGGATGCTTTCTGCAAGCCGGAACATTTCGGTAAGTACTTGCCTGACTACAACAACTTGAATGAACTCAAAGAGCACTATCGCCGCGGCGGATTAGGTGACGTCAAAGTAAAAAAATTCTTGAATGCCATTCTTCAGGAAGAGCTCGAGCCGATCCGTAACAAACGCAAAGAGTATGAACAAGATATTCCGGCTGTATATGCCATGTTGAAACGCGGAAGTGAAGCAGCTCGCGAAGTGGCAGCTGCCACTCTGGCCGACGTTCGAAAAGCCATGCGCATCAACTACTTCGACGATGAAGAATTGATTCGTTCGCAAGCAGAACAAAAACGCAAGAAATAAGAACAATCATAAGCAGTCGATAAGTGTTGTACTTGTCGACTGCCTGAATTTTCCAAACATAATAAAGAGATCTGCCATAGCCATTCGGCCAATAATAGCGACAAAATGGGAAATATCCTGGAAATCATCGGGACGATTGTCGGACTACTCTACCTGTGGTTCGAATACCGTGCCAGTATCCATCTGTGGATCACGGGCATTATCATGCCGGCCATCTATATTTTTGTCTACTACCAAGCCGGGTTATATGCAGATTTTGGAATCAACATTTATTATTTCCTGATAGCCATTTACGGATGGATGGCGTGGAAAGGATTCATCGGTAACTCCTCTAAAAATACCGACCGACAAACTATTTCTGAAGAGCTTCCCATCAGCCAAATACCCAACCACCTATTACCCAATCTGACTGCTGTATTCACATTGTCATTAGTGGCTATTGCTTGGATATTGATCGAATATACGGACAGCAATGTTCCATGGCTCGACTCTTTTACCACGGCATTAAGTATCGTGGGCATGTGGATGCTGGCCCGAAAATATATTGAACAGTGGGGATGTTGGATGATTGTTGACATTGTCAGTTCCGGCTTATACATTTACAAAGGTCTCTACTTCACCGCCGCTTTATACGCTCTCTATGCCGTTATCTGCATCTTTGGCTATCGGAAATGGCAAAGAATAATGCTAAACCAAGAAACCGCATGAGTACAACACCCTTATACGATGCCGTCATTGTTGCGAACGGTGATTACCCGATGACTCCTCAACCTTTGCAAATATTGGAGCAGGCTCCTTATGTAGCATGCTGTGACGGAGCCGCCAATGAGTACTTTCGCCACGGAAATATTCCGGATATCATCATAGGCGATGGCGATTCGTTGACAGAAACCAACCGACAACAATACCAATACCTTCTGCACCGCATCACAGAACAAGAGAGTAACGACTTGACAAAGACCGTTACTTATGTGGCCGACATCGTAGGGAAACGACGAATTGCCATCGTTGGAGCAACCGGCAAACGTGAAGATCACACCATCGGCAATATCAGTTTGCTGATAGAATACCTTCGCCGAGGATGGCAAGTGTGCATGTATACCGATTATGGTATGTTCATTCCTTGCCGGGATACCGTAAGCTATCCGTGCAAGATCGGCCAACAGATCTCCATCTTCAATTTCACCGCAAGCCAACTGCAAGGCGAAGGTCTGCGCTACCCGTTATATGATTTCAACAATTGGTGGCAGGGCACTTTGAATGAATGTACCGACAGCCTTGTCACCATTCATGCAAAAGGTGAATATCTCTTGTACTTCATCTATCCATAACCCGACGATAAAAGAGAGAACAATTC
>CAVKMU010000055.1:0-16422 GCA_963657455.1 bacterium
AATATGTAGAAGAAATTGGCAAAAATACCGGAATTGTAAAAAAGATATTGCCGAGTATTTAAAAAAATTCTCGGTGGCAAACCGGAGTTTTATGCCGAGAAACTGCAGTTCATTCGGGTGAAAACTCCAGTTTCATGCCGAATAAACTGCAGTTCACTCGGGTGAAAACTCCAGTTTCATGCCGAATAAACTGCAGTTCACTCGGGTGAAAACTCCAGTTTCATGCCGAATAAACTGCAGTTCACTCGGGTGAAAACTCCAGTTTCATGCCGAATAAACTGCAGTTCACTCGGGTGAAAACTCCAGTTTCATGCCGAATAAACTGCAGTTCACTCGGGTGAAAACCGGAGTTTTATGCGATGGATGCGGGTTTTTTGACCGGAACTAATCTCCAATTCATGCTGAAGGCTTTGGTTGGGCTTCGGCTGAAAGTTTTGTCTGTTTTGTTTGAAAAACGGCAAAGTCTCCTTTGCTTTATACTTTCAAGTGTACTTTTTTAAAATAATTTACATACGTAACTTATTCTTTTTGTGGAACTTTTTCATGGAAAGGCAAAACTTTTTATGAAAAAATTTGTTTTATAAATAGAAAACAAATACTTTTGTGATAATTTGTAGAACGAAAAGAATGTAGATTGTTTAATTTAAATGTTGATAAATTATGAAGGTTAAAGCTATTCTTTTAGCGTTGCTGTCTGGCTTTGTATTCTCAGCTGCAGCACAAGAGTACCAACCTCAGGTAGGTTTTAGTACAGAAAAAGGCTATAAGACGAATTTCAAGAAGAACAAAGCTGGTGATAACTGGTTTATCTCTATTGCCGGTGGTGTTAGCACTTTGTTCGGTGATGAAAATGGTAATGCCGATTTCAAAAACCGTTTGAACTTCGCACCTCAAGTATCATTCGGTAAATGGTTTAATCCGTATTTGGGATTCAGACTTCAGCTCAACGGCGGTGTTCTTCACGGCTTTGAAGGTTCTAATGCTCAATATATGGAACACAACAAATATGCAGCAGCTCACCTTGACTTCTTGTGGGATGTTACAAACTTCTGGGCACCTTACAACGAGAAGAAAGTATTCCGTTTGATTCCTTGGGTCGGTTTGGGATATGCACAGCGTTTCAAAACAACTGAAGCGATCGAGCACAAGAGAACAGAATCTCCTACTGTAAATGCCGGTATCTTGACAGCATTCCGTTTGAGCAACCGTGTTGATTTGAACGTTGAATTGCAGGGTTCATTGTTGAACGAACAGTTCAACCGTGTAGAAATGTACCACTTGACAGACGGTATCGTTCAGTTGACTGCAGGTTTGACTTTCAAATTGGGCAAGACAAACTTCGAAGTTTTGGAACCGATGGATTACGATTTGTTGAACGACTTGAACAGCCAGATCAACAAATTGCGTGCTGAAAACGACGAGTTGAGCAAGCGTCCGGTTTCTTGTCCTGAATGTAAAGAAACTGTACAGGAAGTGGTTAACAACGTAATCGACAATGTTGTATTCTTCCGTTTGAACAGCTCTAAGGTTGACAAGAACCAGCAGATCAATATCTACAACACAGCTGAATATGTAAAGGCTAACAATACTCCGGTTAAGGTTGTAGGTTACGCTGACAAGGGTACAGGTAAGGCTGACTACAACATGCAGTTGTCTGAAAAACGTGCGAAAGCAGTTGCTAAAGAATTGACTGAGAAATATGGTATTCCTTCTAACCAAATCACTGTAGAGTGGAAGGGTTGCGAAGAACAGCCGTACAGCGAAAACAACTGGAACCGCGTTGTTATCATGCGTGCTGATAAATAATTGATCAGACCAAGATAAATAAAAGGGAGGTGCATTTTTATGTGCCTCTCTTTTTTTGTGCACAAATATTTTATATATTTGTAAGCAACTAAACAATAGAAAATGGAATTAGACAGAAGACACGGCTTTCTGATACAATGGTTGATAGGACTGGGCGATTTGATAGTCTTGAATCTGATGTTCGTCATAGTATATCGGGAGTTAGGACCGTTTTATACAAAAGCCATCGACAACAACTTGAGGGAGATCCTTTTGTTGCTGAACTTTTGTTATTTCTTCTCTCTCTATTTTGTCCCGATCCAATTGCATCGTTCGATTGTATACTTGGATAAAATCGTACAGCGGGCATTTGCCGTAATATCTTTGATGATATTTCTGTTCGCCACTTGCTTGATATTCTTGAATGTAGGCGATGTCTTGGCTACATTTCTGGTGGTTTATTATGTGTCGACGATTGTTGTTTTCTCCTGTTGGAGGGTGATTGTCCGCAAAATATTGAAATTTTATCGTCGGAAAGGGTATAATTTCAAGCGAGTTATCATTGTGGGAGCCGGAAAAAATGGAATGGAACTTTATAGGGTGATGCGCGATGAAATTTCGTCGGGCTTCAATGTCTTGGGCTTTTTTGATGATAACGTGGCACTGAAAGAGGTCCTTCCGGATTATTTGGGTACGACAGATAAGGTCGAGGCCTACGCCAAAGAACATGAGGTCGATGAGATATATTGTACATTGCCCGGTACGAACGATGAAAAAATCTTGCGAATGCTGAACTTTGCCGAGAAGAACATGATCCGATTCTATATTGTCCCTGAGTTTTACCGCAATGTGAAGAAGAGTATGGTGATGGAGTTTTTAGAGTCGGTTCCCTTGTTGACCGTTCGTCGTGAGCCACTTCAAGCGTTTTATAATCGAGCCTTGAAGCGAGCGTTCGACATTCTCTTTTCGTTATCTATTTTATGTACGATATTTCCTATACTCTATATAGTTGTTGGTATCTTGATCAAACGAAGTTCGCCCGGACCGATCTTTTTCAAACAGAAAAGAACGGGGCTATATGGTTACGAATTTGAGTGTTACAAATTCCGTACGATGCGAGTGAACGATCAGGCCGATACACTGCAAGCCGTTAAGGACGACCCGCGAAAGACACGTATCGGCGACTTCCTTCGCCGTACGAACTTGGACGAGTTCCCGCAATTTATCAATGTCTTGAAAGGAGATATGTCGGTAGTCGGACCACGTCCGCACATGCTCAAGCACACCGAACAGTATTCAGCCTTGATCGATAAATATATGGTGCGCCACTTGGTGAAGCCGGGTGTTACAGGTTGGGCACAAGTCACCGGTTATCGTGGTGAAACGCGTACGTTGGAACAGATGGAAGGACGCGTGAAACGTGATGTTTGGTACATCGAAAATTGGTCGTTCTTCCTCGATTTGAAGATTATCTTCGTGACAATCATAAGTATGTTCTATGGCGACAAAAACGCTTATTAGGATTTTTTCAATGGGAAAGTATCCCATGTATTGATAATAATCGTATATTTGCGAACATGGGAAGAATTATAGCAATAGATTATGGAAGGAAGCGAAGTGGCGTAGCTGCTACCGATACTTTGCAAATGATTGCCAATGGAGTAGACACCATCCCGAGCGGTGAATTGGTGGATTTCCTCATTGGATATACAACTAAAGAGCCTGTCGACTTGATTGTCGTCGGGTTGCCCAAACAAATGAACAACGAGCCTTCCGAAAATATGCAGTATGTCGAGGCTTTTGTGGCCCATCTCAAACGGAAAATTCCGACAATCCCTGTCGAATATTACGATGAACGCTTCACTTCGGTGATGGCGCATCAGGCTATGCTTGCAGGTGGACTCAAAAAAAAGAAACGACAAGAAAAGGGTTTGGTCGACGAGATCAGTGCCGTTATTATTCTTCAAGCTTATTTGGAAAACAAGAAATATAAACTATAACAATGATTTTACCAATATATTTATATGGTCAGCCGGTTTTAAGAGAAGAGGCATTGGCTATTAATCCGGCAGAATATCCGGATATCAAACAATTGGAAACTAATATGTACGAAACCATGTACAATGCCGATGGCGTAGGATTGGCTGCTCCTCAGATCGGACTTTCTATCCAAATGCTGGTGATTGATGTGGATGTGTTGCGCGATGATTTCCCTGAATGTAAGGATTTCAAGCGGACAATGATCAACCCTGTTTTCTTGGAAAAGAGCGAAGAGACGGTCTCTCTGGAAGAAGGTTGTTTGAGCTTGCCGGGAGTACATGAAAAAGTGGCCCGTTCGGTGCATATCAAAGTGAAATATTTGGATGCCGATGGGGTGGAACATATAGAAGAAGTGTCCGGCTTTGCAGCCCGTGCTGTACAACATGAATGCGAACACTTGACAGGTCATGTGTTTATCGATAACATATCGGCCATCCGTCGTCAGTTGAACAAAAGCAAATTGAGCAATATCATCAAAGGCAAAGCCCGCTGTTCTTATCGGGCAAAAGCCATTGGTAAATAGGATAATAATCTAAGTTTAGTATTTATGAATGATTTAAAGAAGAATGCTTTAACTCTGAAAGAAAAGAAATCTGCTGTTGAGTTGGGCGGTGGAGAAAAGGCTATCGCCAAACAAAAAGAGATGGGTAAATTGACAGCGCGCGAACGTATCGCTGCGTTGTTGGACAAGGACTCTTTTCAGGAGTGCGACATGTTTGTCAAACATGACGGTCGTGACTTCGGGATGGACAAGAAAGATTTCCCGGGTGATGGCGTAGTGACGGGAATGGGTACGATCGCCGGCTCGCCGGTATGTATCTATGCTCAGGATTTTACCGTATCAGGAGGGTCATTGGGCTTGAACCATGCGCGTAAGATCACCAAAATCATGGATTTAGCCTTGAAGATGAAGTGTCCGGTTATCGGAATCAACGATTCAGGTGGCGCACGTATTCAAGAAGGAGTAGGGGCCTTGGCCGGTTATGGTGAGATCTTTTATCGTAATACGATAGCATCAGGTGTCATTCCGCAGATTTCTTTGATTTTAGGACCCTGCGCCGGCGGAGCAGTTTATTCACCGGCTTTGACGGACTTTGTGTTTGTGGTAGAGAACATTTCCAAGATGTTTATTACCGGACCGAATGTGATCAAGACTGTTTTAGGAGAAGAAATTTCCATGGAAGACTTGGGCGGTGCACGAGTTCATGCTGAGACTACGGGTAATGCTCACTTCTATGCAGTGAGTGAAACTGCATGTTTTGATCAAGTGAAGAAACTGTTGAGCTTAATCCCAAGCAATAACACGGAAAAGGCTAAGTCTGTCGAAGTTCATGAGCCGACTACAGATTTGAAAATCGACGAGGTCGTTCCTGATGATCCTAAACTGCCGTACGACGTTCGTGACATTATTAAATGTTTGGTTGACGACTCTGATTTCTTGGAAATACACGAGTTGTGGGCAGCAAATATCGTAGTTGGTTTCGGACGAATGGGCGGTAATACGGTTGGTTTCGTAGCCAATCAGCCGATGGTGTTGGCAGGAGTTTTGGATTGCGACAGTGCTGATAAGGCGGCTCGTTTCATCCGTTATTGCGATTCATTCAATATTCCTATCATTACGTTGGAAGATATGCCGGGTTATCTGCCGGGTGTCGACCAGGAGCATGCAGGCGTAATCCGTCACGGAGCCAAGGTGCTTTACGCTTATTCCGAGGCTACTGTGCCTAAGGTAACTGTTATTCTGCGCAAGGCTTATGGTGGGGGTTACATCGCCATGAACTCGCGCCATTTGGGTGCAGACTTCGTTTTTGCTTGGCCGAGCGCAGAAATTGCCGTAATGGGTCCTGACGGAGCTGCCAATATCATCTTCCGCAAAGAGATTATGGCTGCCGAAGATCAAGAAGCTATGCGTCAAGAGAAGGTGAAAGAGTATACCGAGAAATTTGCCAATCCGTATGTAGCCGCTTCTCGTGGCTTTGTGGATGCCGTGATCGAACCGAACGAAACACGTGCGTATCTGCTTCATACGTTGAAAATGTCTGCATTGAAAGAGGAGTACAGACCGGCCAAAAAACATGGTTTGCCTCCATTTTAATTAATTGGATATGGAAAAAACGACAAAGAAACTGGTTGATTTCTCCCTGGAACTGGGTGAATATCAGACAATGTTGACGGAAAAATTCAAACATCGCCCCCTTTGGCATAAACCTTATGAAGGAGATGTTCTTGCTCATCTTCCGGGAACAATTGTAGCCGTCGAAGTAAAAGAGGGCGACTATGTCAAGGAAGGGCAATTGTTGTTGATCCATCAGGCGATGAAGATGCTGAATCGTGTGGTGGCCCCAGTTACGGGTGTGGTGACACATGTCGATGTTAAAGTAGGAGAGCAAGTACCCAAAAATCATTTGATGGTACGTATCGATCCGAAATGACAAGATGATTTTATAAATTGAGAAGAGGGGAGCAGTAAACAGGTATGACTTATGCCCGGACTGCTCCCCTCTTTTTTTGAAAGAATACGGCACCTTCATGAAAATATATGCCGAATATGCAAAAACAATACAAGTCATGTACGGAGTTTGTTCGGGAGAAAACTGAAGTTTTATGCCGATGAAACCGTAGTTTGCTCTAAAGAAACTTTTCTGAAACTGTCGAATAAATAGAAAAATGCCCTCCTCTTTTTGCGGCATGAGTCTGCAAAAAGCTATAAATGCCCCTTGATCTTTCCCCTTTTCAATGGTCGTTATTGACAAAAAATCTTTATTTTTGTGGCGGGATTTATATCGTAATCAAACAATATCAGATAAAGGAAAAATGGAAAACAAACAAGCTTATAAAGGGCTGTCAGCAGAGCAAGTGGAGGAGAGTCGCCGATTACATGGCAATAATGTATTGACTCCGCCCCAAAAAGCATCCTTGTGGAGTCAGTTTTTGGAGAAATTTGAGGATCCGATTATTCGTATATTGCTGGTGGCTTGGCTTTTGTCCATGATTATTGCTGCCGTACATTGTTTTGGTCCTGAAGCGGCCGGCTTTGCTGCCTTCTTGGAGCCATTGGGTATTTTCTTCGCCATCATGCTGGCCAGCTGCGTAGGATTTTTCTTCGAGGTCAAGGCCAATAAAGCATTCGAGGTGCTCAATACCGTAAATGATGACGTGCAGGTGACCGTGATTCGAGAGGGGCGCATCACCGAGATCCCCCGAAAAGAGGTGGTCGTCGGCGATATTGTGGTATTGGGAACGGGTGAAGAGATTCCGGCCGACGGACATTTGTTGGAAGCTGTCTCTTTGCAAGTGAACGAATCAACGTTGACGGGCGAGCCATTAATTGGCAAAACAACCTGCGAGGCCGACTTTGATGCAGATGCTACTTATCCGTCGAATGTTGTGATGCGTGGCACGACTGTGGTGGATGGTCATGGCGTTATGGAGGTGAATTTGGTAGGCGACAGTACCGGATACGGCAAAGTGTATGAAGGTTCGCAAATCGACAATAACGTTGAGACGCCGTTGCAGATTCAATTGAAGGGGTTGGCCAACGTGATCAGTAAAGCGGGTTATACGATTTCGGCTGTGACATTCATTGCATTGACCGCCAAGTTAATACTCTCCGGAAATGAATACAGTGCGATGGAATGGATCTCCCATCTGTTGAATTTCTTCATGGTGGCGGTCACTTTGATTGTGGTTTCTGTGCCGGAAGGACTACCGATGAGTGTTACCCTGAGCTTGGCGTTGAGTATGAACCGCATGCTCAAGACAAACAACCTCGTTCGGAAGATGCATGCTTGCGAGACAATGGGTGCCACTACCGTGATCTGTACAGACAAGACGGGCACTTTAACCCAAAACCAAATGCAGGTTCATGAAACAAAATTCTATAATTTGGCAGATCAGAAGCTCATTGATAATGAGTTGAGCCAATTGATTCAAGAGGGGATAGCCGTCAATTCAACGGCCAATCTCGAAGAGGTGGATCATAAGGTTAAGACATTGGGCAACCCTACGGAAGCAGCCTTGTTGTTGTGGCTTCGTTCGCAGGGTGTTGACTACTTGAAACGCCGCGAGCAAGCAAAGGTTATCAGCCAATTGACCTTCTCTACGGAGCGAAAATATATGGCAACGGTTGTGCAATCGCCGTTGTTGGGGAAAAAAGTGCTTTATGTCAAGGGGGCTCCTGAAATTGTCTTGGCCAATAGTAGCCGGGTAGCGATGGATGGAACTTATGTTTCTGTTGATCAGGCTCGTCCGTTGATTGAAAAACAACTGCTGGACTATCAGAATCAGGCCATGCGAACGTTGGGCTTCGCTTATCAGATTTTGGAGGAGGGTGCAAATGACTCGCCCTATACTGACGGCCGTTTGAATTCTGGTTTGGATTTGACCTATGTAGGTATCGTGGCTATCACGGACCCTGTCCGCGCGGATGTGCCGGCTGCTGTGCAAAGTTGTATCAAAGCAGGCATTTCTGTTAAAATTGTGACGGGCGACACACCGGGTACAGCCCGCGAGATTGGTCGGCAGATCGGTATTTGGAAAGCAGATGATACGGATCGGAATTGGATCACCGGCTCGGCTTTTGAGGCTTTGAGTGATGAAGAAGCTGCCGCCCGCGTGAAAGATTTGAAGATTATGTGCCGAGCTCGTCCGAACGACAAGCAACGCCTTGTGCAATTGTTGCAAAAGCAAGGTGCGGTGGTGGCCGTGACAGGTGATGGTACCAACGATGCTCCGGCCTTGAAAGCGGCCCAGGTTGGGCTTTCGATGGGCGACGGTACTTCGGTAGCGAAGGAGGCGAGTGATATCACCATCTTGGACAATTCATTTGGCAGTATAACAAAAGCTGTGATGTGGGGCCGATCACTTTATAGAAATATACAACGTTTCCTTCTGTTCCAGCTGACTATCAATGTGGCTGCTTGCGTTATTGTTTTGTTGGGCTCGCTGATTGGAACGGAGTCGCCCCTTACCATTACGCAGATGCTTTGGGTGAACTTGATTATGGATACCTTTGCAGCTGCGGCATTGGCCTCATTGCCACCTAACGAGAAGGTGATGGACGAGAAACCTCGTCGCAGCGGCGAGCATGGAGACTTCATCATTACGCGCCCTATGGCCTATCGCATCTTCGGCGTAGGCTTGGCTTTTGTGGCAATTCTGACGTGGCTTTTGCTCCATTTTCATGCTTCGGACGGTTTGTCGACCCACGATTTGTCATGGTTCTTCTCATTCTTTGTCATGTTGCAGTTTTGGAATATGTTCAATGCCAAAGCATTTTTGGAAGGAACATCGGCTTTCGCCCATTTGTCGCAGAACAAAAGTTTCCTTTTTGTGGCGGCTCTCATTTTGATAGGACAAATACTGATTGTTACTTTTGGCGGTGAGATGTTCAACGTCGAACCGCTTCCGCTGACAGATTGGGCCATGATCATAGGATCTTCTTCCCTAGTGCTTTGGATAGGGGAGCTGGCTCGTCTTTTTAATCGAAAACAATAAAAGAATTAAGGCTATATGGCTATTATTTTAAATATTGAAACTTCAACGGATGTTTGCTCGGCTGCATTGTCAGACGGGAAGGAAATATTGTTTGAAAACAGGTCATACGAAGGACATTCGCATGCCTCTTTGTTGGGGGTATACGTCGACGAGGCGTTGAAAGTCTTGCGCGAAAAGAATCTCAAATTGGACGCTGTGGCAGTAAGTTTCGGCCCCGGCTCTTATACAGGCTTGCGTATTGGCGTTTCATTGGCCAAAGGTCTTTGCTTTGGAATGGGAATCCCTCTGATCAGTGTGCCGACCTTGCGATTATTGGCCTCTACGGCTATTCGGCAAGATACTGATGCCCAGTCCGGAACCCTCTATTGTCCGATGATTGATGCCCGCCGCATGGAGGTTTATGCTGCCATCTATGGGGCAGATTTAACCCAAATCCGTGAGGCTTCTGCCGATATTGTTACGGCCGAAACCTATGCTTCGTGGTTGGCTGCGCGCCCTGTTTGTTTCTTCGGCAATGGTGCTTCCAAGTGTAAGTCGGTGATCGATTCGCCACATGCCCGTTTCATGGATGACATTCACCCGTTGGCTTCGAACATGGCTCCTTTGGCAGAACAACTTTTTGTCGAGAAAAAATTTGAAGATGTTGCCTACTCTGAGCCGTTCTATCTGAAAGAATTCCAGGCAACGATAGCAAAGAACAAGGTCTTGAACGAGGCTTTGCACAAAAATGCCAGATCGTGGAATGTTGAAACAATAGAGCATCGGAAGCTTGTATGAAATATAACATACCGATACGATGGAGGGTTATCATCGGCCTCTTGCTTCTCCTTGAGCTGATTTCTCATCTCCCTGGGGGAGGCGAGTGGTATGTACGCACCGTCTACCCCAGGTTATCATATGGACTATCGGCGATTTCGTCGGCTATCCCTATTGCTTTGGATGATATTGCGATTGCCTTAACCCTCTGCTTCTTAGCTTTTTTGCTGGTTCAAGCCGTTCGGTTAAGGACGAAACGCTATCTTTGGAGAATATTGGAGCTCTTGCTTTGGGCACATATCTGGTTCTATACGGCCTGGGGATTGACCTATAGCCGACAACATTTTTATGTTAGGGCCGGAGTGGAGTCGGCTTCTTTTTCAAAAGAGAGGTTTCTCCACTTTTTGCAATGCTATACGACAGCCTTGAATGACTCCTATGTGGCATTTCTTGATCCATTGCCTGAGTCGGAAGTGGCGGCAGAGGTAAAACAAGGCTATCGTGCACTCGACCCTTCGTTGGGTTTATGTCAGCCCTCGGATCAGTTGCGAGCCAAAAAAATGTTGTTCCCTTCGCTGATGAGTGGAGTGGGTGTATTGGGATACATTGGTCCGTTTTTTATAGAATACAACTTGAATCCCGATCTGCTTCCTGTCCAATACCCATCGACGTATGCCCATGAATTGGCCCACGTCTTAGGTGTCTCCAACGAGGCGGAAGCCAATTTTTATGCTTATCGGATCTGTACGGCATCGTCTAATCCTACAATTCGTTATTCGGGTTATTTCTCTTTGTTGGGTCATGTGTTGGTCAATGCCAAACGGCTGCTTACCACAGAGGAGTTCGAAACGTGGAAAGCAGAGATACGTCCTGAGGTACGGGCTATGTATAACGACGAAGTAGCCTATTGGCATGCACGCTATTCTCCCTTGATGGGGAAAATACAGGACAAAGTGTATGATTTATATTTGAAATGGAATGGTATTCCAACCGGCAAAGAGAGTTATTCCGAAGTCGTTTCTCTTGTCATTTCCATGGAGAACTCCCGAATAATTCACCAATAAAAGGAGTTTTTCTTCTTGACAATTCTCTTGATTTTATCTGTTATTGCCTTATCGATGACAAAAAAAATGAGATTCTTTCAGATTATCGTATCTATGATTTTGTTCTATTCATTTAATATTATATCTTTGTTGCAATCTTGTATAGTATGAAATTGACGATAACAGATAACGGAGAGATATGGACGGGTGTTGTAGAAGGTCGTCTGGATTCAATTTCCGCCCATGTGGTTGAAGCAGAAATGCAACCCTTGTTTGATAATTCCGATAAGAAATTGGTGTTGGATTGTGCCGGTTTGGAATATATTTGCAGTTCGGGTTTGCGTCTTTTCTTGCGTCTTGTAAAAGAGGTGAAAAAGAACAAAGGAGAATTGCTCCTCAAACATGTCAATGCCGAAATCAAGCATATTTTCACCATTACAGGGTTCATTGATTTTTTTACATTGGAAGATTGACCAAACATTACGAAACGTAAAGGGGGTTTATTAATCAATGTTTTATATATAAAGAAACTAATATTACAACAATATGGAAAACGTATTAATGAATTTTGACGGTCAAGTTTTGACTGTTGCAATATCAGGAAGATTGGATACGACGAATGCACAAAAATTTTCAACGGAAGTATTGTCTCAATTGACGGATGTCAAGACCGTTGTATTTGAATGTGCCAACTTGGAGTATGTATCATCAGCCGGTTTGCGTGTGTTCATTCAAGTAAAGAAAGAAATGAACAAAAATAAAGGAGACGTTATTATCAAGAACTTGTCAGATCAGATTCGTGAAGTGTTCCGCATGACAGGTTTTTATGATATCTTTAAAATTGAGTAATACCTCATCCTTTCAATAACGTATTAGGATTGATTCAATAGAAAAGTCCCAACCTTTTTGGAAAAAACTCTCGATGTTTTTCTGAAAAGATGGGGACTTTTTTGTTTATACCCTTATTGCTTAGGTCAGTCGTTGGGAAGATGCGGCCGACAGCAAGAGTTGTGTTTGCCTTTTGCCGACGGACAATCTTTGCATCCGCAGTTGCATTGGCTTTTTTCCGGGTGGCGGATGATGTTGTAAAGTTTATATCCTACATAGAAAAAGACGGATGCAACGATAATTCCTGTGATTATTTCTTGCCACATAATCATACTGTTTTAGATGATTAAACTTCCTGTTTGATAAACAATGAACGAGACAATCCATGCCAAAGCACAAGTATACAACGCTGTAAACAGTCCCCATTTCCAAGAATTGGACTCGTTCTTAATGGCCACGATGGTAGCAATGCAAGGGAAATATAGCAAAACAAAGAGCATAAGACTCAATGCTACCAATGGAGTGAATACGGGCGATCCATCCGCATTCGTCTCTTGCAAGAGACGTTCTCCCAAACCTTGCTCACTGTCATCGCTACCGGTGTAGAGAACCCCCAAGGTACTGACGACAATCTCCTTGGCGGCCATGCCGGAAAGCAAGCTGACACTGATCTTCCAATTGAATCCTAATGGCTTCATGATCGGAGAAATGGCTTGTCCGATGCGGCCAATATATGAATTTTCCTGATGATCCATGGCCATCGCTGCCTCAATGGCTTCGATATTCTCCTCTTTTGTCTGCTGATCCATGTTGCTTTTAGCTACACTCTCCAATTGATATTGGAAGCGGCTCGTGTTTTCTGTCTCACGAGGGAAGTAGCCCAGGAACCAGATAATAATGGATCCTACCAAGATGATGCCACCCATTTTGTGCAAATACTGCTTGGCTTTCTCCCACATATGAATCATGATGGATTTTCCTGTCGGCATGCGGTAAGGTGGAAGCTCCATGACAAATGGCACATCTTCGTTATTGAAGAAGAAGCGTTTGAAGAGGCGGGCCAGGATCACGGCCATGAAGATACCGGTCAAGTAGAGGAGCAGCAACACTACACTTCCATTTTGGGGAAAGAGTGCAGAGGTCAGTAGAACGTAGACCGGCAGGCGGGCGCTGCAGCTCATCAATGGGGTAACCAACATCGTGATCATTCGGCTGTTTCTACTCTCGATCGTGCGTGTTGCCATGACGGCCGGCACATTACATCCGAAACCCATGACCAAAGGGATGAATGATTTTCCGTGGAGGCCCATCTTGTGCATGATCTTATCCATGATGTAAGCTGCACGAGCCATGTAGCCCGAATCCTCCATAAACGAGATGAAAGCATAGAGAATCAGGATGTTCGGCAAGAAAACAATCACACCGCCGACACCACCGATGATACCATCCACCAGCAAATCCTTCAACGGCCCCTCGGCCATGTGGGTGCGGATCAGATTGCCGAACTGCTCCACGAGCCACTCTATTCCCTGCATGGGGTAGTCGCCCAACTGGAAGGTTGCCTCGAACATCAGCCACATGAAAAGAATGAAGATCGGAAAACCCAATACCTTGTGGGTCACGATCAGGTCAATCAGCTGCGTGCTGGTAGCTTCACGGATCTTGTTCTGTTCGAATGTCTCGCGAAGTGCTCCTGAAATGAACCCATAACGGGCATCGGTCAGAGAAGTTTCGCAATCTTCTTCGAGAAGACTCTCGATCAGTGCGCAGTTTTTGTCTCGTACTTTCAAGACTTGTTCTCCTGTCGGATACTCTTTAATCAGCTTTTCTACCTCGCTGTCTTTTTCCAACAGTTTGATGGAGAGGTATCTTCTTGAGATACTTTTGGGCAGGTCGTTGTCCAGATGTTGGATCGCATGCTTGATGTTTTTGATACCCTTCTCCAGCGTTTCGCCATAGTTGATGTGGATGTGGCGTACCACCGGGTCTTCTTCTTCGTAAACTTTGATGACACGGTCGAACAACTCCTCGATGCCGTAGCCGTTTCGGCTGACGGTCGGGACAATAGGACAACCGATCATGCGTGCCAATGATTCATAGTCGAACTTGTCGCCCGCTTTTTCCATCTCATCATACATGTTCAGGGCAATGACCATTTGCACATCCATGTCGATCAGTTGGGTAGTCAGATAAAGGTTGCGCTCAAGGTTGGACGCATCGACCACGTTGATGACAATGTCGGGTTGGATATCTTCGTTCAGTTGCTTGCGGACATAGAGTTCCTCTGGCGTATAAGCCGACAAGGAATAGGTGCCCGGCAAGTCAATAATCTTGAAAGTGTAGCCGTTTTGCTTGAATACCCCCTCTTTTGCATCGACCGTCACACCGCTGTAGTTTCCCACATGTTCATGGGCTCCTGAGGCAAAATTGAATAAAGATGTCTTGCCGCAATTCGGATTTCCTACCAGTGCCACGTTGATGGTCTTCCCTTTGGTATAGGCAATATTGCGCAGTTCTTCGTCTGACGGCATGATGTATGAATCGAGCGGACGGTTGTCTTTCAGTCGTTCCATCTTCTGCTCCTCTTGCGATTCTGCCGCCGTCACGATCTCGATCAGCTCCGCATCTTTTCGGCGCAACGAGACATCGTAGCCCATGATGCGATAATGAATAGGGTCTTTCAAGGGTGCATTTTGAATGACTTCCACCTCTTTGCCACGGATGAATCCCATTTCGATGATGCGTTTGCGGAAGGCACCACGGCCCGTGACCTTTACGATTATACCTTTTTCTCCTGTTCGAAGTTCTGATAGTCTCATATTGTTTGTATATACAATCCCAAATTGTGGCAAAATTACGACGAAATCATCTCTTTTCAAATACCTATCTGTGGGTATATTGAGGGTGAAATTCCGTGTCGCTTTTTACGGTTTTTGCTATTGTCGGTTTGAAAACAATGTCGTACATTTGACAAAAATTTAATACGATGATAAACAATAACTTTCCAAAAGCTTTCCGGTGCTTGGCCGCAGGGGGGCTCTTGCTGGGCTTAAGCCTCTCTTCGTGCGTGAACGCTCCGAAGCAGACGACGACTGACGAACCACTGTCTTTCTCCAATCCGATGCCCGTGCAGTTTGGCGATCCCTATATTTTGCTGGTCGACTCTATCTATTATATGTATGGAACAGGCGGCGGTGCCAAAGATGGCTTCTGTGCTTACGCTTCGTCTGACATGGTGAATTGGACGCCCGTCGGGCAGGTTTATCAGGGAAATATAGAAGGATCGTGGGCCGTTGCCAACTTTTGGGCTCCGGAAGTATACGAGCGTAACGGCAAATTCTATATGTTGTTCAGTGCCGATTGGAAAGAAAACCCTACCGATGAGCTGGAGAATTTCCGTATTGGCGTGGCGGTAGCCGACAAACCTACAGGGCCTTTCCGCGAAGTGTCGGACAAACCGCTGTTCGATCCGGGCTATCCTGCTATCGATGGTAACTTGCTGACCGACTCCGATGGGCGGACTTACCTCTACTATTCACGTTGTTGCTATAAGCATCCGGTCGAGAGTGAGATTGCAACGAAGGCTAAAAACGACGGAATGTTCGATGAAATCGAAGAAAGCTGGATTTATGCCGTAGAGGTGAAGTCGGATCTGAGCGAGATCATCGGTGAGCCGGTGCTCGTCTTGCGCCCGCCTGTACAGTTGGACGACGCACAGTCGGAGTGGGAGAGCCGCTCGGTGACGACGGGCGAGGTGAATCGCCGCTGGAGTGAAGGCCCGTTTGCCTTGAAGCAGGGCGATACTTACTATCTGATGTACTCCGCCAATTTCTTCGGAGGCAAGAACTATGCTGTGGGTTATGCCACTTCAAAAAGTCCGTTCGGCCCCTTTGAAAAATCAACAGACAATCCCGTTTTGGAAAAGAATGTCGAAAAAGGTGGTATCGTCACAGGAACCGGACACAACAGTGTGACATGGTCGAAAGACGGCAAACAGATGTATTGCGTCTATCATGCCCGTACTGAAAAGACGGGCGATGAGCGCGTTGTCTTTATCGATAAGATGAAGATCGACGAAGCCGGCCATCTCTCCATCGATGGTCCGACAACCGATCCGCAAACAGTAGAATAATTGTGGACAGCTCTTGTGTTATATAAAAATACAGGAGCTGTTTCCTTTCTGAAAATCATTTATGTTTTAAGATAAAAGCTCCCGTATTTTTGCTTCAAAGCTCCCGTATTTTGAATAAAAAGCATCCCGGTTTTTTCAGGTGATACTTGAGCTTTTTAGGATGATAGAGGGGGCGTTTGTTCGCAAAATGTAGTGTTTTGTTTGTAAAGAACGAGGCGAAAAGAAAATTGAAATATACATATGTAGTGTACTGAAAAAGGTTGTCAGTTTCAAGAATAAGAACTGATCGGGTTGACAGGTTAATAAATTAAGTTTAAATCAGGTTGTCACCTATGCAAAGAT
>CAVKMU010000056.1:0-16336 GCA_963657455.1 bacterium
AAGCAACCGATGGAAGCACCGTTGAGTTTTATGATGAAATCAAAGCTCAAGGTGGTGTGAAGGATGTCTATTTCTCTACGGATAAGACCTATGTTGTGGCATTTTATCGCAAGCCGATCAATGCCAACGACAAGGCTCGTATCAATGATATTGTGATGGTTCACCGCACAAGAATCTTCACGCCGGACGCTATTGGAGACTATTGGAAACAATTCTTCGCATGGCCCACTAAGATCGTGGAATGGAAAGGGTTGATCGGGCTGGTCATTCCTTTCTACAACAAGAAATTCTTTTTCAGCGGCGTGGATAACTCCTGGCCTTACATCAAGAACGGTCAGGAGAAAAACGGAAAGTGGTTCTCGTCGGCCAAGCTCATCAACAGATTTGTACCAACTGACCAAAAAGGAACTTTCCTCGACAGATTGCACATGTGCCTGAAGATCGCCCGTGCCATGCGCCGCTTGCATGCTGCCGGACTGGCCCACTCCGATCTCTCGTACAATAATGTATTGGTCGACCCTCTGAGCGGGAGTGCCTGCATCATTGACTGCGATGGGTTGGTAGTACCGCATAAATTCCCTCCAGAGGTAGTAGGTACACCGGGCTTTATTGCCCCGGAAGTACTGGCCACCAAGTCATTGAAAGCTGACAATCCGAAAAAAAATCTGCCGAAAATCGAGACGGACCGCCATGCGCTGGCCGTTCTTATCTACACATTCTTGCTCAACCGTGACCCATTGGACGGCGGAAAGGTGTGGGATATTGATGACCCGCAGAAGGATGATGATATGCGCTATGGCTCGCATGCTATCTTCATTGAGCATCCGACAGACAAAACCAACCGCGTGAAAGCCGATCAACTAGTCAAAGCACAACTACCGCAAGGCGACCCGGCCAAGATGCCTTACACGATTTGCGGTCCCTATCTGAAAACCCTTTTCGACAAGGCTTTTATCGATGGTTTGCATAACCCATCGGCCAGACCGTCAGCTTTACAGTGGGAAGAGGCATTGGTCAAGACTTGCGATTTGGTACAACCCTGCCAGAATCCAAAGTGCGAGGCACACTGGTATGTGTTCGACAACACAACAAAGCCCCGTTGTCCATTTTGTGGAACAGAATACAAGGGCCAATTACCTATTCTGAACTTCTATTATGCGCCGTCGCATGGCAAATATATTTCCGAGAACTACCGCCTAATGGTCTATGACAAGCAGACACTCTACCGCTGGCACTCTAATAATCTCGTGTCGGCTAACGAGAAAACCAGCGCGGATGACAAGAAGCCGGTAGGCGATTTCCATTTCCATCATGGGCAATGGATCCTCATCAACCGCCGTTTGCCGGATATGTATGATGTCACAGACAAGAAGCCGATTCCGATCGGGCAGTTTGTGCCACTGACAGATGGCAGACAGATACTGCTCGACAAGAACCAGGGGGGTAGATTAATTGTTGTTCAACTTGTTAACAATTAAATAATATGTCAATCAACTTAAACAAAGAATCAGAGAAAAATTTAGAGAATTATGTTGAGTATGTAAATGCCAACCCCTATGCTCCCGCAGAGGAATTGCGCAACGATTTGAAGCAGCGCGGACTGAGCGACGAGGAGATCAACTGGGTAATGAATTTTTACAGGCCACCCAAAAAGCAACGGATGTTTGCCCATCCTTTCTCGTTTCAGGGAAGAATCAGACGGACGGAGTGTTGGATATCTTATATTTATTCCAATGCGTATGCTTTTTTGGTGGCTATACTATTTGCCTTAAACGATATTAGCACGGAAGGTTTGGCGTGGTATGTCACAGGCATTCCTATGTATTGGTTCATATTGGCCCAAAGAGCCAAAAGATGCCATGACTTGGGGCATTCCGGTTGGTTTCAGATCATTCCGTTTTATGATATATGGCTGCTCTTTTTTAAAGGCGATACGGGCGAAAACGGATATGGTCCGGATCCGAAAGCGTGAAGAATATCATAGGGAATGGCCTTTTTAGTAAGAATGTCCTTGACTGAATGTTTAAAGCAAGGTGTTGATTCTCAGCCAAAATCGTGCTAACAAATCGACATTATAACCTTGCAACCCCTACATCATAAAATGGATATGGTAAAACGTGCAACGTTATGAAATCGTGAATGTTTGGTTAATCGCACAGTATCTTTGCCTCAGAAAATAATAATAAGAATTAAAATTTTAAGCATATGAATATCTTTGACATTTTCACGAAGAAGCACAGCGATGGACAAGCACTGACAGTAGCATTTCCAACCGCTGCAACAGCCGAGGCAGAAGAGCAGGTTGAATCCGCTATAGCCCAAGAAGAGAAGAAACCGTTGACAGTTTCTTACGCTACCGGCTGGCCCATCGACGTTGTCTACGGCTACCTCCACAAAAATTATGAGGGCAACGGGTTCGAAGATGCCATGGTCAAAAGCGACATGGCTTTCAAGGATATGAATATGAAACTTATTCGGAACAAGATTCTGATGGTATTCCGTGAGATCAATCTCAATTACGATGTCATGAAACAAGACGTGAAAATCCGGATTGATAACTGCAGGGAGGCCGGATTATTTACCACCGTGGCAGAGCTCGACAAAAAAATCCAGCTTATTGATAATCAGATCTTAGACTGGACCAAGAAAAAGCTGAACGTTGAAGAGGATACAAGAGCCGAATGCAAAGCCAATGTCGGATTTTTGGAAGAACTGGAGGCTATGGTGTCCATCATCTTTTCAAGAAGAGTGGCCGGTGTTTTTTACATGGTGTTCTTTCTGCTGTTGATAAGCCTCGAACTGTTTGTGGTGGTCAGCAAGATGGGCGATAAGGAATGCGACTACGAAGTGGCAGTCAAGGCGGCAGAACGGATAAGAATGGAACGAATGAATCTGACATTCGGGCGGATGGCCCACTCAAATCCGACTATATAATGAAAAAAGGTTGCATATAACAAAACATTTTCTCCCGAACGAATTCCGGTTTCATCCGCATAAAACTGCGGTTTGTACGGGAACCGACGGGTGATGAATCATCACATAAACAGTAAATAGAATGGATAGAAATTTTTTTGAGAAAGAATATTCGAAACGGAAGGACAATAGCAAAAAAACAGGAAGTGGCAACTCTGTTCTCTCCTCCATCGTTGCGATCCTAATCTCCATGGGGGGCGTGTGGAGCATTGCCAAGGGATTTTCCGGTATTGGGACTTTGATAATTATACTATTAATCATTTTCCTCAAAAAGAATAGAATGTATAAAGTAATGTTCATTTGCGGTCTTATTATAGCAATCCCTATTCTTCTGAGCCATTATTTCCCGGGTTCCGATACTAACACCACCCCATCAGAGCAGCAGACTGAAACCGGGAGCGACCGGCATTCCTACCCGGACGAATCGCCAAAGGTGAATTCCTACATGGAAGCAATAGAGTATACAAGGCGTTTGTATGAAACGATAAAAGAGGAGTATAGCGACATCGGCGACTTCTCTTCTTTTAACACAGAAATGGCGTATGCCGAGAATCGGGGAAAGCTCTATTCCCGGTTAAGAAAGGATGGTTACACGCATCTAGGAAATTTCGCTGAGTTTGAGGGAAAATTGGGGTATTCTTCCTCTGCCGATAACCCGACAACGACCACGTATTCCTCTTCACACTCCCCCAAAAGCAGTTATTCATCGCAAAAGCAGGAAGCCCCCAGCCCCTATATCGACAACCATTTGGAGACGGGCGATCTACCCTATAGCCGTTACAACACGGTCTGGGGAGACGAATCGGAGATCTTCGTCAAGACAAAATCCTCGGGAAGCGACGTAGTGGTTCTCTTGAAACAATACGATGAAATCGTGCGTAACGTCTATATCAGGGCGGGCGGATCTTACTCGTTCCACATCCCCAACGGCACCTATCAGCTTTTTTTCTACTATGGGAAAGGATGGAATCCCGAGAAGAGGATGAACGAGCGACTGACGGGAGGCTTCGTAACGAATGAAAGTTTCCAAAAAGACTCCCGGATTTCCCTGGATTACCAAAAACTCACTTACGAGCTCATTCCGCAACGAAACGGGAATTTCAACACACAACGGAGCAGTGCCTCCGAAATCTTTTAAAGAAATATGCAACATCAAAATGATACAGATTCTCATCATCGTCATCATGGCATCTGCTTTTGTGCAGCTTCTGCGTTGCATCAGGCGAGCGATCATGAAAAAGATTTATAACCAATAATTTATAATATCCACAACATGGAACAAAAACATCATTACTCCGGCTTGTCCGATGCCCAGGTGCTCGAAAGCCGAAAGCGACACGGTGCCAATATACTGACACCTCCTGCCGAAGATTCTGTATGGGACAAGATCAAAGAGTGCATGCACTTCTGGCTGCTGAAGGTCGATTTGGCTATTTTTGCCGTGGCCGCTTTGGCTGCCGTCCTATTGCCTCTTACCGGCATTTACCAACACGACGGGCTTTGGATTGCGCCGCTGCTTTCGTTCATTCTCTTTGCCCTGACCTACCTCGTGGCCTATCTGGGCGGTGAATGGAACGAAGAAGAACGCTCTTTCGACATTGACTCGCTGTTTACTATCTTGCTCTTTGCGCTGCTCCTCTCAGGTGGCATCGCTTTCTACAACGGCGTGTATGGCGGCATCGAGGGATGGGGTCCCTACCTTGAGCTGATCGGTATTGCAGCTGCCGTATTGCTGGCGACCACCGTGGCCCATATTCTTGAAGCACAAAACGAGAAGACGTTCAAGAGCCTGAACGAAGTCAATGACGACACGCTCGTGAAAGTGATCCGCAACAACAACGTTTGCCAGGTTCCACGCAAGGAGATCGTAGTGGATGATATCATCCTGCTCGAAGCCGGCGAAGAGGTACCCGCCGATGCTGAACTGCTGCACTGCTTGAACCTCACGATGAACGAATCGTCGCTCACGGGCGAACCGCTCTGCACGAAGACAACCGATCCGGCCCGGTTCGACAAGGATGCCACCTATCCCTCCAACCATATCATGAAAGGGTGCACGGTCATGGAAGGCGACTGCGTGGCCCGTGTCTTTGCGGTAGGCGACGCGACAGCATGCGGCAAGGTATTTGAAGCCGCTCAGGTGAAAGACGGCGAGGCAACTCCGCTGAGCGAAAAGCTCGACGAACTGGCTGGTCTCATCACTAAGACCAGCTACGGCCTGGCCATTCTTATCGTGTTGGGTCGCTTGGTTCGCCATGCTCTCCTGATGCCCGATCCAAACTATGGAAGCCTGGCCGGATGCTTGGTCGGTTCGCTGCTATTGGCTGCCGGCGTATTCTTCCTTCTCAACAGACAGAAGAACGAAGAGAACGAAGAGAGTGTCGAACTATGGCAGGTATTGGCCTTCATGGTGTTGCCTATCCTTGGCGTCATCCTCTATTTTGCCACCGGAACGACCGACGCCTCCCATTGGCCTGTGCTCATCCAATATGCGCTTGATACTGTCATGATTGCCGTTACGTTGATTGTGGTGGCCGTTCCGGAAGGGCTTCCGATGGCCGTCACACTGAGTTTGGCCTTCAGCATGAAGCGACTGATGAAGCAGAACACCCTGCCCCGCACGATGCACGCTTGCGAGACGATGGGTGCCGTTTCGGTTATCTGCTCCGACAAGACCGGAACACTGACACAAAACCAAATGCGTGTCGTAGATACTGCGTTTGCCGGACTGGAGCATCAGAAGCTTGGATCGGACAAGGCTTCCGCTCTCCTGAAGGAGTGCATCGCCGTCAATACGACCGCCAACCTCGACTATTCAGAGACCAACAAGATCAAGACGATCGGCAACCCGACCGAGGGAGCCCTCCTGTTGTGGCTCGACAGCCAAGGAGAAAATTATCTCGACTTGCGCGAATCGCCGGAGGTGATTGACCGCCTCCAGTTCACTACCGAACTGAAATATATGGCGACGATCGTCCGGTCGGCCGTTACGGGTAAGCTTGTTGTCTACGTAAAGGGTGCTCCTGACATTCTGATGGAACGCTGCTCGATGAGTGCCGAAGAGACCCGATCCTACAACTGTAAGCTGGCGGAATACCAAAGCCATGCCAACCGTACCCTGGCTTTCGCCTACAAGGAGCTTGACGCTGCCAATGGAGTGTTCAAGGATGGTAAGTTGGCAATCAATGACCTTTCCATGATGGGTATTGTCGGTATTGAAGACCCGGTACGAACTGATGTTCCTGCCGCAATAGCCGACTGCCTCAACGCCGGTATTCAGGTGAAGATCGTAACGGGCGATGCTCCGGGGACGGCCAAGGAGATCGGTCGTCAGCTGGGGCTTTGGAAAGAGACGGATACGGACGAGAATATCCTTATCGGAACAGAGCTTGCAGCTATGAGCGACGAGGAACTGAAAAACCGCCTGCCGAAGGTGAAGATCATCTCCCGTGCCCGCCCGAACGACAAGGAACGTGCCGTCCGTATGCTGAAAGAGCTCGACTATATCGTGGCTGTTACGGGCGACGGCACCAATGACGCTCCGGCACTGAATGCCGCCAATGTAGGCCTTTCGATGGGCGACGGTACGGCCGTGGCAAAAGAGGCTAGCGACATGACCATCCTCGACAACTCATTCAGCACCATTGCCAACGCCGTGATGTGGGGCCGTTCACTCTACAAGAACATCAAACGTTTCATTCTTTTCCAAATGACCGTCAATGTGGCTGCCTGTCTCATCGTGGCCATCGGGGCGTTCATCGGCGAAGAATCTCCGCTGACGGTGACGCAGATGTTGTGGGTAAACCTTATCATGGATACTTTCGCTGCGCTCGCCCTCGCCTCTTTGCCCCCGACCAAGAGAGTCATGGCAGAGAAACCACGCTCGGTCCATGAGCACATCCTGAAAGGAATGGGCCGTGGCATTCTGGGTGTCGGCGGTATCTTCACGGCCATCTTGCTCGGTCTCTGTATCTACTTCCAGCATACGGAGATCAGCTGTCTGACAGATATCTTCGACGGCACGGCAGTATGGGG
The DNA here is from genome assembly GCA_963657455.1 of bacterium. GTDB lineage: Bacteria > Bacteroidota > Bacteroidia > Bacteroidales > Tannerellaceae > Parabacteroides. Next base: position 7,009 of record CAVKMU010000056.1, read on the forward strand.
CGAGAACAACGGACTCTCAGCCTATGAACTGGGCCTGTTCTTCACCATCTTCGTGATGCTCCAGTTTTGGAACCTGTTCAATGCCAAGGCATTCATGACATCCGACTCTGCTTTCAAAGGCATTTCATGGGCCAACACGAAGTGGTTTATCCTCATTGTCCTCATCATCTTCGTCGGCCAGGTGTTGATGACTGAGATGCCGGGCTTGCAGGAGATGTTCAATGTGGCCCAAGGGGGCGTGAAACTGATCGACTGGGTCATTATCACAGTAGCCACATCATTTGTGCTTTGGATCGGTGAAATAGTCCGATTGTTCAAGAAGTAACAGCTTCATTCATGCATCTTTTAGTAAAAGAGTTGTATCGGGAAGTACCGATGCAACTCTTTTTTCCGTATCTTTGTGAGAAGATTCAAAATTGAATCAGTATGCACTATGAGCAACAACAATAAACGTTACGTCAAAGGGGTGCCTTTGCTGCACCTTATCCTCTCCACCGGGCTCGGTACCGGTTTCATACCTGTCGCTCCCGGCACTGCGGGCGCCCTGTTGGCTCTGCTGATATGGATCGCCTTGTATTATCTGTTATCTCCCCTGATGTTGTTGGCAGCCACCTTGTTATTGGTCTTTTCCTCGCTGTTCATAGGCGTATGGACCGACAATGTGATGGAACGATATTGGGGAGAAGACCCGCGTGCCGTTGTCATCGACGAGTTTTTCGGGACATGGATAGCCACACTGGCTGCAACGTTCGTGCCGGGTCCGGCCTACTTGTCCGTCACACTCGCCACAATAGGATTTGTCGCTTTCCGTATCATCGACATCACGAAACCGCTCGGTTGCCGTTGGGTCGACCGGCATATCCACGGCGGATGGGGTTGCATGCTCGACGATGCCCTGGCCGGCTTCTATGCCCTGCTGCTGACCTTGGCCATCCGTTACCTCCATATAGTGGAATATCTCCATGACCTCATGGCATCATGAATGAGAATCACTGCGCATCCCCAATGGTGTCATGGACGATTGCTTGCATAAGGCCCACCCTCGAATCGTAAATCCCCCCTTCACTCCCGCCCGATTTCCTCTCGAGCTTTTTCAAAGAAGTTTGGGAGCTTTTCCCAAAAAGGTGCTCATGATTTTGCCGGGTCGCCCCTGCCACGTTGCCCGCTCGGCGAAGCGGCGGGCAACGTGGCGGTGAACTCGTAGTTCTTCAGGCCCCAGTCGGGGGCGATCAGCAGTTTTTTTTCAAGGATGTCCCACCCCTTCTTCTGAAAAAGGATTCCAGAAAGAGTGGATGTCTGTGCAAAGCATGTTCTCAAACCGACATCAATGTAATCATTGGAACATTTTCACTCTAATAGTAAGATTTTTTGTGTTCTGCTCTTGTTTTTGAATTGTTATTTTATATTTTTGAAGTTGAAATTCGCTTTTGGCGAATAGAAGTGACTAGAATATTCGAAAATGTGATTGATTGCATATGAACGGATGCTCCACAAGGCTTTCCGGTATACATTTTCGTATCATTCAGCCAGAGAAAAACACATTTAAAAGAGCAACGGATTGTATTATGAATGAATTAGAAATCATAGTAAATGTAATTAATATTCTTAACAAGAATGCGAAATGTAAAGAGCGCTATGCTTCTGAACTTGATAATTTTCGCAATAGAGAATTGCAAGCCCGTTCCAATCGTTATCGTTTAGGGGTGATCGGGGTAACGAGTAGCGGAAAGTCAACTATGATTAATTCTTTGCTGGGTGAAGCGATATTGCCGGCTGGGGCTCGTCCGTCTTCAAGCCAATTGGTAAGTTGCTTTCATTCTTCTGACAGACGTGCCCAAATATTCTTTCATGACGGAACATCCAAAACATTTACAGGCAAAGCTTTGAATAAAGGACTGATGGAGAAATATGGAGATGAAACATTTAACCCTTCAAATAAGGAAAAGGTCAAGCAAATTGAACTGTCATCGCCCAATTTCCCTTTCGACAAAAGCATTGTATTAGTTGACAGTCCGGGACTGGATGCTTATGGATATGCCAATCATGAGCAATTGACTATCAACAGTCTTTTGCCGACAATTGATTTTTGCATTTTTGTAACCACATGCAAAACCAACTCTGACGATAAAATGCTGAGTGTGCTGAACACTATAGCCGACTACGAGAAGCCTGTCATTATCGTGCAAAACATGATAGACTCGTTGAAGCCAAGTCTTGATGGTGAAAAGACAGTCGCTGATGTGGCACAAGAACATCGCGCACGAGTGGAAAGAATTGTTTCCCACTCCAAAATCAAAGACAAGTCGAAGGTGCATATTGTACAAATATCAGCCATAAATGCTTTGAAGGCACGTGAATGCCAGTTGAAAGGAGATTTACTTGAGAAGTCAAATTATGGGAGATTGGTAGAAGTTGTTCAAAAAGCATTTAATCAAGTACGTCCCGTAGTAGAAGGGCATCGAATGACATTCCTGAAAAAGGAGATAACAAGAATTGCAAAGGCCGCATTCGATGATGGTGCTGGCTCTTCAATCATTATGCCCACATTCGAGTATGATGACATAGCAACAGACTATGAAATCAAACGAGAAAATTGCGATAGAGTTCTAAACAACAGACTGGGTGGTTTGCAATCCCAATTGTCTTCTTTAAGAAAAAGAAATAATTTTAACGATAGAGATATAGTCATTATAAAAAAGGACTCTGCAAAATGTGAAGCTGAGATTTGTCGGCAAATGAACATTTTAAATAATATCATAATAGAAATTTGCAAAAAACTAAATGTCGACTCACGAAATATCTTGACCGACTTTCGGTTTGACAAACCGGAGTTGCGTCTTAAGAAAAAAACGGAAGTTGTCCAAGATGGGTATTGGCAGAAAGGGAAGCGCCATTGGTATACGCTTTGGCTTGTAAAGGATGATGACAAGTGGATCGATACTTCATACACCATAGAGGTGACTGATGTAACCGGTACGAGACAAAACGTTATCAATTACATAAATCAATCGCTGAATGTTTTTAAACGCACTATTGACCATTGGCACAAAACGATTTCTCATACAGAAGAAAAGTTGTATGCAGAAATAGAAAACCGTCGGAGTGAATATAAGGCGAGACAAGAAAAAGCACTTGATTGTCAAGCCTATAGGCAAATAGGCAAAGCTCTTCAATCATTAGCAGATTCGATAGTAAGCAGTGTTCCGAATAAGTTTTCCAATATCAATTCGACAAAAACCGATGTTAAAGAGGTCCGAACGTATTCCATACAAGACATATATGGGCTTGCTCCTATGCTAGAATTATCAGAGCATATTCGTTTGTCTATGCATACGGCTATAAGCAATGCGTTTATCAATTGCGAACTTGATACTCTTGTCATTGGATGGGATGAATATTGTGAAAGTAAATTTGTGAAATATACTTTCGGTCTAAGCGTTCATCCCGGCAAAGTCAACATAGGGATGAACCGTATTGGAAACTTGTCAGTTCTTTACCATAAACCAAAAGGATTGACACTTTTTAATACTAATAGCGGCAGGAATATTTTTGTTTTGATAAACGCTACGCAGTTTGGTGCTGCTTTAAAAGAAATTCTTGATGTAAAATTAGAGAATATCACCAGAAAAACAGACTCTTTATATCTTGTAGTTCAAGATTTCAACGAGATAATGAATGGGGACTCTGTTGCTGAAACGCTTGACAATATCAAAGGGCTAAAGAATCGACAAGATTTTAATATCAGGAACTCTTTCAAAGTGATGTTGCTCCATGACAGCCCTCTATACAATATGGCTGCTGTTGAGGCACAAGTTACAGGTTGTTTCAAACAATCAGACGAGATAAGAATACTACACGATCTGCAAAAAAAATTTTATTATCTATTTCCAAATGATAAATCTGCCCGAAACTATGCAGAATCAACAATACAAACAATTATTCAAAAACTTGGGAGATTATGAAATCAGTAATTATGCAAGTAGATGAATCTACAAAAGGCCTGATGGAAGAAATTCAGTCGGGTATATCCTCTTCTATTGAAGAAAGTATCAGAGATGTTAAGTCAACAGTAGAATCAGTAGGTGATAACACTGATATGATTTTGCGAAAGTTTAAGAATTTCGACAGCGTTAGTAGTTCTATAGTGCAACTACGCTCTCTTGCCGATGAATCTAAGAAATTTGCAGCTATGGCATCTCCTTTGCAAAGCAGTATGGCAGACATCAAACAAGTAACTAAGACAAACGAAAAAGCCCTTTCACAACAAGCAGAGAATCTTAATTTACTCATGTCGAATGTCAGCAATTTAGCGGAAAAACAAGATACTGTTTTTTGTGACATCAAGAAGGCTTTAACAGAACTAAAGGGGCATTATACCGAATTGTCAGAAAAACAATCGCAACAAATTATCGAAGGCTTGGAGTCAAAACTCTCTACAATGGAAACATCATTGCAACAGGACATGGCTAACATCCGGACGGTTATATCTGACGTAAATAGATCTGTGGGTTGTGTAAAAGATGACCTCATAGAAAATGTTCAGAAGTTGGAAGAATCAATTGGCCGAGTTGTCACTGAACAGAAAAATTTCGGCACTTCGTATGCGGCTCATGAATCTGCTCATGTAGAGTTCGAAAACAATGCCACTATGCAATTTAAACAGTTAGGTGAATCTGTAGAAAAATTGCAGGCTACATTAGACATTGTAGTAAATCTCGTTACTCCGTTTTGGAAGAAATGGTAATAAAAAGTATATAGGCATGAAAATAGAACAGATATTTGATCAGAAACTTGCAGATATCCTTGACAAGTACTCCGATGTGAAGGAATCTGTAGGCTCAAATCTTTTGAAAAGCATTAAAAACGCAAAAGATGCAGAGATTATAATTCCCGTTCTTGGAATGCAGGGAATGGGTAAAAGTACGTTGATTAACGGATTGTTGGAAGAAAACATTCTACCTAATGATGCCGATGAAACCACTTGTGTCCCGGTCGAAGTAAAGTATGGAGACAAAGAGTGTGCTATAGTGTACTTCTCTGACAAACAGAATCAGATCATTGTTCATACTCGTAAAGAGCTTAATGAATATGTTGATAACAATTATAACCCCGCCAACAAAAAATGTGTCACACGCATCGAGTTATTCAGAAAGAATGACATGCTTAAAAATGGCATGGTAATAGTGGATCTTCCCGGTCTGGGGAGTCTAACCAAAGAAAATGAGAATACGACGAAGCGCTATGTAGAAAATTTGTGTTCTGCTATTTTTGTAATACCCACTGTACCTACCATCAGAAACAAAGAGGCTCTTTTTATAAAGAGTATGTGGTCGCAGTTTAGTAAAGCCATATTCGTTCAAAACGATTGGGGAGAATCGAAAATAGAACTCGAAGAAAGTATGGATTACAACAACAAGGTACTAAGAAAAATTGCGGAAGAGTTGAATAACCCTTACGACAATGAAATCATTGTTGTTAATGCTTACAATGCTATTTATGGAGCATTACATAACGATTTGCCCTTGCGAGACAGTTCAAATATAAAATCTCTGTATAATAAAATAGTAAACATTGCCTCCAATTGGGAGTCCAGCAAAGAGGAAATACTGTCAAGCAGAATAAATCTAAGTATCCAGTATGCCAAAGGGGGCATTTTGAAGAGACTTTCCGATTTGGATAAATCAAATAAAGAGCGCGAAGAAGAGAATAGAAAAAGGCTTAAGGTTTTCCAAGAGGGGACTAATGAAATCTCTCGTAAAATTGAGAATTTGAGAAAATACTTGCGAGATCAAAGCGACGAAGTTTATCTCTCTGCAAGAGAGAAAGCACGTGAATGTGCCCAAAAGATACGCGCTTCTATTTACAAAGTAATAGATGGGGGCGTATACGATGGAGAACTCCTTTCCAAAGCATTCAATGACATCCAAGAAGAAGAGACTAAAGATTTCATAAACGATATCATGGATCTTCTCATAAAGATTAAATTTGATGTTGAGGAGAAATTTGCAGATATACAAGAAGTTGAGATAGAGAATGATTTCTCTATTCATCAGGAAAGTATCCATTCTGAAAGTTCTTTGAAATGGGAAAAAGGATTACCTATTGCGGGGACTATTGCAGGTGCAGGTGCAGGTTTAGCTTGGACAACTCCGCTTTTAGCAGCTTGTGGCATCGCCGGCCCTCCTGGTTGGGTGTCCTTAGCAGTTATGGTGGTTATTGGCAGTGTGTTTACTTGGTTTGGGAATATACTCAAGAAGGGAAAACAGGCTAGCAGAGCCAATAATGCCAAGAAAGAAATTGCACCACTTATAGATGAGATAGAATGTTCGCTCAGAAAGGCCATCCCCGAAAAGTACGAAGAATTTGCTTTTTCTTGCAATACTGTACTGAATAAACTCATGTCAGACAGACGAAACGAAGAGAAACGATTTAAGGAGTCGTTAAATTATGAGGTGGACAAATCGCAAGAACAGACATTAAAGGAGGATCTGAACTATATTACTAACGAACAAAACAAGTTTGCTCATGTTTGAAAAGTGTTTGAAAAAATTAGAAGAGTTGGAACCATTGGTTGACATGACTGCCCAACAGGACATTTCCGCAATGGCCTCGTTTCTATATGAACGCATTAAGCATCATGACTCCTATCTGGTTTTCCTTGGAGAAACCAGTAGTGGCAAATCGTCACTGATCAATGGACTTCTTGGTACAGATATTCTACCGATGAAAGCTTATCCTTCCACTGCAGCTATTACCGAAGTGGAGTTAAGCAGCCAAACAACAGATGACATGTACTATGCGATAAACAAGAATGCGACAATTGAAAAGATTGACAAAAGTTTGTTCTTGGAACTAAGTGAACATCCAGACGAAAATCTTAAGCGCCTCAAAGTCGTAAAAAACATAGGGGACATAAAACTTGACAACCTTAGAATTTTTGATACGCCGGGTTATGGGTCGATCATCAAAGAACACGAGGAAGTGCTTAAAGAGTTTTTACCCAATAGTGATATTGTTGTGTATACCGTAAATTATAAAGATGGAATACAAGATGAGGACTATCTGTTTTTGCGATGCCTTCGCGAATTAATCCGCCAAGATGTGAAAATCTTCTTGCTCGTTAACCGTTGCCCAATCGGAACCGATCGCAATAGCATGAAAGTACGAAAGATTGCACAATTTGTATCCGATATCCTGACAATTGAACCGGAAGTGTTTACTGTTGAGAATATAGTAGCTATAGAGAATGAAGGGCACGCCATTCCCAAGTGTGAAAATCTATGGAAAAACGTTTCAAAAGTCTTGTCCGCTCCAGAGAGAGTAAAATCTCTTAACCATGCATTTGAAGAATATATCAAAGACCTCTACAATAAAAGCTTCAAAGTAATAGAGACAAAATACTTGGCTGCGAAACTAAATGCAGATGAGTTTGCGGCTATCATAAAACTGCAGCAAGATACTGCTCAGAAAATCAAGCATGCTGTCATTGAATTTGTGGATCCAGCTTTTGAAAAAATAGAAAAGAATTTACCCACGAGAATACATAATGTCAGAAGAGCGGTCTATGAGAAAATACACCATGAAATAGAAATATCTTCTCGCATGGACAAAGAAGAAATGGTAGGTTACGTCAATGCACATTTACTTCCTCATTCCATAAAGAAGGAAACAGAGGAAGTTCAGAATTACATAAACATCGAATTGGACGATCTTAACAGAAAGGTTGACGACTATCTTCAAAAAGAAATTGTTAGATTCAACAATCAATTGTCGATAACAATTAATACCCATTTGGATGCAGCAGTTTCCTCTATGCTTGCCGGTATCCTCAAAAACATCGGGACTAATTCCCTTGAAGGATACTTCTTTGCTTTTGGAGGAGGCGGTGGAGCCAATGCCGGCATTGCCAATGCAGCTTCTCATCTTCTCAAAAAAACAGGAGACTTGTTTAATCACACCTTTTCTCGTGCAACCCATAATGGCGTGAAACATTTCCTCTCGAAAATTGGGGCTACATCAATGAAAGCCGTAGGTGTTGCTGTCTCTGTTGTAATAGAATTTCTTGTGACTGCCTATGATTTGGCGACGTGGAAAGGTAAACTTTCCAACAAGGTTGAGGAAGGACTTGATAAGTGGCAAAAAGAGACTTGCGACATTGTGCAAGAGGATTTGAAAAAACTGAAAGACGAAAATGTCGAAACTATCATAAAGATAGCAGACGACATCGCTCATTCGTATGATTCAGAAAAGCCAAATGATATAGAAAAGTGCCATAAAGATTATCTATATGCACAATATATAGGAAAAGTAATAGGGATAGAGTAAAACCGCACTCTGTCTTTCTATAAAACAGCGGTAAGAAAATAACAATATGAAAGGATTAGAAAACGTAGAAGCAGATGGTCGCATGCTGAGAAAGACACCTTCTGCTATTCCGGCAACACAGTCTAAAACTTCGACAAAGGGAGATATGGCTATGAATATGCTTTCCGATAACTTTGAAAACATATTAAATCTCGCCGGTAGTATCGTTGAGGTAAAAAAGATGAAAGTAGCTTCAGATGCCTGTCTTGCAAAAATGGCAGAAGACCGGAAAATGCTCATGGCAGAAGCGGAAGCCTATGCAATAAGGAAAAGAGCTGATACATCAGCTATTATAGACCGTATGAATGTCATACGGTCTATGATGCAAGATTTTTATGCTCACAGTTCAGGGAGTACTCTTTCAGGAGATGAATTCCGTAAGATTATCTCAGATATTGTTAACACTTTGGGGAAAGTAGAGGATGGACTCCACTAAGATTATCGAAACAGCTATTGCATATTACAAAGACAAGACTCAACAAGAATTTCTTGAGAAGTTTCAAGTTGAATCCCGTCGTTTGATACAAGCTGATGCTGAAGCCAGGCGCACTATTGCTCGTGAGAAAGTTATGGCCATTAAGAATCTCCGAATAGAATTGGGAAAATTTGAGATCGCTTATCATAATATATCTTCTAAACTTGGAAATATTGAGGCTGTCGATGCTTATATCTTAGAGATCCAAGCAAGAATAAAACGGTTGTCGTATGAAAAGAACAGTAGCAGATAAGGGCAATTAAAGTAAGTCGGTCAGTCAAATAAAACAGATAGACTGACTGACTTACTTACTTCCTTTCTTTCTTTCTTGTGTCATAGATTAGATCCCAATTTGCAACTTAACACGTTGATTTCTCTTCCCCAGGATGGTACGGACAAGAATTACGGCCACCTTCCCTCACATGCCGTTCTGTTTGAAGACGGTATGCAGACAGGAGGAAGCCCACCCCCCCCCGCCCCCCCTTCGCC
>CAVKMU010000057.1:0-15702 GCA_963657455.1 bacterium
GTCAGAGAGCATATTCCATTACAACAAGGATTAAGACACGTTCATACTCATCATTGCTGAGTGATTATTCTGATTCGTCAGAGAGCATATTCCATTACAACAAGGATAAGGAAAGAATGAGAAATTAGGAAAGAGAGTGCTTACCTTGATAATATGTACAAATACAGTTATTGTAAAAAATTTATGGTTGAAATACCACTTCAAAATTCAGCCGTAGATTTGCAACCGAAATCAGGAACGGAGCAGATTTCCGATCTTGATATCTCCGAACCCTCTGCGGATAATAGAGGCTAATTCAAAAAAGAAAATTGTATGGCAGAAATCGTCATGGTTCTATTTCGTGGTGCAACCACTGTAGTAGCAAGTTATCTTGCAGGTAAGGGTTTCGACAAGGTTGTTGAAAAAATCGCAACCAAGCGCTGAGTTGCATGGACTTGGCATCCTTGTTAGGAGCTTGAGATAAACCTGTTCGTATGTAAAGGAACAGCACTGAAGCCTCCACGGTGAAAAATGGAGGTTAACAAAAAATGTAAGAAAATATGAGCGACGCAGAGAAGGAACGTTGGAAGCTTGTGGGCTTTATATTTGCAGCCGTAGGAGGTGCTATAGCCACTTTCTTTGGCAGCAAATAAAGCCTGCTTCCAACGCAAGGGAAAAGGGGGAGAGAATTAGACGTCAGAGTCAGTGACGCTATAAGAATCTCCTCATTCCCTTCCGATACCCAAAAATAGTTCTGTTTCAATCAGGTAATCATTTATCTGTTTTATTATTGTGTCTGCTTTTCTTGATGTTTCCTTAAACCCCGCATGATTGTAGTCGTTTCTAAGTTCTTTGATTTTCCTTATGAGATTGAGAAATTCATGACCGCTCCAATGGCCGAGGTCACTATTAAGTATTTGTTTGATTTCTTCCTTTTGATTATCGTCAGTTACATTCCATTGATCTTCCGGAAGTTCAGGATGGGAGAGGATGTAAATGCATTTATCAATAAGATTTCTATCACTTTTGAATCGGTAGTTTTTGCCGATAGCATCAGCAAATAATGTAATTATCCCTTCTTCCAAAAGAGTGATACATTGCTGATGTAAATTGTTTTCAAAGCACCATCTTGCAGCTTTGATGCAATTCTTTACGTCCTTTCCGGTTCCATAATCGGATAAGGATCCTTTAATTTTCTCAAATATAGGTTTAAGTTGTGTGATAGTAACATTCTCAATCTTGTCGGCAGACTTTTTTAATTTTGTAAGATTGGGGCTATCTATGATATTTTTACCTCTGCAGGTCAGGCGGTCGTTTACTGTATCTTGTAAGGCTTTAAGGAAAGATCTTAATTCTAAATTGTCATTCGTACGACCTTCTTGATTTTTCAAAATACCTTTCAAGGGTTCATTGGAGATGGCAAACAATTTCTTTATCTGTCCATATTGTAGAAAATCAGATGCTGCAATTGTCCAATCTTGTAATAAAGACAATGGCAAGAGGTCCATAATTGGAGCTATGCCCTCTTCATTTTTGGCTTCCCAATTACCATAATAAATACCTTTTACTGTGACATTCTTCAGTAACTTTGCATAGTTGACGAGCACAATGAGCAACATGGGAAGGTAACGGAAACTGTGCGTGATGTCGATGTATAGCTCATCCCCCTCTTCGAATTGAGAATATATCGTTTCGAAGATGCTCCACATCTGTTCGTCACTGTTTCCATCGGAGATTGCCACTCCCTCATAAGAAACCTCCATGTTTTTTATGAGACTTTCCAATCCTTCTTCATCAGATGAGGTTGGAATCCAATGTGTCTTTCTTGCTTTTTCAGTAAGAAAAATAATCACTTTGTCATTATGTGTCCAAATGTTGCTTTTTTGCAGATATTCGATAAGAGCTTGTTGGATGAACTTCGTTTCGTCCAGTACCATGCCATCTTTGCTGTAACTGCATGGCATATATCTGCCGGTTCCCAATATCGATAAAAATAATTTTCTTGCCATAAGTCGATAGTTTTTCGTTATCTATTTGTAATTGTCCAATGCTTTTTGAAATTCACTTTTTATCTTGTCCCTTAAACTTTTGGGCTCGATGACGGTCACTTTACTCCCAAAAGAGAGGATTTTACTCCTAAGCTCGTAATTATTATGTACGTATAATGAAATGCGCACATATTTGTCCTTGTCCGGAGTATCGAACAACTCATCTTGGGACGGATGTATCGGTTTGCTTTCAATGTAAGAATATTCTCCTTTCTCAATCTGTAGGATTATTTCTTGGGGTTGACTTCCTTCTGGTTTTGTGATACCAACAACATTGTCGAAATATTCGGCAAAGTCTATATTGCTCTTCGTGTACGGAATGTTATGATTGGGTTCAATGCGCTCAATTCTGTCCAAAGCAATGTTGTTTATCTCTCCCTTATTGTCATGATGCTTGGTTGCTATAAGATACCAACGTTGGTTATATTGCTTGAGGAATTGAGGGAAAATTATCCATTCGCGTTTGCCTCGTCCCGGAACAATGTATTTTACATTGAGCGTTTGTCTTTGTATTATTGACTTGAAGAGCGTATTGAAAATAATATCCATTTTTTCTTTTCCGGAGCATACTAAGTCCGTCTTTTCAAAAGAGACGACGGCATTGTCTTCTTTGTCATAGCCTAATATGCGTCCTATCTCATCCGTCACTTCGCATAATCCTGCATCTATGCCTAATCCGGAGAAGGTTGCCAGGTAGTCCATCACTTTCTTCAGTTGCGACTGTTCCATCTGCCCTAATGCGCCATTATCCTTAATTGAAAAACCGGTATCGCTGTAAGTATAACATTTCTTGCCACTGATAGTTTCTACATGTATTGGAACTTCAAATGTTTCTTCTATCTTTTCGATGTCGTACTTGTATTGGCGTGTACTGGTTTTACAGCCTAATGTTTGATTGCAATAGGTGGCGATCTGGTCAATATTCATCGGTTTGGCGAACTTGCGAAGGCATTCGTCCACGAGTTCAAGTCGCCTTTGTTGCTTCAAAACGTTGTGTCCCATAGGTTGTTATTATTAATGAATGTATTCCCCTGCAGTAATTAAGGCTTTTCTCAACTCTTCGATAATTCCTTGAGATGAGTAAGATGTTTTTTGGGAATGCGCTACGGAATTACGTATTTTGCGTATTTTATGATAGCAGACTGCCAAATTGGCCGGAAGTTCACTTTTCCTACTGAAGATGGTGTCTTTTACTTTTTCACGGTCTTCTTGGTTGTTCCATTCTGCACCAGCTAATAGGCAAGCATATGTGAGAATAGCCTCTGAGAGTGAAATGAGCGAGAGAGCATAGTTCTTCTTCTCATATTGCCAATTTGCCAAATTGTATTGGAAAAGAGCCGGGTTGCCTTTTGTGGTACCAAACTCTTTTAGGAAATCCTTGAGAACAGGTTTGACGGTAAGTTCAGGAAGCTGATTGTTGTATTCCTTATTTTTCATTGTTTTTAATTTTTCTACCTCTTTCTCAATTCTATCGAGATGATTGAGGTTCAGTAAGTCAGAAAACTGTTTCAGTTCACTCGCTAATCCTGTATCAATACCCTCTTTTAGCAATTCTGATATTTGGTATGCGTTGCCATATTTTTGAAAAGCTGAAGATCCTACAATCCACTTGTTCAGTTCTAGAATCTTATTCAAATCAACAATTGGAGCATAATGCAATGTTTGTAGCATTTCCAGCATACCATAATATATATGGGATATACAGAGATTCTTGCTGCTGACATTGGTGAGATACAGCAATAGGTTCATTATAAAGATTGGTAACGACCGAAAAGAGTGGGTTATGTCTACGATAATTTCATCATTGGTATTGATGAGGTTGTTAAGTCCCAATACTATACTGATGTTATCCATAATTTCTTCTTCAGTGATTCCGTAGCGAATAAGCATGACTTTCGAATTGCCACCAAGAACCTTTTCGATTTCTTCTTTGTGTGGTATGGATAACACGCTTTTATGAGTGGCTTTCTCGCAATGTTCAGCAATTTCACAGTAAACATCTTCGTTGATTTTTCCTATGTTTTTTTCTCCGAAATAGCGGTACACTTCCTCCCACATAGAATGCACTGTCCCCAAAAGAATCACTTTGTCGATGTTGTGGTATTGGGTGAGAGCAGCTGCCACAAACGGATACTTGCCGAGGCTTTCATCGCCGAGGTGATATATTGCTGTCTTGTACTGCCTGTCGGAAGCGAGAAAGCTCCCTTTTTGGTTATTTTTGTGAATCAATCCACCTGTTCCAACGAAAGAAATAAGAATTTTTGCCATATGAGATATATTAGTTTTTTGATTCGAAATTGTCGAATTTGCCAGGTAGCATTTCTTTTTTGAGCACCCCAAAGCCTACACTGCCGCTTTTTCCTAAACTGATGCCTGAAGGCAATTCTATGTTACTCACAAAACTCAAGTTGAACACATTGAAGTGTACTCCTTTGTAGTATTTGATATGAGGCTCTGAGAATGTTGTGATGGCACAAAATATTCTATCTTCTGCATGATAGCCTATTCCTTTAAGGAAAGATAATATGTTGCCTGTTAGAATATCTTCAAGAAAAGATAGCTTATCCGTGAGAGCAAGCATCGAATTGTATTTCTTGAGATTTTCATCGGTGAGAGCAATATAGTCCTTTATGCTGTATAGTTTGGGATTCACTTCCATAATAGGTTGATATTTCTCTATCTTGCAACTTTGAACATGAAAAGCGATATCCTTTTTCCCTATTTTCAGAGTGCGAGGAAATTGGCTGGCCAATTGCATAATACAATCCGCCATTGTCCCAATTCCTACAATTGCCATTTTCCCATCGATACGCTTATATTGGACGAGAGGGTAGGAATATGATAGACGATCATTGCTAAGGTGGTTGTGAAATGCCATATTCCCTTTACCGACAAGGTCGACAATAGCTCCTCGAAAACATCTTGTTTCCGCATCACCGAGGAACTCTTCAAATTTCAATATGGCAATGTATATAGATTCCATAGATCCAATTTTTTGACGAATATACGAAAAAAAATTAAGTGTCAATATTCTTTGGCGTAAAACCATAATTTATATATTATTTTTTCTATTTTTGTATTTGATTGTATTTGAAAACTTCACAAATCTAGACCATGAACAAAGAATTATTTATATATGGAGCAGCTGTTCAAGGTATACAAAGCTTCATTTTCCGCACCAATGAATTGAAGGATATTGTTGGGGCTAGTGAGTTGGTGGAGCGAATTTGCACCACTCTTTTTGAAGAAGCATTTCTACAAGGAGGAGAGGCTTTGGTAAATGCTGCCGGCAATATCAAGTGTGTCTACTCTTGCAAAGAAGAATGCGAGAAAACAGTGAGAGCATTTCCTAAAACAGTGATGTTGGAAGCCCCGGGTATTACGATCTCGCAAGCTGTAGTAAAGACAACGGAAACGGAATTGAAAAACAATTTTCGTTCTATAATGTGCCGGTTGGAGGAGAATCTTCATGCCCAGCGTAACAAACAAGCAAAAACTATGACCATTGGTCTTATGGCCATGGAACGGTCAAGAAAAACGGGAATGCCGGCTGTCGTTTGTCTCAATAATAGTGAGTATATTGATGAGGCGACACTAAAAAAACGGGAGCTGTCCATTGGTGCTAAAGCGACAATAAAACTATGCGAAAAGAGCTTTGGACAGAAAAATCTTAGTCCACGAAACATCGCTTTAAACATATCCGACCTTACTGATAAGAATGATTGGATTGCAGTCATTCACGCTGATGGTAACGGACTCGGAGAAGTTGTGCAACGTATGTCAGCTACGAAAGAAGGTCTAAAATATTTTTCACAAAAACTGGATATGTCGACACAAAAAGCAGCTCAGGAGGCATTCAAGGTTATCTGTCCACCTGAAGATCATGGGCAAGAATCCGGTACGCTCAAGTTTCGTCCTATTGTCCTTGGAGGGGATGACCTGACGATGATATGCAAAGCATCGTTGGCTCTCCCATATGTGGAGGCTTATTTGGAAAAGTTTGAAGAAGAAACGGAAAAGAACTTAGGATCAGGAAATGGATTGACCGCATGTGCCGGTATTGCTTACATCAAGTCGTCCTATCCTTTTCATTATGGTTATAAATTGGCAGAGATACTCTGTTCACAAGCCAAGAAGATATCGAAGTCACCTGATGTTATGAAAGGAGCATCATGTGCCCCGTCAAGTGTATTGTCCTATAAAGTACAGAGTAGTTTTATTGAAAATTATGATCGCTTAATAGAAAAAGAAAAGACGCCACGGGAAGGAATACAATTGTGTGCAGGACCCTACTTCTTGTATTCGATGGAGAATTTCTGGACTATAAAACAATTGGAAGATGTTGTCAGTAAAATGTCTTGCAAAGATGGGAATGTTGTCAAGACTGCCATTAGGAAATGGATGACATTGATGCATCAAGATACTGAAATGGCCAAACAAAACAGCCAACGCAGTGAACAGATTCTGCCAGACAATTTGAAAGATGTGTTCCGTGCGGCCACTACTGCACAGCAAAGACTAGGAGTACAGACCGATTTTTATCCTGCCGGTGATGTGATAGATCTATTTACCATACAAAATCAGAAAACAAGGGAGGATTGACATATGAACGATATAACCATAAAAATAGAATTTTTCTCCCCATGGAGCTGTTCGTCTGGACTCTCAGCCGGTGTCGAAGCAGATGGTCTGGTTATTAAAGATACTAATGGTATTCCTTACATTCCGGGAAAAACGGTAAAAGGAGTAATAAGAGAAGCTGTGGAGGATTACATATCCTTTTGCGGACTCTCTGTATTTCTCGATAATTCTTTTGGGAAGAATGCGGAAGAAAGTGGTGACGATTTGCCTCAGAAAGGTAGTCTGTTTTTCAGCAATGCCAATCTTGCAAAAGATGAAGCCAAGGCTATTGTGGCTGAAGGTATGACAGAGTTCCTTTATACAAACAGAACGTCTACGGCCATCGATGGCAAAACGGGCATTGCCAAAGATCATAGTTTGCGCACTGTGGAGACCACCGTTCCGTGTACTTTGTATGCACATGTGTTGCATGTGGACGATGAATTACTTCGAATTATGGAACAAGCTTTGGGACTAATAAAATATATGGGTATAGGTAGAAACAGAGGAATGGGAAGATGCAGATTCTCAATTGAGAAAGGAGGTAAAGCATGAAGAAACTACAATTTAGATGCAAGCTGCTCTCAGATGTTATCCTGAGTCAGAAGGCGGCAACAGAAAGTAGTCACGAGACTCTCGACTTCATTCCTGGTGGGGTGTTCTTGGGTATCGTTGCAGCTTCATATGATAAATATACTCAAGAGGAGCAGGTGTTGTTGTTTCATAGTGGAAAAGTTAGGTTTGGTGATGCTCATCCGGTAATAGAACAGGGAAACCAACGTTCACTACGCATTCCTGCAGCACTCTACTATCCGAAGCTTTTGGGATTGTCAGCTTCTTTCTATCTCAGTTATTTCCACGATAGAAAGAAGGAGGAGCAAGGCAAGCCTTTGCAGCTGAAGCAGTGTCGTCAAGGTTTTTACCAATTTGATGACGATTCTATGACCGAAGTAGCTTTGACGAAGAGTTATGCCATAAAGAGCGCATATAATAGGGATCTGCGCCGTTCTGATGATAGCAAAATGTATGGTTACGAATCTCTTGAAAAAAACACGGAGTTCTTGTTTTCTGTGGAATGCGATGATCCCAATATGGCTATACAAATCACAGAAGCCCTTTTGGGGGTTAAACATATCGGCCGATCACGTACTGCTCAATATGGTCTTGTTGAAATCACTCCATGCGAGTATAAAGAGGTGAAGTCTACAACTGATACATTCATATTAGATGGTAATAAATGCATTACTGTTTATGCTGACGGACGTCTCATTTTTCTTGATGCTTCAGGCGAAGCAACCTTTATTCCATCGGCTTCTGACCTTGGCCTGAATGGTGAAATAATTTGGGAAAAGAGCCAATTACGAACATTTCAGTACGCTCCATGGAACGGCAAACGGCAAACGAGAGATTCTGATAGGGTGGGTTTTGAAAAAGGATCGGTGTTTGTTGTACATTTGAAGGATGGAAAATTGCCGAGTACACTGCCAACATATGTTGGCAGTTATAAGAATGAAGGATTCGGAAAAATTATCTATGGGTGGAATTTGCTGCAGAAGGTTGGTGATAATGGTTTAACAGCCCTATCTATTATGAAAGCTACACGTCCAACTGCTGTCAAAAAAGTTGTGTCTGTCAATACTCCACTGCTTTCTTATCTTGGTAGGATGCGAAAAGAGAAAATGGCTACCTCTTATATATACAAAGAAGTGAATGGTTTTGTCATACAATATGGGCGGTTTTTTCCGAAAGACAAGTTTTCATCCCAATGGGGTGCCATCCGCAATATTGCGACGCAATATGATTCTTATGACAAGATTGTGGAAGTACTTTTTGAGAAAGAGCAGACCGAGTATCGAGAGCCATCGCCTACTGATCCACGAACAAAAGTGACAACCCCGGCAGCATTCCTTACTCATGGTGTTGCTGCTGCAAAATGGAAAGAGTACGGAAGAATAAAAATTCTAAGAAACTTTGTTGATAAGATGAAGTTTACGGAATATGGTGATCTTTCACAAAAAGCGTTGATTAACCTGTCATCGCAGATGGCAAAAAATGAAAAGATAAAATGAACATGACGAAATATAGATATCGCTTTATTGCTCGCGTTACGTTGGAAGCCGCTTCGCCTATTGCTGTAGGTTCCGGAAACAAAGACATTATCACAGATGCCACTGTGGTAAGAGATATAAACGGTTTGCCATACATACCGGGGACCTCTATTGCTGGAGTAATACGTCACAGCCTCGGTGACAAGCCATATATTGATGATCTTTTTGGTTTTCAAGAGAGAGAACAAGGAAGAGGCTCAAGGATCATTGTGTCTGATGCTCTTCTTGTAGGTGAAGACGGCAAAGTAGTCGATGGATTGGTGGAAACGTCTGAAAGAGAGTATCTTAATAATTTCAAAGTGCTTCCTATACGTCAACATGTATGCATAAATGAAAAAGGTACAGCTCAAAAGTATGGGAAATTTGACGAGGAAGTTGTCTATGAAGGTACGAGATTCTGCTTTCAAATGGAAATTCTGACAGAAGATAGCAATGATTCCCAAATGCAAGATATAATGCAGATGATTTTTTCTCCAACATTCCGTCTTGGCAGTGGTACAAGGAACGGTTTGGGGTTGATGAAAACCATACGTGTGCAATATGCTATATACGACCTTACAAAAAAAGAGGATCTGCAATCGTATATTTGCAAGTCATCTTGTTTGGCAGAGGAATGGAACGCCATAGAAGTGAAAGATACCAAGCCACAAGAGCAAGATGGTTGGGTTAGATATACTCTCACACTAAAACCACTGGATTTTTTCATCTTCTCATCAGGTTTTGGAGATGATAATGCAGATATGACACCTGTAAAGGAGCGGCACATATCGTGGTGGGGTAATACTCCCGCAATGAGTGAGGACTATTTTTTGATTCCTGGAACTTCTGTAAAAGGAGCGGTGGCACATCGTACAGCCTACTATTGGAACCGATACAACAATTGTTTTATCGATAAGGTTAAGGACAAAGCTTTGGCTTGTGAAAAGAATCCTGCTGTAGTTGCGATTTTCGGTACAGCTACTGAAAAGGACAATATCATTCCGCAATGTGGTAACGCTATATTCTCCGATGTTGTGGTGAAAAATTCGGGAGAAAAAGTAATCTTTCATATAAAAATGGACAAATTTACAGGAAGTGTACAGGATGGGGCTCTCTTTCAGGAGAAGGTAAGCAATATCCAAGGGCAGCAAATCATTGAGGAGATACTCGTGGATAAGAGAGCTTTTGCTGACTCTACAGTAAAGAAAGCTTTCGAAAGTTCACTTCATGACATCTGCAACGGATTATTGCCACTTGGGGGAGGAACCAACCGAGGCAATGGTATTTTTATAGGAACTTTAACGATAGACGAATAATCATGGAAGAACATCAGATACCCAAAGCAAAATATGAAGGTTACATTTGGATGAGTGACCAGGTCGCACCGCAAGTCTTTGATGGCACAGAGGAACAATCTCTGACGCTCACAGACGGAGAGAATCCGTTTGTTGTAGAAGGACGACTATGGGATGCAGCGAAACATCGTAGTGTCTCTATCCGTTATGTGGATGGGTGTTACAAAGCGGTTGAAACAGTAGTGACAGACGAGCAGCTCAAAGCTCCTATTGTAAACTATATTCCCCATCGTATTCAAGGAGTAAAAGGTCTTATGTTTTTGCGTATATGGAAAGAGGTGGTGGATCCTCTTTGTGAAGGCATGACCACCCTTCAGTTGCAGAACAGCGTATTTGTAGGATTTGAAAAATAACGGAGGATAACACGATGAAAATAACAGCACCATATAATTTTGTACCACTCAACAAGTATGTGTTCTATCCGTCCTGGAGTGAAGAGGTATCGCAAGATATTCCTTTCTCTGATTCAGAGGATGGTATCATAGAGGTTACTATACATACCATGTCGCCATTCTTCTCACGTGATGGAAAGGAGACGGAATACTCTTCACACATCATGGGGACAGATGGTAAGCGACATTACTTTATTCCCGCTACTACCATTAAGGGTATGCTACGCTCAATGATAGAGATAATGTCATTCGGAAAGATGCAGGAGGGTAAAGATTACCAGAATAGATATTTCGGATGGAGAGATGTAGCTAATTCTACGAATACAGCAAAAAGTACTGAGTATAAGAAGATTACGAACAAGGGAAAGCCCGGTTGGTTGAAAAAGGTAGGCGATGCTTATACCTTTACCTCTTGTATGGGCAAAATCGGAAAGATGCAGATCCCAGACGTGAAGGACCGTTTCCCGGGCTATACTCCAAATACATCTGTGTGGGACGTCAATGCATCGGTAGAGAAAAATGGAATTTATCCTACTTACCCTGAAGTTGAAATAGAAGGAAATTCTTATAGGTTGGTCTGTACCGGCAACATCGGAGGAAAAAAGCATGAGCTGCTTTTCCCTATGGAGTTGGGCGAGGAAGAAAAGTTGAGCGATGAAACCATTGCAGCATTCAAGACCTTGTATGAAAATACTCCTGGTTTTGCAGAAGAAAGAGTAACAGGGAAAGGTTGTTTTCTTAAAGCACTGGAAGAGGGCAAAGAGATTCCCGTATTCAAAATAGTAAGAGACGGCAAAACATTCCTTGGATTTTCAAAAATGTTCCGGATTCCTTTCAGATACAATGTCAGAGATCAGGTTGAATATATCCAAAAAGCTGACGCAGAAAAGGCTGACTTGGCTGAAATACTCTTTGGGTATGCAGGTAAAAAGAAATCCCTCAAAGGAAGAGTGATGGTTGGCCATGCCTTTATGGATGGCTTTGTAGAAGATAACGACCTGAAACCAATTTCTGGTATCCTTGGCTCTCCTAAGGCATCTTACTATCCTTTTTATATAAAGCAGCAACAGTCGCCTTATAAGACGTATGACGACTTGGTAGGTGTTGCTGGAAGAAAACTATATCGTATTCACAGAAGCAACACTACGATAGGACTCCCTCAAGGAGAAAACAAAAATATGGATACAACTTTCAAAGCTATTCCAGAAGGTCAGACGTTCCGTTTACGGATTGCTTTACACAACATGCGTCCTATGGAAATAGGTGCGGTGCTCGCAGCCTTGACCCTTAATGGCACCGAAGGTGCATTTTTTAACCTTGGATTGGCGAAAGGATTCGGTTATGGCAAATGCAAGATAGAAATGGATGATGTTCAACTTTGGGGCTTCAGTCATGATGCGAGGTATTACATGCACGAATTTGAAGAAGAAATGTCCACATTTACATACGAAAACAGTTATCAACAATGGGCAGAAACAGAGAGCATAACCCAATTGATAAAGATATTTTCCGAGCATGATGATGAGACAGTGAAGATGATGGAACTTAAAGAATATAAAGAAGGGAAAAATAAGAGTTCATTTAATCCCCTTCATGAGTTTAACAAGCCTATCAATTCTATGCTCGACGCCGACGAGTGGGAGAATATTATGAAATCGGCAAAGGAGGCAAGAGCGCGTGATGCCATTGCAATGGCAAGAAAACAACTGGCTCAGTTATATCAAGAAGCAAAGTGTCACGAAGACAACGCAAAAAGTGCACTCTTATCTGCAAAAGATTCCAGAGAAACTATTTCTTATGTCGTATCAGAACTATCCAAAGCACGGAGAATATATAACCAAATTATCGACCAGTTATTGGCCAAACATGTCTCTATTGATGACGAAAAAGCCAAAGTGGCTGATATTGAGGAGAAGATTTTTCAATTGGAATCGGAGGAAGCAACCTTGGCAGAACAAGAAAAGGAGAAGAAAATGCAGGCCGGCCTCTCTGCAGAGCTTGACAAACGCACTGGTGACGGCGAATCCTATAGCATAAAGGAGTTCAAAGTCTGCTTCCAACGAGTGGAAAAATGGCTGAAAGCAAAAGGTGCGTCTCAACTTACATCTGACGAGCAGGCCGCTCTTGAAAATACGGTAAAACGCTTACTTGCTGCCCCTGACAAGAAAGACTTAAAAGACCTCAAGTCTTTCAAGCAGGGAAAGCATTGGAAAGTTTTGACCAAGTATCTTGGTGAAGAAATAGCGAAAGTACTCTATGATGAGTACATTAAGAGTGATTCTAACGTATGAATCCTGGTACTGATACGATATTTCCGTTGTGACGCTTGCTGTCGGGATGTCCGGTTGCGGGTGTCACAACATCTTTTCTGCCTAAAGCCTTTGCTACATTTAACACAAGTGATGAGACGATGTAGCATGTGTTCTCCTTGGGGCTTGGCAAATTGTTAATATTGCCATACGTTACATCACAGATCTTATTTTCGTCAAAAGGAGTATAGGTATCAGCCAGTCGTGCAATACCCTGCGATGGATATATCGTTCCGTCGTTCATCACAATATCGTGTGGAGTGAGATTTATAAAGTTCATTTTGTGTTGAATTTATTATGAATTAGAAAAATAGTGTTGTCTTTACATGCATCATAAGGTCCATGTCCACTTGTTGCCCGATTATTTTCATTGCCTTTACATAATCCTCAGAAAGTGGTACGATGAGAATGGAGTCGTTGTTCTCATATAGTTTTTGTACTTCTACAAGGGCATCATTGATCTCATTGTAGGTGGAAACAGGAAGGTCGGCCATGAAGATTGACTTTTGAATCCGTGTACACCCTTTCCCTAATAGGTATTTTGCAATACGACTTCTTACCTTATTGCTCGTTATGTCGTACATGATGAAGCATATCATATTACCGGCTTTCCTTTTCTTGTATAATACTATGTTGAGAATACGATGGATTCTTTCCTGCAAAGATAGCAAATCTTCCAAATTGTCACTATCCCGAGAAATGGAACCTGACCCTGATAATCCAGAAGCCTTGATGATATTAATTTTCTCATGGAAACATTTTTGTGATAGTTTCATGCCGTCAATCCGTAAAGATAGTCACTGACAAGTTCTTGCATCATACAACCGAGTTGTTGCGATGTGCCTTTCTTTGGACTAAGCACAACGGAGTAACCTCTTTTTCCGTAGAATACATTGATTTCTGCTTGGAGTAGAGTCGTGCGCAACATGAGTTTGATGCCATACTGGATGCCCCTTGTTTCGTATAGTTCTACTCCTGCTTCATCTATCAATGCTCTTAATCCATCCATAATATTTTTAATTTCAGTAGGAACGATAAGCATAGTGTCTTCTTTCTGTATGTGCTTGCGTTTGTTGATCGAGAGTATGTCTCTTATATGTTTTAGCGTTTCTTCGTTGGGATCAATGGATTTTGTTGTTTCGCAGCCAACTTCTTCTTTGTATGTCAAATCATTGCATGTACTATCAAGCAATCTATCCTTATTTAGAAACAGGTCAACGTTATTGAGATTGACGTATTTATCTATGGATATGGTAGTTGCATTTGGATTTATGCGGCAATCGGGATCATGAGATAGAAAGCATGCACGCGTGACATCATTGGTTTTATAGTCAACAAAATTAGTAATATCGTGCTCTTTTGCGAATGACATTGCGAACTGACGGTAGAATGCAGCATAGATATTGGCATCTTGACATGGCTTATCCAAAATGAAAAGAATTTTCAGCCCATTACCGCTTGGCGATGTGTAAAGTAAGGCGATGCGGCTGTCTGCCGCAAGTTCTTCCTTCAACTCATCAAGTGTTTTGTTGGGATAGTTGTAGTGGTCAATGTCTATAACGAAGCTGGATGTAGATGCAAACTCGTCCATTTTTCTTCTGCCGGTGACAAAATTTCCGCATACAAAGTATGGAAGACTCTTTTTGAGATTGCGGTATTTTTGTGCATCAATACTCAGAATACTGCGCAAAACAGCCTGTTGACTTGCCAGTGAAGAATCTTTCTGACGAATCATTGTGTAGATGTCAGTCAGTGTGATACTGGTCATCTGCTCATCTTGTGAAAGTAGATGTGTTCCGAATGAAAGTTCCATATTCATATTAAAAGTGTTTAAAGGTTTGTGCTAGTTTTTGGGCCAGTAGGAAAATCCGGGTTTCTCTGCTTCTTTTTATTCCATCAGCAGAATATATTTCTGACAAGTAGTCGTTCATGCTTTGTATCAATACTCTTCTACCTAATCCTTCCAGCCATACTGATCCATCATTTTCAGTGGAATAGTATTCGTCGGTTATTACGTTCTGAGCAAGTAGGGAGTATACGACATAGTCTACCCAGACTCTGAATATTTCGATAACGTCATATGACAATACGGGTTTGCTGTATTCATCGCGGTGAAGAATGCCGATATACGGATCAATGCCTACACGAATCAGAGCGTTTTCAACCTTTCCATAAAGTACCCCATAACCATAGTTGAGCATAGCATTGGCAACATCTTTTGCCGGGTGTTGAGTCCTTTCCTTAAAACGGAATCTCTCAGGAATGAAGGTGTTGAGTGTATGAAAATATATCTTTGAAGCATTACCTTCCAACCCTCTAAGAATGGCCGCCAAATCACTAACGGTATCACCACTTAAAGCCTTGATCTTCCCCATTAGCATCTCTATCTTGGCCACCGACTTGTCAATCAGGACTTTGTCCTTACAAGTATCAGCTTGCAACATAAAGAGCAGAGCTAATTGGTTTTCTAATTTCTTTACGATGACTTCCTTTATCCAAAGCACAGCACCGGATGACATTGTGAACGCTAACTGTCCTTTTCTAATGGTGGAGATAGAACCGTATTTATGGCTCCATACACATCCGATATTGTTGCCGGCTTTGTCTGCAAACCTTACAGGAATATCATATTCAACTGCGAGCATTAGTGCGTCAGAAGTAAGAACCGTGCTTTTTGTTACAATGATAGAATCAATATCTCTGCATGAGATTCTCCGTTTGCCGGATGAATTGCTGATGACGAAGGCATTATTCTCCATACTCAATTTCCCGCCATATGAATTCAATACGAGTTCCATATTCAAAGTGTTTTTAGGTTGTATTATATCTTGATTAGAGAGATTTGAAGTTTTTTAATTCCAGTTGCAAACGTATTATAAGATATTGAAATGGTATTTCAATAATAAATTTTT
>CAVKMU010000058.1:0-14928 GCA_963657455.1 bacterium
TTGAAAGTATCTCTGATGGCAGAACTAACTGTGCCAATGCTAATAGTCCTTGATTGTTCATGCTACAAAGGTATAACTTTTCCACGGAACAAAAGAATCCCCCCATGTTTGTCGGGTGAGCCTTCATTATTCTCTATCCTTCGTACAAAAAATGCAATTCATTACAACAATCTCTTTCAAAAAATGCGTTATTTGTTTGAAAACAAATAACATAATTATGAAAAAGAAGAATGTAAAAAAAAGAGTAGTAGAAAAATTTGCCTTGTTCTTTTCTTGTTGTAGGCTCTTAGTTGGTTGTGAAAAAGATGTAGAGGATATCCAACGGAATCCTACTTATTTGACGCAAAAATTCAAGGATGAGAGTTTTCGCACCTATCTTTAAACAACTATGATACGGATGGGGATGGTGAACTTAGCCAGGAGGAATGCGACAAGATTACGGTAGTGCATGTATCAGGCATCAAGTCTGTCGATGGAATTGAATTGTTGAAAAATCTCAGTTGGGTGAATATCTTTTCTCCAAAAGATGTTACGTTGGATTTGTCGAATAATCCATTGGTTGATAATCTTCACTACTATGGTAATCCTATCCAACTTCATTCCAAGGCGCAATTGAAAGTGTTATTGGCTTATTGTGATGAGAAAATGCTTTCAGCGTTTTATGATCATTTTGACAAATTGACTATTTTTCGTTGCCAACAATCTTTCTTAGAAGGCTATGATGTGGAGAAAATTCTCCCTCGTTTGCAAACGTTTTGCTATGAAGGAGAAATGAATTTTGATTTGTCGAAAGCAACGTCATTAACCTATATGGAGATTACGAACCCGGGTGAAAACTGTGTGATCAGCAACCCGTCTCTTCAAACGGTAAATATACAAACAGCTCCCAATATTGAGTTGAAGAACTGTCCTAAATTGGATTCGATTTTTATTTATAATTATGATGATTTTATACATACGTTGAAGATAGAGAATTGTGCAAGTTTAAAGAAATTCGATAATCTTCAGCATTATATTCATAAACTTGAGATCCGAGATTGTGCGGCTTTAGACTCTGTGCATCTGCGTACAAGAGGTTGTGAAATTGCCGATTTTTCTAATCTTCCGTCAGTTAAGGACGTTTCCATTGAAAACGAAACGATTCCGATTATTGATTATTCGTCGATGCCCTCGCTGACTTCGTTGCGTTTAATTGGTAAACTTGCCCGATTAGATGTAAGCACGAACGAGAGATTACAGAACTTGTATATAGAAAACACTCAAAGTAAAGAGTTGAATTTAGCCAATTTGTCGCAGTTGGAAATTATACATATTAAAGATTGTGAGTTTGAATCCATTAACTTGTCGAATTGTGTCCGACTTGACTCAGCCATGATTTTAGCTCCAAAATGCAATAATCTGAATATCGATGGATGTCGTTCTCTTCAATATTTGGATATTGCTAAAAACTCTCTTACTCAATTGAATACAAAAGGTACTCGCTTGAAGTATTTAAATTGTCAATTTGGAAGCATATCCGATTTAGTAATTAATCCTGAATTGGAAGAACTAAAATGTGGAGTTAATAAATTGACCCGTTTGGATTTGTCAAGTTCAAACGTGCAGAAGCTGACAGCCTACGGAAATGATTTGATGGAGTTGAAGTTAATAGATTTACCCCTTGTAAGGAGATTAACTTGTCAGGGTGCACTTCATTGGAAAAAGCAGTCATTCCTGCCAAAATATATCATGTGGACGGTTGTGAGAAGTTGGAGTCGCTAAAACTTTACTACCCGGAAAGCCAACAACAGACGATCGACAAACTTCCTTTGTTGAGGGAACTTGTCGTTGAGCATTCGTTGGCTAATACAGTAAAGATTCTGACAAGTTCGCTGAAAACGTGCAAAATCAAAAATTGCGAATCAATGAAAACATTAGATATTTCTGCGTGTCCGTCATTGAATAACTTGATTTGCGAGAAATGTGATTTGCTGGAAGAGTTGGATTTATCATATAATTCGCCGAAAATTACTGCTCGTTTTCTATATAATACGAACTTGAAGACCATTTATATAAATACGGAACAAGTCAAAAAGAATATATGGTATAATACAAATTTTACGGAAGTTGTTTTTAAATAGTAGTCCTTTTCTTTTACAGATACAATATAATAGCAGCATTGGATCGAGTATTCAATGCTGCTAATGATCATAAATGATTAAAAAAACAATGTCATTTTGAGCCATACACCCGTTTGTACCAATCCAATTGTTTGTAGTATGTGTTCCATGAAGCGTACTTGGCGTTTTGCGGAAACAGGATATAGGTTGACAAACCGCAGGCGGCATTGATAGCAATGTCTCCGTTGCCTGTATAATTATAGGCTGATGAACAGAAACAAGTCGGGGTGGCCTCCGAACAAACGACAGCGGCATCCAAACTTTTTGTCCAAGTATCGAGCGATTCTTGCTCAGTGAGGCATTTGATATAGTCGCCCAAATCAAAATAAATGCGCATATTTACGCGATTGTATCTGCGGTTATGGTCGAAATATTGTACATCTTTCACGTCTGACTCGGTGATGGTGCTCATCTTTTCGGCTTGTTCAGAGTAGATTGTTTGTGTCGCTTCCGCCAATTGCTCCAATCCTTCTGATCGAACAGCGGATATGTAAACACCGGATGTCCATAGAGTGTTGGTCGAATTTTTCCCTCCATTGTAGTTTTGGGCATACTCGTTGTAGTAGTTTTCTGTAAATGATTTGATGCCGGCCTCTCCTTGGGTGAACAGTTGGGTTAAGAGTTTGTCGAAAGGTGTGCCGGAAGCCGGCGTTTCCATCGGACTACCCATGAAATAGTCGGCATAAGAGCGCAGCTGGTATAATACCTCAACCGATTGCATAAAGCAAGCATCGAAATAGATGAAATCAAATCTTGACTTGTTGTTCAAATATTGAGTGCCTTGTCTGACGGCTTCGCACAAGTCAAGGAAATCCATCATATAACCATTAGAACCACCATCTTGGCCGAATGAACGTAACGAGGTGGGTTCGGTCAAGTAAGGAATCCATCCATCGCCATGCGACCAAAGAATCAACCCATAACTTTGGGCTTGATATGCCGAAAATGTTCGTTGGAAGACGTCGCTCATCCGTTCGATGGTAATCGAATTGGCATCTTGTTCCGGATATTGATATACCATTTCTTTGATCACATTCCCTTGTTTGTTCTTATGAATCCAATAGATGGCCGGAGCTTGTTTAGTCTGCTGATCAGCGTTGTAGGTGTCAGTATCCAAATAGACCAATAGTTTGTTTTTGCTGTCGTCTATCGATTTCATTCCGACCAACATCTCTTCTACATCTTGCAAAGCATAACTGCTGAGAGAATTCTCGGCGGCCATGTAAACCAAGATGGTACGATTGGGTAAAACTTCCTCTTCCTCTTTCGAACAGGCAACGAGCAAGAGGATCAGTAATAGTGCAAACCAGGTATATTTCATATTCATTTTTCATTTCTATTATAGATGCAAAGGAACAAAAAAAGTTGCAGATCTTCTTTTATTCGAATGAGAAATAATGACGAAGTCTTTCAAAATCAGTAACGCTAAACTCTTCTAATAATCTAATGTCCATCCAACCGTTCAGTCGTCCGTTCCTTTTGATATGGTTTTGCAAGGCAATTGTTTGTTGTTTGTTCAAATAGGGATGTCGAAGCATTGTACGGAAATCAGACCGGTTGACATACAACGGAGTGATCAATGCCGTGTCAATGCGAAACCATGAATGCAGTTGATTGTATCGATCTTCGTCAATGCCATAAACTTCTGCCAGTTGTGTGACAGAGAAAAATCCACCCAGTAATGACCGATATTTTACAATCCTTCGTGAAAAGGAGCTTCCGATACCTGGGATTTTTTGCAATTCAAGGGTGTCGGCACTATTCAGTTCGATGATTGTCCCTTTGGGATATTTGTTTGAGATATAGGATGTCCTGTTTGAAGTATAGGGCGTTTGAAACTTCCTTCGCTCTTGTCTGACAGATTTATTGGATTTTATTTTTGCTGTTGTTGGTTGGGTTAAAAGAGTAGAATCGCTTTCTGTTGAAAAGTCATGCGGTAGAGCAGAATTACCGGCAGAAACAAGCGAGGCGGTGTTGGGCTGTTCTTTTTCGACAGGTGAAGTACACCATAAAGCGATACCGATGCCTATAATCAATAGGGAAAGGAATGATAAAGCCCGTCTTTCACTTGCGGAAAAATAAAACAGATCACGCCAATTCTTCATAGTCTCCTTGGTTTTAGCCAGTTAATCTGATACAAAGATAGTAAGAAAAATAAAAAAGAAAAGAACGTACTTGCATATTTTAAAGATTATCTTGTACATTTGCAGCCGATTTCTAATAAACGACTATGCAAAAGAATCTTGTAATTGTGGAGTCTCCCGCCAAGGCGAAGACAATTGAAAAGTTTTTGGGTAAAGACTATAAGGTGTTGTCAAGCTATGGGCATATCCGCGATTTGAAAACGAAGGTATTCAGTATTGACGTTGAGCATAACTATGCTCCACAATATGAAATTCCGGCTGATAAAAAAAAGTTGGTTTCAGAATTGAAGGCTGAGGCGAAAAAATCAGAAATGGTATGGCTTGCTTCCGATGAGGACCGTGAAGGAGAAGCAATTTCCTGGCATTTGTATGAAGTCTTGGGTTTGAAACCGGAATCAACGCGCCGTATTGTTTTCCACGAGATTACGAAGAGTGCCATTTTGCATGCCATAGAAACGCCACGCGACATTGATATGAACTTGGTTAATGCTCAGCAAGCTCGAAGAGTTCTTGACCGTATAGTCGGATTCGAGCTATCTCCTATCTTATGGCGAAAGATCAAGCCGGCATTGTCTGCCGGACGTGTACAATCGGTGGCCGTCCGTCTGATTGTCGAGCGAGAGCGTGAGATCAATGATTTCGTGGCGGAAGCAAGCTACCGTATCATCGCAGATTTTATTTTGCCGGATGGCAAGACGGCTTTGCGCGCTGAGTTGGAACATCGTTTGAAAACGAAAGACGAGGTGATAGAATTCCTTCATCTTTGCCAAAAGGCTACTTTTACAATAGAAGACATTGCCAAGAAACCGGTTAGAAAGTCGCCGGCACCTCCTTTTACAACTTCAACTTTGCAGCAAGAGGCTGCCCGTAAATTGGGTTATTCCGTATCACAAACAATGATGATTGCCCAACGGTTGTACGAGTCCGGATTCATTACTTATATGCGTACCGACTCATTCAATCTGAGTGATTTAGCTTTGGGAACATCAAAAGAGACGATCCTTTCAACCTATGGCGAGAAATATTATAAGTTCCGCCAGTATCATACAAAGAGCAAAGGAGCCCAAGAAGCGCACGAGGCTATCCGTCCGACCTATATCGCCAATGCCGAGATCAGTGGATCAGCTCAAGAAAAGAAATTGTATGATTTGATTCGTAAGCGCACAATTGCTTGCCAGATGGCAGATGCAGAATTGGAGCGTACCACTATATCCATTGCAGTAAGTGGTTCATCTGAACGTTTTGTTGCAACCGGAGAAGTAATAGCATTCGATGGCTTCTTGCAAGTCTATAGAGAAAGCACCGACGATGAAAATGAAAAAGATATAGAGAAGGGATCGCTCCCTGTGGTTCATCAGCATGAGGAGTTGCGAATGAAAGAGGTGGTGGCAACCGAACGATTCACACAACGCCCTCCTCGTTATACGGAAGCAAGTCTGGTTAGAAGATTGGAAGAATTAGGGATTGGCCGCCCGTCTACTTACGCACCAACTATCCAAACCATTCAAAATAGAGAATATGTTTTGAAAGGGGACAAAGAAGGTATGCCCCGTAGCTATGAAACAATAACATTGAACGCTACGGGTATCAAGGAAAAGGTGGAAAATGAAATCGTAGGCGCCGACCGTAATAAATTGATTCCTACAGATATAGGTATTGTCGTAAATGATTTCCTGATGGAGTATTTTCAAGTAGTGATGGACTATAACTTTACGGCCAGAGTGGAAAAAGAATTTGACGCTGTGGCTGAAGGAGAAGAAGAATGGACTTCTATTATAGATCATTTCTATAAAGCTTTTCATCCGGTAGTGAAAGAGGCGACTGCCATCCATACAGAATACAAAGTAGGGGAACGTTTGTTGGGAACAGATCCTAAGAGTGGAAAGCCTGTTTACGTGAAAATCGGCCGTTTTGGACCGATGGCCCAAATAGGAGAATCCAATTCAGAAAACAAAGAAGGCGAGAAACCTCAATTTGCCGCTTTACTGAAAGGCCAGTCTCTTGAAACCATTACATTGGAAGAGGCTTTGAAATTATTTGACTTGCCTCGTACTGTAGGTGAATATGATGGGAAAACAGTGGTGGCGGCAATTGGCCGTTTCGGACCATTTATCCGACACGATGGGAAATTTGTTTCTATTCCGAAAACATTGGATCCTAATACAATTACTTTAGAGGAGGCCATACAGCTGATTCAAGAGAAGCGCTTGAAAGATGAACAACGATTTATCAAAAAATTTGAAGAAGAACCTGAATTGGAAATCTTGAATGGTCGGTTCGGACCATATATTGCCTATAAGGGAAGCAATTACAAGATTCCTAAAACAGGCTATACTCCTACAGAAATGACCTTGGACGATTGTATGAAGTTGATACATGAAGCTGCGGACAAGCCGGCCGTCAAGAAACGTGTCATACGTAAAAAATCTTGATTCTGAGGCAAACAAAAATTTTAGAGAACGAGAAGATAATACTCAAAACTAAAATTTTCTCTAAAGGATTTGTATTACTGAAAAATTTCCTTAATACAGTGCTTTGATACAGAAATTTATATTACTTTTGTACCGCATTAAACAAAATGGGGTTTTCTGTTGTTTAAAGTGATAGAAAAGATAAGAAAGAAAATAATTATTATATAATTCAATCAATTAAATTATTATCTACGATGGCAAAGTTAGATTTAACAAAGTATGGCATTACTGGTGCTACAGTAATCGCTCACAATCCTTCTTACGAGCAATTGTTCGAGGAGGAGACAAAGGCAGGTCTTGAAGGTTATGAAGTAGGTCAGGTAACTGAGCTCGGCGCAGTTAATGTAATGACAGGTATCTTCACAGGTCGTTCTCCTAAGGATAAATATATCGTAGACGACGCTCAGAGCCATGACAATGTATGGTGGACTTCAGAGGCGTACAAGAACGATAACCACCCAATGAGCGAAGAAGTATGGGCACAGGTAAAGGACATCGCTAAAAACGAACTTTCTAACAAGAACCTCTATGTGGTTGATGCATTCTGCGGTGCAAACAAGGCAACTCGTTTGGCTGTTCGCTTCATCGTTGAGGTAGCTTGGCAGGCTCACTTCGTAACAAACATGTTCATTCAGCCTACAGAAGAAGAACTCGCTAACTTCGAGCCTAACTTCGTAATCTATAACGCGTCTAAGGCTAAGGTTGAAAACTACAAAGAACTCGGTTTGAATTCTGAAACTTGCGTAGCTTTCAATACTACTACTCGTGAACAAGTTATCATCAACACTTGGTATGGTGGTGAAATGAAGAAAGGTATGTTCTCTATGCAGAACTACTACTTGCCATTGAAGGGTATCGCTTCAATGCACTGCTCTGCAAACTGCGATATGAATGGTGAGAACACAGCTATCTTCTTCGGCCTTTCTGGTACAGGTAAGACTACCTTGTCAACAGATCCAAAACGTAAATTGATCGGTGACGACGAGCACGGATGGGACGATGAAGGTGTATTCAACCTCGAAGGTGGTTGCTACGCTAAGGTTATCAACTTGGATAAAGAGTCTGAACCGGATATCTACAATGCTATCAAACGTAACGCTTTGTTGGAGAACGTTACAGTTGACGCTAATGGTAAAATCGATTTCGCTGACAAGAGTGTAACTGAAAATACTCGTGTTTCTTACCCAATCAACCATATCAAGAACATCCAGCCGGGTTCTTCTGCACCTGCTGCTAAGAAGGTTATCTTCTTGTCTGCTGATGCATTCGGTGTGTTGCCTCCAGTATCTATCTTGACTCCGGAGCAGACTCAATACTATTTCTTGTCTGGATTTACAGCTAAGTTGGCCGGTACAGAACGTGGTATTACTGAACCGACTCCTACATTCTCTGCATGTTTTGGTCAAGCATTCTTGGAATTGCACCCAACTAAATATGCTCAAGAACTTGTTAAGAAGATGGAAGCCAACAATGCTAAGGCTTATCTCGTAAATACTGGTTGGAACGGTTCTGGCAAACGTATCTCTATCCGTGATACTCGTGGTATCATTGATGCTATCTTGAGTGGCGACATTGACAAAGCTCCTACAAAGCAGATCCCGATGTTCGATTTCAAGGTTCCGACTGCATTGCCAGGTGTTGATCCTGCTATCCTTGATCCGCGTGACACTTATGCTGAGGCTGCTCAGTGGGAAGTAAAAGCTAAAGATTTGGCTGCTCGCTTTATCAAGAACTTCGGTAAGTATACAACTAATGAAGCTGGTAAGGCTTTGGTTGCTGCTGGTCCTAAATTGTAATTAGAATCTTACTAATTGTAAATAGAGAGGAGTATGTCCACTTGACATGCTCCTCTTTTTATTTTATCTTTTTATCTTATGAAAAGACCATATATGAAATAAACCAAAATATATTTCATTTCGACCAAATTCGTTGTATATTTGCAAAATATAGAGTAATACTCCTTGGGAGATGGTTAGATTTATCATAAGTGGCTGTTTGTTGTGTGCCAATCTGTTGCCAATACATGCAGCAACTTTTTCAGTTGATACGACTCAGCAAACACATAAAGAACCGTTATGGGTGCTGAAATATCGGAACACACATACCTATTATATATTGCGGACGGCTATTCCGTTGTTCGTTTCCAGTGCTGTCTCCCTTTCGATTGATAATCAGATTCGGGCTACACGCAACATGCATTTGGCGCGATTTTCGACCACTTTCGATAATTATCTACAATATGCGCCGATGGCAGCCATGTTTGGCATGAAAGCTTTGGGTGTGAAAGGGAGAAGCTCATGGGGTGAAATGTTGACGGCTGATCTTATTTCAGCGGCAACCATGGCGGGCTTGGTGAATGGATTGAAATATACAGTCAAACGAGAACGTCCTGACGGAAGTAGGAAAAACTCATTTCCGTCCGGTCATACGGCTACCGCTTTCATGGCGGCAGATATGCTTTATAAAGAATATGGTCAGTTGAGTCCGTGGATAGGTATCGGAGCTTACTCGGCAGCTACGACTGTAGCGGTCGGACGAATGCTGAACAATCGGCATTGGATGTCGGATGTTTTGGCGGGTGCCGGAATTGGAATGGTATCAAGCGAGTTGGGTTATTTCTTCTCTGACCTGATTTTTAAGAAGAAAAGTTTGAAAGAGATGGTGGGGACTGCCACTGACTATACGGATATTCTTTCCTATTTTGAATATTCCGTGGGCTATACCCGTATTTTCCCTGAACAATTTTGGCTCAATGATTGCTATGTATGTACGTATCACGGGGTGAACTCGCGCTTGGCGGGGGCTTATCATTTTCCATCGGGGTGGGGAATAGGAGGATCTGCCTCTATCATGACTGCGAACGTAACGAAACAACAAGGCATTGTTGGAAGTACGTCGTTTGCCATTGGGCCGACCTATGCAAAGATGTTAATTCCTCGTTTCTTTTGGGAGAGTTATCTTTATATGGGGTATGGCGATTTGCACTACAACCAAACACAAATGAAATCGGGATTCAATATGTTGGTGGGTTCTTCTTTTCTCGGTCAGTTGACCCCGACAATGGGGATGCGTTTGTATACCGACTATACCTACAGCTCGATGCCGTTTTTCGATTCCGGTCGGAGGCTGAATTATTTGAATGTAGGAGTTGCTGTTGCAGCCCTTTTCTGAGAAACAAAAAGCATTGTGAACATTGAAAAAAATCATGCCGAGCTTTTTGAAAAATCATGGGATATTTTTTAGAAAAAGCTCGGCATAATTTTGAAAAAGAAACGACCCTTGTTTTGGAATACATTGCTTTTGATTATTGATAGTTGATAAGTTCCTTTTACAGAAATGATTAACTTGATTTTTGAATCGTTTGTCCGTTGAGCGCCCTTTTGCGAATTGAAAGTTCAGATAAAAAATGTATATTTGTATTCTATATCGTATAATCTGAAGAATTATGATGACAAACGAGATCACGTCAATCTTGGAACAGGAAGCAAATGCAGTACGGAATATACCGATCACGCCCGGATATGAAACAGCTGTCAATTTGATTGTGCACTATGTGCACGAACTGGGTGGTAAACTGATCACCAGCGGAATGGGAAAAGCCGGGCAAATTGCCATGAATATCGCTACTACATTCAGCTCGACCGGTACGCCTGCCTCTTTTTTGCATCCCAGTGAAGCACAACATGGCGACTTGGGTATTGTTCGTAAAGATGACATTATGCTGTTGATTTCCAATTCAGGTAAGACCAGAGAGTTGGTAGAATTAGTTAATTTGACCCGTGGACTTGTCCCTGATATGCAATTTATCGTGATTACAAGTAACCCGGAAAGTGAATTGGCTCAAGAAGCTACCGTCTGTTTGCCTACGGGGGCACCCGCTGAAGTTTGTCCGTTGGGCTTGACTCCTACCACTTCGACAACCGTTATGACCGTGATGGGTGATATATTGGTGGTAGGTACCATGAAAAAGATTCATTTCACCAATGCAGATTATGCAAAACGGCATCATGGAGGTTACCTGGGTTCAAAAAGTAGAGAGCAAAGCAAAAACGAATAAGAAGATAACGTTATGAGAAAGGTAATTGGTATTGGTGAAACCATATTGGATGTGATTTTTCGAAATAATCATCCGTATGCCGCAGTTCCGGGTGGATCCGTTTTCAATGGTTTGGTTTCTCTGGGTCGTATGGGTGTCGAGGTGCTCTTCATTAGTGAACTGGGCAACGATCATGTGGGCGATATCATTGAGCAATTCATGCGTGAAAATCATATTTCAACGGAGTATGTGGATCGTTTTCCTGATGGAAAAAGCCCGCTTTCATTAGCCTTTTTAGATGATAAGAAGGATGCCAACTATATGTTTTATAAAGATTATCCTAAACAACGGTTGGAGGTATCGCTGCCGCCGATAGAGGAAAACGATATTTTCATATTTGGCTCGTTTTATGTGCTGAATCCGGCTCTTCGTCAAACAGTATGTGAATTTATAGAATATGCCAAAGAGCGTAAAGCCATTTTGTATTACGATCCAAATTTTCGCAGGGCTCATGCCCATGAAGCAATCCATGTGATGCCTGCGGTATTGGAAAATCTGGAGTATGCAGATATTGTTCGTGGTTCAGATGAAGATTTCTTCAATCTGTTTCATGAAGCGGATGCTGAAAAAGTGTATAAAGATCATATCCAATTCTATTGTGATACTTTCTTGACAACAAGGGCGGCTGATGGCGTGGATCTGCAGACGCATGATATGAAAATCCATTGTGATGCCCAACCAATAGAACCGGTAAGCACTATCGGTGCGGGCGACAATTTTAATGCCGGTATTATCTATGCATTGTTGAAAATGGGTATCGGTAAAGAGGATCTGCCGTTGTTGTCAGAAACTCAATGGCGGAAAATTATCCAATGTGGAATTGATTTTTCCTCACATGTTTGTCAAAGTTACGACAACTATTTGTCTGTTGATTTTGCAAAGAACTATTCACTTTGATAATCTGGTTAAATAAAGCTAATACCTTGTTGGAAATTACGGTGATTTCTTATCTTTGCTTTTGATGAATGTAGGGTTTGAATGATGAAGTATTTATTTGCCATATTGACTTGTTTGTTGTTCTTCTTCACAGGGTGTTCCCATACTTCTTACGATATCACGGCGGTATGTAACCGCGATGATATCGGGAATTATATTTTGAAATGGGAGACAGCCCCGATGATGACAGGGACGATGCGTTTCTATGTCTCCGATTCGCCTAATTCATTCGATATGTCAAAGCCGGCGGGAGTGGTGGATATTCAAAATGGGGTTACGACCTATGTGACAGAAGATAATCTGATACGAAAATTTTTCCGTCTTACATTCAATAATAAATACCCGCAAGATATAGCGGCTCGCCATACATTGATGGATAGCATTCAGAACTTTCGCGATGAAGGAGGCTATCGGACACAACGGGGACGTATGGTGAAATGGGGGAAAATTTATCGCTCCGGCTACATTGGACAGTATACAAGTCGCGATTCGATGAAGATCAGCGATGCCGGCATTAAGACAATTATCGATTTGCGAACGGAAGATGAAGCTATGAAGCAACCCTTGTTTTTCCCGCATATTCGTATTGTTCATGTGCCGATAGTAGCAAGTAATAGGCAAGAGATCCTACGACGCATTCAAGAGAACAAGACACGTAGCCGAGACGGTGTGCTGTTTATGGAAGATGTTTATATCAAATTTGTGACACAGTGCACAGAAGATTTTGCTCAGATCTTGCAATTGTTTGTTGATGAAAACAACTATCCGATCTTGGTGCAAGATGATTTGGGAAAAGATCGTGCCGGCTATCTGATGTCGCTGGTATTGATGTTGTTGGATGTACCTTATGAAACTGTTGTAAAGGACTATCTGGAGTCGAACGTTTATGTGGATCCAAGTTTTATGTCTAGTACGGTTCGTTCATTGAGCATGGATGCACAGGAGACAATGACCGTATTACTTTCCGTTGATGAGTCATATTTAGACATAGCTTATAATGAAATTGAACGGAAATATGGCTCATTTAAAGAATTCAGACGTGAAGGCCTTTTCTTTTCTACCAGGAATAAAGAAAAATTGAAGGATATCTTGTTGAGATGAATAAATTATTGACAATTAATGAGTATCTTTGCAAACTCACAAGTATATACATTTATCTAACATATAAAATTTGAAAACATTTGAGGAATTGGGAGTTGCCGAATCAATATTGAAGGCAATTCAAGAGATGGGATACGAATCCCCGATGCCAGTACAAGAGGAAGTGATTCCTTTTTTATTGGGCGAAGATAATGACGTTATTGTATTGGCGCAAACAGGAACAGGTAAGACCGCTGCATATGGTTTGCCCATTTTGCAAAAAATAGATGTAGAGTTGGTTCAGCCGCAGGCACTTATTCTGTGTCCTACCCGCGAACTTTGTCTACAGATAGCAGACGATTTGAATGAATATTCAAAATATATCAGCCATTTGCATGTTCTTCCGGTTTATGGAGGGTCAAGCATTGAAAGTCAAATTCGTAGCCTGAAACGTGGTGTTCACGTAGTGGTTGCCACCCCGGGTCGTTTGTTGGATTTGATGGATCGTAAGACAGTCGATTTGAGTGCTGTCCGAAATGTGATTTTGGATGAGGCTGATGAGATGTTGAATATGGGCTTTACTGATAGTATCAATGCCATCCTGGCAGAAGTTCCGCCTTCGAGAAATATGTTGCTCTTCTCAGCAACCATGCCGCAAGGGATTGCTTCAATCACGAAGAAATATATGAACTCGCCCAAAGAGATTGTTATTGGACGAAAAAATGAGGGGAATAAAAATATTAGAGATATCTATTTTATGGTTCGTGCTCAAGATAAATATCTTGCACTGAAACGTATTGCCGATTTTTATCCGAATATATATGGTATTATATTCTGTAGAACAAGAAAGGAAACACAAGAGATTGCCGACAAATTGATTCAAGATGGGTATAATGCCGATTCGCTTCATGGCGAACTGAGCCAAGCACAGCGTGATTATGTCATGCAAAAATTCCGCTTGAAAAACCTGCAGTTGTTGGTGGCGACTGACGTAGCTGCAAGAGGTTTGGACGTGGATGACTTGACTCACGTAATTAACTATGGATTGCCGGATGATATAGAATCGTATACGCATCGTCGTGGCAGAACCGGGCGTGCGGGCAAAACGGGTGTTTCTATTTCGATTTGTCATGTTCGTGAGAAAGGCAAAATCAAGGATATTG
This sequence comes from bacterium, assembly GCA_963657455.1. Lineage (GTDB taxonomy): Bacteria > Bacteroidota > Bacteroidia > Bacteroidales > Tannerellaceae > Parabacteroides. The sequence continues at coordinate 14,050 of CAVKMU010000058.1, forward strand.
AGCGTGTTATTAATAAGAAGTTCGAAAGGGGCGAGATGCCGACAGGAAAAGAAATTTGCGCAAAGCAACTCTTTAACTTAGTAGACCAGATTGAAAAGGTAAAAGTGAATGAGGAAGAGATTGCAGAATTGATGCCGCAGATTTACCGTAAGTTGGAATGGCTCGATAAAGAGGATATCATCAAGCGCGTTGTTTCTTTGGAATTCAATCGAATGATTGATTATTATAAAGATGCTGATGAGATAGAAACTATTGACGAAAAAGCACCTCGCAAAGAACGTGGTGAGAAAGGTAAACGTCATAAGGCGGAAAGCGGCTTTACTCGTTTCTTTATCAACTTCGGAAAAGCAGATCATATGAATGTCAACCAGCTGATTGAATTGGTAAATCGTTGCGTTCCTGGACGAGTTCGAATCGGAAGAATTGATCTGATGGAGAAATTCTCTTTCTTTGAAGTAGAAGAAGGAGAAGCTCATCGTGTCGAGAAATGTATGAATGAATTCGAAGTAGATGGAAGACGCATCTCGGTTGAGCCGGCTCAAGAAAGAGGAGAGGAGAAAGGCAAAGGCAAAGGAAAAGGGAAACGGACAGCGCAGAGACGCTTTGAGCGTTTTGGCTTTAAGTCAGATGGCCGTTCATCGAAAGATTCGAAATCGTATAGACGGCATTAATCTGAATAGTGCTGAATAGAAAATCAAAGGGCGGTATGGTTATGAAAAATCTCTCCGCCCTTTTTTAGTGTATTGTAATAGACCGGATATAAGGAGTATAGCTTATTTTTTAATAACATGCCTATGATTTCTGGAATTCCTCGTATTAACAAAAAAAATATCAGAGTTATAGTAAGCAGCTACGGTATTGATTTGGGGTAAACAGTAG
>CAVKMU010000059.1:0-14315 GCA_963657455.1 bacterium
TTTAAGTTGGGTAAGATCCACTAAGTAATAAATAAAAGTACCATCCTGATTTATAAGTTTCTCATAAGCACTTTTTACATAATCTTTTCCTCCGCCCACATCAGTTGTAGATTCAACATAGACCTCTTGCTCTTTACCCTCTTTTATTTTCGTTCCAAGCAAAAATTTTTCAATCTTATTTCCTGCTGTTGCTACATAATCGACCGGAGGCGTTTTCCTTTGTAGTCTATACCACAGCTCTGTTTTTCCGACACCTTTTTCCCCTAAGATAACTATTTTGGTAGTCTTCTTTATTGGACGATCTAGCATTACTTTTAACAATAAATAAATTAAACCTACTAGTGGACCCCCTAGAATAAATGGATCAACGATTTTACGTGAAGGAAATATCATACCTTATCAATTAAAAAAACGGCCTCGAGTCTCATGGCTTGGCCCGACCATTATAAACACAAAAAGGATGAGACTTACATATTTGCCCTCATCCCTGAACTCAGGTAGCCTGGAAGAAACCCTTTAAAACGATGGAAACAAAACGCAGCCCCATCCTTGTACGGTATGACAAGGTGCAGTTGGGGCTGCACCGAAAAGCATACGAATACGAGGAGGGTATATCGTTTTTCGATCCATGTTTTAAATCCACTAAAGGTTTCCAGGCTTTCAGTTTCAGAACAGAACGAAATAATATACCTTCTTGTCTCTCCGGCTCTAATCTGCTATGTGCGCAGACTCTCCGAAGAGCGACCACAAGATAAGCATATTTCATCCACAAATATATATTTAAACAATAATTAACTCAAAAAGCAACTAAAGGGAAGTTTCACAACGGTGCCTCCACTCTCTTTTCTTTGTGTTCCGTTTCCCGGCAAACGGATAGAATACCCTTCAAAAAATTCATGCCGAGGTTTTGAAAAATTCATGCCGAACTTTTTTCAAAAAGGTACCGAGCTTTTTGAAAAATCATGCCGAGCTTTTTTTATAAAGGATTTTGCCTTCCTCACTTCCACTCCTTAATGAGGAAAGAGGGGTTGAGGCGCAGATAGACGCCGGCAGAGAAGCTGGTGGCCGATTTCTTGGCAGTCAGCAGACCTTCGGCCGTGGTTTTGGTACCTTTCAGGTGGCAATAGAGATCGACATCCACCCCGACGGCAAACGCTTTGCCGAAAGGATAGCTGTATTCGAGACCCGCCACGATCATCTTGGGTGAATGGAAAACGGTCCCTTCGTCCTGCATGGAGATGGCATTGTAGAAGGGATTGCCCAGCAACGAGACGAATTGACGGCATTGCCAATAGGCCGTCTTGATACGCACCCGCCGGACGTCCGCATAGAGACGGGCATAAGCGCCCCAACCGTTGTCGAAGGGCCAAAGCAATCCACTTTGCTGCCAAGAGAAAGCGGCATCAGCCTCGACACCGATACGGCTGATCCAACGGCCATTGGCATTCCACACGGCTCCCACTCCGACGGCCCCATTCACAAGCGTCTGCACCGAGTTGACAAGGATCGTATCGATCTCGCCCCCGCGATGTTGCGCCATCAGCTGGATCGGAACGTAGGCATGCACGGGAGCCTCCTCACGATTGAGCTTGAAGCGGGTGGAAAGGCCGACGATGAATGCCTCCTGATGGGTATCTTCGCGGAAGATGAAGCTTTGCCAGTTCACCCACATATCGCCGTCAAAACGGGGCGAGCGATAGAGCAGCTGCAGACCCGCTTCGGGGTCGGCCATGAGATTCATTTCGGAATTGAACAGCGGTTCGACCAACTGATGGTTGGCCGCCCCATGGATATGGCCCAAAACCAAAGAGAAACGATCGGAGAAATCGACCTGTGCCCTTACCCAAGGCAGTGCATGAAACGCCTTCTGATACTGTTTTCCACTCCATTTGGCGATGTCGTGGTAGGCATAGCAAGGGTAATTGTTGGCACCCCAATAGCGGAGCAGATGCGCCCCCACCTCGATCTTTACCTGACGGAGAGGGGTATAGATCAGTTTCGGTTGCAGCCAAACGCCCGGAAGGGTGTATCCTTTTTGGAATCCGCCCGCAAATTCGTTGTTTTTGAAGAAGCTCAGATTGTCCACCTCCATCCGCAGCTGTCCGACCGTTGTCGTGTCGATACGTGTATCCGAGCGATACACCTCGTCGGCGATTTGTGCGCGGAGCAGTGCTGCACACATCAACGCCCCTACCATAAGGCCTGCGATTCGTCTCATCTCTTTTGTTTTTTGTTTTGATTGACGGGTGCAAATATAACAATAAAAGCAGAAGATGAAGAACGTTTTGCAGTTCTTCTCTCCTGCTTCTGTTTCGTTTTCAGAGTGTACAGATCCTATCAACGGCGCGGCATAGCTTCGCGGATCACGATGTTACGGCCCTCATATTCGGCACCGGCCAGCTCTTTGATGGCATGTTGTGCCTCATCCGTATTGGGCATTTCCGCAAATGCAAACCCTTTCGAACGGTTTGTCTCACGGTCGATAATCACTTTGACGGAGTCGACCGCCCCATACTCTTCCAGAATCTGTTTCAATTCTGCCTCTCTCACCCGATAATTCAGGTTTCCGATGTAAATATTCATACAATAGGAATAAAATGGTAAATAAATAAATTGGTAAAAACTTATAAAACAAAGGATGGTTTTAATGTAAGGTCATTTTCTACAAGCATATACCTCATTGCTGAATATACTACCGGGAGAAAGAACAAAAAGAAAAGTCTCCATTGTTTACAACGCAAAGAAACCTATATTATTTGAGATACACAACTCCCACGAATGGAAAAATATAGGTCAAAACGCCTTTTTATTGGGTTAAAATAAACTCTTCATATACAAAAACGGGCGCATGGAAAACGTTGCAGTTGCCCATGCGCCCTATGGCTGTCTCGTTGAACACTTTCCGGATGTCAGCCTACTCGGCCGCCGTATCCGGCGTAGGATACTGCAGACGGATCGGATCGTCATACAGCGTCTGCAGGCTGTCCAGCTCATGCATCATGCGGCCGGTCACCTCGCGGTAGGCAGGATTGCCGTAGAGATTGTGCAGCTCGTGGGGATCCTCCTTGAGGTCATACAGCTCCCACTCGTCGATATCGTTATAGAAATGGATCAACTTGTAGCGGTCGTTGCGCACACCGTAGTGACGTTTCACCTTATGTTCGGCCGGGTATTCGTAGAAATGGTAGTAGAGCGACCGGCGCCAGTTGTCCGGAGTCTCGCCCTTCAGCAGCGGCAACAGCGACACTCCCTGAATATCATCGGGAACAGAGACGCCCGCCAACTCGAGGAACGTCGGGGCATAGTCGATGTTCTGCACCATTTGGTCGACAGTGCCTTTTTTGCCGCCCGGCAAGCGCATCAGCAACGGTGTGTGGAACGACTCCTCATACATGAACCGTTTGTCGAACCAGCCGTGCTCGCCCATGTAGAAGCCCTGGTCGGAGGCGTAGACAACCAACGTATTGTCGGCCAGGCCCGCCTCATCGAGGTAATCCAACACGCGCCCCACATTGTCGTCAAGCGACTTCAATGTCTTCAGATAGTCGCGCATATAGCGTTGGAACTTCCATTCGGCCAGCTCCTTGCCCGACAGGTTTTGCTTTTTGAAGTCGGCAATGATAGGGTTGTAGAAGCGGTCCCATGCCGCACGTTGGGCAGAATCCATGCGCCCGACCATATTGGCATACGCCTGTTTCAGTTCGGCGCTTCCCTCGGCTCCTATCATCTTGAGGTCATACTCGAGGTCCATATCCTTGATGATGCTCATCTCCTGTGCGGCGGCCGCCTTGCGCCCCTCGTAATCGTCGTAGAAGGTTTCCGGGATGGGGAAGGTCTTCTCTTCATACAACTGCAGGTTGCAGGTGTCTGCCATCCAGTTACGATGCTGCGCCTTATGGTGAATCAGGATGCAGAACGGCTTGCTTTTGTCGCGCCGGTTCTCCATCCAGTCGATACTCATATCGGTGATGATATTGGTCAGATAGCCATGTTTCCGCACCGTGTCATTCTCTTGCGTGATAAAATCGGGGTTGTAATAGTTGCCTTGCCCGGGGACGATCTCCCAATAGTCGAAGCCCGTGGGCAACGATTCGAGGTGCCACTTGCCGACGAGTGCCGTCTCATAGCCGGCCTGCTGCAACAGTTTCGGGAAAGTCTGCTGCGTATTGTCGAACACACAGTTCGTATTGTCGTAAAATCCGTTCTTGTGGCTGTGCTTGCCCGTCACGAGACAGGCGCGGCTCGGTCCGCTCAGCGAGTTGGCAACAAAGCTATTGGTGAACAATACACCGTCGTGAGCGATGCGGTCGAGGTTGGGCGTTTCGGCATAACGTGTATCATAACAACTCATCATCTGTGCAGTGTGGTCGTCGGTCATGATATATACGATGTTGAACGGTTTCGCCACCTCCTTCTTTTGTGCCGTCTGACAAGACGAGAGAAGGGCCGCTCCGGCCATGGGAACGGCTATGGTCAATAACATGTTTGCTTTCATATAGATTCTATTTTCCGACAAACCTACAAAAAATTTTCAAGAAAACAAACGGGCTTTCCTATCCGAACCGATAAATAGAGACGGCGAGGCGGACATTATCCGAGAATTATTCTATCGTGGATGGCGAACAATACAAAAAAACAGCCAAGTCAACAATTTAATACTTCTCCTGCTTCAAGAGCGTTTCTCTCGAGATAATTGCAGTTCATTCGGGAGAAAACTCGAGTTTCATGCCGAACAAACTGCAGTTTCATGCCGAGAAACTTTTTCGAAATTCGGGTATCCCTTTTTTCTTACTCTTGGATAAAAACCCCCAAATAGCCCATAAGAGACAAATCAATGACCTATTGTTCGGCAAAACAGTTTGGGGATAAACTTAAAAGCAGAAGAATATTTCCTTTCTTGTAAGAGACAACTCTCCCATCTCCCCCTATTCAAGATGATGAATCATAAAAAGAAAATAGGCTGTAATATTCTCGGTAAAGATTTGGAATATCGGAATATTCGCTGTACTTTCGTTGAAAATTAACATTATAAATCCATATCACTATGCAAAACAGACGTGACTTTCTGAAACGAGCATCATTATTGCTGGCAGGTGGCATCGTTGCCCCTCAAATTTTGTCGTCATGTGGCGGAAAAACCAATACCGCTACAGCGGAAGCAGCTGCCGAAGCAGCTACAGCAGCCAAGAACATCGGCTTGCAACTCTACTCATTGAGAGACTATATCGGCAAGGAAGGTATCCAGAAGACATTGGAACTGGTGGCCAAGATGGGATACACATCGTTGGAGACGGCCAGCTATAACGACGGAAAGATCTACGACCTCGAGCCGCTCGACTTCAAGAAACGTGTAGAAGACCTCGGCATGAAGGTGGTCAGTGCGCACCTCGGTCAGGCTTACTCGAAAGAGAAAGATGCTGAAGTGATGGCATGGTGGGACAAGGCTATCGAAACACACCAGGCTGCCGGTGCGAAGTTCATGATCCAACCATGGATGGATGTGAACGAAAAGACTACACTCGACGACTTGAAGCTCTACTGCGACTACTTCAGTGCAGTCGGTGCAAAGGCAAAAGCTGCCGGAATCATCTTCGGTTACCACAACCACAATTTCGAATTCAAGAAGATCGATGACCAGCTGATCTACGACTTCCTCCTCGACAATGTCGACAAAGAGAACGTCACCTTCGAGATGGATGTATATTGGGTACAGAAAGGCGGCGCCAATCCTATCGAATATTTGAAGAACCGCCCGCAGCAGTTCAAGGCCATCCATATCAAGGACGAGACAGAAATCGGTGCAAGCGGCGAAATCAACTTCGAAGCTATTTTCAACCAAATGGAAGCCAACAACATCAAAGACTGGTTTGTTGAGGTAGAACGCTACACGAACGATGATCCTGTTGCTTCCGTACAGCAGAGTTACGACTACTTGAACCAAGCAGCATTCGTCAAATAAAATGACGGCTTGGCCGAAAGGATATAATTGAAAAGCGCCGGTGAGCAGGATTGTTCATCGGCGCTTTTTTTCTTTTCTTTGTCTTGTATCATTTGGATTTAATGCAAGCACGTGAGAAGTCAACGCTATGAAAAACTGCAATGTTTCAAAAAACTTTTGAAACGATGCTTCTTCTGCAGACGAGCCATGCGCTTGAACCAATGGTGCATGGCAGTGGCTCGCAAGGAAGCGACGGGATGCTGCCCATCGTCCATCACCTGCAAATAGGCATCCAGCAAGCGTTCAAAAAGATCCTGACGAGCAGACAACGTGCGGAGATTCTTCAACCGTAAGGGCCAATCCGGCATCGTCGGGAGCAACCACGAGCGATTGATGTCTACCATCGTAAAGCGATAATGACCATCCTCTGCCTTATGAAAAAGAAAATTACCCAGGTTCAAGTCGCCGTTGAGGATACCCGAACGGTGCATCTTTGCCACCTGATGCGCCAAATCATCCACCAATACAGCATCGTCGGTCGTCTCGTCTTTCAGCAGAGAGAACACAGGAGGATCGGGCGATACCAACGATACGAAATAGCCATCGGCAAAAAGGCCGTGACGCTTCACCTCTATATAAGCCACAGCCTCGGGGGTATCAATGCCCCGCTCGCGGTAGGCCGTAGCATAGAGGAAAGCACGTCGGGCCTTCGTCGGGCGAAAGAAAGTATAGGATATACGCTGTACCCAATTGGCACGCTTGAATTGTTTCACCATCACCGGGAGCCCCTCCAATACGAAACGGCGCACCGTGTTTCGGCCTTCGTGGACCGACTCCCCTTCGCCGGTTGCCATGCGTTGCGGAAGGCGGCTGATGGCTTGCGCAAGGTGGGCATAAGCGGGGGCTGTTATCTGTTTCATCTTCAGTTGTGTTCAGTAATTGATTGATAAAGAGCCATCAACTCGGCAGCTTGTTTTTCGGCAGAAAAGCGGGTCACGAACGCTTTACCACTTGTCGCCATGCGCTGCCTCAAGGCATCATCCTCCCATACGCGATGGATCGCCTCGGCCATTCCTTCGACATCATCCGGACCGACATAGATCGAATCGGGTCCTCCCGCCTCTTCCAGACAGGAGCCGGTAGCGGCAATGACAGGTACTCCGGAGTGGAGCGCCTCGATGATGGGGATACCAAATCCCTCATAACGCGAAGGATAGACAAAGAGTGTAGCCATCTGATAGAGGGCCGGCAAGTCGACGGAAGCAATCTGATGGCGGAAGCAGACACGGCTCTCCCACCCGTGCGCCCGGACATATTCCTCGATGTGTGCGGTATATTTTGTGCGCCGACCCACTATTACCAGCCGCACATCGTCGGGCAACTCGCCCAAAGCCTTCACCACCAACAGCATATTCTTCCGTTCTTCGATGCTGCCCACATGCAGGATGTAGCGATCCGGCAACCGGTACTTGAGGCGTACCTGCTGCCGTTCCTCGGCGGTAGTCGGCTGCTCGAAGCTGGTATGACACCCTTGATAGATGACATGTATCTTCTCTTCCGGAATATGAAAGAAGCGGATTATGTCACGCCGTGTGCATTCACTCACTGCCACTATGGCAGAAGCATCCTCGCATGCCGCCCGGAATTTGTAGGCATAGATCCGACGATCGACCATCGGATAGTAATGCGGATAGCAAAGGAAGATCAAGTCGTGGATCGTCACCACGCTCTTCACGCCGGCAGCCTGCCGAATGTTCAGCGGCAACTCGTTGCTCAATCCGTGATAGATATCCAATCCATCGGCCGCAAGACGGTGCGTTACCTGCAGCGAGCGCCATAGAGAGCCCATCTGCCTCCAAAGGCCGTCCGGATAGATGCACTGCATCGCCGGACATATTGCCTGAAACTGTGCAAAAGGTTGGCTCTCACGCTTTTTCGGGGCATAGAGCAAGTATTCATTTTCAGGGAAGTAACGGCAAAGTATCTCCATCAGGTAGCGGCTGTAATTGCCCAATCCCGTAAAGTTCTGCACGGCTCGTTTCCCGTCAAATCCGATTCTCATACGCGTCTGTCTGTTATTATGATTGACAAATGTAACCAAATTGTTTCATTTGGTGGCACGATAATACTATTTTAACTCATTTAACACGGTGCAAACATTTGCGGCACACTGTTTGAAGTGATAAGGACGGACTGTAACAGTCCGCAAAAAACAGAAGTCTAACCATTTTATTCATGTAGTGTTATGGGTGCAGCCGGAAACAAAAAGCCGAAGAAGCCGGGAAAGAAACATGGACCTTCCTACTTGGAAGAGGAGCATGAAGTTCCCGTTAAGAACAATTACAACAAAAAAACGAAGTGAGGAATCGGGGGGGAAACACCCCGTCCGCACGCCAAAAGAGGAACGCCAACCCAAATGACGCTCCCCTTTTCGTTTTTGAGGGGTGTATACCTCATTAAAAAATCATGCCGAACAATTGAAAAAAAGCTCGGCATGAACAGAATAAATCATGGGGAACTTTTTTTCAATTGTTCGGCATCAAAAAAAACGAAGGTTCTACTTTCGCAAAACAGATGCTTCTACTCGCTCTATTTCCGTTCTCTCTTATAGGTACGATACCCGTAGACAATGATCACGGCAAAGCAGAGGGCCGGAAGAAGGAAGGAGAGGTTGACTGCTGGCATGCCGCACAGCGTGTGCTGGTCGATGATGGCTGCCTGGAACGGAGGCAGCACCGATCCGCCGAGGATCGCCATGATCAAGCCGGCTGCTCCAAACTTTGCATCGTCGCCCAACCCATAGAGGGCAATACCGTAGATGGTCGGAAACATCAACGACATGCAAGCGGAGACGCCCACCAGGCAGTACATTCCCCAAATATTCTGGAAGCCGATCACACCGAAGGTGAGCAACAGAGCAGCCGAGGCGAGGATCTTCAGCAGCAGTCCCGGACTGAGGTAGCGCAACATGAAGGTACAGACGAAACGGCTCAGACAGAAGATGACCATTGCGGCGATGTTGTATTTCTGCGAAAGGATCTCGGCCGCCTGTTCATCCATGCCCTCCGCCATGAAGAGGTGCGTACCGTACTGGATGATAAAGGTCCAACACATGATCTGTGCCCCAATATAGAAGAACTGGGCCACGACACCTTCACGATAATGAGCAATGGAGACAAGCCGCTTCAAGGTAGGAAGAAAGTTGATCGCATGCGACTGGTCGGCATTATGCGGCATCCGCACCAAACGAATCACCACAAGCATCGCCAACACGGCGATACCGATCCAGAGATAAGGAGCAATCAAAATGCTCAGATCGGCATCGCGCACGGCCTCAAACTCGGCCGTCGGAAGCTGGGCACGCTCGGCCGTACTCATCGGATCGAGCCGATTTTGGATAAAGTTCATGGCCACATACATGCCTATGAGTGAGCCCATCGGATTGAAAGACTGCGCCAAGTTCAGCCGTCGCGTGGCACTCTCCTCGGGTCCCATCGAGAGGATATAAGGATTGCAGCTGGTCTCCAAAAACGACAGTCCGCAGGTCAACACGAAATAGGCCAAAAGAAACGGGTAATAGTAGCCGGTCATCATGGCCGGATAGAAGAGGAACGCCCCCAGAGCATAGAGCCCCAGCCCCATCAGAACACCGGCCTTGTAAGAGTAGCGGCGGATGAAGATGGCAGCGGGAAAGGCCATGGCAAAATAACCTCCGTAGAAAGCGACCTGCACCAGAGCACCGTCGGTCACACTCATGCGGAAGATTTTCGAGAAGGCTTTCACCATCGGGTTCGTAATGTCGTTGGCAAAGCCCCATAGGGCAAAGCAACTGGTGATCAGGACGAAGGGTATCAGAAAGTTGACTCCGTCTTTATGCAGTATAGATTTGTTCGTATGATCCATGGAATTTGAATAGGTTTTAGAGAGGTGGTTTTGATTTTTTCCGGATTGCATCAATCTTTCGAACAAAGATCAAAACCACCTCCGATGAAAGCTTATAGAAAGGATAACGCATTTCCTGCCGTTATATTGTATTTCAGCCGTACGTTGTCCTCTGAAGAGAACGTACCGACAGGTTGCATCGGTACGTTTTCTTTATTGTTATGGTCGAAAAAAGAGAAGATAATCTATTATTTATAGATTGGTCCGTAGGCAGCACATGCGCGGTAGTCGGCACCCTCTTTGTCCATACCGAAGGCATTCCAAGCAGCAGGACGGAAGATCTCCTTGTCATCGACATTGTGCATGCAGACAGGGATGCGGAGCATGGAGGCCATCGTAATGAGATCGGCACCGATATGTCCGTAGCTGATGGCGCCGTGGTTGGCACCCCAGTTGTTCATCACGCTATAAACATCCTTGAAGGCGTCCTTGTTCGGGTCGAGACGTGGCACGAACCATGTCGTAGGCCAAGTACGGTCGGTACGTTCGTTCAACGCCTTGTGGATAGCCGGATCAATATCTACGGTCCATCCTTCGGCAATCTGCAGTACAGGGCCGAGGCCTTTCACGAGGTTGGTACGGATCATCGTGACAGGCATGCCTCCACGCGTGAGGAAATTGCTGGAATAACCGCCTCCGCGGAAGTAGTCGCGGTTGGCCGGATACCAGGTGGTTGCCTTCAGACAAGCCTCTACATCTTGGTCGGTCATCTCCCACTCCGGTTTCATGACCGGGTTACCTTCGGCATCACTGCACTGTCCGGAGCCGTCCAATGTCGTAGCTCCGGAATTGATCAGATGGATGATACCATTCCGGGCTTCACCGGTCAGTTCCATACCGGTCACACGTTTCACGGCTTCAGGACTCCAATAGGTACGTACATCACTGAAGATCTGGGCACGATGCGTCAGCAGATGGGCGAACAACATCGAGACGCCGTTGAGCGAATCGTTCTCGGTTGCCACGACAAAGGCTTCACGGATGCCGTTCCAGTCGAATGAAGTGTTAAGCATCGCCTCGGTAAAGTCGCCGTTCGGTTTCCAGTCTGTCCACTGGCGCTGGCCTTGGAAGCCGGCAGCAATGGCATTGTGTCCCAACGATTCCTCCTTGAATCCCATCTCCTGCAGCTTGGGATTGCCCAACATCAAGTCGCGGAAGATAAGGGTCATCTTCACAACAAACTCCCAATCTCGGTCTTTGCCGGCGCGATCCTTGATCTTGGCTGTCGGGTTATAGTCTTCGCCTTCGTTGGTTTTGCAGTATTTCTCGGTCCAGGCCATAGCCTTTTCAAACTCGTCATGGTCGTAGATGCCTTGCTCCATGCGACGAAGGATTTCGGTCTCGTCCACACTTTCGTTGCGCATACCAAGGTATTCCTGGAAAAAGTCGGGGGAAACGATAGATCCGGCGATACCCATTGCCACGCTACCAACGCTCAAATAGCTCTTTCCTCGCATGGTAGCCACCGCCATCGCTGCACGGGCAAAGCGGAGGATCTTCTCGGCTACGTCGGCCGGAATCGTATTGTCGGCCAAATCCTGCACATCATGCCCGTAGATGCCGTAAGCGGGCAATCCTTTTTGGGCGTGGGCAGCGAGGACTGCTGCCAAATAAACGGCTCCGGGGCGCTCTGTTCCATTGAATCCCCACACGGCCTTGGGCCAATAAGGGTTCATATCCATGGTTTCCGATCCGTAACACCAGCAGGAGGTGACAGTGATCGTGGCCCCAACTCCTTCGCGTTCGAACTTATCGGCACAGGCAGCCGTCTCGGCAACACGTCCGATGGTACCATCGGCAATGACACACTCTACCGGGGTGCCATCGCCATGACGCAAGTTGGAGGTGATCAGGTCGGCCACAGCATGTGCCAAGTTCATTGTTTTTTCTTCAAGACTTTCGCGGACGCCTCCCTGACGGCCGTCGATGGTGGGACGAATCCCAATTTTCGGATACTTCTTCATGTGATTTAAATTTAGCAATGTATTCTGTATTTGTTTGAGAATGATGGTTGGCCCCTCGCATAAGAAGTTGTTTAAATCTCAAACAGGCGCTGTTTTTCATTCCGTACAAAAGAACACAATTTATGGCGGATAACAAAGTATTCCTTGCATGTTGTAAAACATATTATGCAGTATCCGAAGCAGAAGTGCGGACAAGAAAACGGCTGCATCAAAGCGTAAAGGGATGCTCTTCGTCCCATTTTTTTGCCGCTTCCCGGGCCGCATTCAGCCGTTCCTCTTCGGCTACGCCCTCCGTTGCCCGACAGATGGCAAGGGCCATTGAGCAAGCACCGTAGAGGGTGACGTTATCTTTATAGCGTTCGATGGCCCGCAAATAGAGCTGTTGGCGGTCGGCATTCTCCAGATACCGGCTGTTTTGCGGGTGACGGCTCTCCGGTGTATAGGCCGATTTCTTCTCCATTGCGGCAACGATCTTCTCGCAATCCTCCTTGCCGAAGCAGATAATCTGCAGTTTGTTTTCATCAAAGCGGGCAGTACCATCACTCCCTACTTCATTCAGATCGGTTGTTATCGACTCGATAGTGGCGTCCGTTGGCAACGTGTAGAGCAGTTCGATGGCTGTAGCTGTGGCATCATCGTCCGCCACATAGTTGTAAGCGATGACGGCATCCTGATATTCGAAACTGAGATCACCCATCAATGCTGCAAACAGGTCGGCCCTCTCCCGGTCGGCCTCCGACAACAAATAGGTATAACTCAGTTCGGCACCTCCCTGATAGAGCCCGGCATTGGTATAGACGCAGGTGATCTTCACGCCCAAAGCCTCGGCAAATTTTTCGGCTGTTTCCTTAACTTGTGCGGTGTTGTGCAGCATTTCCTCGTAGTTGGCCGTCGTCAGTGTGCTGCGGAAATAGGGTGCTACAGTGGCATATTGCGCAGTATAATCGACCGGGTTCTCCTCTTCTGTGTGGGGGTCATTCTTCGAACAAGACAACTGTGCGGTGACAAGGATCGAAGCAAGCACTGCCCACACGACCGACATGATTCTGTTTTTCATTTTCATCATTCTCATTATTTCTTTTTAATCCTTCATTTACAGAGGCTATTATGCCTTCGTTTCTTCTTTTTTCCGCTTCTTCCAAAGCTGATAGCTATTGACGATATTCTGCCATAAGACATAGGAACCGGGACCTACTGACGAGACCGGATCCAGATAGGTGTAAGCCATCCAAATGGCCAGGACCGTGTTCTTCTGCCCCAATGCCTGCCCCGCACTGATACGGTCGTGATAATGTGTGCCGATACGCTTTCCCAAATAGAACTGCAAGGCGCAAGTCACCAGCCCGGCCATGGCTATCATCACCTCGGCCATCACCGGCACCTGGCTGTGCACCAACGAACGGACGGTCTGAGCCGTGACAACCATCAAGGCAACAGACCAGAGATAAAAAGCCGCATCGCGCAGACTCAACAGAAACCGATGCAGAGGGGGCACGAAGTGGCGAATCAACACCGCCAAGAAGAACGGGAACAACAGCAAAGGAAAAACCTTGCTCAAAATCTTGAAGAAGGCCGCCAAAAAGGTCATTCCCGCATGGGGCTCGACCAATGGAAAGAGTAACGGCACAGCTACGGCCGCCAAGATATTGGATAACAATGTATAGGTGGTCAGTGCCGATACGCTTCCTCCCAGCTTGCCGGTGATCACCGCCGCAGCGGTGGCCGTCGGACAAATCAGACAAACCACGGCACCTTCTGCCACTTCACGGTATGAGTCGGGCAAATGGCAGAACAACAACACCCCGATCATCGCGAGGCAAAAGAGAATCTGCAACAGTAACAGCCAGCCGTGCCACGGCACCGGCAGCAGATCGCGCGTATCAACCTTACAGAAAGTCAGCAGCAACTGTGCAAAAATCAAGAAAGGCATCAGAAATGCCAAAAACTCATTTACAAAAGGTTTGGTCGGGGCCAAAAAGGGAATATTGACATAGAGAAAGTATCCTACGACACCCACGGACATAGCCACCGGAAGCGTCCAGTTTTTTAGAAAACTCAACAATCGCATCTTCTTCAAATCTAAGCATTTATTTCAGAACTCCGGCCGGAAACCTCCCGACCATCCTTCCTTTCACGCCGCAAAGGTACGCTTTCATACCTCGCCAAGCAAGAATCTGATGAGAAATAAATGACCGAAAACTCCGCAGTTTCGAAAAATCGTCTCGGCTTAAAGCTCCGGTTTTCTCCCGAATGAACTGCAGTTTCATGCCGAACAAACTCCGGTTTCATGCCGAGTAAACTGAAATTCATTCGGGAGAAATTCTTACAAATGACGGGCGGTTGTCGGCTGCCATTCCCGAAGTATCCACTCGGCGACGGCATCTTCGTCGTTGTTGTTGGGGAGCACCTCGTCGACAACGGCCTTAACCTATCGGATCGCATTTGGAAGAGCGTGCAGCAGCTTCGCGAAG
>CAVKMU010000060.1:0-14204 GCA_963657455.1 bacterium
CTTATGCTTCCTTATTCAAAACGGGGATCAATGTCAGCAGATAGAAGACACCGATCGACATGACTGCGATAGCACCGACCTGAGAGCCGACACCATCCGAGGCAAAGCCCATCAGCAGCGGGAAAATAGTGCCACCAAACAACCCCATGATCATCAATCCGGATACCTCATTCTTTCTATTGGGCAAGTGCAACATGGCACGCGATAGCAGCATGGGGAAGATATTGGAATTACCCAATCCGATGAGGGCGATGCAAACATAGTGGGCCGTCAGCGATGAAGGTAAAGCAAACAAGCCGACTACCGCCAACAACATCATCAGCGAACTGGCAGAAAAGACATATTTGGTGGGGACACGTGCCAGGAGAATAGCACCGCTGAAGCAACCCAACGTACGGAAAATGAAGTAGACACTGGTGGCATAGCCTGCACTCTCCAAGGTCATGTCCATGCGTTCGATCAACAGTTTCGGGGCGGTTGCGTTGATTCCTACGTCAATACCTACATGGCAGATAATTCCCAAGAAGGAGAGGAGAATGACTTTGTCTGCCAACAGTGCAAAACACTCTTTGAATGTCGCATTCTTCGCGTCCTGAGTTGTCTCTTCATGGATAGGGGTTACGGCCAACAAGATCAAGGCAATGACAGCTTCTATGGCAAAGATAAGCATGAAGATGCGCCAGTTGCCGAAGGCGAGAGCCGTCCAACCTGCCAAGATGGGGGCAATGAAAGAGGCAATGGCCTTGACAAACTGCCCGAAAGTCAACGAACTGGCCAAACGGTTGCCGCTCACAATATTGGAGATCAACGGGTTGAGCGATACTTGCATCAGGGCATTGCCGATCCCCAAGAAGGCGAACGAGAGCAGCATCATCGGGAAGGAGTAGCTGATCAACGGTACGATCAAGGCGATCAATGTCACTACCAAGCTGATCAACACCGTCTTCCGTTGGCCGATCTTGTTCATTAACATGCCTGTCGGCACGGCGCAAACCAAAAACCAGAAGAAAACCATCGACGGCATCAGGTTGGCTATTTTGTCTGTTAAGCCAAAGTCTTCTTTTACATAGTTGCTGGCAATTCCAACCAAATCAACGAACCCCATCGCAAAGAAGGAGAACATGATAGGGATCAGCAACCAAATGAAACTTTTTTGTTGTGTACTCATGGTGTTATTCTTTTATTGTTTAACTCGAAATGTTTTACTTGGAATATTCGGGCCATGCTCCTTCTTTGGTGCAGACGAAAGCAGCTGTTTCGACAGCTGTCCGATGCGCCTCTTTCAACGTCTTACCGCTCAAGATGGAGTAGACGAAGGCTCCCGAGAAAGAGTCGCCGGCACCTACCGTATCGGCTACGCTTACTTTCGGAGTTTCGATGGTAGAGGATTCATCGGCCGCATAGATTGAGCTGAACTTGTCGCCGGCAGTCAGGATGACATACTTCAGATTGTGCGCCTTCAACAGGGTTTGGCAGCAAACTTCGTCGCTCCCTTCCAAGCCCATCATCGGGCGGAGCAGCTCAAGTTCTTCGTCGTTGATTTTCAGAATATTGGCCTTTCCCAACAGATCAAGGATCAATTCTTTCGAGTAGTAGTGCTGGCGGATGTTTATATCGAAGAAGCGGAGTGCCTCTTTCGGAGCATAACCGAGCAATGCTGTTAACGTCTCCTGTGATTCTTGGCGGCGTTGTGCCAAGGTGCCGAAGCAAATGGCTTTGGCTTGTTGGATGATCTCGACAGCCTCTGCCATCAACGGAATATGATCCCAGGCCACATTCTCGATAATATCGTAGGTGGGAATGCCGTCGTGAAGCTTCACTTGTACGGTTCCTGTCGGATAATCTACCCGACCCAGGCAGTGGGCTATATGGTTGTTGTCCAACTCGCGGACGATCTCTTCGCCTAATTCATCTTTTCCTATGGCACTGATGGCATAGCCTTCGGCCCCTAATTGTGTGGCGTGGTATACAAAATTGATAGGGGCACCGCCCGCTCTTTTCCCTGTCGGAAGTACATCCCACAGTAATTCGCCGATTCCCACCACGATGGGTTTCTTCTCTGTTGTCATAATTGCGCTTGATTTATATTTTTAAGTTTGTATATATGCATGTTTTTCACGTTTGCTTTTCCGCCTTCCGCATGGAATTCGATGAGGTTGTAGGGCGTTTCGGGGAAGACCAAGTTGGTCATGGCCACTTTCCCGCCGTCTACAAACAGCTCGATTGAGCATTTGTCTACGAATACTTGAAACGTATGTGCCGTGTTCTTGCTGATTTCGCCCCACGTGGCTACCGCAAATTCTTTCGGACTGAATTCGGTCTGTCCGCTATGGGTACGGTCCATGTATACCTTTCCGGCTTTTACATCGATATAGATATCCACATATTCGCCCGCATCGTTGCGAAGTTTGAAGCCATAGGTATCGGCGGTGGCCGAATGCAGGGCGAGGTTCAGCTCGTAGGCTCCCTCGTTGTGCGGCAAGATGGTGTCGATATGACACCCTTCTTTGAAGTCGAAATCGTCGATGGCTGTCGATTCTGCTCTGAGTTTCTCCACCTCTTTCACAGGGTTGGCAGCTACGTAGATCTCGTTTTTCTCTTTATAGAGCGTCAACTCTCGAGGCAGAGCGTTGGCACTGCGGAATTGTTTCGTAGGGAGAGTGTTGGCATATTGCCAATTGCTCATCCAAGGAACGGCAATCACGCGGTCGGCAGTGTTCGAAAAGCAGACGGTGGCGTAGTGGTCCTTGCCCCAATCCAACCACTTTACTACCTCCGGTTTCGTGTCGCATGTAAATGTTGTACCGTCGAAGTCGCCGACAAAATATTGTGTGGCAGATCCTCCGAAGATACCTCCGGGGTTGATATTGACGATCAATACCCATTTCTTCTGTTGTGGATTGCCGTCTACTGCCAACTCAACGAGGTCGGGACATTCGAATTGACTCGGCTGTACACCATAGCCTTCGCCGAATCCGCTGAGGTAGCTCCACTCTTTCAAGTCGGTCGACGAGTAGAAACGCATCTCTTTGTCGGCCGAAACCACCATCACCCATTTCTTGTCCGGCTCATACCAAAATACTTTCGGGTCGCGAAAATCCTTTAATCCGTCGAAGGGGCGCAACACGGGGTTGGCTTCATGCTTGGTAAATGTCCGACCGTTGTCTGTACTGTAGGCCATACATTGGATCTGTCCGTTCTTATCGCTGGCAGATGTATAGAATGAAATCATACTTCCTTCACCATAGCCGGCGCTGTTATTGAAGTCGATCACTGAACTGCCGGAGAAGATATGGCCCAGTGTGTCGCGGTCCAAGGCAACGGGCAGATGTTCCCAACTCACCAAATCGCGGCTGACCGAGTGCCCCCAGTGCATGTTTCCCCACATCGATCCGTAAGGATTGTATTGGTAGAAAAGATGGTATTCACTGTCTTTATAAATCAATCCGTTGGCGTCGTTCATCCATCCGAAGAGGGGAGTGTGATGATAGAGTGGGCGATATTTCTCACGGTTGGTAGTGTCGAACGAGTCGCTGAGACGGATGCTGTCCAGACAGAGTTGCTGCAGCTCTTTGCTTTCGATACGAATCGTGGCCGATGCTTGCGGCAAGGCGAAAGGTACATAGTAGTCGACCTGATCATGCGCGAGCCGTACATCCATTGGGGTGTCGGTCGGGTTGCCGGTCGCGAGGCATACTTGGCTCTCTCCTGCCTTCTCTTGTACAGGAAGCAACAGGTATTTAGCAGGGTGGGCAACAGTCAGTAGGGCTACTGTATCATTTTGCGTCTCAATGCGGATGCCGGTCGGGTTCGTCTGACAAGAAAACAGACCGATGCCCATCATGAGCAGCGAGCCGGCCATCACCTTATTTTTCCATGTATTATTCATGTGCAAAAGATTACGGTTATTATTGCGCTAAAGGTATATAAAAAAAAAGAGGATAACGAATGATCGTTACCCTCTTTTTAAATTATTTTTTGTTAAATTACTCAGAAACAACTGTGAAAGGAATCTCAACAGATACTTCTTTGTGTAATTTGATAGTTGCTTTGTAATCGCCGGCTTCTTTGACTGCTTCTTTGATGTAGATAATCTTGCGGTCGATAGTGTAGCCTAATTTTGCCAATTCTTCAGCAATCTGGATGTTGTTGACAGAGCCAAAGATCGTACCTGTAGAACTTGTCTTTGCGCCGATTGTCAAGCTAACGCCAGCCAATTTAGCTGCCAATTCTTCTGCATCAGCTTTGATTTTAGCTAACTTGTGAGCGCGCTGCTTCAAGTTTTCAGCCAATACTTTCTTCGCAGATTCTGATGCGATAACTGCTTTACCCGTGGGGATTAGAAAGTTACGACCGTAACCAGCTTTGACTGTTACGATATCGTCCTTGTAACCTAAATTGATTACGTCTTCTTTCAAAATAACTTCCATATTCTGTCTCCTCTTAAATTATTATTTCATCAAATCTGTTACGAATGGAAGCAATGCCAAGTGACGAGCACGTTTAACGGCCTGGGCAATGCGACGCTGGAACTTCAATGATGTTCCTGTGATACGACGAGGCAAAATCTTACCTTGTTCGTTCAAAAATTTCTTCAAAAATTCAGGATCTTTGTAATCGATATACTTGATACCATTCTTTTTGAAACGGCAATATTTTTTCTTTTTTACGTCTACTGAAGGCGGAGTCAAATATCTGATTTCTGATTGAGTTGCTGCCATAATTAATTCTCCTTAACTGTTTCTTTAGATGATTTCAAATTTCTTCTCTTTGCTGCATATTCAGCTGCGTATTTGTCTTGACGGAATGTCAAGAAGCGAAGTACGCGTTCGTCACGACGGAAGTTAACTTCCAATGTAGCGATGGTAGCCGGTTCTGCCTTGAATTCGATCAGCTGATAGAAACCAGTAGATTTTTTGTCGATTGGGTAAGCTAATTTACGCAAGCCCCAATTCTCTTCATTCACGATTTCTGCACCTTGTTCTTTCAAGATACCTGTGAATTTGTCTACCGCTTCCTTCATCTGTGCATCAGACAAAACGGGAGTTAAAATGAAAACGGTTTCGTAATTGTTCATACAAGTAACTGTTTTTTGTGTTATTACTAAATTTTGCGGTGCAAAGGTAGGCATTCCGTTTTTATTGTGCAAGCGTTTTAGACTTTTTTCTTTCGAGCTCACGAAATATAATAGGGCGGCTTTGAAAAAGTTACTCCCGATAAAACTGCAGTTCATTCGGGGGAAAACTGTAGTTTTATGCCGAATAAACTTTTCAGAACTGCCGTGAGTTTGTTTTTGCTCTCGTCACTCTTTCCGTGTAAACTTCCGAACAAGTCGGAAAAGAGGCTTTGAGGGATGGACGCTTTCGGCTATGGATTGACTGACAGAACCGCGTGGGTCTCCTTGTTTTTCGCTGCTGAGCCAGATGCGGATAGCGGTCATCCGAGGTAAAAGGCGTACGACGGTTGTCCGATAATTACTCAATAGTATCAATAGCGTCAGTAACATTCCAAGCAAAACGAGGTAGCCGAAACACTCCTTGACCGACAGCATGATGACTTGCTTCGAGACGGCAGATGTCGTATCACCCCATCTGGGGAGGTCGAAAGGCATCACTTCGCCGTCCAGACCTGAGTAGGATGTCATGCTATTCTTGGCAAGCGACCAGTTGTAGAGCCGCTGGAGAAAGGCAGCTGAAGCCGCCGATCCGATGCCGCACCGCACATATCCGATGGCACTCAACCCGAAAAAGAAATGGGAGAATGGAACGCTCTGCGACATGTATACGTTCGAGGCCGATCCGATCATCACCTCCGACACTCCCAATGCAAAAAGTGGAATATAGAAGGCTTCGCGATAGGTGTCGCCATCGATCAGAAAATACATCGCCGCTTCGTAGAAGGTAGCCAAGCAAAGTGCAAACACAAAATATTGTTTGAAGTTCCAATGCCATTTTACCAAGGTGAAGAAGGCGAGCAACGATCCGACCACAGTGCCGTACAGTTGGGGCTTGTTGAGCGAGATGACGCTCAGCGAGTCATAATGCAAGACGGCATTGAGATAGACGGACTGCAACAGTCGGGGGGCTGCTTGAAGGATACCGATCCCCAATAGCAGAGCCATCAGCTGCTGGGTGGCCCGATAGCCGAAAATGGAGAGCGAGAGATAGGGCTTCTCTCTGAACTTCGAACGGCAGACGGCTGCGATGAAAAACGAAAGAGAGACAACTGTCGCTTTCCAAATCTGCGGCCCTCGCCACCAGTCGTAATGCTCGCCGTAGGTGAACAACCAAATGCCTGATATAAGGAATGTGCTCCATAAGACGAAGCCAAGCGCGTCGATTCCCTGCAAGGAGAGGAAAGGACCCGGACGATGGTCGGGCTTCATGAGAAAATAGACCAATCCGCAGTGGATGATTAGAAGAGCGATGACGAAAAGATTCATCAGTCGCCAGTTGCCGTAATAGGCCAAATAGACGGTAGTCAGTCCTGAAAGGTGAGTGGCTCCGCATACCATAATATATACGACAGGGAAAAATACGGCATAATTTCTCGATGGTGTTACACACAAGCGGAAGACACTGGTGCAGCCAAACATGCCCAACATCTTGAAGAAGCCGGCGATGAAGCTGACAATCCAAATCACCCATGGAATGGAGACGGCCATGGATATTACATTGCAAACGATCAATCCGATGCCTGCCACGAAAAAAAGCTGGCGGGTGTATAGAAAGAATTTCAATCTGTACATCACCGGAAAGCAGACGGTTATGCCACCGAGCATGCAATAGCCGGCCATCTGTATGTCTTCGTTGAGAAAAGCCTCTTCGCTGATGATTTGGGTGATGGAGGCTGTATTGATGTTTCCTACATACTGATAGAGAAATCCGAAAGCCATATAGAGCCAAAAACGAAGAGGAAGCGGTACCCACTCTCTAAACATCAGCAGCTGACGGGTACGGATGACGGTGTTGGCGGATGTATAGAGTGTAGCCATCAATCTCCCATCATTTCGCATTCAACATTCAAACCGGCTCGCAGGCGTTGGATGCTCTCAGGCGCATTGTCAGCCGTGAAGCGGATCTTGACGGGAAGACGCTGCTCGACTTTGACAAAATTCCCTGTGGCATTGTCTAGGGGAACAATCGAATATTGGGCTCCCGTTGCATTCGAAATGGCTTCAATTCTACCGATATAGACGGCATCAGGAAGGGCATCGACTGTAATCCTTACCTTATCGCCCAATTTCATCTTGGCTGTTTGCGTCTCTTTGTAGTTGGCAACGACCCAGACATCGTTCTCGTCGACAATGGATAGCAGTGTTTGTCCCGGTTGCACCAACTGCCCCTTTTGCAAACTCTTGCGGGAAGTATAACCGTCTGCCGGGGCGGTAATAACAGTGTAAGAGAGATTTAATGAAGCCAATTCAACAGCAGCTTGCGCCAGTTCGATACCTGCATCTTGCTGTCCGAGCCGCTGTTGTTGCTCTTCTTTCGTCAATGAGGTGGATTGCTTTTGTCGGCAGAGCATATCGTATTTGGCTTTCATCGACTCGTATCGTGTCTTGGCGTCATCATACTGTTTTTGCGTGACGGCCTTCTCTTTGATGAGGGAAGCATAACGTTCCAAATCGCGTGCGGCATTTTCCAATTCTACCTTTGTGCCGGTGATGGAGGCTTCGTTTACTCCAATGTTATTATTGGTGGTGGAGATGACAGTGTGCATGGCCGATTTCCCCGTGACGGCATTCTGTAGTTCGGCTTTTGCTTGTGCAAGACGAAGGCGATACTCTGAATCGTCGATAATGATAAGGGTATCTCCTTCATGAACGAAGGTATACTCATCGAAGCGAATCTCTTTGATATAGCCCTGTACCCGCGCATTGACAGGCACAATTTGTCGGCGCACTTGGGCATTGTCGGTGAATGTCGAAATGTTGAATTTGATAAATTGGGTGGCTATCCACCACAATCCGACAGATATGATAGCCAGCACGACCATGTTTTGGATCATGCGTCTTGTTTTTCGATTGATCATAGTGTTCCTGAAATGTATTTGAGTTGATAATAATAGTAAATAACATTGGTCCGCGCATTGACAAGGCGCACTTCAGCATCCAATTTTTGCGCGGAAGCGTCCAGCATGTCTGTGAGCAAAGAGAGATCGTTGGAGTAGCGGCGTTCGACAATACGGTAGTTTTCAGTAGCAAGTTGCACATTCAACTCTTGTGTCTTGGCCTGCTCGTTGGCTTCCGTGTAGTATTTGTATAGCTGATCGATTCGTCTGCTGATCTCTTCCGTCTGCGATTTTCGTTGGTCCAGTAGTTGGAAGGATTCTAATTTGGAGGCTTTCAATGATCCTTGATCCTTGTACAATGAAGACAGGTTTAACGACAATTGAACTCCGGCCCACCACCGATTCAGATTCTTGTCGAGCACAGGCGTCTTGTTGGTGATAGGACCGTCCAGATTATCGCCTACTATCAACCCTATTTTAGGTAACCTTCTGCTCTTGATCAACTTGCTTTCTGTTTGGGACAACGCATAGTTCAAGTCGATTCTTTTTAGTTCCGGTGAATGTTGCAAGGCTCGCTCCATCCAAACCGTCGAAGAAGAGCTCCCTTCGTTCATCTCATTGAATTGAAGTTGCGGAATGATATTTGTGTTTTCATCCAAACTCAAAAATATCAACAGGTTGTTGTTGAGATGCTCAATACCATCTGCTACTGTTAATCGGTCGTATTTCAAATTGGAAAGATTCAGTTCATATCGTGTGACATCATTGGCCAACGCCAATCCTTGTGCAGAGCGAGCCCGCATTTCAGACAATAATTGTTGTGTCAATTCAATGTTCTCGTCATAGACAGTCAATAGGTTGCGATGTTTGAACAGGTCGAGGTAGCACCCGAGGATCTCCATCTTCATCTTGTCGGATACGCGCTCCAATTCATTGTCGGCGATATGTCGTTGGTTGTTCGCTTTCTCGATACCGGCTGAAATCTCGCCTCCTGCATAAATCGGTTGGTAGAGCGAAAGGGCGATAGCATTGCCTAAGTGGGGCATGGACGAGCGGGTCGCATTCGAAAAGTTGCGGTCTAATAGGGTGGCATCACCCAAATAATTGACCGTTGCCGAAAAGTTTATGTCCGGCAATTGCTTGGCTACGGCACTTTTCTTTTGCTCATTGCTGATGTTTACACTTTGGCGGGCTATCTTTACGTCTATGTTATGTTGCTCTACCCGCATGAACAAATCGTCGATGCTCATCTTGACATCTTGAGCCACTGAAGGGTGAGCCCATAGGAAAAGAGTTGCGACATTCCAAAGTAAAACATGTTTTCGAAAATTCATTCTCTCCATATTGTTTTTTATTATTCTTCATTGATGTAAATCCAAGCGTAATACTATAATACGGCTTCTCTTGAAAATCATAGCCTCTCTAATCTTTTTATATGATTGAGGCCTAATTAGTTGTCAGTATTTGCTTCTCTTCTGCCATTTGTGAATGCAAAATTAATTCATTATTTTTGTGCAAGATTTGCATATTAAGACATAAGATTTTCAATTTAGGCCATTAAAAACAGGTTATGAATGACGAGCAACGTACCTATATTTCTATCATAAATCATTCTCAGCCGGATGAGATTCTCATCAAAAAGACGGGGTGGGAGGAACTTAATCTGGTTGTTCATTCGCACAATAAGCATCAGATAATCTACACGTTGTCGGGTACGTTGCATGTTGAGGCTGAAAATAACAGCTATTTTGTTCCGGAAAGACGCATTGTATGGATACCGGCTCATGTGGAACACAAGTTGTCAAGTAAAAATATTCTGGTCTCTTTGCTTATTTTCTATTTGGATTTTGATGGTTTTGTCGATGGTCCTAATGCGTTTCGTCTTTCTATTTACAATACGAATGCCATGATTGGTGAGAATTTGAAGTTTCTTTCTTCGCAAGGACGGAGTATCAGCCGAAAACAGCATCCGGATTTGTATTGGTATGTTTTGAGCTTTTTCAATCTTTTGCCGCAGATGAATCCCCCGACGGAGTTTCTTTTCAGAATATTGGTGGTGCCGACCGACTCTCGACTTCGGCCGGTAATAGATTATGTGTCGGATCATATCAAGGATAATTTGCGGTTTGATGAACTGGCGGGTATGTTTCATTTCTCAACGCGCAACCTAAGTCGTTTGTTTCAGGAGTCGGGGTTGCATTTTATCAGTTACGTCAATCATCTTCGTATCATGAGAGCTATTGAACTGTTGACTGACGGCAAAATGAACATGCAAGAGATTGCTTACGAAACGGGCTTCTCAACCCCAAGTAACTTTAATCGTGTTTTCAAGAAAATAGTCGGAACCTCGCCCAAGTTGTATGTCAAGAAATAGGTTGCTTAAGCTGATTCTTATCTCTTTTTGATAAGCACGGTTATTTTCAAAGCAAGGTCGAAGAATACCATTTTGGCATTGACGTTTTGTGTGATATCTGCCTCTGCTCGGCTCAATTCACTCATCAAGTCGATCACATTGGCCTCGTTGACGAATGGAGAGAAGCGGACAGAGAAGGCGGATTCATCGCGGTTCATGTAATTTAGCGAAGGATCACGGAAACGATAGATGTAGTTCTCGCGGATGAGTCGCTGGCAATAACCGAGGAAGTGTTTCTGCTTTTCACGACCTAAGGCAGCCAATTCTTCGGCTTGCTCTTTCATTCCCTTGACATTACGCGCCCATGAATTGCGCATGATGGTCTTGAATTGCTCGAGAAAATAGAGGTTGTCTTCATTGGTGCTGACGGCCTCAATTGCTTTCAGATAGTTGCCTTCGGCCAAATGACTGATGCTTTTGGCGTCGTCGGGCGAGAGTTGCAGTTCTGCCTGTAGAAATTGTTCCAAATCTGCCGGAAGGATAGGGGGCACATTGATCTGCTGAACGCGTGAAAGGATCGTGCCTAAAATTGACCCGGGCTCTTCCGATATCATTAGAATGACGGTGTTGGCGGGCGGTTCTTCGACGAACTTCAGCAGTTTGTTGGCGCAAGCGGGTTGCATCTTCTCCGGTAGCCATACCAATAGAATGCGATAGTTCGCTTCGAAAATCTTCAATGACATCTTGCGGATAATCTGATTGCTCTCTTCGGCATAGATGATTGCTTGCGAATTACCTACCCCGAGATAGTCCAACCAGTCGTTGAGCCCGAAGTAGGTGTTCTTCGATAAAAAACTGCGCCACTCCGAAAGATAGTCGTCGCATACCATTTTTTTCTTTTCTTTGTTGCGCACCATCGGAAAAACAAAGTGGAGGTCAAGGTGTGATAATTCGTTATATTTCAAGCAAGAAGAGCAGTGCCCGCAAGCATCTGTTGCTGTACGGTCGGTGCAATTCAGGTATCGGGCATAAGCTAATGCCAGTGCAAAGGCGCCCGTTCCTCCCTTTTCGACGAAAAGCTGAGCGTGCGGAACTCTTCCCGTCTGCGCTGAATGCCGCAAATGCGACTTGACCTCTTCTTGTCCGATGATATCTTTAAAGTACATACATCTTGATTTTGTCTTTCCGAGAGCAAAGATATAAAATTGAATCGTGAAAATTGAGATATTGGTTGCTTTTTCGTATCTTTGCCAAATATTGGAATTACTGAATATAAAATAAGAAAATATATATAATATGTTTGACAATCTGAGTGAACGCTTGGAACGTTCGTTTAAGTTGCTGAAGGGTGAAGGAAAAATCACCGAAATTAATGTAGCGGAAACATTGAAGGATGTGCGTCGCGCCTTGTTGGATGCCGATGTAAACTATAAAGTGGCTAAATCGTTTACGGATAGAGTCAAGGAAAAAGCATTGGGACAAAATGTGCTCACCTCGGTAAAACCGAGTCAGTTGATGGTGAAAATCGTTCACGATGAACTTTCTGCATTGATGGGTGGTACCGCAGCTGAATTGAATATCGACGGACGCCCTGCCATTGTCTTGATGTCCGGTCTGCAAGGTTCCGGTAAGACAACCTTCTCTGGTAAGCTGGCAAATATGTTGAAAACGAAGCGAAACAAGAAACCGTTGCTGGTGGCTTGCGACGTTTATCGTCCTGCAGCTATCGAGCAGTTGCGAGTATTGGCCGAACAGATTGCCGTGCCTGTCTATTTGGAACAAGACAATAAGAATCCTGTTGAGATTGCTCAGCATGCCATCGCCGAGGCAAAAGCGAAGGGTAATGACGTGGTGATCGTCGATACTGCCGGTCGTTTGGCTATCGATGAGCAGATGATGAAAGAGATTGCTGCTATCAAGGCCGCCATCACACCGGATGAAACACTGTTTGTGGTGGATGCCATGACCGGTCAGGATGCAGTCAATACAGCCAAAGAATTCAATGAACGTTTGGATTTCGATGGTGTTGTGCTGACGAAATTGGATGGCGATACTCGCGGTGGTGCTGCTTTGTCAATCCGCACTGTCGTAGATAAGCCCATCAAAATGGTGGGTATGGGTGAAAAGATGGATGCTTTGGATATCTTCCACCCGGAACGTATGGCCGACCGAATCTTAGGTATGGGTGATATCGTTTCATTGGTAGAACGTGCTCAAGAACAATATGACGAAGAAGAGGCAAAACGTTTGCAGAAGAAGATCGCCAAGAACCAGTTCGACTTCGACGATTTTATCAATCAAATTCAGCAAATCAAGAAGATGGGTAACCTGAAAGAGTTGGCATCCATGATTCCCGGCGTAGGAAAAGCGTTGAAGAATGTGGATATTGATGATAATGCTTTCAAGGGCATTGAGGCAATCATCTACTCGATGACTCCGGCCGAGCGTAAGAACCCTTCGATTTTGAACAGTTCGCGTCGTCAGCGTATTGCCAAAGGTAGCGGTACCTCTATTCAGGATGTCAATAAATTGTTGAAACAATTCGACGAAACACGAAAGATGATGCGGATGCTTACTTCGGTGAAACCGGGTGCACGTCCTAAATTCCCTCTTTTCAAATAAATAAAAGAAATAATACATGGAAAATCAACAGTATCAATTGTTAGACGGAAAGGCTACTGCTGCTCAAATGAAGCAGGAGATGGCCGACGAGGTGGCTCGAATCAAAGCCGAAGGAGGAAAGGTACCTCACTTGGCTGCGATATTGGTAGGACATGATGGAGGTAGCGAAACCTATGTAGCAAGCAAGGTGAAGACTTGTCAGGAGATCGGTTTCAAATCTTCATTGATTCGCTTCGAAGCCGATGTTACAGAAGAAGAGTTGTTGAAGAAGGTGTATGAATTGAACAATGATCCCGATGTGGATGGCTTTATTGTTCAGTTGCCTTTGCCGAAACATATCTCGGAGCAGAAAGTAATCGAGGCGATCGATTATCACAAAGATGTGGACGGTTTCCATCCGATCAACGTCGGACGTATGTCAATTGGCTTGCCTTGTTTCGTTTCTGCCACACCGGCCGGTATACTTGAGCTGTTGAAACGCAACCATATTGAAACCCAAGGAAAACATTGTGTCGTATTGGGGCGCAGTAATATCGTCGGAAAACCGATGGCTTCGTTGATGATGCAGAAATCTTATCCGGGTGATTGTACGGTGACGGTTTGTCATAGTCATTCAAAAAATTTGAAGGAGATGTGTTTGCAGGCCGATATTATTATAGTAGCTTTGGGGGTTCCTGAATTTTTGAAGGCGGATATGGTGAAAGAAGGAGCCGTCATTGTGGACGTTGGTACGACAAGAGTGCCTGATGCAACCCGCAAAAGTGGATTCCGACTTTCCGGAGATGTGAAATTCGACGAGGTAGCTCCTAAGTGTTCTTTTATCAGTCCTGTACCGGGAGGTGTAGGGCCGATGACTATCATTTCCTTGATGCGCAACACGCTCTTGGCGGGAAAAAAAGAGATCTATAAGTAATATTTGATTCGGATTTATTTGCAGATTTCAAAATAATAGTTACCTTTGCACCGTCTTAGGAAATATCCTTGACATGTACATGGTGAATGTAGCTCAGTTGGTTAGAGCATTGGATTGTGGTTCCAAGGGTCGTGGGTTCGAGCCCCATCTTTCACCCCCCTCTTTTTATTAAATAGATGAACAGTAAACCTCCTTGATTACCCGGTAGTCAAGGAGGTTTTTGTATGGGTTATATTTGAGTGATTCGGCAGAAAAACGAAAGGAATCAAGATTATAATCAGCATGAAACAAAATCCGAATGGG
>CAVKMU010000061.1:0-13740 GCA_963657455.1 bacterium
CCGGAGTATGAACTGGAGTTTGTCTCCGAACCGGAGGTGCAGGATGCGCATTATGTCATTTATCCTATCACCATCAAAGCCGACACAAGGCTGGAAGGTAACTGGACCCTGACATCGAACGACCCGACAAATGTCACATTCGTGGAGAGATTTGCGGCAGACGGCATCAAGAATTTGGTGGATCAAGGCTATTGGCTCAAGGATTATTGCGGAACGAGCACCCTGACAAGTTCAACGAAGGGCGATGCGATCCCCATCTATGTTTTTTTGAAGGAGAACGCCACGGCGGATAACCGGAACATTACCCTCTCGCTTGCCCCGGCAAACAATACAACCCCCCAAGCGGTGAAGACTTTCACCTTCACGCAATATTGTCCGGCCTGGAGCAATGGCATAGGCGTGGAGCGCATTCAAGAACAAGACTACCCATGGGGATTCAATTGGGATTCGAGTATGAAGATTACCTATTCGATGCCCGGTGGTTTTTGGGGCGGAGTCTTACATGTTTTATTCCTGATCTTTGGGAATCACCAGTATATAGAAGATTCAGGAAGTGCCATATGGGGAACCTGGAAAGTAACGGTTGACTTTTCCAAAGTGCCGAAATTGACCACGGCTACGAGCGACACCGATGGAAAAACCAACACATGGGAGTTGTATAATTTCGACGGAATCAATGAAGCCTCCACCATCATGAACCAATTGGAGTCGTGGGGTGGTGTACCCGACCGGGAATTACCCTCCAATCCGAGTGAATTTGCGGCATGGGCCTGCGCAAAGAAAAACAGATTTGGGGTAGCAACAAAAACCAGTAGCGGAACAATCATTTATGTTCCTACGTTGGAAGAGTCGGACATGGTGTGGTACCTTCCGGCAAAAGATGAAGCCACTTCGATGAACGACGGCCTCTCCGGCGACTATTGGACCTCGACGGCCATAACCGAACCGGGCACCACCGCTTATAAATATACGGCAGGCGGCGCCACATCGCCCGAGCAACGCAACAACTTGCTCCATGTACGTGCCGTACGCAAATCGGGACCCTGAAAATTGTTCGGCATGCATCCGGAAAATCATCGGCATGAAATGAAAAAAAGGTCGGCATGATTTTTTAAATTGTTCGGCATGAATTTTTTCCCCTTTCCAAAACCCTGAAAAGGCCCCTCCGAATCGTTCCGGGGGGGCCTTCGTTGCGTTTTGCAAAAAAGGGTCGTTGTAATTTGCGGGAATATAAAATAAATCCTATCTTTGTGACAGAGTTAGTAATCGGACTGTCAGACAGTTCGATGCAAGGGAATCCGGTGAAAATCCGGAGCTGTACCTGCAGCTGTAAATCCTCGTGCTGTCGGTCGGATATTCCACGCCACTGCTTTTGGTAAAGAAGCGGGAAGGCATCCGGCCGGAGGAGAGCCAGAATACCTGCTAAGTCTCTCATGCTGTCAACATCAGGCTTCCAGGATTAGAAGTGTGTGTGCCCGTTCGAACCGGCGTTTTCAGACGCCTCGTCTCATGTGTCATTCCTCTTTGTGTGCCGGAAGCCGGTTGTTTCATTTTAGTAAATTAAACCAACGAATTATGAAATTGCTTCCGGTTTTTCTCATGATTGGCGCACAATTGGCATGTGCACAAAGTATTCTCAAAGACAAAGGAGAGACAGAACTGTCCGTCTTCCTGAACGAAGTGGTCGTAACCGGCACAGGTACCGAACACTATCTGAAGGATGCGCCCGTGCAGACGGAGGTGATCACCGGCAAAGCTTTGGAACAATACCAGGCACGCAGCATAGATGATCTGCTCAGCAGCCTCAGTCCGTCGCTGACCTTTCACGATGGCGATATGGGAAGCCACATACAGCTGAACGGATTGAACAATGATTATATCCTGATCATGGTGAACGGCAAGCGCATGAATGGCGATGTGGGCGGACAAAACGACCTGAACCAGCTGAACCTTGCCAATATCGAACGCATCGAAATCGTCAAAGGGGCCGCCTCGTCGCTCTATGGCAGTGATGCGATAGCCGGAGTGATCAACATCATCACCAAGCGAAACCGCGAGAAGGTGGAGCTCACCAATACCTCCCGCGTAGGCGAATATGGCGATATCCGTCAAAGCACAAGCTTCGGATTTCAGTATGGAAAGGTAAAGTCGATGAGCGGAATCAACTTCCGCCACACCGACGGCTGGCAGAATACGGACCGGCAATGGGACCAAAACCAGCTGAAAACCGGCTCGACCATGCTGACGGTCAACCGCTCAACCAACTATACGTTGTCTGAAAACCTCGAGTGGCAGGTCAACCGCCAACTCAACCTTACGGCCGAAGGTACCTATTATGAGCGTTGGGTGATGCGCACGCATGGCCCCTGGAAATACCAACCCAACGATTTTTATTACCGCAACTACACGCTGGCCGTGGGGGGAAACTACAAGTTCGGAGAGCGGAATTATGTGACAATGGACCTCTCTTATGGCCGATACGGCTACTTCTATGACTACAAGCTAAACGAGCATACCGATTATTTCCTGGATGGCGACCGCCACGAGCGCATCACCTATTTTGCCGGACAGCGCATCAAGCAGAGCATTCAAAAGCAGCTGTTGGGGCAAGTGAAGAGTGTCTTTTATCTGGGCGATCGCCATATTTTGAACGCGGGTGCCGAATATCAGTACAATCACCTCGAGTCGCCCCATCACATCGATGGCGACCGCGCCTCGGTTTATACGCTGGCAGCTTATATACAGGAGGAGTGGAAAGCGATGGAGAAGCTGGTGCTGACGGCCGGCATACGGGGAACGCAACACAAGGAGTCGGGATTGAATTTCAGTCCGAAGGTGTCCGGGATGTACAAACTTGGCGGCGATGTTCAATTGCGGGCTTCGTATGCCCTGGGATACAAGGCACCGACGATCAAGGAGCTCTATTATAATTATGCCGGAATCATAGGGGGTGGCGCCCTGACGGCCTATCATGGCAATACGGAGCTGAAGGCCCAAACGTCGCAATATGGCTCGGTCGGGATAGCCTATGCCGGCGAAAAATTCCAAGCCGGCCTGACCGGATATATGAATTTCCTCTATAACATGATCGAGCTGGTCGAGATTTCCGTGACTCCCGCCGAGAAACTGCTCGAAATAGAGAAGAGCAAACAGTACATGAATCTGACGAAGGCGCGCATTTACGGCCTCGATTTCACCTTCAGCTATCGTCCTGCGAAATCGCTCACCCTGAGCGGCGGATACAGTTATGCCGATCCGAAGGCGCAATATCCCAACAAAGGCCTCGATTATTTGAACTATTATCCCATCGATGCCACCTCTTGCCACAATGCCAACCTGAACGCCGTGTGGCAACATGCGTGGAAACGGTACCGTTTGGGCATAGGCATCTACGGCAGATACCAGTCCACGCGCCGCTATATCAACGACAATGATGCTGCCGGATTCCAAACCTGGCGCATCAACACGGCCCACTCGCTGCTGAAAATGAAGCGGTGGTCGCTGACGATGAACGCAGGCGTGGACAATCTGTTCGACTATGTCGACCGCACCCCTTTCGGGCGGAACCGTGCCACCTCGACACCCGGCCGCACCTTCTATGCTTCATTGTTGGTGAAATTCAAGAACAACTGACAAACCAATTATTTATAAACTAAATTTTTTTATTCTTATGAAACAGCTAAAGTGTTACTTGCTGGCGGCTTTTGTGGCCGCGGCATTTTGTACGGGATTCAGCTCCTGTAGCGACAATGACGACCAAGAGAGTACGGTCAACCCGGCCGTCGAGGAGGTAAACAAGACCAAACAACACGACACGGCCATCCTGCTCTGTACGTTTGGCAGTACCTACAACGAATCGCTTTCGGTCTATGAAGATGTGATCGACGACTTTAAGGCCAAATTCCCCAATACGGATATTTACATGTCGTTCACCTCGCGCACCTGTATCGGCCGTGTCGAGGCGGCAACCGGCGTGGCACGCTACGAATTGGACCAGTGGCTGAAGGCTATCGGCGACGCAGGTTACAAGCGCGTGGCGGTACAGTCGCTGCACGTCATCCCGGGCGAAGAGTATCTCTCGCTGATGAATACGGACGTGAAAAAGTACTTTATGATCCAATGGTATCCGAACATCGATGTGCTGAAAGGCGCCAACCTCCTTTCCAGTGCCGAAGATACGGAAAAAGTGGCCGAGGTTCTCTACGGACACTATGAATCCAAACTGGCCGACAAGAAGAATATTGTCCTTCTCATGGGGCACGGCAACCCGGACGAGAACTACAATGCCAACAAAAAGTACCTCGATGTGGAAAAAGCATTGCACCAACTTTCGGCCAACGACAACATCTTTATCGGCACAGTAGACTATGGAGATATGCTTTTCTTCCCGAATGAAATAGAAGAAGCTCCCGCCGACAGAATCCCGGTTGAGGGGTTTGACAAAACGCAGTATCCGGACTGCATCTATTCGAAGGTGATGAGCTATTGCGAAAATAACGGCCTGACGCCGTCGGATGTAACGGTTTGTCTGGCACCTTTCATGTCTATTGCCGGCGATCATGCCCACAACGACCTTTGGGGCTTGGAGGCGATGGCCGAAGGTGACGACCTGAGCGAGGTGGAAATCAACACGAATGAGTACAGTTGGCGCGAACGCCTGGAGAAGTTGGGCTTCAAGGTGGACCGGACGTTCGAATGTCATCCGATCGACCAAGCCGATGCTGATCACGGCATCAAGGCGGGGTGCGGGATGAAACCGCTGGGCAGCTATCCCGAGATCCGCCAGATATGGGTGAACCATCTGTATGAAAACTGGAACAACGAAAGCGCTTGGGAGAATGGCAAAGAGTATCAACCGGAGTCTTGACGGGCAGCCGCTCCGCCGCTGGTCGACACCCCCCTCTCCTGCTCCCTGTTATGCTGTTTTTTTGTTCGGCATGAAACTTCAGTTCGTTCGGCACGAAACTAAAAAAAGATCGGCATGATTTTTTAAAATGTTCGGCATGATTTTTTCGCTGCTGCCGACCCATAAAAAAAGCCCTCGGGAATGATCCCGGGGGCTTTCGTTGTGTTTATCCCAAAAATGGATTATTTGTTCATTTCAGCTTCGATAGCGTCGAACTTGTCACCCATGTTCAAGTTGTAGTAGATACCACGCAAAGCGATCATACATTCGCGGTTGGTAGCATCCAGCTGGTGTGCTTTCTCGAAGTAAGGCAGCGCCTTTTCGAACATAGCCTTAGCAGCTGCGACAGCTTTCTGGTATTCGTTTGAGTCAGAGAGGTTGTTGGCTTCGCCCAACATGTTGACACCTTGGTTGAAATATACGCGGCCCAAGTTAGACAATACATCAACATTGTTCTGATCCATGTTGTAAGCCTTTGTGAAGGACTCCTCTGCCTTGTCCATTTCTTTGTTGTTTTCGTATACACGTCCCATTACATCATACAACTGTGCGTTGTTCGGATCCTTGGAGATGGCCGTGTTCAAGTGTTCGATGGCCAACTCGCTGCGGTTAGAATAGATGTATGTGTTGATCAAGCTCATGAGATAATAGCTCTCCTGCGGGAATTTTTCCATACCTTCCTTCAAGGTCTTCTCCAGGTTGACAGAATCTTTGGCTTGTTCGTATTCGTAGCAGAGATACTGGTAAACGTCGTTCTGGCGGTAATCTGTCGTCTTGGCACGTTCCAAAGCGGCGATGGCTTTAGGAGAATCGTGCAACTGAGTGGCTGCAACGGCCGCATAGAACTGGACAGTCATGAAGTTGGAGTCGCGGGCTGCTGTCTGCGTATCTTTGAACATCGGCATATCAGAGATCTCCAAATACTGCTGGAAGAAGTCGTAAGCCTTCTCGTAGTCCTTCTGATCGAAGTAGTAAGCACCACCGTTGATATAATAAATGTGGTTGGCGCTCAGCGTGCTCTTGATGTTCTTCGTGTATTTGGGTTTTACTTTTCCCTTCTCGTTGGGCAATTGATCCAGTTCGTATGCTTTCTTGAAGTAAGGGAGGATGCTACCCAATGCCTGATACATTGTCTTTTCGTCCGGCTGTTGTCCCAAAACTTGTTTGGTACGTTCGCCGCTGAACTGCTGGTCTTCGATGAAACCTGCTACATACCATGTCTTTGGATCGTCTTTAGATTCGGCATTTTCCAAAGCACCTTTGATCAACGATCTTGCCTCTGTGTAAGCATTAGCGTCTGTTGTACCGGTCTTAACGAGACCTTCTGCCTGGCTTACGGCTTTCTTTTGAGCGAATGCGGCTGTGACAGCCATACATAGTGCTGCTGTTAAAACTACTTTTTTCATACGTTCGAAATTTGTTTTAATTAGTTATTCTATTTTGTTTAACAATCGGTTTATGCTTTTTGTTCGCCTTCCGGCTCGTTTGTTTCCGTCGAAGTAGCTGATTCGTTGCCGATTTCGCTGCTACCTTCTACGGGATCGGTGCCGGCGGTCGTTTCTACAGCCTCATCGGTCGGCTCTTCTTCGTCGGTCATTACCTTGCAGACAGAGGCAATCTCGTCATTGCGCTTGCCCAAGTTGATCAGACGGACACCTTGCGTTGCACGGCCCAAGACATTCAGATCGGCCACCTTCATGCGGATTGTCGTGCCGGATTTGTTGATGATCATCAGGTCGTTCTCTTCTGTTACGTTCATCAGAGCCACCAGCTTACCGGTCTTTTCGGTGATGTTCAGCGTCTTCACACCCTTGCCTCCGCGGTTGGTGATGCGGTAGTCGTCGATGATCGAACGTTTGCCGTAGCCCTGTTCGGAAACGACCAGAATCGTCTCTTTCTCTTTGTCCTTCAAGCAAACCAATCCTACCACTTCGTCGTTCTCGTCGTCGAGCGTCATACCTTTCACACCTGAGGCGGTACGGCCCATTTCGCGGACGGCACTTTCGTGGAAGCGGATGGCGCGTCCGTTGCGGTTGGCCATGACAATCTCGCGGTCTCCGTTGGTCATACATACTTGGATCAGGTCGTCTCCCTCACGCAGTGTGATGGCATTGACACCATTTTGGCGAGGACGTGAATAGGCTTCGAGACAAGTCTTCTTGATGATGCCCTGCTTGGTGCAGAACAGCAGGTAGTGTGAGTTGACAAACTCTTTGTCTGTGGTCAGTTTCTTGACGCGGATAAAGGCTTTGACCTTGTCGTCTTTCTCGATGTTCAGCAAGTTTTGGATCGCACGTCCCTTCGAATTGCGCGAACCTTCGGGAATCTGATATACCGGCAACCAGAAGCAGCGGCCCATGGCTGTGAAGAACATCATCGTGGCGTGCATGGAAGCCGGATAGATATATTCGATAAAGTCCTCGTCGCGTGTGTCGGATGCCTTGATACCGATACCACCACGGCCCTGGGCGCGGAACTCTGCCAGCGGCGTACGCTTGATATATCCGAAGTGAGAGATCGTAATGATCATCTCGTCGTCGGCATAGAAATCTTCAGGATTGAGGTCTTCCGAGGCATAGATGATGTCTGTCTTGCGCTCGTCTCCATACTGTTCTTTGATTTCCTGCAGTTCCTGCTTGATCAGATTCATACAGATGGTTTCGTCTTCCAGGATGGATTTCAAGCGGGCGATCTGTTGTTCGAGCTCTTCATACTCGGCTCTCAGCTTGTCGCGTTCCAATCCTGTCAGCTGGCGGAGGCGCATTTCGACGATGGCACGGGCCTGTATTTCCGACAAAGAGAAGCGCGCCATCAGGCGTTCGATGGCTTCTTGTACGTTGGTTGAGGTCTTGATGATGGCAATCACCTCGTCGATATTGTCGGAAGCAATGATCAAACCTTCCAGGATGTGGGCACGTTCCTCGGCGCGGGCCAGCTCATAGCGTGTACGACGTATCACCACTTCGTGGCGATGGTCGACGAATGCCTTGATCAAATCTTTCAGGTTCAACAGACGCGGACGGCCTTTTACCAGAGCAATGTTGTTGACACTGAAGGCCGACTGCAGGGCGGTCATCTTATAAATCTTGTTCAATACGACCTGGGCATTGGCATCGCGTTTCACATCGATGACGATGCGCAGTCCGGCACGGCTCGATTCGTCTGTCACATCGGCAATGCCTTCGATCGACTTGTCGTTGGCAAGGTCGGCGATGCTCTTCACCAAGTCGGATTTGATCACCTGATACGGGATCTCTGTTATGATGATTTGTTCGTGATTGTTCTCGCGTTCGATCTCAGCCTTGCCGCGGAGAACGATACGTCCTCTACCGGTTTCGAAGGCAGACTTCACACCATCGTAGCCATATATCGTGGCTCCGGTGGGAAAGTCGGGGGCTTTGATATATTGCATGAGACCCGGGATATCGATTTCTCCTTTTGAATCGATGTAGGCGATACAACCGTCCAGCACTTCGCTCAGGTTGTGTGTCGGCATGTTCGTTGCCATACCGACGGCAATACCGGAGGCTCCGTTCACCAACAGGTTAGGAATGCGGGTCGGCAATACGGTCGGCTCTTTCAATGTATCATCGAAGTTCAATTGGAAGTCCACAGTGTCTTTGTCAATGTCGCGAAGCATTTCTTCGGCCAGCTTGCTGAGACGCGCTTCGGTGTAACGCATAGCGGCTGCACTATCGTTATCCATGGATCCGAAGTTGCCTTGTCCGTCGACCAAGGGGTAGCGCATCGACCACCATTGTGCCATACGAACCAACGCACCATATACCGAACTGTCTCCGTGGGGATGGTATTTACCTAACACTTCTCCCACAATTCTTGCTGATTTCAGGTGTTTTTTGTCGTAGGTGTTTCCAATCATGTTCATACCATATAATATACGGCGGTGAACAGGCTTGAATCCATCTCTCACATCCGGGAGAGCACGAGAAACAATTACCGACATCGAATAGTCGATGTAAGCGGTTTTCATCTCTTCCTCGATGTTAATCTTAATAATTCTGTCTTGATCAACCATTTAGTTTTATATTAATTACGCTCAATAGCTAAACTATGAAAAATTGCACTAAAGTACGGCTTTTCCGCCACATACAAAAGGATTCCGCCCGAAATATTGTATTTTAACTTCCCAAAAGGGCTTTTAATGATTTATGGCATACTATTTGAATTATTTTGAAAATGAAGTATTATCTTTGCGATAGGAGAAAATTTGGCAGAGATGTACCGCACTTATTGGGTGAAAAATCGAGAATATTGACAACCGAATGGTGCATCCGGCCGTGTTGTCTCATTTATTAAATGTGTGAAGAATGAAGGAAAATTATTCAGAACGACTGAGGGATGTGATTGAATACAGCCGCGAAGAGGCCGGACGATTGCAGAACAGCTATATCGGGCCCGAGCATCTGATGCTGGGAATTATCCGCGAAGGCAGTTGTCGTGCCTATCATCTGTTGGAATCGCTCCATGTCAATCCCTATACCCTGAAGAAGCTTATTGAACAAGAAGTCAGAAATATAATGGATCCCGACTATGTTCCGCAAGAGATCACCATTAGCAAGAGCACGCAGAAGGTGTTGCGTTCGAGCGTTGCCGAGTGCGCCAAGATGCACAGCAACCGTATAGGCACCGAGCATCTGCTCTTGGCCCTGCTCAAGGAAGAGAGCCTCGTGGCCCGTCTGCTGAGCGATTCGGGCATCTCCTACGAGATGGTGCTGGATCGGATTGATGCACGGGAAGAGAAAGAGAATCCCAAATACGACGAACTGTTTCCCGATATCGAAGACGGATATACCGACGATGACGAGGAAGACGAGGATGAAGGCGACTTCTCTTCGAGACACGACAACCCCCGCTCCTCGACCGACAGCCGGAATCCATCGCAATCACGCTCGACATCCGATACACCCGTATTGGACAATTTCGGCACAGATATGACTCGCGCTGCGATGGAAAACCGCCTGGATCCCGTTGTCGGGCGAGAAAAAGAGATCGAACGCGTGGCGCAGATCCTGAGCCGTCGCAAAAAGAACAACCCTGTTTTGATCGGAGAACCGGGCGTCGGCAAGTCGGCCATTGTCGAAGGATTGGCCATGCGCATTGTCCAGCGGAAGGTGTCACGCATCCTTTTCGACAAGCGCATCGTCAGTTTGGATATGGCCTCTGTCGTGGCCGGCACGAAATACCGCGGACAGTTTGAGGAACGCATCAAGGCAGTGCTCAACGAACTGCAGAAGAATCCCAACGTCATCCTCTTCATCGACGAAATCCATACGATTGTCGGGGCAGGTTCCGCCTCCGGTTCGATGGATGCTGCCAACCTGTTGAAGCCGGCTCTGGCACGTGGCGAGATCCAATGCATCGGTGCCACGACACTGGACGAATACCGTAAGAACATCGAAAAGGACGGTGCCCTCGAACGCCGCTTCCAAAAGGTGATTGTCGACCCGACAACGGCCGACGAGACACTGCAGATTCTTGAGAATATCAAGGAGCGATACGAAGAGCATCACAACGTAAACTATACGCCGGATGCCCTCAAGGCTTGTGTCAAGTTGACGGAACGTTACATCAGCGACCGCAATTTCCCGGACAAGGCCATCGATGCCCTCGACGAAGCCGGCTCGCGCGTGCATATTTGCAACATCACCGTGCCGAAGAGCATTGAAGAGCTGGAGCAGAAGATCGAAGATACCAAGCGAGAGAAGATGGCGGCTGTCAAGTCGCAGAACTTCGAATTGGCGGCCAGCTTCCGCGACAAAGAGCGGCAATATCTCTCTGATTTGGAAGCGGCCAAGAGTCGTTGGGAGAAAGAGATGCAGGAGCATCGCGAGACAGTCGACGAAGACAAGGTGGCAGAGGTCGTTGCCATGATGTCAGGCGTCCCGGTTCAGCGCATTGCCAAGGCGGAGAATGCCAGGATGCTGGAGATGTCCGGCGTATTGAAAGGCAAGGTCGTGGGGCAGGATGAGGCCGTTCAGAAAGTGGTGAAGGCGATTCAGCGCAACCGCGTCGGGTTGAAGGATCCGAACAAACCGATCGGCACGTTCATGTTCCTCGGACCGACAGGTGTGGGCAAGACCTATTTGGCAAAGAAACTTGCCGAATACCTCTTCGACTCGGCCGATGCTTTGATCCGTATCGACATGAGCGAATACCTGGAGAAGTATGCTGTTTCCCGCCTGGTCGGTGCCCCTCCGGGATATGTCGGGTATGAAGAGGGCGGACAGCTGACGGAAAAGGTACGGCGCAAGCCCTACTCTGTGGTGTTGCTCGACGAGATCGAGAAGGCACACCCCGATGTGTTCAACCTCTTGTTGCAGGTGTTGGACGACGGTCGTCTGACCGACAGTTTCGGGCGTTGCATCGATTTCCGCAATACGATCATCATCCTGACCTCCAACATCGGCACGCGCCAGTTGAAAGATTTCGGCCGTGGCGTCGGATTCAATACATCGTCGGCTTCCGGTGAGGTCGACAAGGAGTTCTCGCGCGGCGTCATCCAGAAGGCGTTGAACAAGGCTTTTGCCCCGGAGTTCCTGAACCGTATCGACGACATCATCATGTTCGACCAGCTCGACAAGGCAGCCATCCGACAGATCATCGACATCGAGTTGCAAGGACTCCACAAGCGCGTCACCGACCTTGGCTATACACTGGAGATTACCGATGTGGCAAAAGATTTCGTTGCCACGAAGGGTTACGATGCACAGTTTGGAGCGCGACCGCTGAAGCGCGCCATCCAGAAATACCTTGAGGATGAGATGGCGGAGCTGATCATCCGAGCCTCGGTCGGCGAGGGCGACACGATCGTCGTCGACTTCGACACCGCCGGGCAGCGCATCGTCACATCCATTAAAAACAAAGAGGCATAAATAAAAAAAAACGGAAAAGGACTTCGCTTGAATAGCTCGGGAAGAGAAAAGGAAAGCGAGGTCCTTTTTTTTAGTAATCATCCTTATATAATATCGAATGCATGAAAACTGACATTGAAATTGCAAGAGAAACGCCATTGAAAAAGATTAGAGAGTTAGCAGATGAGATTGGTATTCCCAAAGACGAACTCTTACAGTATGGACGGTATATCGCCAAGGTGCCGCTCCATCTGATCGACAAACAACGAATGAAGTCCCACAAACTGATATTGGTGACGGCCATTACACCCAACAAGTCGGGAGTGGGCAAGACAACTGTCTCCGTCGGATTGGCCTTGGCGCTGAACCGCATCGGCAAACGTGCCGTGGCTGCTTTGCGAGAGCCCTCGTTGGGTCCCTGTTTCGGCTTGAAAGGTGGCGCGGCAGGCGGCGGTTATTCGCAGGTGTTACCGATGGAGAACATCAACCTTCACTTTACGGGCGACTTCCACGCCATTACTTCGGCCCACAATATGATCACCGCTCTGCTGGACAATTACCTTTATCAGTACAGAAACAGGTGTGTGGCCCTGAAAGAGATCAAATGGAAGCGCGTGCTCGACGTCAACGACCGCAGTTTGCGTCACGTCGTGACGGGGCTGGGCGGACCGGCAAACGGCATCCCCACGGAGTCAAGTTTCGATATCACCCCGGCATCCGAGATCATGGCCATCCTCTGTTTGGCCACCGACCTTGACGATTTGAAGCGGCGCATCGGCAATATCCTGTTAGGTTATACCTACGACGACCGGCCGTTTACGGTAAATGATCTGGGCGTGGCGGGGGCCATCACGGCTTTGTTGAAGGATGCCCTGCTGCCGAACCTGGTGCAGACGACGGAAAACACCGCAGCATTCGTTCACGGCGGCCCGTTTGCCAACATCGCCCACGGCTGCAACTCCATTTTGGCTACGCAGATGGCGCTCACGTTTGGCGATTATGCCATCACCGAGGCCGGCTTCGGTGCCGACCTGGGTGCAGAGAAATTCTTCAACATCAAGTGTCGGAAGGCCGGATTGCAGCCGGATCTGACGGTGATCGTGGCGACTGCCCAAAGCCTGAAGCTGCACGGTGGCGCACCCGAATCGGCCATCAAAGAGCCAAACCTCGACTATTTGACCCGCGGCTTGGAGAACCTCGACAAACACATTGCCAACATGCAGAGCTTCGGACAGAAGGTAGTGGTGACGTTCAACCGCTTCGACTGCGACACGCAGGAGGAGATCGACCTCGTGGCCGAGCACTGTCGGCAGATCGGTGTCGGGTTTGCGCTGAACAGCGTCTTTGCCGAGGGCGGCAAGGGCGGCGAAGAGCTGGCCCGCCTGGTGGTGGATACGATCGAAAGCTCGCCTACCACCCCGCTGCAGTTCACCTACAACGATGACGACTCCATCGCATCGAAGATCCGCAAGGTATCGGAAAAGATCTACGGGGCTGCATTGGTTACCTATACGACGCTGGCAGAGAAGAAACTGCGGCAGATCGAATCGTTGGGCATCTCCCACTACCCTATCTGCATTGCCAAGACACAGTATTCGTTCTCGTCCGACCCGAAAGCGTACGGCGTAGCAAAGGATTTCGAGCTGAAGGTGCGCGATATTGTCATCAACAACGGCGCCGAGATGATCGTCGTCATCATGGGCGAGATCATGCGTATGCCGGGTTTGCCGAAACAGCCGCAAGCCTTGCATATCGATGTCGTCGACGGCAAGATCGAAGGCCTGAGCTGACGGCATGCCGGTGGCTATACTATACTGTAAAGGGAGGGAGCACCTGAGGCTTCCCTCCCTTTATTGTTGAAAATTACTCCCGAACACCTCCCCAAGTTCTCGGCACAAAACCGCAGTTTGGTGGGGAGGAAATTGGAGTTCATTCGGCATGAAACCGCAGTTTGGTGGGGAG
>CAVKMU010000062.1:0-12842 GCA_963657455.1 bacterium
CTATTTTCAACAATATGCACAGTTTCGAAAAAGTTTCTCTGCATAGAATTGCAGTTTATTCGGGAGTAAACTCCGGTTTCATGCCGAATGAACTACAGTTTTCTCCCGAATAAACTTTTAAAAACACGGCTCTTTCTCAGCAAATGCTCACCTTGAAAGTTTCTCCATCCGCTCACCTCTTGTCGACATGGAGGGGAACCAAATGTCATCGGCTGTTATGCCGCACTCTTTTACTGCCTTCATACAATACTCCAGTCGCCCGAAATTGGCATCACCGTTGTTGGTGCCGAACGTAAACTTCAAGCCCATCGCTTTGGCTCGTCGGATGATGTAAAGGCTCGGAACGAGGTAACGTGCATTGATCTCGAGGGCAATGCCTTCCTCTTTCATCACATTTAGTATGCGGTCAATGCGCCGGTCGGTCCAATATTTGTCATATTCCACGGCCAACGTGTCGGGGATATAGAAAGCATTGGCAAAGATATCGGCAGGCTCATTCGAGAGAATTTTCACCGTCTGGTCCACTATCATATCCATATAGGCATCTTTCGATATGTCAAGGTGCACCTCTTCGGGGCGATATGTACGGGTGGTACGCCCTTTGTGGTCGATCACGGTCATGGCATCGGTATAGAGGTAGTCGAATGTCAGCAGCAACTCTTTCGAAAAGCTGTATGACCACTTGCGACCCTCGCCTTGCACACCGCGCAAGAAGGGTTTGTCCTTTACACTTTCATAATACTCCGTAAGGTCTTCGTCGCCCGTATACATTGTTCCGAAGCCGCCTTCGCCCTCCTTCATCGGACCGTAAGCGTTGGGGCCCACGCCATAGTTTATACCGTAGTTCATCTGTTTGGCTTTCGCATCTGCCTCTGTAAGACCACCTTTCAAGTGAACATGATAGTCGATCACCGGGTAGTTGGCCTGCTGCAGACGGATGATGTCATCGGCCTGTTCATCGATCGGCGGAAGGGTATCGTTGGGGTTGGTGGCATCGGCCGGCAATGTTTGCAGCATAAGATCCTTGAAATCGACACTGCCATCGTAGCCGATCAAGTGGAAATTTCCGCTTCCAAGCACACGATTCTTATACTCCTCTATGCGGAAAGGCTTCTCCGGTTCGGTGTAACAAACCACATCTTCGCCCTTTATTTTCACCGATATATTTTTTCCTCTTACGGCAATAGAGAAGGGAAACCACTCATCGTCGTCTGCCAAACTGCGATAAAGGTTGCGCACCGTGGAGAGGCTGCCCGTCTTACGACTGCCGTCGATAGCCCCATTGTGGAAAAGGACTTCATAGCCTTTGCCCGCACTTCCGTCAGAATGAAATGCGATGGCGGCCGTTGCCCCCTTCGAAACGCGCGCTGTTCCGGTAAGTTCAAAATTGGTAAAACCAGCTTTTCCTTCACCGAAAGCGAGGTTATCGCCGGCCGATACCGTAAGTTGTTGGCCGGCATCGAACGTTTTGC
The DNA here is from genome assembly GCA_963657455.1 of bacterium. Classification (GTDB taxonomy): domain Bacteria; phylum Bacteroidota; class Bacteroidia; order Bacteroidales; family Tannerellaceae; genus Parabacteroides. The sequence continues at coordinate 1,473 of CAVKMU010000062.1, forward strand.
CGTCGCGAACCCACTGCTTCATAGGAGTAGGTTGGCTGAAATCCGTACAAGACATAGCCATGAACAATAGCAATGTCGTCACAAAATAGTTGAATGATGTTTTCATGTTGATAATGATTAGCAATTATGATTTCGCAAATATACTATTTCTTGTGAAATATTGAATAGAGTGAAAGAGATGGTTTTGATCGAAAATTTTCATAATATCCCCTCTCCTCTCCCCAATCCATCCGCAAAGAATCATGACAGGGAGGGAAGCGGGTGCCACGTATCTCGATTTTTTTCCTTATCTTCGCCCTCAATTAATGATCGAGACAATACATATATAATATGATTTCAATAGATGGGTTGACAGTGGAATTTGGAGGGAGTGCACTCTTTTCCGATATCTCTTTTGTGATTAACGAAAAAGATCGTATCGCCTTGATGGGCAAGAATGGGGCGGGAAAATCGACGTTGCTGAAGATTTTGGCCGGCGTACGCGAGCCGACACGGGGAAAGGTGTCAGCACCCAAGGATACGGTCATCGCCTACTTGCCGCAACACTTGATGACAGAAGACGGACGGACAGTGTTCGACGAAACGGCACAGGCTTTCGCCCATCTGCATGAGATGGAGGCAGAGATCAACCGCATCAACCACGAACTGGAGACGCGCACCGACTATGAATCGGACGAGTACATGCAACTGATCGAACAAGTCTCTGCCCTCAGCGAGAAGTTCTACTCCATCGAAGAGATCAATTACGATGCAGATATAGAAAAGACATTGCTCGGACTGGGCTTCCGACGCGAGGATTTCCAACGCCAAACGAACGAGTTCAGCGGAGGATGGCGTATGCGCATCGAACTGGCCAAACTGTTGCTTCAGAAGCCGGACGTACTACTGTTGGACGAACCTACCAACCACTTGGACATCGAATCGATCCAATGGCTGGAAGATTTCTTGATCACCAGCGGACAAGCAGTAGTCGTCATCAGCCATGACCGTGCGTTTGTCGACCATATCACCACCCGAACCATCGAGGTGACCATGGGAAGGATCTATGATTATAAGGTAAACTACAGCCAATACTTGCAGCTTCGCAAAGAGCGGCGCGAACAACAACAGAAGGCTTACGACGAACAGCAGAAGTTCATTGCCGAAACGAAGGAGTTCATCGAGCGTTTCAAAGGGACCTATTCCAAGACGTTGCAGGTGCAGAGCCGCGTAAAGATGCTCGAAAAATTAGAGTTGTTGGAGGTGGATGAAGAGGATACCTCAGCCCTGCGACTGAAGTTTCCGCCCTCTCCCCGCTCAGGAAACTACCCTGTCATCATCGAGAATGTATCGAAAAGCTACGATGGCAAGACGGTATTCCGCAATGCGAACCTCACCATCGAGCGGGGAGATAAGATAGCATTCGTCGGACGAAACGGCGAAGGTAAGTCCACACTCGTGAAGTGTATCATGAAAGAGATCGAGCATGAAGGGACATTGACGATCGGTCACAATGTCATGATTGGTTACTTTGCCCAAAATCAAGCCTCGCTTTTGGACGAAAACCTGACTGTCTTCCAAACGATCGATGATGTGGCGAAAGGAGATATCCGCAACAAGATAAAGGATCTGCTGGGGGCTTTCATGTTCGGCGGCGAGAACTCTGCCAAGAAAGTGAAGGTACTTTCCGGTGGCGAGCGGACGCGCCTGGCCATGATCAAGCTGTTGCTCGAACCGGTCAATCTCTTGATCTTGGACGAGCCGACCAACCACTTGGATCTGAAGACGAAGGATATCCTCAAACAGGCTCTGCTCGACTTCGACGGAACCTTGATCGTTGTCTCGCACGACCGCGACTTTTTGGATGGGTTAGTCACCAAAGTGTATGAATTCGGCAATCAGAAAGTGACCGAACACTTGGAGGGTATCTACGAGTTCATGCAACGTAAACATATGGAAAACTTACACGAACTCGAAAAGAAATAAAAGCGAATGGAGGAGTTACTGCGACTGTTGAAACGTTTCTTCGGATACTCTTCGTTCCGTCCTCTGCAAGGCGAGATCATCAACCATATTCTTCAGAAGAAAGATGCACTGGTGCTGATGCCGACGGGTGGAGGGAAATCCATCTGCTACCAACTGCCGGCCATCTATTTGGAGGGCATCACTCTGGTCATCTCTCCGCTCATCGCTCTGATGAAAGACCAAGTAGAAGGGCTGATTTCCAATGGTATTCCGGCCGCCTCGCTCAACAGCATGCAGAGCGAAAGCGAACAGCAACAGGTCAAGCAGTTGTGTATCCAAGGAAAAATCAAGTTGTTGTATCTCTCCCCTGAGCGGGTAAAGAGCGATGTCGAGTGGTTTTTGCCACAGTTGGACATCTCCCTGATCGCTATCGACGAGGCACATTGCGTCTCGCATTGGGGGCATGACTTCCGACCGGAGTACACGCAGTTGGCCATACTGAAAGAGCGTTTTCCTAAAGTGCCGATAGTGGCACTCACAGCAACCGCCGACAAAGTGACACGACAAGACATCATCGATCAGCTACGGTTGGACCGGCCGAGGGTCTTCATCTCGTCGTTCGACCGCCCCAATCTCTCGCTGACCGTCGAACGTGGCATGAACAAGAAAGAGAAAATCCGATCGATCGTCCGCTTCATCCGCGCCCACAAAGGACAAAGCGGCATCATCTACTGCATGAAACGTAGCGATACAGAATCGTTGGCCGACGAGTTGTCTCTCTATAATATCCGTGCCACGGCCTATCATGCCGGCCTTCCTCCGCTCTTACGCAACGAAGCGCAAGACGACTTCATCAACGATCGCGTGGAGGTGGTATGTGCCACAGTGGCTTTCGGCATGGGTATCGACAAAAGCAACATACGATGGGTGATCCATTTCAACATGCCGGGCAGTATTGAGAACTACTATCAGGAGATTGGACGCGCAGGACGAGATGGACTCAAGAGCGACACCTTGTTGTTCTACTCGATGAGCGACATGATCGTCCTTCGGCAGTTTGCAGAAGAGAGCGGACAAAAAGAGGTGAACCTCGAGAAACTCAACCGGATGCAACGCTATTGCGAAGCGGATATCTGCCGACGACGTATCCTGCTGAGTTACTTTGGCGAAGAGGTTTCTCACGACTGTGGCAACTGTGATGTCTGCAAGAATCCACCGATCCGTTTCGATGGATCCATTCTGGTGCAGAAAGCACTTAGTGCCATTGTCCGCACCAACCAGCAGATCGGGGTAGAGATGCTGATCGCTATCCTTCGTGGATCGTCACGAACCGATGTGATGGAGCGCAATTTCCACCTCATCAAAACCTACGGAGCAGGGCGTGATCTCTCCTACATTGCCTGGAAAGAGTACATCTATCAGATGATTCAACTGGGCTTTATAGAAGTAGACTATATCCATTCGGCCCACTTGAAGGTGACACCGTTGGGAGCAAAAGTACTATACGGGAAGATGACGGCACAATTGGCGAAGTATATTCCGGCTCAAACTGTCGAGAAAGACGCCGACAAGAGGTCATTCAAAGCACAACCGATCCGTCCCAAACAAGACTCGTCAGTTAACGATCAACTGACGGATGCCCTCAAACAGCTCCGCAAACAGTTGGCTGAGAAGCAAGGTGTGCCGGCTTATCACATCTTTTCTGACGCCTCCATTGAGGAGATGGTTCGTCTCCGCCCCACAACCTTGGGCGACTTCAACATGATCCGCGGCGTAGGGCAAATCAAACTGGAGCGATATGGGCGGGTATTCGTGGGCCTCATCCGCTTCGTTCTGAAGCTTCCTAAATTGGAATAAGCTTACAATCCGTTGAAATCAATTCTTTCGAAGTGCAAACTGGGCAACTGCCAGCAAGAGGTTGTACGAGGATCATTACCCACCTCTACCAGTTGATTCCATAAATGGATCATATTGCCAGTGATGTTCATCTCCGAAACAGGACGAACCACTTCACCACTTTCAATCAAGAAGCCCTCAATGCCATAAGAGAAATCGCCCGTCGCACTGTTGCAGTTACCGCCATTGAAGCCGGTGATCCAAATGCCTTTCCGAACAGCCGCTATCATCTGTTCCAAATTTTTCTCTCCTTGCTCCATCGTAAGGATCGAAGCAGAGGCAATGGTTGGTGTCATGTTCATCTTATTGGCACGATAAGTATCAATAAAATAAGTATTCAACACTCCTTCATCGAAGATCGTCATCGGGCGGGTAGCCACACCTTCTTCATCAAAATAACGGGCACCTGATGCCTTGACCCTATGCGGTTCGTCACGCAAGGTAAAGCGCTTGCCCATCACTTGCTCGCCGAGCCGATTCAGCAAAAAGGAGTTCTTCTGCTGAATGGCAAAGCCATCGATTGCGTCCATCACGGGAGAAAGCAAGCGGGTTGCGTTCAGATTGTCGACAATCATATCGTATTTCCCCGAACGTGTACGAGACTGTCCTAATTTTCGAAGGGCACGTTTCAAGGCTTGCTCACCGATATGCTCTGTTTGCAAGTCGTTATAAAACAAAGAAGTATCATACCAATAGGCTTCAGGACGGGCATCCGACTGATCCTTTACGCTGGCATTGGCATAAAGAGAAAAACAAGAAGTGGCCGTTTCTCCCTCAAAACCATTGCTTGTCAACAAGTATTTGGAATATTTCTCATCAGCATAAGCAGAAGTAGCAGAGATGATACGTAGATCTTTTCCGTAGATCTCAGCGCATGCTTGCAGTGCCAATTCCTTCTTCCGTTCGGGCTGCAACAGATCAAAAGCAGGGTCCATCAGCTGCAAATCGGGCATTCCTCCTTTATAATAGCGCGCTGCATCGGGCAATGTTCGGGCCTTATCCTCCGCCAAGTAACGAGTAGCCGCAATATTCTCGACAATCGCTCGACTCAACTCTGCTCTGTCCAGTTTATTGGTGGAGAAGGAGCCGTACTTTCCATCGACAAAGAAGCTTACTACCAGCAAATTTTCAGATGCCTGCTGCAGGCGGTCTATCTGCATATCGCGGACCTCGAACGAGGTGCTTGCGCCATTACACAAGCAAACGCGCGACTGCCGGCAACCATTCTTGAGGGCATAATCCATAGCCCACTGCACTAACTCTTTCTGTTCGTTTGTTATCATTTCTTCCTTATTCACGTAGTTGATACTCCTTAGTTTTCTCCTCCGACCGTCAATTGTTTGACCAACACCGAAGGCATACCGCACGTCACCGGACAAGACTGCCCGTCTTTTCCACAAGTCCAGTTGCCGTTGTCAATAATCGAGCGATCCCCTACCATAGAGATCGCCGCCAATGCCTTCGGACCATTGCCGATAATGTTGATATCCTTGATGGGTTGCGTCAATCTTCCGTTCTCAATCAAGAAGCCGCTCGAGACAAAGAAGGTAAAGTCGCCGGCCCCGATCTGAACCTGACCATTGGTAAAGCCGCAAGCGTAGATACCTTTCTTGACAGAGGCGATGATCTCCTCTTCCGATACATTGCCCCCTTCCATATAGGTGGCTCGCATGCGTGGAATAGGTATCTGACGAAAATTCTCGCGACGGCCATTTCCTGTAGGTTTCACCCCATAATAACGGGCACTGATGCGGTCGTGTAGGTAACTGTTCAGGACTCCCTCCTTCACGATATACGTCTTTTGCCCTTCCACCCCCTCATCGTCCATATTGATCGAGCCACGGTTGAATGGGATCGTGCCGTCGTCGACCACATTGATGTGGGCATCGCAGATTTTCTGATGCAGTTTGTCCGAAAAGATGGAGGTTTTCTTGCGGTTGAAATCGGCTTCGAACGCATGACCAATCGCTTCATGCAGTAAGATTCCTGAGCCACCGGCACCCATTACAACGGGCATCTCTCCGCCTTTTGGTTTGATGGCTTTGAGCAATAACGCCGTATTGTCTACCGCCTTGCGAGCCATCTCTACAATCAGTTCGTCAGTCAAGAATTCAGCCCCCTTACGAAAAGAGCGGGTCGTCACATATTTTTCAATACGTCCCTTCTCTTCCATCACACAAATAACGCTCAATGAGACCATCGGACGGTAGTCGTAGAACGATTCGCCCTCGCTGTTGCAGAAAAAAACATGCGAAGTGGTATCACTCAAGAAGGCGCGCACCTTCTGAACACGGCCATCCAATGCAAAGATCTGGTCGTTCAGCTTCTGCAGGAAAGGTATCTTTGCCGTGATCGAAACCGACTCCCATGGGGCGCTGATCGCATAGCGGCTCGACCTCTGCCCGATGTCTGTCATGTTGGCTGCCGGCGAAACACTATTTCCGCCGTCTGCAATCTGAGCAGCTGTGCGGGCTGCCGCCAGCATCTCCTTCAACGAGACATTTTCGACATAGGCGTATCCCGTCTGATCTCCTTTCAATACCCGCACACCGACCCCAAAATCAACGTTCGACTGTGCATTGTTCACGATATTGTCCTGCAGCTGAAGGCCATTGTTCATCGTATGCTGAAAATAGAGGTCGGCATAGTCGCCCCCCTTTTCCAGCGCCACGGCCAACACCTGCCTCAGTGCTTCATCTGATATTTTGAAGTAATTCTTACCCCATTCCGCGTTTCTCATCTTCGTAGTCTTCTTCCCGTTCGGATTTGTTATCGGACAAGCTGTAGCGCCTCTCCAAAAAAAAAGGATGCATCAAAGCTTGATGCACCCCTTTCTATATCATAAAGCAAGATTTATTTATTGAAAAAATCTTTTACTGCTTCGTTCGGAACCATTTCTTCTTGGAAGACGTAAGCACCTGTTTTCGGAGACTTAACCATCTTAATCACCTTAGAGAAAGTACGTCCATCACCTTTTTTAAATGTTGCAACTGCTTTCTTTGCCATTTCTCAAATCTCCTATTATTTAATTTCTTTATGTAAAGTCATTTTCTTCAAGATAGGATTGTATTTCATCAATTCCAATCTCTGAGTTGTATTCTTTCTGTTCTTGGTTGTGATATAACGAGAAGTTCCCGGCATACCGCTGTTCTTGTGTTCAGTACACTCCAAAATAACTTGAACTCTGTTACCTTTTGCTTTCTTTGCCATAGTCTATAGTCCTCCAAATTAAGCGTTTAAATAACCTTTTTCTGCAGCCTGTTTAATTGCAGCATCCAAACCTACTTTATTGATCAAACGTAAGCCTGCAGCAGAAATCTTCAAGCTGACCCAGCAATCTTGTTCTACCCAATAGAACTTCTTCACAAACAAGTTAACATCGAACTTACGTTTCGTTCTTCTCTTAGAGTGAGAAACGTTGTTGCCAACCATTGCTTTTTTCCCGGTAATCTGACAAATTTTAGACATCTCTATCTTCTTTTTATTACATGTAATGATTCAAAAAAAATACTTTATGGGATACAAAAATAGACATAAATCTTCATTTATGCAAATTTTGTCTCTCATACTCGCCAAAACTTCTTCCCTGAACTAGCATCACGATCAGAACGGAAGTGTTTTTCAGCAGCGGTGCTTCCGACGAAACATACCGCTTACGGGGTGCAAAGATAGGGATAGTTTTTTTTATAACCAACTCTTTTGCCGCTTTTTTCTTCGCTATTTTATTATTCTTCAGCAACTATCGCCCACATCCTCCTACCCTTCCGAAAGATAACTCCCGAATCTTTCAACAGTTTCTCCGCACAAAACTGCAGTTCACTCGGGGGAAAACTGTAGTTTCATGCCGAATAAACTTTTCAGAACCGCACACTTTTCTTTGATTTGGAGGGATACTATATATTAAAGGATGAAGTGAACAAGAAAGGTTGTCGGAATAATGCCGTATAAATCAGAAATAAATAAGTAAATTTGTACCTGAAAAAACAGAACAGTTCCTAAATGAGATCAAACGAAAGCACTGAGAACAGCAGACGATTGCAACGGGCATTGGCAATAATGAAAACAATGTGTCTGGGGATTATGTGGATATTGGCCAATACGGCATGCTCCTCCGAATCCCAGGATGACGAAAAGCCAACCATATGTCCCGTCCGAATGTGGCAAGCAGGAGATATGGTCTCTGCCGAGACTCTGAATACATACGGGGAAAGTGCTTTCTTTGTCTGCACAACGATTCCTGACTCCATATTCACTGCTATGCAGGGAAAGTCCTACAAAGCCGATTGTATTGTTCCGCGCGATTCTCTTCGCTACATCCGTTGTCTTCACTCGGACAAATATGGCAACAGTATCGTAGGGGAAATGGTGCTCAACAAATCAATTGCGGAGGAAGTACTCGACATATTCCACAAACTATATGATGCGAAATATCCTATTGAGCGGATGCTGTTGATCGACCGATGGGATGCGGATGATGAAATGGCCATGCGTGACAACAATACGTCTTCGTTCAATTTCCGCTTCATTTCGCATACACAAACTGTTTCGAAACATGGCATGGGGCTTGCCGTTGACATCAACACGCTCTATAATCCCTACCACAAATTCCTCGCTGATGGCACAGAAATTATAGAGCCGGCAACAGGAGCACCCTATCTCGACCGCACACTTGATTTCGACTACAAAATTGAAAAGGGAGATCTTTGCTATCAACTTTTCATTGCGGCAGGCTTCAATTGGGGTGGCGATTGGGAAGATCGTAAGGATTACCAACATTTCGAGAAGTAGAATTGCGAAGGTATCCACTTGAAATAATTCCACTTCTCCACAGGTAAACTCGTAATAATCATTCTAATATGTATTTTAATCGTTCAATTATGTATAACATCTTTAAGAAAACCATCTTTGCAACTCTGCTATGTTGCGCATCTGCCGGCATGGTTATGGCACAGTCCATAACGCCTTCAGGCTTCCCCGAACTCGACCAATGGACAAAAGAGTGTCTCAACAAACGCAGTCTGTCGTTAGGCTATCCGGGCAACAATGACATCAAACTTCAAGAATTCTACAAATGGTATACTGCCAACAATATGGAAGCAATGATAATAAACAATGCCGGCGATCCGTTTGCTGACGGTGACCACACGCTTTCATCACTCGATTTCGAACGCGAGGTGATAGAATACTTCGCACCTAAGTATGGTTTCGACAAAGACGATACCTGGGGGCTTGTTACCATGAGTGGAACGGACGGCAACAACCATGGTATCTATTTCGGCGTTAATTACCTGAAGAAAATCACAGGGAAAATGCCTATTATCTACGTTTCGGACGAAGCGCATTATAGCAACTATCGACTTTGCGATCTTCAGCATCTTGACGTGCAACTCGTAAAAAGCGATCCTATGGGGCGCATGATTCCCGATTCGCTTGAGGCGGTTCTCGACAGTTCGCGCCCCTGCCTTATTGTCTATGCCATGGGATCAACCCTCAAAGGAGCCATTGACGACCAACAAGCATTAAATGCTGTCTTGGCGCGCCATAAAGAGATGGCTGTTTACCGCCACGTAGATGCCGCCCTCTTTGGCGGATATCTTCCTTTCACAAAGTACAAGGATATGGTGAACCGCAAGAAGGTTGACTTCGAGTCAATCAGCGTGAGCGGCCATAAATTCTTCGGCATCGATAGTCCATGCGGACTTTTCTTCACCACACGCAACGTATACGACAATCAGGCCACGTTCGACATAGCTTATCTCAATGCCAACATGCGGATGATCAACTGTTCACGTTCAGGCATAGAACCTCTCAAATTCTGGTGGCTTATAAAGAGTGTAGGCGACAAAGGCTGGAGTGAGCAGGCACAAACACTCCTCGAAAACACCGAATACTTGAAGAAGGAGCTAACTCGTATCGGGTGGCCCAATTGGAATAACGACCATAGCAACACCGTCCTTTTCCGTCGTCCCTCCGATGCCATTGTCAGAAAATACAATTTGGCCTGTGGTGAAGACCCAGCCTTCGGTGGCCGCGTTTCTCATGTCGTTGTGATGCAACATGTTACCAAGCAGTCCATCGACCAGCTCATTTCCGACCTTAAAAAGGAGAAGTAACCCTTTTTCTTGACATTTCTTTCTGACAACGAGTGCCTATTCCCAAGACAGCGCACCGTTTTTATATGCGGGCACAGAAGGAGCACTTTTGGCATGGATGGTTGCCTTCTTGAAAAATTCTTTATACCTTTGCTTCGTTTTGGTGAAGTTGCCCGCTTGTCAGAAGGACAACTGAAAGGGAATCCGGTGTAAATCCGGAACAGAACCCGCTACTGTAAATGTCTCTAATAGTGAAGGATCATTCTACTTTTGGCCACCGCATCAGTTGGATGCGGGAAGGCTGATTCTTTTTGACAAAGTCAGGAAACCTGCCAAAACATGACGACGGACGATGATTCCCGGGAATTGGAAAAATCGATCGGCCAAGGAAGATTACATCAATTGTAACATTTAAATAGTAACAGTAAAGATGAAGATCAGAATTCTATTCATCGCTTGCATGACTATGGTTTGTAGTCTGATGAATCAAGCAAAAGCAGAGGGCGAATTCGTACCCTCCAACATTTACGAATCTATGCATCAAGGCGACAAAGTAGCTTTGTTGCTGGTCCATTTCGGCACGAGCTATGACGATACACGTGCTGTGACAATCGACGCATTGCGCCAAAAAGCAGAAAAGGCATTCCCTAAGATGGAAATTCGCGAAGCATTCACCTCGCGCATCATCGCCTTCCGTCTGGCCAAACGTGGCATCATCAAGAAGAACCCAATCGAGGCATTGGCCCAACTGAAAGCTGACGGCTATACACACATCATCGTGCAGTCGTCTAACATCATCGATGGTATCGAAATGGAGTCTCTCCGCAAAGACATTGCACAGGTAGCCCCTCTCTTCAAAGAGATCCGCATCGGCTTGCCATTGCTCTATACTCCTGAAGATTATCAGCAGGTGATCAAGGCCCTCCTGCCGAAGGGCAAGGAAAAAGCTGCCAATCTGTTGGTAGGCCACGGCACATACAAACCGGAGACAGCTCAGTATGCCATGCTCGACTATATGCTGCAAGCCGAAGGGCATACGAACTTCACGGTCGGAACCATCGAGGGGTATCCTTCATTCGACGATGCCCTCAACCGCATTGCTGAACGGCAAAAGAAAGTAAAAGAGGTGCAATTGATCCCATTCCTGTTCGTAGCCGGCAACCATGCCCAGAATGATATTTCAGTTGATATGAAACAAGCTCTCGAGGAGAAGGGATATAAAGTATCGATTCTCAACGAAGGTTTGGGACAAAACACAGCCATCCAAGACATGTATATCGAGCACATCAAGTTTACGATCGAGCACAAACAATTGGATATCAATGTAAAGAAGAAGGAGTACGCTACCGGAAAAGACAAATATTGAGTTCTTTTCCCCGTCACTTTGTTATAGTAACAACACAAAAACTCCCCGACCTCTGTAGAAGAAGCCGGGGAG
>CAVKMU010000063.1:0-12628 GCA_963657455.1 bacterium
ATGAAAAAATTAATTTTATCTATCTTTTTACTTCTTCCGTTCGTCTCATGCGACAAGGAGGAATCAGCCGAATTAATGTTGCGTAATTACATTTGGTGTGAGGTGGTTGACAAAGACGGGAACGATTTGCTTGACCAGAAAACCGGTCGATTTAAGGCCGACGATATACGAATATACAATCTTATCGACGGCAAAGAGAAATTGGTTCACGGGAATTGGGATTATCCCTATGGTGTCATATACAGAGATTATGAAGACAGTTACCCCTACAAACAAGTATCGTTGTTGGTTGGCCATGTGACAGAACTTGAAAATAACCGATGTACGGCTATCATCAAATGGGATAAATCACGAACCGTGGTGGACACGATTGTTTGCGAAGGTTATATGAACAAAAACTGGTTTGTCATTGAAGCCCTCTATATGAAAGATCAATTGGTATGGGATCATTCGATTTATCCGGTTCCTTATCTTCATTTGGTAAAATAGCGTGTCGACTACTTTTCATAACCTTCAGCCATTGTCGGGGAAAAACAAGGGCGGTTCCGAGAGAAAAAGGTCGGAACCGCTTATTTTATTGCCCATCAAACGAGATATAAAGTCCGAAATTGCCGATACAACCTGTCGGTAAAAGCCCAACAAGCCGCCCCGCCATCACCCGAATGTTCGCCGGAACTCTTCGGAAAGAAGCCGTTTGGCTTCTTCGAAATCCTGCTCTTCACCCAACTCCCGCGCCAGTGATGTAGCCCCTTTGTCGGTAAAGCCGCACGGATTGATCAGTGAAAAACAGTCGAGATTGGTGTTGATGTTCAGCGCGAAGCCGTGCATCGTGACAAAACGACTGCTCTTTACCCCTATGGCACAGATCTTTCTGGCCCGACCGACCACATGCGGATCGATCCAAACGCCCGTGGCTCCCTCCAGGCGTTCGCCTTTAATACCATAATGTGCCACAAAACGGATAATCACCTCCTCGAGCGTTTCGATATATTGTCGAAGCCCCATGTGCCATGTCTCCAGATCAAAGACCGGATAGCCCGTGATCTGACCGGGGCCATGATAGGTGATGTCGCCCCCACGGTTGACATGATAGTAGGCAATGCCCAACTGTTCGAGTCTTGTCTCGTCGATGAGCAGATTGGATTCCTTCCCACTTTTACCCAAGGTCAGGACAGGATTGTGCTCGCAGAAGAGGAGTTGGTTCTCCCCTCTCTCCCCCTTTGCTTTGCTTAGCAGCAACGAGTTGAAGGCATCGGTCTGAACTTGTAATGCCTCGGTGTAGTCTATTCGCCCAAGATCTGTGTATTTGAAGCTCTCCATTTGCGTTTGTTGATCAGTTTATCCGGATTGATTTTAAGTTTCTTTTCGCTATACCCCATATCGACCGGCAATATTTTTGCCATCAACGAGAGGATCTGTTTCTGTCGCCGTAGCACATACGGTGACGGATTGCCGGAGTTGAAGCGGATCGGATTGGGCAGTGATGCAGCGATCAGTGCCGCCTCTGAATCCGTCAGTTGCCGAGCTTTCTTGCCGAAATGCGCTTGAGCCACTGCCTCTGCGCCATAGATGCCGTCGCCCATCTCGATGGAGTTCAGATAAACCTCCATGATACGTGCCTTTCCCCACACGAATTCGATCAATACCGTGAAGTATGCCTCAAGACCTTTGCGAACATAGCTGCGACCGGGCCAGAGAAACACATTTTTGGCGGTCTGCTGACTGATGGTACTTGCCCCGCGAAGCCGCTTTCCTCGCTGTGCATCCTTGCGCGCTTTCTGGATCTGTTCGATGTCGAACCCGCGGTGCGTTAGAAAACGGTTGTCTTCCGACGAGACAACGGCCTGCGGCAACGACTGCGAGATCTCCGTCAGCGGCACCCAATGATGTTTCCATTTCAAGCTTTCCCCCTCCTTGACCTGGTCCGCCAAGCGGATCACCATCAGCGGTGTAACGAATACCGGCACGAAACGGTAGGCAACCACAGCCAACAATGACGAGAGGAAAAGGAAGAGAAATAGGTTCCGAATGAATAGAAGTAGCTTTTTGAAATATTTCATCATCTGTTTTGCTTTTTTGATTCTACAAACTTATTCATTTTTTTCATGCGGTGCGCTCTTTCTGAACATTTTTTGTATTTGTAGCCAAAAATGTATACTTTTGACACATTATTAGGGAGAGTTTCCTTTTTTTGAAAACGGAAAATCGAACAAACAAGACGATCAAAAAAACAATTGAATATGACAGAGATCAAGAAAACAGGCAAATATATTGTTCTTTCTTGCCTGATGACGGCCACGGCGGTCGCCCAAAACAGCGACGTCACGGAATATGTCAACCCCATTATCGGCACCAACGGCATGGGACATACCTTCCCCGGAGCCTGCTACCCCTTCGGATTGGTACAGCTCAGTCCGGATACCGATACCATTCCGCACAATATCGACGGAAAATACCAGCCACGCGTCTATGAATACTGCGCAGGCTACCAACATAAAGACAGCACGATTGTCGGGTTCAGTCATACACATTTCAGCGGAACGGGCCACTCAGACCTCGGCGATATCCTCATCATGCCGACAACAGGTCCCTTGAAGTTGAATCCCGGTACGGCCACCCGGCCCGATGGCGGCTACCGTTCCCGCTTTTCGCATGCGACCGAGGTAGCGCGTCCCGGCTATTACGAAGTGACTCTCTCCGACTATGGCGTAAAAGCCCAACTGACAGCCACCCGCCGGGCCGGCATCCACAAATACACCTATCCGGAGAAGAGTGACAAACAACGCATTGTACTCGACCTGATACATGGCATCTACAACTACGACGGAAAGGTATTGTGGGCAGCCCTGCGCGTTGAAAACGACACACTGCTGACAGGCTATCGCATCACGAACGGATGGGCCCGCACCAATTATACCTACTTTGCCATCTCATTCTCCAAACCGATTGTCAATTATGGCTGCGAAGAGAAGGCCAAACTGAACTACCGTGGCGGATATGGGAAGTTTAATATGAAGCACAACTTCCCGGATATGGGCGGAAAGAAGCTGGTGACCTACTTCGAGTTCAACCCCCAACAGGGAAATGAACTGGAGGTAAAGGTGGCCCTCTCGGCTGTCAGCACGGAAGGAGCCGTCAAGAATCTGCAAGCCGAAACGGCCGGCAAGCATTTTGATCAGCTGGCCGACGAGGCACACAGCCAATGGGCTTCATCATTGACGGCACTCGAGGCACAAGGATCAGACGACCAACTGAGCATGCTCTATACATCGCTCTACCATACCATGATCAATCCGTGTACCTACATGGACGTGGATGGCAACTATCGTGGTCTGGACCAGAACATTCACCATGCGGATGATTTCACCAACTACACGGTTTTCTCCGTATGGGACACCTACCGTGCGTTGCATCCTCTGTTCAATGTGATCAACCGCCGGGTCAATACCGACATTGTCCGCTCCATGCTGAAACATTACGAACAGAGCGTCCACCATATCCTTCCGATATGGAGCCACATGGCCAACGAGAACTGGTGCATGATCGGTTACCACTCTGTCTCCGTTCTGGCCGATGCCATTGCCAAAGGACTGCCGGTCGACAAGGAAGAGGCACTGCGGGCCATGGTGAGCAGTGCGACACTTCCCTATTATGACGGGCTGAAAGAATACATGGAGAAAGGCTATGTCTCGCTCGAGACCAGCGGTAGTGCGGGATCGCTCGTGCTGGAATATGCCTACGATGATTGGACCATCTACCGGACAGCTCTGCGATTGGGTAACAAAGAGGTGGCAGCCGACTTCCTCAAACGTGCAGGCAACTACAAAAATGTGTTCGATACAACCATCGGATATGCCCGTCCGAAGCATCGCGACGGCCGTCTGAAAGAGAATTTCAACCTGTTGAGTACCTACCGACAAGGGTTCGAAGAGGGGAATGCTCTGAACTATTCGTTCTATGTTCCCCAAGCTGTCGACGGACTGATACGGGTGATGGGGGGCGAGAAGCGCTTCATCAGCAAACTCGACTCGCTCTTTACGATGCATCTTCCGGCCGAATTCTTTGCCGAGACCGAGGACGTGACAGAAGAGGGTCTGTTGGGCGGCTACGTACACGGCAACGAACCGAGCCACCATATCCCATTCCTCTACAATTGGACGTCACAACCCTGGAAAACGCAGTATTGGCAACGCGAAATCATGAACAAGATGTACCGCAACAATATCGACGGACTCTGCGGCAATGACGACTGCGGACAGATGTCGGCCTGGTATATCTTCTCGGCCATGGGCTTCTACCCCGTCTGCCCCGGCACCGACCAATATGTGTTGGGAGCACCTTATATGCCCTACATGAAGATAAACCTCGAGAACGGCAAGACCTTCGAGATCGTGGCTCCCAAAGTGAGCGACAAAAACCGCTATGTGCGTGCCGTCCGCCTCAATGGAAAGCCATACACGAAGGGGTATATCACACAGGAAGATATTCTCAACGGGGGCACATTGACGTTTGAAATGGGGGCAACACCGAACAAGAGCCGCCAGTTCAAAGGAGAGGATCGGCCCTATACGCTCGAATGATCCACGCCTTATGCAAACAATCGTATAATCATCAACCTAAGGTCTGCTCAGCCGTTTCCCGACAAGGTCATAATTCATAGCCGGGAAAACCGCCGGCAGGCCATCAACATCATCAATATATGGAATCGAGAATAAACGAAGCGATCAGCAAAAAGAAGTCAGGAGAGTACAACTGTGCACAAGCCGTAGCCTGTACCTATGCCGACAAGGCCGGCGTGAGTGAAACCATTCTCTATGATGCTGCCGCAGCCTTTGGTGCAGGAATGGGCTGTGGAGAGGGAACATGTGGAGCCATAACGGGGGCCGCCTTGGTGTTGGGTCTTGCCTATAAGGATCGTGGCCGGGCAACGAAAGCTGCCAAGGGAGTGATCACAGCCTTCCAACAACGCAACGGTTGCACCCGCTGCAAGGAGCTGAAAGGGATTGGCACGGGCAAGATCATACGTGAATGCAATGACTGTGTGGCCGATGCCGCCGAGTTTTTGGAACAACAATTGCCCCAAAACCTATGAGCATCCGTTACACACACCGCGAAGAGCTATGGAACAGCCGGACTCATGCGGCGGGTATCCTGATGGGAGTCGTCGTCGGTGGCTGTTTTCTGGCCATTTGCCACCGCAACGGCGACATTTGGGCCTATGTGGGTGTCGTGCTCTACCTGTTCGGTATGCTCGGTTCGTACATTGCCTCGACCTGCTATCACGCCACCTCGCCCACTTCGCCTTGGAAAGAACGGTTACGCAAGTGGGACCATGCTGCCATCTACTGGCATATTGCCGGCTCCTACTCGCCCCTAACCCTGGTGGGAATGCGCGAAGAGGGCTATTGGGGCTGGGGTCTCTTCCTCTTCGTTTGGACCTGTGCCGTGGCCGGAACGCTCATCAGTTTCCACAAGCTGAAGGAACATAGCAATCTCGAGACCTGCTGCTACGTCGGGATGGGACTCTCCGTTCTCGTGGCTTTCAAGCCTTTGATAGAGAGTGTCGGGATGGGCATCGTCGGGTGGATCATTGCCGAAGGGGTCAGTTTCATCACGGGTGCACTCTTCTACAGCCTGAACAAACGGCGTTACATGCACTCTGTCTTCCATTTCTTTGTTCTGATCGGCAGTCTCTGCCACATCGTTGCCGTCTGGCTGGTGTTATTGAGGATGGAAAGTTAAGACAAACGACACACATTTTTCAGCGACATTTCCGATTTCGGCCGTAAAAACAGGAGTCGTTTGTGTAGTTGATGTGCATGGCAGCAGCGTGGCGGCAGAGGGTTAAGCCTCCGTGCGGTAGCTTTTCCTATCGATCTTCCCGTTGAATGTGCGGCGGATAGCCTCGACCTTTTCATAGAAGGTGGGGACTTCATGCGCCTCCAGTCGGCTCTGCAGGGCATGAGCCAGGGAGCGTTTGTCCAACGCCTCATCATCGGCCGTCACCACCAACAGCTTGAGCACTGTGCCTAACACGGGGTGTTGTGCCGCCACACAGACACAATCGTGCACGAAATCCAGAGCCAACGCAGCCTCTTCCACCACCGTCGGCAGTACTTTGTAGCCTCCCACGTTGATCACATCGCCATCTCGCCCCTCCAGCCGCAGTCGGCCGTGCTCGTCCATGCGCCCCAAATCGGCCGTCACCAGCATGCCATCGTGCAACACCCGGCACGTCAACTCCGGATCGTCGAGATAGCCCATCATCAGCGTAGGTCCTTTGCAGGCCACATGCCCGTCGGCCGTGATCAGCAGCTGCGAGTGGCGCATCGGCCGGCCCAGACAACCCGCCAAACAGTCGCCCCCGTTATAGTCGAATGTGGCGATGATACCCGTCTCGGTCGAGGCATAGGTATTGTAAAGACGGCTTTTAGGCAAGGCTCGGCAGAGGCGTTGCATATCATCGACGGCCATCGGTGCAGCTCCCGTCTCGATGAACTCGATCTTCTCTGCCAAGGCCGCCAGCCGTCGCTCGGCAAAAGCCAGCAACATGCGGATAGAAGCCGGCACGAGGAAGGTGGCTACCCGTCCCGCAGCCCCCTCGACAGCAGCGAAGAAAGCATTCAGATCCCTCATTCCGTCGAGCAGTACCAATGTGCCGCCCACCATCAGTGTGGGATATACCTTCGAAAGACTCCCGATGTGGTTGAGCGGGCCGTTGACAAGGAAGGTAAGATCCGCATGATAGCCCTGCGCCGCAACCAAATTTTCCGCATTGGCCAGGATTGTTTCGTGGCTGATCATCACCCCTTTCGCCTGTCCTGTAGTGCCCGTGGTGTAGAGTATGTCTGCCGTTTCGGGCGAGAAGCGGAGCCCCTTCGACTGCGATTCATAACGATGAAACAATGCTTCCGGCAGATCTTTCGCCAACGGCACAGCCACGCCCCCCGCCATATGGATGGCAAAGTAGGTGATCAGCGTATCGACCGCCGTCGCAGCACGAAACGGAACCGCCCGCCCGGCAACCTCCATCGCCCCGACCCTCGCCTGTACTGCAGCATAGAGTTGGGCATAGGTGAGCCGGCTGTCGCCACAGACCACCGCCGGCTTGTCGGGCATCGTCGCAGCATGCCGTGCCAAAAAATCCTCGATCATTTTGCAGCCAGTTTGCTATTGACCATCGCCACGAGGCTATCGAGCGACTTGAAGTTCTTGGGTGTCACGTCGGCCGCCTCCAAACTGATTCCATACTGTTCGGAAAGGATCATCAATATCGATGTGATCCCCAACGAATCGAGTTCGCTAAACAGGAAATCGGAATCGAAATCAACCAGCGGAAGGGCCTCCTCCAACAGTTCTCTTATTTTCTCTTTCATTGCGTTCATCCCTTTAGTTTATGATTGTCACGTGCGCCAAAGTTACAACAAAGTTTCCATATAGAGAGTACCTCCACCCCGTTTGATGCGTGAAAGGTTCGGGACGATTGTATGCCATGCAAAGCCAAGAGAGGAATAAATGGAGGCAACGATAGGACAAGGAAAGCCGTAAACCTCTCCAATCTCGACACTTTTCAATCCTCTCCTGCCGAACAATGCTTCAGTTTCTCGGTACCAAACTACAGTTTGTTCGGCATGAAACTACAGTTTGTTCGGGAGAAAACTTTTAGAAACACGGCACACTGCGCCATCAATCTCGGCAGCAAACAAAAGAACACCCCCCATCCCGGCAAAATCACATCAAAGAGAAAGAGGAAGAGGTATCTCTCTCGATGATTTTTTCAAAAAACAATCTTTCGGATTTTACTTTGCCGTTTTGCTCAGGTCATATAGTTGTAGCATCCATTATAAGAGCTCTATAATACATGCTGTAAAAGTGCGTTTCCCTGCATGTACGGGGACGCTTAAAAAAGAGGACAAAGCATATTTGTTTTAACTTAAAGCATATAGTTATGAAGACAATAATAACAATGACACTCGTTTCCATAATGAGTTTGGCTGCTTCGACAGCATTTGCACAGCAGAGACACTACAACCGCATAAATCACTATGCTTATCATCGCCCCGTCGTGACAAGGGTTATCGTACGCCCTGCGGTAACGCTCCCTATCAGCAATCGATTGAGCAAGCACGACCGTTTGGATATGGCTTTGGCTTACTTGAAGAGTAACAAGTCGCTCTCCATAGCCCGGTATAGTAAGATGACAGGTTTGTCAAAAGCTACGGCAGAAGCAGAACTCAATGCTTTTGCAGTCAATAAGCACACTCCTATCAAGATGGTAATAAACGGAAAGAGAAAACTTTATGTTATAGGGTGATGGAGGATAATGAGATCATTTTGGCCATACGAGGAAGAACCGAAAAAGGCTTTCGTCTCTTGATGCAAAAATACAAGCAACCCGTATATTGGCACATACGCCGACTGGTCGTTGCTCATGACGATGCCCAAGACGCTACGCAAGAGACCTTCGTAAGGATATTCCGTTCTTTTGATAAATTCAGAAACGACGAGTCCTTTCGCAGTTGGATATTCCGAA
The DNA here is from genome assembly GCA_963657455.1 of bacterium. GTDB lineage: Bacteria > Bacteroidota > Bacteroidia > Bacteroidales > Tannerellaceae > Parabacteroides. The sequence continues at coordinate 8,534 of CAVKMU010000063.1, forward strand.
TTGCCACTAATGAGGCGCTGCGTTTGATCGATTCTCGAAAGCAAGAGCAACTATCGTTGGAGGCAAATGATTATGAAGCAAACAAAATCATGGCAGATGATTATGTGGACTATACCCATTTGGAGGCAGTGAAGTTACAAAAGGCCATACTATCCTTGCCAACCAAGCAACAGGTAGTTTTCAATCTCAGGTATTACGATGAACTCAGCTATGAGGAGATAGCAGAAGTGACGGGATCGACTCCTTCTGCCGCAAAGATGAACTTCCATATCGCCAAAGAGAAGATCGTCAAATACATGAACGAAAATGACTAAAAAAGAAGGTAATTATGAACAAAGATTTCGATTTTAATAAAACAGGTAAGCATAATCCTTACACCACTCCTGACGCTTTCTTCGAAACTCTTGAGGAGAACATTTGGGAAGAGGTGAAAGGCGATTATATGCGCCCCAAGTCTTCCCATTTGCGTATGGTGATGGGAAGTGTTGCAGCCCTTGCGGCATCCGTAGCGTTGGTGTTCTTCGTCCAAATAAAGCTCAACCGGCAAAGCCCCTACACTATCAACGATGTAGACCAAGCTTTCAGCCAACTCAGCACCGATGATCAGACTTTTTTGTTCAGTGTCTATCAAAATGATCTGTTTATCAGTAGTGAGTGAAAGCACTAAATCCATACAAGTAAGCAAACAAGTTTAACATTTCAAACCAATAATGAGATGAAAAGTATAGTAAGATTTTTCATTGTGGCAATAGTTACGGTAGCCTCTTGTGCAACCGCTTTTGCTCAACAGGGGCCCCAACAACGTCCCAATCGCCAACAGCGTATCTCTCGTGAACAACTTGCCGAAGTGGAAGCCAAGCATATCGCCCAAGAGTTGGCTTTCAGTGATGACGTCACAAAGAAGTTTGTCGCCACCTACTGCGATTATCAAAAGGAGATATGGGCTTTGGGCCCTCGCCAACGTCCCAACAAGCAAGACTCATCCGAGCAAGAGAAAGAGGAGCGCATCAAGCAACGCTTTGCCATGAGCGAGAAAATCCTCAATATCCGTCAGAGATATTACAAAGAGTATTCCAAGTTTCTCACACAGGCACAAATAGAAAAAGTGTACGAGCAGGAACGTAAGATAATGAACAGACATGCCAAACGAGGACAAAAGCGAACAACATCCAAACAGCATAATTTATGAAACACCGAATATTTCTTATCATCGCCTTGCTAAGCATTCTCGGTAAAGGCGATGCGCTTGCCCAAGAGGTAACATTCTCAAAGGAGAGTTTCTCGGCAGGAAACATGACCATTCCCTACCGTAAGGCTGCCATTCCCGGTTATGACGACACAGCTTCTCTCGTCATATATCTGCATGGAGGCAGTAGCAAAGGAAACGACAACGAGACCCAAATGCAAGAACCCGGCATCGCTGCCATCAGCACTTGGCTGGCTGATAACCATCGTAAGAGTATCATGCTTGTTCCGCAATGCCCTAAGGAGAAGTCTTGGCTTGGAGTTACACAAGATGCCCTTGTCAGTTTGATACGCACCTTTATAGACCGAGGCGTTGCCGATGCCTCAAAAGTTTACATATTGGGCGGCTCCATGGGGGGCACAGGCACATGGAACATGCTGTCGAACCACCCGGATTTATTTGCGGCAGCTATGCCTGTCGCCGGAAATCCAACGGGCCTGAATGCAGAAAACGTTTCAAAAACACCGATTTTCACGGTGATGGGAACTGCAGACAAGATCATGAAAATATCCAATGTAGAAGCGTTCCTGACAGAAATGGACGCTTACGATGCTGAGTACAAACTCAATATCGAAGAGGAATGGACTCATGAGGATGTTTGCAAGAAAAGCTATACTGACGAGCGTCTTGACTGGGTTTTCAGCCATTCCAAGGAAGAGCCAACAGGAATAGTGAAGATAGACCATGCCGACAATAGAATCATAAACACTGTTTGGTACTCCATCAATGGGCAAAAGTTGATGTCAGAGCCATCGCAAAGAGGCATCTATATCAAAATCAATGTTTATGCCGACGGCAGCAGTTCTTCGGAAAAATGTTATAAGGACTAAGAATGTATCATCAGTCGGACGAAACTTTTTTCCACAACCGAAGTCTTGTTCACTCACCGTGAATGCCATAGAGAATTTCCAAACTTTTGGTGATCACTTGTCATGCAACGCAGACAGATACGTTTCGATCGGTGGCTCCAATGACTGCGCCGACCAACTGATGAATTGGGATGGAACACAGGAGATTGGATTGCTGGTAGCATCCAAAACAAAAAACGCAAAATCTATCAAGATGAAAACTTAGCATATAAACGTAACGCGATAATCCTAATTCCTGTATTCCGTAGGGTTCACGCCAAGATTGTGCAAGACGTAGCGGCTGAAATAGGCCGGCGATGAGAAATTGAACATGTCGGAAATCTGAACAAACGACAATGTTTTGTCGCGTAGCAGTCGGGAGATGTCGAGTGTGGTGTAGCGGTTAATCCAGAAGTTGGCTGCATAGCCGCTTACCGCCTTCGACACCTCCGAGAGATACTTGGATGTGACACACAGTTTGTCGGCATACCACGTCACCTCACGATGACCACGATACTCACCGCTTTCGAGCAACGAGAGGAAACGGTTCATCAGCGTGGCGTATTGGGTGGACACATCCGTTTCCTCATACAGCGTGGCATGGAAATCAAAGAAGTCGATAATCATCGCCTGCACCTTGTTAACCATCAAGTCGTTGTAGAACTTGTGTCCGGTCTGTAGCATGCGAATTTGCAGATCGTCGAAATTGCGCTTGCATTGCTCAAACTGTGTGGGCGTAAGGTGCATGATGGGATTGAGGAACAGTGCGAGCTGCCCCTTCATGCCATAGTTGCTTTGCGGAGTGGAAAGCTCAATCAGTTTGGACAATACATATACGATGATGACACGGAAATCCTTCTCTGGCGTAATCTTCTCCACCAGTTTTCCCTTGCGCACAATCATCAGGTCGCCCTGTTTCATCTTGAGTTCCGCCCCGTTGAACACGATGCGGCAGGAACCTCCAAGGCAAAGGGCGTGTCCCAGATACTCTTTATATGCGTTCGTTCCGATGTCGTCAAGACGGTCTGTTATGATGATGTTCCGTTGCTGTTCCATGCCAAATTTACTTTTTGCTGATACACTGTTGTTTAGACGCTCAGCAAAGCAGAAAGTTTATTGCAGTTGCCGTGTTTTTCAGTCTTTTATGTTCTCCAGTACTTCTCTCAAAGAGTCGGACGCATTTTTGCCGAGATTGTTCTCCACGATGTCAAGCAGAGCCGACAACTGCTGCCTTGTAATGCCGAGATGAAGACAAATACTCATGTGGCCGAACGCCATCGGTTCCACATTGCCCACACCGGCAAGAAACGAAACCGTGGCGAGTTCGCGGTCTTGGTAAGAGAGCAAGTCGCGCTCGAAGATGTCGGCAAAGAGATGCTCCTTCAGAAACTTGTCTATCACTGGCGCAAAGGCTCCGTATCCGCTTTGGGGATGTGAGGAATTGATGCCCGACAACTTTTCAAGAATAGCTGCTCCACGGTCGTATTTGTTTCCCTTGTCTTTCGTTTCCGTAGCCGTTCGGCCTTCCACGTCAACAATGCCGTTCGCCTTACGCTGGTCGAGCACTTGCATGAATGTCTGTATGGCACGGAGACTACGCGGAAAACCGCAATAGGCGTATGCCTGAACAAGTATTTCCTTTATCTCGTTCACTGTCATTCCTGCCTCCAGTCCTTCAGTCAAAACCAATGGCAAATGCTCCAGGTCGCCACGCCCCGTATAAGACGCTATGGCGACAATAGCCTGCTGACGGGCTGTGAGCGTCGAGACTGCAATAAGGCTTTTACTTACAGCCTCTTTGTATGCGTTTTCTCCTACAGGCAGAAGCCATACGGTCTCGTTGCTTGCCATGTTCGGGCGCAAGGCAAGATGGGCGAACCAAGAGTCGGGTGCCGCCCCATGCCAATGAATGGTGCCTGGTGCAATCTCCACAATGTCACCCGGAAACAAGCGGCGTGCCGCCTTGCCTTTCTCTTGATAATAGCCAACGCCCGCCGTTGC
>CAVKMU010000064.1:0-8677 GCA_963657455.1 bacterium
GATTATTAACATTCTAAATCCAAACGAATATGGCAGTAATTGGATGGGGTAAATGTCGGCCTATTTTTAAGAAATTGCCCGACGGAGCATGGACGGAAGCGCCCACCCCGGTAGAAAGCTCCACAACGTTGACCACTACCAAAGGCGACAAGAAAGAAGCCAAGCTGGAAGGTGGTGCAAACGAAGATGTGCGTTACAACAAGAATACCTACGCACTCGAGTTCACAATCAGACAGGCAAAAGGCAAAACAATGCCTATTGCGCATGATGACGGATTGGTTTCCGGCAACTATGCCATTGCGATTGTGCCGGAAGATCCCGAAGTACCCGGCTTGATGATCGACAAGGCGGTTGTTTCGGTAGAAGATTCGTTCTCGACCGATGAGGGCGGAACGGTCAAATACACCTTTGACGCTTTGCAGCCCACAAGCGGAAGCCAAGTAAAGACGGGTGTGGTTACGGTTACGGAAAGCGGCGGCACGATTTCAAATGTGACGATTGCTTCGGAGTAATGATTGGTTGATAATGACAGGCAGAGACTTCGGTTTCTGCCTTTTTCAAAGCAGGACGACATGAGCAAAGAGAGGTTTGATGAAACGGACATAGCAGACGCTATCATGGGCGTTCCACGGGCATCGTTCGAGGTGGAAGGCAAAAGATACAGCCTTTACCCTTTGACGCTCGGAAAAGCACTCTATTTGGCCAGATTTTACCGTGATTTGGAGCTGAATGCCGCGATGATGAAAGAGGACAAGGTTTCCGCCTATCTGATGGCTGCTTTCAGCCACAAGGAGACGGCGTGCAGAATCATTGCCATTCATTGCGCCGACGGTGCAGAGGAGGCGACGGGTGAAGCCGTTGAGACCATGACAAGGCTCTTTGTCGATAAGATGGACACGGCCGATATTGCCAAGTTCCTGTGTCTTGTGGAGAATGAAGGAGATCCGGCCGAATACATCAAATATCTGAAGATTGACGAAGATGACGAGTGGCGCAAAAAAGCCATCAAGGCGAAAAGCGGAAAAGGAACGCTTGTCTTCGGCGGCAAAAGCATCTACGGAACGATGATCGACAACGCTTGTCAGCGGTACGGCTGGTCGTTCGATTATGTGGTGTGGGGTATCAGTCTGCTTAATCTTCGGCTCTTGTTGGCCGATTCCATCACGACCATCTACTTGTCGGAAGAGGAAATGAAGAGAGCGAGAATACCCGAAGACCGTACCTATCTGAAAGCGGAAGATCCGAGGGTTCGGGAAATGTTAATGGCAAACAAATGGGATTGATATGAGCGGAGGCGAAATAAACTTTACAATCAGGGCGAACAACGAGAATTTCTTGCGCGCGTTAAGAGAAGCACAGGCGGCCGTTGATCAGACGGTAAGCGCGGCACAAAGCGGCGGAGAAGACATTGACAACGTGTTATCCAAGTTGGGGAAAATTGCCTCTTGGACAGCGGTAGGTGCAGGCGTGAAAGAGTTTGTCAGTCAGATGGTGAAGGTACGGAGCGAGTTTCAGGCGGCAGACACGGCCATCCAAACACTTCTCGGAAACAAGGAGAAGGCGGACGCGCTCATGTCGAAGGTGCGCGAATATGCACAGATCTCGCCTTTGGAATTTTCGGACGTTACACAAGCCACACAGATGATGCTCGGCTTCAATATCGAGGCGGAGAAGATTCCGCGCTTCTTACAGGCCATCGGCGATGTTTCCATGGGCAATACCAACCAGTTCAATTCCCTTACTTTGGCATTCTCGCAAATGTCGGCTACGGGAAAACTGATGGGGCAGGATCTCAATCAGATGATCAATGCCGGATTCAACCCGTTGCAGCAGATGGCCAAAACCACGGGCAAATCCATCTCCGAACTGAAAGACGAGATGTCGAAAGGGGCTATATCGGCCGAAATGGTGCAACAGGCATTCGTGGATGCGACAAGTGCCGGAGGGCAGTTCTATCAGATGAGCGAGAACGCTTCCAAAACCATTCAGGGGCAGATCTCCATGCTTGAAGATGCCATGGCGGCGGCATTCAACGAAATGGGAAAGCAATCGGAAGGGCTGATCATGAAGGGCATTTCGGGGGCTACCTCATTGGTGGAGAACTACGAGAAGGTAGGGGCGATTATAGCTTCTTTGGCGGCAACATACGGCACATACAGAACCGCGCTTATTGTTGCGACCATAGCGGAGAAGGCACATGCAAACGCGTTATGGTCTTCCATCAAGGCGACAAAGGCGGCAGCCGTTGCACAAGCAGCACTCAATGCGGTGGTAAAGGCCAATCCTTACGTTCTGTTGGCTACGGCGGTGGTCGGTATAACGACGGCTATATGGGCGCTTCGTGATTCATCCACGGCGGCGGCAAAGGCCGAAAAAGCACATCAAAAAGCGATCGAGGGTGTACATACCGCATTGGAAGACCGCAGAAAAGAGGCGGAAGAGTGTATCCGGGTCGTGCAGGACGAAACCGAAACCATCACGGCACAGGTGACGGCCTACAACAAGCTGAAGACGTTATGCCCCGAATTGACACGGCTTTACGATATAGAAGCGTTATCGGTGTTGAATCTTGCCGATGCGCAGAAGGTGCTGAACGAAGAACGGGACAAAAGCTACAAATCAAGCCTTATTCAGGGGCTGAACGAGACAACCGAAAAGATCCGGAAGCTGGAAAAAGATATTTCAGACTATGAGAAGACCGGGCAATACGGCACGTCTATAAGCGGAAGCAACTCTCCCGTATTGCGGAAGCAGAAGCAGCTCGAAGAGCAGATAGAACTCAGAAAGAAATACCAAGAGGATCTGAAGAAGCTGGAAGAGGCGGAAGCGCAAGCCGAGGCCAAAACCGAAAACAAGACCTCCTATAAGGAAGCTTTCAACAAAGCGAAAGCGGAGTATGATGTCGCGCGCAAAGCGGTAGAGGATGCCAAGAAAGGCACTTCGGAAGATTATACCAAAGCAGTGGCCGATCTTGAAGCCAAAGAAAAGGCATTCAAGGATTTAGGCGGCACGACCTTTGACAAGTCGAGCAAGACGGCCGAAGATTTGCGGAAAGAGACAGACCAATATCTCACACTGATTGACCAACAGGCACTGGAGATGAAGCGCGGCAAAGAGGACTTGTGGGATCAGGTCAGGAACGCCGAAATCAGTGCCATGAAAGAGGGATCTGCCAAGACGTTGGCAGAGATGGAACAACAATACAAAGAACGGAAACAGGCTATCGAACGGCAGCAGGAAGATCTGCTACGCAGCCGTATATCCGATGCAAAAGCCGCCTTTGAAGCCAATCCAAGCAACAAGGGGAAGGCATTCGACGGGTCGGGTATCAGTCTGACTTCGGAAGAAAACAACCAATTCAAAGATCTTTTCGAGAGTGCCGAAAAGGAATACAACAACAAGTTAGAGGCATTCAACACGCAACGGCAGGAAGCGGAACGGGTAACCATACAGGAGTACCTGAAGAGTTACGGTGAGTATGAAGAAAAGCGTATTGCCATTGCACAAGAAGCCGAAGAGAAGATCAAGAAGATACGTGAAGACGATAATCTGACAGACACTCAGAAAGAGTATCAGATCAAAAGCGTTAACGCAGGTGCAAAGAAAGAGATGAACGACCTCCGATTCGATGAACTGCAAAAGAGCATCGATTGGGATACGATATTCGGAGATTTGGATAACCAAGCACCCGAAGTTATCCAAGCGGTAAAAGAGCAGCTTCAGCAATTCATCGACACGGCGAACGGATTGCAGCCCGACCAAATAAAGACGGTGGTCGAAGCGATGACGCAACTGCAAGACAAGATGGATCTATCCCGGCCGATTGAATCCATCAAGACGGCACGACAGGAATACGCCAAGGCCAAGGCCGAATACGACAAGTATAAGGAAGCCTACGACAAGGCGAACGAAAGCGGAGACACCCAAGCGGCAAATGAGGCGCAACAGGGCATGATCAAGTCTTCCACCAAGATGTCGAAGGCTCAGAAAAAGGAACAGAAAGCCTTTGAATCCGTTACCGGAATCGTTGGCGAATATGCCGATGCTTTGTCAAATGCAGGTGACGTGATAGGCGGCACGAGCGGCGAATTGTTGAAGTTGGCCGCAAGTGCAATATCTTGCGGTGTCGGTATGGCGAACGGCATCAACCAGTTCAAAACGGCTGTTTCCAACATGGAGAAATCCATTGCCATTCTTGCCATTATCGAAGCAGCCTACAAGGTGATTCAAGCTATCGTTTCCATCTTCGGGGACAAGGCAGACAAGACGTTGACCGACTATGTGGAGACGTTGGATACCTATATAGATGCGTTGAGCAACCGCATAGACGACCTTAACGATTCGATGGCCGACACAAAGAACACAATAGCCGAGACGATAGGCTATTACAAGGAACTCAAGCAGTTGACAAAGGAATCGGCCACGGCTATCAAGTCGCAAAGCCAAACATGGTTGCAAAGCGGTGCATCGAAGGGATTCATGGGTATTGGCAGTTCTTCTTCCGAAGGTGTCAAGATACGCAAGCAGATTGAAGAGGATCTGAAATCCACCAATCAGCAAGTACGGGCATTCTACCAACAAGGATACAACTCGCTGAATGAGTACTTCAAAAAGGCGACAGGATCTTATGCCAAGTCGGTACGCGATTTCGGGCGCATGGATTTCATTTGGAAGCTATCGGATGATGATTTGATCAAGTTGGCACAAGATACGCAAGCTATAGCTCTGTTGGGCGATACATTGGGCGAAGCGGTAACCAATTATGCCGCAAAGCTGAAAGAGGTGCAAGACAACGAGGATTCTCTTGGCGAAGCATTGTTGTCGGTTTCATGGGATGATTTCTATGATGATTTCGTGGATATGATCTCGGAGATGGATAACGACAGCGAAGATTTTGCGCAAGACTTTGCCGAATATATGCGGACTGCCTTAATAAAGAATCTCGTTGCAGAGAAGTACAAAACGCAGCTGAACAACCTGTATGGCAATGCCGTTAAATGGATGCAGCAAGGCACGCTGGAAGACCATATAGAAGAGTTGCGGAAGGAGTATCAGCAATATGCGGAAGCAGCCCAAAAGGAAGCGGAGACGATTGATTCCATTGTCGGGTATAATGGTTCATCCGCCGACAACAGTGCCACTTCGGGCGGTTTTCAGACAATGTCACAAGATTCGGCAGATGAGCTGAACGGACGGTTCACGGCTCTGCAAATGTCGGGAGAAGAGATAAAACGGACGTTGGCAGAATCGGCCATGTACCAATATCAGCTGGTTTCCCTTACAACGGACGGCAGTTCCACGCTGAATAATCTTTTGTATCAACACGTACTGACCAATTCTTATCTCGAGGACATTACGGCTTATACGAAGAAGATGGCCGGATTCTCGAGCCAATTGGACAAGATGAACGACAAACTCGATAAATTATAAAGCTATGAGCGGAGAATTATATATCAACGGCAAGGATGCCTACACGACATGGGGCATATCGTTAACGGATTCGTCTTCGTTGTCGGCACTGATGACGCCAGCACCGAACAAGGATGTGATCGAGAACAAAAGCCGATTGTCACACGGGAAACAGGTCATTGCGACCAACCCGAAGAAGGACGAGCGTACCTTTTCCATCTCTTTCAACCTCACGGCCTCAAGCGAGACACAGTTTTTCAGCCGATATGCAAGCTTTTGCGAGGAGTTGAACGGCGGCACGCTGAACATCAAAACATCGTACCAGCCGAACGTGGTGTATCACACCATCTACCTCTCTTGCACTCAGTTCACGCAATTCATGCGGGGGATAGCCTCCTTTTCGCTGAAGCTTTGCGAGTATGATCCATCTAACAGAAGTTGACCATGGCAACAATGATAGAGATAAAGAACATAGCAGGGAGCACGGTTGTAAGCGTACCGATCACCGAAGAGTGCAAGACCTATGACGAATTGCAGACCATGTGTTATGCACAACTCTCCTGGAGCAGCGACGCGCTGATCGAATTGCCCGCCGGGGCTTATATTGTGGCGAACGGCAAGACTTATCGGCTGCTTGAGCCTTATAAGCCCGATATGGCGGACGAATACGAATATCAGTACAAGCCGAAATTTTACGATTCGGTTGCAGAATGGAGCAAGAAGCCGTTCTTCCTTATCTCTGATACGGGGGTGGAAACGGATTGGCAACTCACGGGTTATCCGGCACAGTTCATGGCGTTGATCGTCAAGGCATTGAAAGCATACACGGGGGTAACTTACACCTATTCCATCGATTCTTCCATTGCACAGGAATCCATGGAATATATTTCGTTTCAGAACGTCAATATCTTCGATGCGCTTACAAGCATAGCCGGTGCGTGGGATACCGAATGGTGGGTGGACGGGACGGTTATCCATCTATCAAAGTGCAGTTACGGCACGGCTACCGCATTGACGGTAGGCGATAACGTGGGTGCTCCATCCATCACCCGGAGCACGGACGGATACTATACCCGTTATTATGCTTTCGGCTCAACGAGAAACATCACGCAAGATTATAACGACAGCGGATTTACAAATGGTTTGGTTAACAAACGCCTTACGTTGGATCTAAGCAAGTATGCAGGAGGGTATATTGACACGAAGAGCGGCCTCGCGCAAGAGGAGATCTTTGTCAAGACGCTGATTTTCGATGATATATACCCCTCCTCTACGCTTACCATCTCAAGCGTTACGGCCGAAACAAAGGATCTGCTGGACGGCGACAGCAACAAGATTCAGATCGGCACGGACGATGACGGCAATCCCGTATACAAGAAATATTCCGTGTGGCGGTTCAAGATAGACGGGTTCACGTTCAACAACAGCACCTACGACAAGGACGACAACCCCGACGGCATGCTCATCAGCGGTTTGGATTTGTCGGTATCCTTTGAATCGGGGCAGCTTAACGGGCGTGACTTCACGCTTGAATATCTGGAAGCCACCCAAGAATACAGGATCAATTGGGTGGAAGAGAACAGCATGATCATTCCCGGCACTACCTCTTTGATTCCGGCAGACGGCGATGAGATCATCCTCTATAACATCAAGATGCCCGATGAGTATGTGACCTCTGCCCAAGAACGGCTGGAAGCAGCCCTGCTTGCAGAGATGGCGAAAGCGGCCAAAGACCGGAACACGTATGCCGTTCCGTCTAATCCCGTTGCATTCAACGAGGACGGCACGGACATGAAGGTCGGCATGGCGGTTAACTTCGTGTGTGGCGGCACAACCCTTTCGACACGCGTGCTGAAGGTGGAGAAGCAGATCGACTACCCGATAGAGCAGACCATCACGATAGGCGAACAGGTGATCAAGGGCAACACGGCGGAGATCAAAGAGGAGGTCATTAACGCCAATCAGAACATCGACGAAGTAAAGGCATTGGCAGACCTTTCAAAAGCCATTACAGACGGCTACGGGCGCGTGCAGAGACAGATTCAAGAGTCGCTTGCCAAGTATCAAGGGATATGGACGCTGAACAAGCACGGGAACGAGACAGACACGACGCAATGGACGATAGACACGGATTATACCGCGTTTTCGGCCAAAGACTTCATAGCAGCAGCCACAACAGACGAACTTCCATCGGAAGTGTTGCCCGTTGCGGCCGATTACACGACGACGGGACTGTATAAGGCGAAATCGGGCGGCGGTTTGTTGTACGGTTCGGAGGGGTGGTATGTCGATCCGTCGTATGCCGGGAGCGGCGGCACGGCCGTTGCATGGGGAACGTCTACGAGCGATTATGTTTCTCTCAGCGTGGACGGCACGTCTAAGAACGTCAGTTTGGACGGTCATACGCATAGCAACTATTTGACGGGGTTGTCGTTGAGCACGAGCGGTTCGGGCGGATTTGTCACGAATGTATCGGTATCGGGCAGCACGATCACGCAGACGAAGGCGGATCTTACGCTTGCGCAATGGGAGGCGGCCACGAACACGACGGGCAACAAGTATATCGGGAAGTCGAACGGCGACAACGACATTATATTCAGGGAGCGCGGCAATTTCTATCAGGGTGCCATTTTTTGGGAAGTTCCCACCATCAACGGTGTATCGATGGACGACCGATATGTGACGTTAGAGACGGCTCAGACGGTGACGGGAGCGAAGAAGTTCACGGCCAACCCGCTTATCGGCACGCATATCGGCCCCACCGATAACGTACATATCCTGCTCGGCTTGGGTGCGGGGAACTGTATAAATGGTGTCAACAGCTCGGGTGTGGTGGCCAATTTGTATTTTAATTATGTTGATGGCTCGAACTATACACGAGTAGACGGCAGCAATAATGTTGTTACCACGGGTGATGTGGTTGCGATGAGCACGGGGACGGCGGTATCGTCACTTCCTACGGCCACTTCGACCAACTTCGGTATTGTGAAGATAGACAATTCGACGATCAAGTTAAATTCAAGCAATCAGCTGTATTGCACGGTATCGGGCGGCAGCGGTTCGGGCAGTACGGTAAGCATCAGCGGATTGTTGACATCAGGAACGACGATCGGCACGTTGACGATAGACGGCACGGCGTACACGCTGAAAGCCCCGACATCATCGGGCGGCGGCACGACCGTATCGTGGGGGACGCAACAGACGAACTATGTGCCGCTGAATGTGGGCGGCACGTCAAAGAATTTGAGCCTTAACGGGCATACGCATA
>CAVKMU010000064.1:9378-12216 GCA_963657455.1 bacterium
TCATGAAGATACCGAAAACGAACATCCGCCAGATCTATCATGTGGCGTGCACGATAGGCGAGGTTATCACGGTGAACGGTGTAACTTGTTTGGAAACAAGGCTATCGAAGCTGTGCACTTCGGGTAAGATCAATATATACAGTCGTTTCCGTCCCGGCTATTGGTATGTAGGCACGGACGGAAAGTTGGCCTTTCGTCTGCCCCGTGGCGGTTCGCAGACCGATCCAAGGGGCTACAGATCCAACGGAACGGACAACAAAGAGGGCTATCATTTGGGCGATTTCGGCGGTTACAATCCGTATGCGGCTGCACCCTACATCAACACGGGAGGCACGTCTATGGATTTGATTTTCCCCGCCAATCAAGCGGGAACGACTCAGACACAAGAGCTGGTTTTCAACTTGGGAGAGGTCGACTGGTTCAACGAGGGCGAAGAATACCACGGTAAGAACGACATCACGACATCTTACACCTACTTGTATTGTTGTCAAGTGGTGAGCGGTACGCCTCAGACGGGAACGGTCATCGGTTCATGCCACAAGGATGATCTTGAAAAGTCGGGGTATACAGCCCGTGCATCGATGGACGTATCCGTGAAGCTTCCATCGACGGCAGGAGGCTCGACATCCTATGTGTATCAGTTCGGCCTCGGCTATGGCGGTAAGATATACGCCCTGTTTCCCAATACGATAACGATAAATGTATCCGTCAACAGCGGAGCGGTTATTATTGTTCGTGTATCCTCTTCGGTTATCAGTGCACTCAAAACGAAGCTTACGTTATCACCATCGGATGCAGACGATCCTACAACATTGCAGGAAGTCTATCCATCGGGCGAAACACAAAAGATGCTCACGTCTGCCTATTCATCGGTAACGTTCAGCGGATTGCAGTTCATAGCGAGGATGTATTCGGGCAATCTCTTTGCATTCACGTCTCTTCGTGTCGGTGTGTCGGGAACGATATCCCGTTACGACCAATCACCATCAGAAGGTGGTACAATACAGAACACGAGCACATTTACCTATCAGATGGCAGCATCTTCGGGCGGCACATCGGGCAGCGGATACAACTATGCTCTTGCGGTTTCGCTTCCGTGCGGGTCGACGGGGCATGTGCTTGACGGGGAGTATTATTATATAGACATAACGAGCTTTACAACGGCTATACAAGCCACTCAAATATAAAAGGATATGGAAAACATAACGAACAACGGAACGCAGGCAAAATTTGCCATTTCGCTCAGTCTGCCGAACGGCCTGACGATGGACGATGTCGATTTCTCGGCTACCTTTTACGTGCAGCGGGGCTATTCGGTGTATGTATCGAAAGAGACGATGCAGAAGCAGGATGACGGCACGTATACGGCCATCGTGGATACGGAGGGCATGGGCAGCGGTTTGGTGAAATGTCAAGTGGAGGCATTGATTCCCGATTCGCAGATCGAGGGCGGATTGCGGAAAGAGATTGTGACGGTCGTAACGACCGAGGAGGTGCGCCATGGGGTGCGTTGAGGTATCCATTGCCCGGTGGGAACGGGTGGCGGCGGAGACTTCACGCATAGAGCGTATTACGGCCGAGCTTTCCCGGCTTGAACGGGTGACGGCATCGGTCAATTTGGTGTGTTATGTCGGCGGAATTTTGTATCTTCGTGTATCACCTATGGAATTGCAGTGGATCACGGAAGAGATCCCGGCGGTGTACAGCGTGGAGTCAAATACGGTATGGAATGTTCAATGAATTAATATTATAAGGTTATGGCAAAAGCATCATGGGTTAATGTGAATCCGTCTACGGGTTCAGGGAATAAAGAGGTAAGTGTTTCATCGGCGAGTGAACACACGGGTAGAACGGCGCGCACGACGGTATTGACGTTCAAGGCGGCCAACTGTGCGGACGTGGCGCGAACGGTGGCACAGGCGGGGAAGCCCGAATATGTGGACATCGACGACACGGCGGCATCGGAAAAGACGGGCAAGGTGGTAACCATCTCGGGTATATCGAACTCGGCCAAACTGACGTTTTCTCTCGGTACGGGTGATCTTGACATCACGCTTCCGGAGACGTATACGGCCAATTCGATCACGACCAACAACGGCTCGGCCATCAGCGGTGACCCGGGCGCATTGGCGGCGTATAACTTCAGCATTGCGGTGACGGTTCCGGCCAACGAGGATGTGGATGCGAAGACGCGGCAGATCATCGTGACGGACGAGGGCGGGCATACGGATGTATGTACGTTGACACTGGCAGCGGGCGAGGCTTATTTGAGAGTTGCCGAAGGCGACATCAACCTCGACTATCAAGGTACGGCGGTATCGGTATCGGTAGAGTCTAACACAACGTGGACAGTGGAATGAGCGTGATCAGCATACCGTGGCAGGAGGGTTCGGGCAATATCGTGGTGACCTCGGATAGCGGCACCACGACCGTTGTTTCGGATGTGGCGAACGAGAGCGTAGACCGTTCACAGACGATCACGTTTCGGACGACGAAGGGAGAACCCGTCTGCACGGAGGCGAGGGTGGTCAATCAGTCGGGGCTTCGAACGCCTTTGGCCGATTCGGCTTCTCTGCCTTTTGCCTGTTCGGATGGTTTAATCTTAACGGTAAAGAAACAATGAGCGAATATTATAATCTCGATTATACGGGCGCGGAGGTGGCGGCCGATTTGGCGAAGGTGGGCGATTCGGATTCGTTGGTGGAAGATGCAGCGGCGGACGGCACGGCTTATGCCCGTAGCAACGGCACGTGGGCGGAATCGGGCATCGACCAACTCGGCGCGGTATTGGATGCCATCAAGGGCGACGAGACGGGTGACGATCTCGGCGGCAAGCTT
>CAVKMU010000065.1:0-11974 GCA_963657455.1 bacterium
AATTTTTCAATGCAAAAAAGATTATGAAAGAAAAATCCGTATTGAAAAAGAAATTACGTATAAGCATTATACAAAAAAGGGATGCAGACAGTTTTCTGATATGCAATAAATTCGTACCTTCGTAGGCAATAACTGGAGCAGTGGGTCTCCAACAAAACGACAATAATTATGAAATATGCAATCATTGGAACAGGCGGTGTCGGTGGCTACTACGGTGGTTTGCTGGCCAAGGCCGGACGCGAGGTGCATTTTCTGTTGCACAGCGATTATGAACAAGTGAGAAGAGAGGGGTTGCAGGTCGACTCTGTCGACGGATCTTACCACCTCGACCATGTGGAAGCTTACGACGATACGCACAAAATGCCACTGTGCGATGTGGTGATTGTCGCCTTGAAATCGATCTTTAACGACCGGTTGCCTGAGTTGTTGTCGCCCATTATGCACCCGGATACCATTGTCTTGCTGATTCAAAACGGTATCGGACTGGAAGAAGATTTGCAGAAAGCAATGCCGAAGGCGCAGATCGCCGGCGGTGTGGCCTATGTATGTACACTGAAACCCGAGCCGGGACATGTCATTCACCTCGGCCTGGGGCGGCTGCAAATAGGCGACTATTCGGTGTGCAACAAGGCACTGTTGCAGGAGATGATCGGCGACATGTTGGCTTGTGGCATCAAAGCCGAGCCGATGGATTACCTCGAAATGCGCTGGCAGAAGGCGGTTTTGAATATGCCGTTCAATGGAATGATGGTGGCAGTGTCGGCCCCGTCGGCTCACTCTCTGACGGAATGCCCGCAGATGGCCGAGCTGATTCGCCGGATGATGCTGGAAGTGATTGCTGCGGCCCGGGCTTGTGGCGTGAAAAGTCTCGACAGTGCATATGCTGATCGGATGTTGGAACTGATAGCTCGGATGCCCCCCTTTGCTTCAAGCATGAAATTTGACTACGACCACGGGCATCTGCTCGAATTGTACTACCTCTATCAGCGACCCATTGCCGAAGCACGTCGCCGCGGTTGCGAAATGCCGCTGTTGGAGATGCTGGCTGCCGAGCTGGACTTTCTGCAAGCGCAAAAAACAAATATGGCAAGATTCGAATAACAATACGGGTGAAAATAGCAGTTTCCTCCGCATGAAACTGTAGTTCATTCGGCATGAAACTCGAGTTTGCTCCGCATAAAACTAAAACTTCATCGGGGGTTGTTTTGGCAAAGCTGAGGAGCTTTTTTGAAAAAATGATGGAATAATAACATAAAGAATAGTGACGCATGTACGCAACGATTCCCTATATCCAACAAAAGTTTGAAGAGTTTAACCGGCAATTGTTTGCGGGTCAGCTTCCGATGCCTCGTATTTGTCTGAGCGATGCGAAGAGTTTCCTCGGAATGTGTCGCTTCAAACGGCACAGACGGGCGGACGGAACGGTGGAAAACTTCGACTTTTCGTTGCGTATCAACCGACGGATCGAGATGACGGAGGAGGTGCTGGAAGATACCATCATCCACGAAATGATCCATTACTACATCGCTTACAACCAACTGAAGGACACTTCTTCGCACGGACCACTCTTCCGCGGACTGATGGAAGGGGTCAATGAGCGGTTTGGCCGCCATCTTTCCATCTCGCACCATCCGACAGAAGAGCAGCGGAAACAGGCGGTCGACACGCGGAAGCGGTGGCATGTGGTGGCGATAGTCGCCTTTGCCGACGGTCAAAGAGGAGTGAAGGTGTTGCCTCGTCTCGTGCAGCGGATTCTCAACTACTACAATTGTGTCTTGTCTCTGCCCGAGGTGGAGTCGATTCGTCTCTATCTCAGTTCGGACAGCTTCTTCAATCGGTTTCCGACCTCGTCGGCTCTCAATGTCTTCTTCACTGATGCCACCGAAGTGGCCGCTCATCTGAAAGATGCGGAACCATTGGCATGCGACGGAAAACAGGTGAAGAAAATGGACCAAGTGTAGGGAAAAGTTGAAAAAAATCACTATCTTCGTGGGTTATATAGGAAGATTAAAAATTAAGATATGAAAATGAACAAGAGTAAGATGGGCAGAAACGGGCTGCTCTCTTTCGCTTTGTGTTGCACGATGGCGGCAAGTGCCGGAACCGTCGACGTGAAGCAGATGAAATATGCCGGGCCATATGCCGTGGCTACCCCCGTGATGTTGGACAGTGTCGACATCAAGGCCTGCAAATTCGATTTGGGCAAGTTGCTCGACTCCCCCATGGATTTTACCAAGGTGACGACCGGCAGCGAGGTGAACGTGACGACCGCTCCGGGCAGTGGTAAGGAAAATGCCCTGCACCTGTTGGCATTCACTATCGACAACCGCACGCGGCTCAAGGCAACGATTGCCGTCGATGGGTTGAAAGAGTATCGTCTTTTTGTGGATGGCGAGGCGGCCAAGGTCGATGCCGACAAGGCAGAAGTGGCACTGACCCCGTCGATCCATACAGTCGTTATCAAGTATTTGACCCGCAACGATGGCCAATCCGATCCGTTGAAGGTGCAGGTAACTACAGATGAGGGTAAGACAATTACCCTCGGTGCTCCCTCGGCCGATACCAAACGGGCGTATGATATCTACGACGTGATCTGCGGCGCCAACTATCAGCGTGTCACTCTTTCGCCGGACGGTAAGTATATGATGGTGCGGAAGACATGGGCCGATCGCCAAGGCAAGAGCTACAGCAAGAATATGGTACTGAACTATACGACCGGAAAGATGGTGGGAGAGTGGACAGACAACGTGCAATGGATGCCGAACGGAAGCCGTCTCTATCTGACAAGAAAAGGAGACAAAGGTCAGGAACTCGTGACTATCAACCCCTCTACCATGGAGCAGCAGATCGTAGCCGACCGGCTTCCGGAGGGAAGGTTTGAGGTTACCCCCGACGAGAAGAGGTTGGTTTACACGCTCACGACCGAGGGACGACAGAAAGATCCGCAGGTGTATGACGTGAAATCGCCGGAAGATCGTCAGCCGGGCTGGCGCAATCGCACGCAACTGGCCGTCTACGACTTGCAAACGGGCATTCTTCAGCCGCTTACCTTTGGCTATCACAATGTTTACCTCAACGATATATCAGCCGATTCCCGCTATGCACTGGTAGGAAAGAGCGAAGAACGGTTGACAAAGCGACCGACAACAGTGACCTCTCTCTACCGTATCGACTTGCAGACATTGGCAACCGATACGCTGATCAGCCGCGGGGAGTTTATCGGCAGAGCCTCTTTCTCGCCCGATGGCAAGAGCTTGCTGGTGACAGGTACACCGGAGGCTTTCGACGGCATCGGCAAGGATGTGGAGCCGGGGCAGACACCGAGCATGACTGATCAGCAGCTTTTCCTCATGACGGTGGCAGACCGCAAAGTGCGCCCCCTCACGAAAACGTTTGATCCTTGTGTCTCTCAAGCCGAATGGAGCCGGGCCGACGGCAATGTCTATCTCACGGCCGAGGACAAAGATTGCGTCCATCTCTTCCGTCTGAACCCGACATCGGGCAAGATTACCCGTATCGATACCCCGGAAGAGTACATCAAAAACTTCTCGTTGGCGAAGGATCTGCCGGCTCTTGCCTTTAGCGGGCAGAGTGCATCGAATGCCGATCGCCTCTATAAGGTGGATACCAAAGCCCTGAAGAGCGTGCTTGTCGACGATTTGAGTGCACGTCTGCTGGAAGGGGTCGAATTGGGAGCGTGCAAACCCTGGAACTTTGTGAACGAACGAGGCGATACGCTCTGCTGCCGCTACTATCTTCCGCCTCATTTCGACGCATCGAAGAAGTATCCGATGGTGGTCAATTATTATGGTGGGTGCAGTCCGACGAGCCGAACCTTCCAGAGCCGCTATCCGCAACATGTCTATGCGGCCATGGGTTATGTCGTGTTGATTGTCAATCCGAGTGGAGCAACGGGCTTCGGACAGAAGTTTTCTGCCCGCCACGTCGATACCGCCGGCGAGGGTGTTGCCGAGGATATCATTGCCAGCACTCAGGCTTTCTGTCGCGAGCACTCGTTCGTCAACAGCAAAAAAATCGGATGTATCGGTGCCAGCTACGGTGGTTTCATGACGCAGTACCTGCAAACCCGCACGGATATCTTCGCGGCGGCCATCTCGCATGCCGGCATCAGCGACCATACCAGCTATTGGGGCAACGGTTATTGGGGGTATAGCTACAGTGAAGTCTCAATGGCCAACGAATATCCATGGACAAACAAACATCTGTTTGTCGACCAGAGTCCGCTCTACAATGCCGACAAGATCCATACACCGCTGCTCTTCGTGCATGGAACGGCCGACAATAACGTGCCGGTGGGCGAGAGTATCCAGCTCTATACGGCCCTCAAATTGTTAGGCCGCCCGACAGCCATGGTGTTGGTCGACGGGCAGGATCACCACATTCTCGACTATCAGAAGCGTTTGAAATGGCAGGATACCATCTTCGCTTGGTTCGCCAAATGGTTGCAGGATGACGATTCCTGGTGGAATGAGATGTACGGAAACGAACAGATGTAAGTGAACCGACCCTAAATAAAAAAGGTGAGCCTTCCGCAAAGGTTCACCTTTTTTTGTTGGACAGAAAGACTATTTCTTATTTATATGAGACGGAAACCTTGCCGGCTGCCTCGAAAACGGCCTCCGCGCTGCAAGTTCTGTTTGCATATTTAGCCAACTGATTGTCCGTCATCTTGCCCCAATTGACACCACCTCCGTACTCGAAAGTGAAATCACTGATCGAAGCCTTTTCCCATGATCCGAGATCGTTGCTGACTGCCATGCTGATGTAAAGGCAATAATCAGTTGGTTCTGCATTTTTCAGATCGACGCCATCCTTTACCTTGCTGGTGATGGATGCCGTGTAAGTGGCAGGAAAAGAGTTGTAGCTGTTCTCTGTTCCGCTGTATTTGCGCAGCGTTTCGTTTTTGAAGGTCACCTCTTCAGTGTTTTCAGTCGTCAAGGTTATCTCCTTTCCATTGATAGAACATGTGACATTGAACAGTGTCAGCATATCGCCGGCGAAGTAGACCGAAGTTTGGGCCTTAGCGGTTTTGGCAGTTGGCCGAACATCTTCTTTGTTGTCATCGCCACAAGAAGTAAAGGTCATGCCCGTCGAGAGCAAAGTCATAGCCGTCAAGGCCATAGAAATAATGTTTGTTTTCATTTATTGATTGATATTGAAAATGTAAAAAAATAGACACAAATGATTCATTCCGGTGCAAAAATACGAAAAAAATGGCTTGGTATACAAAAAAAATCGTATATTGTGCCACAGTTTTAACCAACAAAAATGTATAGTCATGAGAAACATATCAAGAAGAACGGCCATTAAGAGCGTGCTGGCCGGAAGCGCCGCGCTGGCAGTGTCGGGTCTTGATGCCACCACGTTGGCCAAAGAGAAGAAAAAAACAACGGTTGTCGAACCGCTCAAGGGCAATATTCATCACTCCGTCAGCAAATGGTGTTTCGGCGATTATGCTCTCGATGAATTCTGTGAAATCTGTAAAAAAATAGGAATCGAGTCTGTCGAATTGCTGAATCCCGACGAATGGCCGGTCGTTCAGAAACATGGTTTGACCGTAGCCATGTGCCAAGGTGCCGGATTGGGTATCGACCGTGGCTTCAACGATCCGAGTCTGCACGACGAATTGGTGGCCAGTTACGAAAAGGTGATCCCGATGGTAGCCGAAGCCGGACTGACGAATCTGATCTGTTTCTCGGGACGACGCAACGGATTGACGGACCTTCAAGGGTGGGAGAACTGCGCGAAAGGATTGAAACGACTGATGCCGATTGCCGAAAAACACCATGTTGTGCTCACCATGGAGCTGCTCAACAGCGTAGGTCATAAGGACTATCAATGCGACCATACCGTGTGGGGCGTTGAATTGTGCCGACGTGTCGGTTCGCCCAACTTCAAATTGCTCTATGATATTTACCACATGCAGATCATGGAGGGCAATATTATCGATAACATCCGCAAGTATCATACCTTCTTTTCTCATATCCATACGGGTGGATGCCCCGGACGTGCTGAGATCGACGAGACGCAGGAACTCTACTATCCTGCCATCATGAAGGCCATTGTCGACTGTGGTTACAAAGGTTTCGTCGGTCAGGAATTTGTGCCGAAGCAGGAAGACAAGATTGCTTCACTGGAGAAATGTATCCGTATTTGCGATGTGTAATTCATGACTTAGAAGGGAAATGAAACATTCATTGAAAATAAAGTCAGCAACTTGGTTGCTGACTTTTCTTATGGCATCGCCGGCTATGGCGCAGTTGTCCACCACACCCTCGGCAGTGGAGCAGATAAAAATAACAGGATATGTAGGCTCTCGCATTGATGATTGCATAGCTCACCGTGTGAAGGAGCAGGATGTCGACCATTTGGTCGAGCCTTTCCGCCACCACGAAGAGCAGTCGCGCTGGCAAAGTGAGTTTTGGGGCAAGTGGGTGCAGGGCGCCATTGCCTCGTATCGCTACAACCATGATGCGGAACTCTATGAGATAATCCGTCATTCGGTCGAGGAGATTATTGCCACGCAACAGACGAACGGCTACATTGGTAACTATGCTCCCGACTATCAGTTGCAGCAATGGGACGTATGGGGGCGGAAATATACGGCTCTCGGACTGATCGCCTGGTATGATCTCTCGGGAGACAAACAGGCATTGACGGCAGCCACCCGGCTGATCGATCACCTGATGACGCAGGTAGGACCGGGAAAAACGGATATTGTGGCGACGGGCAACTACCGAGGCATGGCCAGCTCGTCGGTTCTTGAACCGGTCATGTATCTCTATAAACGGACGGGCGATGAGCGTTATCTCTCGTTTGCCAAGTACATTGTTGGGCAATGGGAGCAGGAAGACGGGCCGCAATTGATCAGCAAAGCGATCAACGAACTGCCTGTTGCCGGCCGCTTTCCACATCCCGCTCAGTGGTTCTCGCGCGAAAATGGCCATAAAGCATACGAGATGATGTCGTGCTACGAGGGATTGCTGGAGCTCTATAAGGAGACACGCAACCCGCTTTACCTTTCGGTGGTCGAGAATACGGTAGGGCATATCATCCGCGAAGAAATCAATGTTGCCGGCTCCGGCAGCGCATTCGAGTGTTGGTATGGCGGAAAGGAGAAGCAAACGCAAGCCACGTACCACACGATGGAGACCTGCGTTACCTTCACTTGGATGCAACTCTGCCATCGCCTTTTGCAACTGACGGGCAACTCGCTCTATGCCGATCAGATGGAACGGACCATTTACAACGCACTGATGGCCTCGTTAAAGGCAGATGCTTCGCAGATTTCGAAATACAGTCCGCTCGAAGGATGGCGCCACGAGGGCGAAGAGCAGTGTGGTATGCATATCAACTGTTGCAACGCCAATGGCCCGCGTGCCTTTGCCATGATCCCGCAGTTCGCATATCGGGTAACGGATGGCCGCATTGACGTGAATCTTTATGCCCCGTCCGAGGCCCAACTTTCCCTTTCATCCAAGCAACATGTCCGACTGAAGCAGGTGACGGACTATCCCGCTACCGATCAAATTACGATCGAAGTGAATCCGTCGAGGGAGGAAACGTTTGTCTTGGCACTTCGTATTCCGGCATGGAGTACCCAATCGGAAGTAACCGTCAACGGCGAATCGGTCGATAACCCGCTGCCGGGTTCCTATCTGGAGCTCAACCGTAAATGGAAGAAGGGCGATAAGGTGACGCTTCGCCTTGATCTTCGGGCCCGTTTGGTGGTGTTGAACCAGGCGCAAGCTATCGTGCGAGGGCCTCTTGTCTTGGCACGCGACAGCCGCTTCCACGACGGGTTTGTAGATGAAACATCGGAGATAGTCGCCCAAAACGGCTATGTGGAGCTGACCCCTGTCGAGGCTCCTGACTTTGCCTGGCTTGCCTTTACGGCTCCAATGGTGTTGGGAACCGACCTGGAGAACCACCGCACTCCGCAACAAGTTCACCTCTGCGACTTCGCTTCGGCCGGAAATACGTGGGACCGCTCGCAACGCTATCGGGTATGGCTTCCGCAGACGCTGAACGTACAGCATGCACCTTATATACCTTATAATCGCACGGAATAGATTCCCGATTTCGATAAAATGACAAAAAAGGCCATTGGTATATTCCGTACCGATGGCCTTTTCTTATTAAAGATAGTAAATAACGGACCTGTCTATCAAAAGATTGGGGTTCGAGTCTCTTTATGATCTTTGCCAAAGACAATGAAAAGGTAACAATAGAGTTACATTTTGCAAGAAAAAAACAGTACATTTTCAGGGCTGTTCGGCAAAGAGACCGGCCCTGTTTTTGTGCTGTTTTTCCATCAAAAAACAGTCCGATGGGGCGAATTTATTCCTTGTCGCGGGCAAAAAATCCAATATTTGGGGTACCTTTGTGAAAACTAAAAAATATAAATCAGAATGAAAATAACGGAAGGATTCATGCCGTTTATGGCATACAAGACCTACTACCGCATTGCCGGTGAATGCAAAGAGGGGAAAAAGCCGATTGTTTTGTTGCACGGCGGCCCCGGCAGTACGCACAACTATTTCGAGGTGCTCGACCAATTGGCCGAGTCCGGGCGTGCGGTCATCTCGTACGACCAACTCGGTTGCGGGCAGTCGTTTGTCGAGGGGCACCCGGAATTGTGGAGACCCGAGACATGGGTCAACGAACTGATCGCCTTGCGCGAACACCTTCATCTCGACGAGTTCCACATCTTGGGCCAGTCGTGGGGCGGAATGTTGCTGATTGCCTATCTGATCGACCATAAGCCGCAGGGCATCAAATCGGCCATTCTCTCCAGTACCCTTTCCGACAGTCAGTTGTGGGGACGCGAGCAGCACCGTCTGATCTCGTTCATGTCTGAAGAAGACCAACGGGCCATTGCCTACGCCGAGCAGCACAACGACTATACGGGTGCCGACTATCAGCGCGCGAATGCCCGTTACATGTTGCTCCACTGCGCCGGCGAGGTGACAGACGAGAGCCCCGAATGCTTGCGCCGTCCGAAGAAATCCGGCAGCGAATCCTATCTTTACGGATGGGGGCCGAACGAGTATACGCCGCAAGGATCGCTCAAGGATTTCAATTATACCGACCGTCTGCACGAGATCGAGGCACCGTGTCTGATCATCAGTGGCACGAACGATCTCTGTACGCCGTTGGTAGCCAAGACGATGTACGACCATCTGCAGCATCCGCGCTGGGAACTTTTCGACGGGGCGCGCCATATGCCGTTTGTCGAGCAGCACGAAAAATACTGCAAGTTGCTGGATGCTTGGCTGGCCGCGAACGATTGAAGCCAAACGGTGTTGCCACAGAATCCGTAAAATGATTCCTTGAATCCGTGATTTATATAACGGGTAGGCAGAGAATGACGGCTACCTTTGCAAAGTCGAACGATAAACAAACAGCAATATGAAGAAGATATTGATGATGATTGCAGCGATGGTAGCAATGTTACATTGTACCGCTTCTGCCGAAAACAAGGAAACGAATATGGATACGAAGAAGAAGATTCTGGTGACGTACTTCTCCCGTTCGGGCGAGAACTACAGTGTCGGAAACGTGAAAGAGGGCAATACGAAGGTGTTGGCCGGAATGATTGCAGACCAATTGGGGGCTGATCTGTTCGAAATCGAACCGATGAAGGCTTACCCTGCCGACTATCAAAAGTGTACCGAGGTGGCGAAAGAGGAGGTGAACGCCAAGGCACGTCCGGCCATCAAAGCCGACAAGGAAACCGAAGGGTATGACATCATTTTCATAGGCTACCCCAATTGGTGGGGCGATGCTCCGATGTGTGTCTACACTTTCATCGAGCAACACAACTGGAAGGGCAAGACTGTCGTTCCGTTCTGCACGCACGAGGGCAGCGGCCTCTCGAACGAAAGCAAAATAAAGGCGGCCTGTTCCGGCGCAACCCTCCTCAAAGGGTTGGCCATGTATGGCCACACGGCACAGAACGACCGCGAGTCGGCCCGCAAGCGTGTCAGCAGTTGGCTGAAAGAACTGGGCTTGTAAAAATCAGGTTTTGGTAAGAAAATATCCACCGTGGCGGCTCTTTTCCGAGCTTTCACGGTGGATGTTTTTTTGTTGGGTACCGATGTTGATGGCAATGTGTGACGTGTTCCGAAAAGTTTTCCCCCGAATAAACTCGAGTTTCATGCCGAACAAACTGCAGTTTTGTGCCGAGTCAACTGAAATTATATGCCGAGAAAATTGTAATTTTGTTCCGAGAAGATTTTAAAAACATACCGGGAAAACAGAAAAAAGAATATGAGAAAAATTACTTTGTTTTTGGGCGTTCTGTTGGGATTGTCCCAATCGGTTGCCGCAACTGACGTTCCAACGCAACAGGGCAAGTACGCCAACAATTGGAGCTCTCTCGAACAGTGGGAGTGTCCCGAGTGGTTCAAGGATGCCAAGTTCGGCATTTGGGCGCATTGGGGGCCGCAATGCCAAGCGGAAAGCGGCGATTGGTATGCCCGTTTCATGTATTACAGTGATAGTCCTTACGATGAGCGACGGGGCATTCATTACAATCCGGGCGAGTATGGGCTCAAGGAGTTTTGCCGTGATTGGAAAGCGGAAAAGTGGGATCCTGAGGCCCTCATCGAGAAATATGCCAAGGTGGGTTGCAAATATTTCATGACTCTCGGCAATCATCACGACAACTTCGACCTGTGGAACAGCCCTTACCAGGAATGGAATGCAGTCAATATCGGTCCGAAAAAAGACATTGTAAAAGGCTGGGCAGAAGCAGCTAAGAAGAAAGGCTTGAGGTTTGGCATCAGTATCCATGCCAGTCACGCATGGACATGGCTGGAGCCTTCACAGAAGTATGACGGCAACTTGACGAAAGAAGAGGGCAAAGGCCAATGGTGGGAAGGGTATGATCCGCAGGAATTGTATGCCCAGAACCATGAACATTCCACCGGGTGGGAAGATGCAAATACGATCCATACCCAGTGGGAATGGAGCAATGGCGCGAGCATTCCCGGCGAGGCTTACCGAACAAAGCTTCAAAACCGATGCCGCCAGCTGGTCAACGACTACGATCCCGACATGGTCTATTTCGATGACACCGTGTTGCCTTTTTGGGGTTGTGACGACCAATGGGGACCAGATTTCCTTTCCCATTACTACAACCATTCGGCCGGCCGGCAAGCAGACGGGAATGCCGATGTCGTAGTCTGTGGGAAAATCCTACCCGATGCACAGAAAAAGGCGATGTTGTGGGACGTCGAGCGGGGAATTCCTGACCGTCCGCAGGAGAAATACTGGCAAACTTGTACCTGTATCGGCGACTGGCACTACACTCTTTCCCGCTATCAGAAGGGAGAGTACAAGAGTGCGGCGACAGTCGTTCGGATGCTGGTGGACATCGTAAGCAAGAACGGCAATCTGTTGTTGTCCATACCGCTGCGGGCCGATGGTACGTACGATGAAAAAGAGGCGGTCGTTTTGGACAACATTCAGGCATGGATGGAAATCAACGGCGAGAGTATATTCGGCACACGCGTATGGAACTGCTTCGGTGAAGGCCCATTGGCAGAAGCGACCAACGGCATGAAGGCTCAAGGGTTCAACGAAGGGCAGGAGTATAGCTCCCAAGATGTGCGCTATGTCACCAAGGAGGGGAAGATCTATGCTACCATCATGGCTTGGCCGGAAACGGGAAAATACACCATGAAGGCTTTCTCGCATCTTGCCGAATATGGCCATGGCGATGTGGAAAGCGTCTATCTGCTCGGATATGGCGAGGTTGGCTTTACGCAGGGGGCTCAGGGGCTTACCATTGATATCCCTTCCACCCATCCCAACGAGATTGCACCCGCCTTTCGCATTACCACGAAGTAAGTCCGGTCTGAACGAGAGAAAATATCCACCGTGGCGGCTCTTTTCCGAGCTTTCACGGTGGATGTTTTTTTGTTGCAGGAGGCCTCTTTTCACTCTT
>CAVKMU010000066.1:0-11848 GCA_963657455.1 bacterium
TGTTCGGGAGCTTTTCTTTCAAAACTCCCGTATTTTTCTCCAAAAACACCCCTGTTTTTTTCAGCTCGTCTCGAATGTTTATAACCATTTGACAACAAGCATTTTACAAATATTGCATTATTTCATCGTCAACAACCTGTAGTTGACAATTTTTCCCTTTAAAGATATTGTAATGGTTCGTGATAGACTTTCTCTTTTATAACCGACAAGAGCGGCTCAATGTCTGCATGCGGTTCGCTTCCCATGACCCACAACGGACAAGCATCCTCGTCTTTGTAGTAAGAAGGTTGGATGTAGTCTTTGTGAATCACTTGATAACCATTCCGCTGATAGAAACCAATGCGCCGAATAGCCATTGGCGAATCGGCAGGCTCCACCTCCAACAAACGCAGTTTCTTCAAATGCTTCGCCCAATAATCAAGGATTTGTTTGCCAATCTGTCGATTGCGAAGTTCCGGAAATACGGCCAAATGTTCAAAATAATAGAATTCAGCAAACTCCCAGTAGACGACCAAGCCGGCCAAATCACCGTCCTGATAGACAGCATTGAAACACATCTCAGGCAAGTGCTCCATCATTTTTTTTAATTGATCCGGGTTTCGTCGCTCTTCTTTCGGAAAAGAGTAAACATAAAGTTCCATCAAACGATCGAAAAGCGGAATGTTTGCATCTGTTATTCGTTCAAATTGTACCATATTGAAAAAGTTTTTCTCCAAATATATGATTTTTTTCGTATATTTACACCGAATTATGACCCAATATTAAAAAGGCAACAGAAAGGAAGCTAACATATGAGACCCGAAACAGATGATGATAAAATGCAAAATATAGACCAACCGACCGACGAAAATGCCGTTTCCTACAACGCGGACTCGGTTGGTGGAGGAGAGATGTCCGACCATTCCGACTATCGGCCGGGCATGAATGCAGACAAGATCACGCATCATCTGTCCGGCATGTACCAAAGTTGGTTTTTGGACTATGCTTCGTATGTGATTTTGGAGCGCGCCGTGCCGCATATCAACGATGGTTTAAAGCCGGTGCAGCGCCGTATCCTACACTCTATGAAGCGACTGGACGATGGTCGATACAACAAGGTGGCCAACATCGTGGGGCATACGATGCAGTTTCACCCGCACGGAGATGCCTCTATCGGGGATGCATTGGTACAGTTGGGTCAAAAAGATTTGCTGATCGATTGCCAAGGAAACTGGGGTAACATACTGACGGGCGACAGTGCTGCCGCTCCCCGTTATATAGAAGCCCGCCTTTCGAAGTTTGCCCTCGAAACGGTTTTTAATCCGAAAACGACTTTGTGGCAAGCCTCTTACGATGGAAGAAATCGCGAGCCGGTGACGCTTCCTGTGAAGTTCCCTTTGTTGTTGGCACAAGGTGTGGAAGGTATTGCCGTCGGTCTTTCGTCGAAAATATTGCCGCACAACTTCAATGAGCTATTGAATGCTTCGATCGCCTATCTGAAAGGGGAAGACTTTTCACTTTATCCTGATTTCCAAACGGGAGGATTCATTGATGTTGGCAAATACAATGACGGCGAACGTGGCGGATCGGTCAAAGTCCGTGCGAAAATCAGCAAGCTTGACAACAAGACGTTGGCCATTACGGAGATTCCTTACGGACGAACAACATCGACGGTGATCGACTCGATTTTGAAAGCAAATGACAAAGGAAAGATCAAAATCAAGAAGGTGGACGACAACACAGCCAAGCATGTCGAGATATTGATTCACCTGGCTCCGGGCGTTTCATCCGACAAAACGATCGATGCCCTCTATGCTTTCACCGATTGTGAGATTAGCATCTCGCCCAACTGTTGCGTGATCAAGGACGACAAGCCGCATTTCTTGACAGTAAGCGACGTGTTGCGCCATTCGACCGACAACACCCTGTCACTGCTCCGCCGCGAATTGGAAATCGACAAGCAAGAGCAAGAGGAGACACTCTTCTTTGCCTCGCTTGAAAAGATATTTATTGAAGAGAGAATCTATAAAGATGCTGAATTCGAGCAAGCTGCATCGATGGACATTGCCGTGGCACATATCGACCACCGATTAGAGCCTTTCAAGCCGAAACTGATCCGAGAAGTGACCCGCGAAGACATCTTGAAACTGATGGAAATCAAGATGGGACGTATATTAAAGTTCAATTCAGCAAAATGCGATGAGCTGATCTTGCAGATTCAATCTCGTATTGCCGAGATAAACCATCACCTGGCTCATATCGTGGAATATACCATTCAGTGGTTCACCATGCTGAAGGAAAAATATGGGAAAAACTATCCGCGACAGACAGAGATCCGCAGTTTCGACACAATCGAAGCGACAAAAGTGGCCGAGGCCAACGAGAAACTCTACATCAATCGGGCCGAAGGATTCATCGGGACTTCACTCAAGAAAGATGAATTCGTTTGCAATTGTTCAGATATTGATGAAGTAATATTATTCTATCGATCAGGAATTTATAAGATCGTAAAAGTATCAGAGAAGATGTTTGTCGGCAAAGACATCATCTACCTGAACGTATTTAAACGAAACGACACCCGCATCATTTACAATGTTGTCTATCGAGATGGCAAAGCGGGGAACAATTATATCAAACGATTCGCCATTACAGCTGTAAACCGTGACCGAGAGTATGACCTGACAAAAGGTACTCCCGACTCACGCGTGCTCTATTTCAGCGTGAATCCGAACGGCGAAGCTGAGACAATCAAGGTGATATTGAAACCAAGAGCCCGTCAACGGTTGTTGGCGTTCGAGAAAGACTTCAGCGAGATCCCAATCCGCTCGCGAAGTACAATCGGCTATCTGCTGACAAAAGGGGACATTCACAAGATTGTTCTGAAACAACGCGGAAGTTCTACGTTAGGAGGCCGCATGGTATGGTTCGATCATGACGTATTACGTCTGAACTACGATGGACGCGGTGAGGAATTGGGCGAATTCCAAAGCGAAGATCAAATTTTGGTGGTACGCAAGAATGGCGAATTCTATACAACGAACTTCGACTTGAGCAACCACTACGAAAACGATATGTTGGTCATCGAAAAGTTCGAGCCCAACAAGATTTGGACAGCCATCTTGTACGATGCTGACCAAAAGTATCCCTATTTGAAGCGCTTCACCTTCGAAGCGGGCAGTTCGCGAAAAAATTGTCTGGGCGAGAATCCGAAAAGTACGCTCTATTTGCTGACGGACACTGTCTATCCTCGAATCGAAGTGGTGTTCGATCGCAAAACGACTTCGCGCGAACCGCTGGTAGTCGATGCCGAATCGTTCGTCGTCCCACGCAGCTTCAAGGCGAAAGGCAAACGTTTGACTGTCTATCAGATAGATTCTGTCAACGAACTCGAACCGACACGCTTCCCGCAAGAAGAGGAACTTCCAGTCGTAGAGCAGGAAGAAGTGGCTGACACTACAATGGAAGAGCCGGAAGTAAAAGAGAATATGGAAGACTTAAGAGATGAAATTGTCGGACAAATGAAACTGTTTAAAGATTGATGTTAAGGAAAATCATCATAGGGTTAATCGCCTTTTTCTTATGGTTGCCGCTGATGCAAGCACAAGAAGAACAACCTTATGCGGTTACTTCTGCCACAACAGTCGGCATTGGCCACTATAATATAATGGATACCTACCTGACCCCGGGCAGTAGAATTCCTTATACAGGCGGAGGATTGCGAGTAATGGACGAACGAATGAAGCTCACCCGCTTGGCAGATTCGCACATTTCCCGACAACAAGTAATCAGCGTGGAC
This sequence comes from bacterium, assembly GCA_963657455.1. Taxonomy (GTDB): domain Bacteria; phylum Bacteroidota; class Bacteroidia; order Bacteroidales; family Tannerellaceae; genus Parabacteroides. Next base: position 3,776 of record CAVKMU010000066.1, read on the forward strand.
CTATCTTATACGGAGAGTCCCGGGGGATCATCCCGCACAATGAACGGCTTCATAGATTATTCCTTAGCCTACCACTACAGGTTTGAACCCGTGAAAAATCTGAAACTGTTAACGGGCGCATCAGCACATGTAATGGCGGGATTCATCTATTCAACACGCGTAAGCAACAATCCTGCATCGGCCAAAGCAGATTTAGACCTGAACATTTCAGCCTTGGCTCTCTACAATCTGTCAATTGCCAACTATCCTTTGACGTTGCGTTATCAGATGGAAGTGCCATTTGCAGGAATTCTTTTCTCTCCCCACTTCGGACAATCCTATTATGAAATATTCGATCAGGGAAATTCGTCGGGGATTGTTCCGTTCTCTTCATTCCATAACAAGCAAGCAATGAAGAACTACCTCTCGGTAGATTTTCCAATCGGCAAACTAATGATGCGAGTCGGCTATCTGAACAGTCTTTATTATTTGGATGTTAATGGTATACAAAGTCATATCGTTTCGCACTCGGTAATGATAGGATTGGTGAAAGAATTTGTGGCATTCAGAGGGAAACAACTGAGACAACAATCGAAATACAAAAGTGCTTATTATTAAGAAGAGAAAAAGATGAAACGATTCGGCATAGGATTATTAGTGATGTTTCTGTTGATGGCTTGTCAAAAGACAGACGACTATACAACAGATGCAAAGGAAAACTTCGAAGCACTTTGGAAAATATTGGATGAGAACTACTGCTTCTTCTCCTATAAGGGAATCGACTGGGACGAGGTTCATGATCGTTATGCCCAACAAATAACAGACACCATGGGGCAGTTCGCATTGTTTGATGTGATGGCCAACATGATGAGCGAACTAAAAGATGGCCATACAAATCTTTATTCCAATTTTGACGTCGCCCGTTATTGGGATTGGTACAAGGATTATCCACCCAACTTTTACGAAGAATTGAATGAGGCCTATCTCGGAAAAGATTATAAAATTGCCGGAGGTCTGAAATATAAAAAAATGGCGAATAATGAAATCGGATATGTTCGCTACTCCAGCTTCTCCAGCAGTTTAGGGGAAAGCAACTTGGATTATATGTTTTATCATTTCAAGGATTGCCAATCTCTGATCATCGACATCCGAAACAATGGGGGCGGTTCGCTAACCTATTCCGAACGGTTTGCCTCACGATTCATCCAAGAGAAGCAACAGGTCGGTTATATTGTTCATAAAACAGGGAAAGGACATGACGATTTCTCGGAACCTTATCCGATGGAACTCGAACCTACAACCTATATTTCTTGGATGAGGCCCGTCGTCGTTTTGACAAATCGCCATTGTTATAGCGCAGCAAATGATTTTGTTCAGAAGATGCGCCTCTTTCCTCAGGTAACAATCATGGGAGACCGAACAGGAGGAGGTAGCGGATTCCCATTTACATCAGAACTGCCGAACGGATGGACTGTCCGCTTTTCTGCTTGCCCTATGTTGGATAATGAAAAGCAATTGACAGAATTTGGCATCGATCCGGATATATTCGTGCAGATAACAGACTCTGATCTGCAGGAAGGGAAAGACACTATTCTGGAAGAAGCTATTCGGTTCCTGCAAAGCCAAATGACAAGTATATAAAAGTAACTATTCAGCCTTGGCAACAATAATGTCGTTGATGTTGGTAGTATATTGTTTGGAGAGATATTCTCGCTTCAAACCATAACGGATATTAGTACCTTGCACGGCAACCCGAATTTTATTATGTCCATTTTTTCGGTTGATGGCGTCGATGGCTTTCATCAAGGAGGCTTGTTTTTGGCGGTCAATCGGATCAAACAAATCTTGCTGAACTTGTTGTTCCGGTATAATATTCCAAAGAATTACCCCTGCTTTCTTAAACGCGAACAAACGATTTGACGGGAAGTTAGTACGAAGTAGTTTAACCGCCCAACCAATTATCTCGGACGATGATTGGGTAGCTATTGGCAACGTGACAGATTGGTGGATAACATGCTGCGGTTGATCTGTACGAAAACGGCTGGTATAAGCAAAAATGGTAATTCCTTGGCAACAACTTTTCTGCCGACGTAACTTGTCTGCGCCGGCTGCTGCAAAGTTAGCAACAGCTTCTTCGAGAATAGGAAGTTCCGTTATTCCTTGATCAGCAAAACTACGACTCGTACAAATGGTTTTCTTTTCAGGCAGTTCTTCTATATCAATACAGCTGATACCATGTAACTCCTTCCAAGTCCGCAAGACAGAAACATTGAATTTGCTCTTTATCCAGCTTTCTGATTTCTGTGCAAAGTCGGCCGCTGTATAAATACTGTAGTAATCTAATGTTTTTCGTAGATGCCGCCCAATGCCCCATACATCAGACACTTCGAATTTTGCCAAAGCTTTTTCTCGTTTTTCTTCGGTGTCAATTATACAACAGCCCTTATATCCTACATGTTTTTTGGCGTATTTACTGGCTATCTTTGCCAACGTTTTGGTAGAAGCAATGCCCAAGGAGATAGGAATGCCCGTAGATTTTTTGATCATAGCCACCATTTGCTCTCCATATACTTTCATTTGGTCTATATCTGCCCTCTCAGAAAAATCCAAAAAAGCCTCGTCAATTGAATATTGTGTTAGTTGTGGAGTATGACGAGCCAATAGACTCATTACCCGATTGGATAAAGATCCATAGAGCGTATAGTTGGAACTAAAAACAGCGACGTGGTTGGCTTCTATTATGTTACGGGCTTGATAGAGAGGAGTTCCCATCTTCAACCCTAACTGTTTGCTTTCCTCACTACGCGCAATGATACACCCATCATTGTTGGAGAGCACAACAACCGGCTTATCATGCAATTCCGGATGAAACACCCGTTCACATGAGCAGAAAAAATTATTGCAATCAGCAAGGCCAAACAGTTGCATAAACGAACAATTATTCTTTTTTGATTATCTTTCATGTCCGAGTTTATTGCGTACAGTGTGTATCACATGTGTCACAACACCCCATATCCGGAAATCATCATTCGGATCAATCTCAATTTCAGGATATTGCTTGTTCCATGGAACCAACCACCCCTTTTGTTGGTTTTTGTCTAACCGAAATTGTTTAATCGTAAAATCCCCGTTAACGTAAGCAATGATAAAATCCCCATCTGCAGCGGTCAATGATTTATCCACAACAGCCAAATCGCCATCAAAAATGCCGGCCTCAGTCATGGAATCTCCTGAAATCCGCACAAAAAATGTAGCCTCTTTGTGAGTAACCAACAAATCATTTAAATCTATTTCAGGCATATAACAATCCTGTGCCGGTGAAGGAAATCCCGCTTTAACCTTCTCTTCGGTCATCGGGATAGAAGCCGACACGGAAACTGCTGCTTTATGAAACGACAAACAGATCTTTTTCATAGAGCAAAGTTAAGGAAAAATATTTTTTGCCTAACCAGCATAAGAAAAAAAGCTCCCGAGCATTTTTCAAAAACATGCCGAGCTTTTCATTTTTTCATGCCCACCTTTTTTTGATTGTTCGGCATGAATTTGTCGACTTCTTGACACAGTAACATTCTCCTGTTCATTTACACGATTCCAGAAAAGAACTTGCAGATGCCGAGAATTTTCATGAAATTTGTTATAAAGTTGCGCATAAGCAGTGTGATAGCGATTAGCCGTTTGCCAATCACTTATTTACTAATAGCCTGCACCTTGTACAACTTTTTTTCACTTATAAAGATTTAGAAATTTAATTCAACCAACAAGTTATCGATATTTTTTACAACTTTATTGCTCACAACGATATTGAGAAGGAGAACATCCTTTGTGTTTCTTGAATACACGGTTAAAATATGGAATGTCAGTAAAACCTACATGGTAACATATTTCTGATATTGTTTTTTTTTCTTGTTTTAATAATTGGCAAGCTAATTCTATCCTATATTCATTTAAATAAGTAATGAAAGTTTTTCCTATAGATTGTTTGAAAAATGTGCAAAAGGCCGATTTGTTCATTCCAACATGACGAACAACATCATCTAGGGAAATATTCCTATATGCATTACATATTACAAAAATACGTATCATGTCCAATCGTTCCTGTTTCCGGTCTTTCTCTTTATACTTTCCTACAGTATGAGTTTTATCCGCCAACGGCAAAACAGCAAGTAACCTTATAAATGATGAAAGACGTTCCACCTCGTTTTGTTTACACATCGATTTCAAAATAGATGCGATAACCACAGATTGGGAATCATTATATTTTAAAGCAGATCTGTTATCCTTTAAATCTTCAACATATCGGTGCAGTTCCGGAAAGCTTTGTGAACAACGATCGAGCAATTCATTGGTAAACAACAGTGTGATGTTTACAATTTTACCCTTTGCGTCTGTATTGCTACCATTAAAATACCAACAATGTGGAATTTCAGGGGGAATTATAACAACTTCGCCACTCTGAAATGGCTCAGTAGTATCTCCGATAAGCCTTATTCCGGAACCTGTAACAATTAGTGTCAATTCCCATGAAGACTGTCTATGCAGCCCTATTTGCTCTTGGGGAGAAAGACGAACATAATCATACGAAAAAGATTGCTTTTCCAATAGCATTGCTTTATATTTATATAATTCTAAATAATTTGAAAGTATAACCAACTACACAAATATAAGACAATCATTATGGAAAATGAAACAAATACATAGATTTGCCATGAATTAATTTTGTCAACAAAAAATATAGCAATGATTAAATTAGATCACATGGCAATGTATGTGCATGATTTGGAGAACATGAAGAATTTTTTTGTTCGTTTCTTCTCTGCACAAGCCAATCAAATGTATCACAATCCTAATACAGGGTTAAAAACCTATTTCTTAACTTTTGCAGACGGTTCAAGATTAGAAATCATGAATCGTCCCGAGGTTCTCAGTCAGGAAAATGACAAGTTTCTTGGCGGATATACCCATATTGCTTTTTCCGTAGGCAGTAAAGAATTTGTAGACGACCTCACTCTTGTTTTGAAAGACAATGGGTATAGCGTGATAAGCGGCCCCCGAAAAACCGGTGATGGTTATTACGAAAGTTGTATACAGGGACCTGAAAACAATCTTATTGAAATAACAGAATAGAAATATTATGGACAGAAAAACTTTTCTGAAAATATCTGGGATGTTGTGCGCAAGCACTCTTTTAAGGGCTGATTTTGCAGCAGGAATGGAGAACTCAACAGAAATAACAAAGGATAAGATCCAATTTCCTTTGATGGATTTACACGTTCACCGCTCCAAAGAACTCACGATAGAAGATATCGTTGCCAAATCCCAGGAGCTAAATATGAAAATCGGCATCATGGAAAATATTGCCCCGTGGGGCATTACCAACGATGCTCAATTAAAAGAATACATCAACGCGATAAAACCATATCCCGTTTATATCGGTTTGCAGCCGATGAGTCCTGGGTGGTCTAAAAGCTTATCTCCCGAATTGGTAGCGCAGGCAGATTATATAGCAATGGATCCGCAAATTGTAACAAACGGGAATGGCTATGGAGAAACAATCATGTTGTGGGAATATAATGCATATATAGATGACCCGGATGCTTTTATGAAACGTAACATGCAACATTACATGGATATTCTTACCGGAAGTGAGCCGTTGGACATCTTTGCTTGTCCTCTTTTCCTTCCCATTTGCATACAAAGGAAATATGATCTTCTTTGGACAAAGAAGAGATTACAGCAAATCGTCGACGCAGCTCGTGCAAGGGATATTGCAATAGAAATAAACGACACTGCACATGTTCCGCATGAAGATTTTATTTTAATGGCAAAAAAGGCAGGATTAAAATTCGTCTTTGGCTCCGATTCACGAAACCATACGGTAGGAAGACTTGATTTTTGTAAGCGCATCGCTCAAAGGTGCAATCTTACAGAAAAGGATTTTTTTATCCCCAAAAGATATAGATCATAGTAATTATAAAATCAAATAGAATATGAAGAAAAATAGTATTTTTAGAGTGTTTTCAATTCTTGTTGTAGCGATTCTACTTATAACGTCTGAAGCAGTAATTGCAAAAGATAAAAGAATTGGCATCCAACTTTATTCAGTTATGGATGCTATGAGAAAAGACCCTCAAACTTCCATTAACCGGCTTACACGTATGGGGTATAATGTTTTTGAACTGGTACAATGGGGAGGCGATCCCAATGTATTCGGAATGCCAGCTAATGAATTTAAATCAATTTGTAATCAGTCCGGTGCAGAAATTATTTCTACGCATTCCAGTATTCAAGAAGAAATAGGTAAAGAAAATGAAATCATGAACCGTTGGCGTCAACTTTTTGAGATTCAAAAAGCATGTGGAGGAAAATATTTCATCATACCAAGTTATCAAGTGAATTATACGGTGACAGACGTACAACGTATGTGTGATTACTTTAATCGAGTAGGGAAAATTGCAGCCGAATACGGACTCAAACTTGGCTATCATAACCATGCATCAGAATACAACAAGTTAAAAGATAGCGATGATGTCATGTGGGAATATTTGGTTGAGCATACAGACCCAGAGTTGGTTTGTTTTGAATTAGATGTTTATTGGTGTACCATAGGCGGCAAATCCCCCGTAGCGTACCTGCAAAAATATCCTAAACGTATACAAATCCTGCATATTAAAGATGAATTTGTTATCGGTGAAAGTGGGTTAATAGACTTTGAAAAAATTTTCAAGCAATTTTATAAAAACAAGATGAATGATTATGTGGTCGAAATTGAAACCACAAAGGAAATACGTGAAAAGACAAACGTTGACGGCAGTAAATACACATCAGAACAAATTATGGAAGAAATATTTGAGGCCGCACACAAAAGTATTGAATATTTGAAAAAAGCAAAATTTGTAAAATGAGGATAGAATTATAATTCTTTTCATTGTTGTCCTAAATAATAATTGAGATGCAGAGGGAGTATCCCAATGACAACCCCTCTGCATTAATTTTGCTGGTTAGATTACAGCAATATAGACACGTTGGGCAGCGATGTGAAAGGTTCGTCCAGACTCTTTTCGAGGTCCTTTTTAGTAAATGTATTCAATCTGAACGAAACAACAAGATTATCAAGATCCCTTTTTTCTGGCAACAGCATCTCCTTCTCCCGCGAATACAGCAGGTTGTCCTTGTGCCTTACAACGAAGAACACATTGTTACTGTCCCAATCGTTCAGAAAAGAGAAATCGCAGTATTCGCGATCGGCTACAACTACGGAATGTAGCGGAACTGGAATGTCGAACACAGCCATGTTGTCACCGCTTTTGCCATCCGTAATATTCACGAATTCAGGCAAAAGGTAGTCGTAATCAAGCAGCGTGTGCATCTTGAAACGGAATTTTCTATGCACCGAGTGGAGCTGCTGTTCGAAATATCGGTATATCTCATAGAATAAGTCGCGGACTGAATCGCAGTAGGAAAACTGATAGAACACCATGCTAATGAACTGACTCTAAGTGTTGTATTCCTTGTAATGTTGGTCCTTTTTTGCCTCACAAATGATATCCCGGATATTTTCTTTCGGCAGTGTGCCGATTGTTTGCGCGAAAAGTGTTATATCTGCCATTGAAAGTAAATGAGCTGATCACTCTATGCTAAGGTAAAAATTTCTGCCTTAACTTTACTTCCTTTCTTTATCTTTTCAAAAAATGTTTAGGATAACATTGACAGAAAATCGCAATTTCTTTCCGAAAATGTTTGGAGATTAAAAATAAAACATTACCTTTGCAGCGCAATTGAGAAACAAACCTCTCGAATTAGCAAATGCCCAGATGGCGGAATTGGTAGACGCGCTGGTCTCAAACACCAGTGGATTCACTTCCATGCCGGTTCGATCCCGGCTCTGGGTACGGATAAATCCTGATAATCAATTGGTTATTAGGATTTTTTCTTTTTATAAGGCGTACCAAATGTGTACTTCCTGGCTCACCCGACAAACATGGGGGGATTACGCATAAAGTTTTGTAAGCCTGAAAAGGAAGAATTTGATATCCGTCACCCCTCTTAACGCAGCTCTGAAAGCCTTGATTTTTGCATTGAACGACTCTGCAAAAG
>CAVKMU010000067.1:0-11099 GCA_963657455.1 bacterium
AACTATCAATCTGTAACTTTTTGGAAATGTTAAAGGATTTTCGTGGACAGTAGTGAAGGCGATTATCTGTGCAGTGACGATGAGGTGAAACAGATGTATTCGGATGCCAACAATATGAGGACATCCGCTGATTCTCGAATTCTACGAGGTTATTCCATTGATGACATTGATATGCAGACTCTTCATCAGTATCGCCGTGCATATGACATAAAACACGAAAACCATCCTTGGACAGAAGTTGACGATAAGCAGTTCTTGGAAAACATAGGTGCCTATCGTAAGGATAGAGCTACGTCAACGGAAGGATTTACGGTTGCGGGTATGTTGATGTTTGGCAAGACCAATAGCATAACCGACCCAGAGTGTTGTCAAGAGTTTTTCCCAGACTATCGTGAGCATTTGAGTGATGACCCTCAGATACGTTGGACGAATCGTATATATCCCGATGGTACATGGGAAGCTAACCTTTACCAGTTTTTCACTCGTGTCTTTCCTTTGTTGCAGCACGCCTTGCCTGTGCCGTTCAGTCTTGATAATTATCAGATGAGGAATAACACAACCACTGCTCATGTCGCATTGCGAGAAGCTTTTGCCAACAGCCTGATTCATGCTGCATATACGGTGAGAGGCAATATTGTTATAGACAGATATTTCGACCGTATTGTACTGTCTAATCCAGGTACCATGCTTGTCAGCATGGAAGAATATTATGAGGGTGGACATAGTGTATGCCGAAATCCTGTCATTCAAAAAATGTTTGTATTCTTGGGCATTGGTGAAAAAGGAGGTACTGGAGCTGATGTAATTGCAAAAGGATGGAAAGACAATGGTTGGAGCATACCCACAGTTGAGGAAAAGAACAATCCTGATAGAATTGAGACTTGCCTATCTTTGGTAAATCGTACTAATAAGACTACGGAAACCGCAATCGCAACTACGGAAACTACTACGGAAATGCCATCTGCAACTACGGAAACTTCTTCAAAAACTACGGAAACTACTACTGAAAGTCTGTCAAAAACTACTGAAGCCACTACGGAAACTATCATCGGTTTAATCCGTAAGAATCCGAAAATAACAACAAAAGAGATTGCTGCCGTTTGTGGAATTACTGAAGATGGTGTTGCTTATCATATCAAGAAGCTAAAACAAATAGGTAAGATTATCCGCATTGGTGGTTCTCGGAATGGAGGCGCATGGAAAGTCGTTGAATAGGTTATGCCCCGAAATTAAAAAAACAGCAAGAATATGTTATTAGGAAACAAGATAAAGTCTCTTAGAGACGAACAAGGAATATTGCAACGCCAAGTGGCTGCATACTTAGAAATAGACACACCTATGTTCAGCAAGATTGAACGTGGGGACAGACGAGCCAAAAGAAGCCAAGTAATTCAAATGGCAACATACTTCAAGTTGGATGAGAAAGAAATGCTCACCCTTTGGCTTGCCGACAAGATATTGGATGCTTTGGAGGGTGAAGATGAATTGAGGATAACTGCCATTGAAACCGCAAAATCCGAGTTAATGGATGTTAATCACTAATTTGCAGCAAGCAATTCATTTACGGATGTAAATAATGCAAGATTGATTTCTTGCAATCAATGGGAACTTCATGGTATCATTTGTACTTGATACCATGAAGTTCCTTTTGATTTACAGATACTTACAAAATATATACTGGTTCAAGCGTGGGAACTGTACCTGTTACTTATCCCTCGCCCCAGGCCTTCGCATTGCCTATCAAACAAGGATAAGCAACACAGAAGCCCACGCCGATATGTATGCAATAAGTCTTCACATACCATGCAGTACATGAAGTATTACGATACAATCCCGCAGGCATCTACTGTTGCCTTATCTTCCTGTTTGATCTCAAAGTTGCGAAGTTTGGAACGAAGAAGACAAGACGTCAAGTAAACGCCTTTCTTATATATGTCTATTCCCACTCCTGAAATCGGCGTGAGAATGAGTCAAAGATACAATTAATTATTGATAAAAAAATAAATGTAGAGATTTTTTGTCGAAAAAGAGGAAGAGCACTGTTTTTTACTTTCTTTTGGGGATGAAAAATTCTATTTCTACAAACTAAAAATAGAAGCAGAGGTAATGAATAACATCTCTTGAGATAATTCCGGTTTCCTCCCCACCAAACTATAGTTTCATGCCGAACAAACTCCGGTTTCATGCCGGGAAAATTTTTTAGGACTACCCATGTTTTTTTCAAATATCCCTCATCTTTTGATTAATTTCACACAATGTTAAGACTATTTCGCAACGAATAGTGGAAAAGAAGCGAGGCATTCGTTTACATTTGCAACAAAGAAAAATAGAATAGTGATGATGAAAAGTGTGTTGGTAGGAAGTATGATTCTATTTTCTGCTTTGTGTGTGCAGGAAATGTCGGCTCAGTCGTGGAGTCGGCAAGACTCTATACATTTGGCAAATATCCTTGCGGGTAAGGATACACTGAGGCTGAAGCCTGAGTTTCAACAAGCGATCAAGAACGGGACACTTATCCACTCTGCTCCGGTTGGAAAGATGCAAGCAGCCCATTCGAAGTTACCTTTAGCGTGCGACTTCTCGGCCTATGTTCAGCCGGACCGTCGGTATCTCTCGGATGCTATCCATTCCACCTTCAAGAATCAGCCGCCTGTGGAAGATTTGACCCCACAAGCAGCCATGCATCTGCCGGCTGAAATGGTAGTGACCGATAGGGAACGTGTCAATCCAAAAGTATTTACCATTGATCCTCGGATTATAGAGGAGGCAAAGGTGAAGCGTTCGCTGGCAACTTTCGATGCAAACTATCTGTTATCTTATATGTTAAGCCCGTCGTATCGGCAAAAACTGAAAAATGCGCAACGAGAAACCTATAAGATTTATACGCAGTTGCCCACACCAGAGATTAGAAAAAAGCAACATCTTTTCCGAGAACAACACCCGGAGTTGGAGTTGGCAAGCGATACTCTCCCTAAATCTCTTCGATATGGGTCGTTGGAGTAGGAAAAAGGGTTAGAACATCGGCTTCTCTTGCGGTTCGCCGGCTATCCACCACTCGATCATACGGCGGGCAATGCTCAACTCACCGGGCAGTTCCGGCAGATGATCTTTCGTGAAGAAGGTACCGGTACTCAGCTCTTCTTTCTGCAGCTTGACCTCCCCACTGACGTAGTCGGCGAAGAATCCGACCATGATGCCGCTGGGGTAGGGCCAAGGTTGGCTGCCGAAATAGGTGAGATGGTTGATGGTAAGTCCTGTTTCCTCCATCACTTCGCGCTGAACGCATTGTTCCAACGTCTCGCCCACTTCCAGAAAGCCGGCCACCAAACCATAGAAATTTCCTCGGAAATTACGAGCATGTACCAAAAGAACTTGGTCTCCTTTGCGAATCAAAACGATGATGGCTGGCGAGATTACGGGATAAATCTCCTTTTGGCAAATGGGACAATATTTACTGATGTGGGTATGCCACACCATTGCTGATCCGCAAGAAGGACAGAAATGGCTGTTACGGTCCCAATGAACCAACTGGTAAGCCTTGCCGGCGCGTTTGTACCAATCGTGAGAAAGGTAATCCCAGCTGGCGCGCAATCCGATGGAAATGTACCGCTCATCTTCAGAAAGCTCGGAAGAAAGAGATGCTGCTCGAGCCGGAATTTTGTCGGAGAAGTCCACTTCGAAAGATTGAGTAACAGAGACGGGAGACTCTTCGCCGAAAGGAATGGAGTAGCCGCTTTTCTCTTTTTTCAGTAAAAGTTTGTCTCGATAGAAAAGAAACCAATAGCAAGCGTTCTTTTTACTGTTCATGATTTTGTATAGCTTATTCGAGCTGCAAAATAAAACAAACTAATTGGCTTGCTGAATAGTTTATGGTAAAAAATTTATCTTTGCATGATCAATGACCGAAAACATGAGGACATGGCTTAAACGTATAGGGATTTTTTTGATGATACCGACCATCTTGGCGATGATCGTGTCCGTGTTGTTGTATATCCCTGCTTTTCAGAATTTTGCGGTTCGCCAAGTGACACAATATGCCGGCAGTGCAATCGGTATGCAGATTCAAATTGACCGGATTCATCTGTCGTTTCCGATTCGGCTGAATGTCAAAGGATTGCATGTGATACAAGATACGATTCCGGCCGATACATTAGTCTCTTTACAAGAACTCAGTTTGCATATTCGCCCGTGGCCTTTACTGAGCAAAGAAGTATTGGTGGAGTCGATCGGATTGAAGCGGTTGAAAGTGAACACGGGTACCTTGATGGACGGAATGGTTTTGAAGGGAGAAGTGACGTCAGCTTTGGCTCGAGCTGACCGAATCAGTCTTTCGTCTGAAAAAGCCACCTTGAACAAGTTCGAACTATCCGATGCTTCGCTGACATTGTTGATAACAGATACGACATCGAACAATGATACGACAAAAACGGAGCCGTTGAATTGGGTGCTGAAGCTTGACAAGATCAATCTGAACCGCGTAGCTTTGGCCGTGCAGATACTGCAAGACTCCATGCGGGTGGCCGGATTTATTCAAGAAGCCAAGTTGCGGGATGGAAAGGTCGACCTTGGTAAATCACGTTATCAGGCTGATTCTTTTGAACTCCTGCGCTCGTTGGTGCAATACGATCAGGGAAACCAATCGGCTATAATGGGATTTGATCCATCCCATATAGCCTTGTCTGATATCAACGTTTCGCTCTCATCGCTGCTTTATGCCCCAAATGAGTTGGGCGGTAAGATAAATCATTGCACATTGATGGAACGTTCAGGTTTGCAGATCACAAAGTTTGAGGGAAATATTCAGGGCGACAGTACCCATTTGAAGATACCGGAGTTGGCACTCTATACACCCAATAGCTCGGTGGAGATGGAAGTGTCCATTCCTTATACGGCCATCAGTAACAACCCTCGAGGCAAATTGGATATTCATCTCGATGGAAAAGTGGGAAAATCGGATGTGCTGACGTTGGCAGGCGACTTGCCGAAATCCTTTCAAGCATCATATCCTGACAAAGATATTGAACTCTGCATGCGGGCTTCCGGCAATATGCGAGAGATGGAATTGAAGCGGGCAGACATTATCCTCCCGGGGGCCTTTGAAGTGTTGGCACATGGCGAGGGAACAGATCTTCATAAGCTGCAAAAGCGGGAGGGAATGATTGAGATGGAAGCCACCACTTCCGATTTGGATTTCTTGTTGTATCTCCTTCCTGCAAGTTCTCAAAAGAATTGGAAGATTCCTCGCCGTATGACATTAAAGGGGGAAGTCAAATGGCAAGGTGAACAGTATAATACGAACTTGACTTTCCGTGAGGGGAAAGGAGACCTATCATTGTCGGCAGCATATGATCAGAAGCATGAACGGTACAAGGCTCAATTTGCGATTGACAGTTTAGAGCCGATACATTTCATACCGAACGATTCCCTCTATAGTGTCAGTGCTTACCTTTCGGCAGAGGGACAAGGATTGAATCTGTTCGATTCGTTGGCCTGGATGAACTTGGAAGGAAAAGTTACCGATCTCCGGTATGGATCTTCGCAAGTGACGGACATTTCCATGCAAGGCTCCTTGAAAGAACATGAGCTTCTTTTTGACTTGAACAGTGACTACCCGTTAGTGAAGATGGCGGTCTCCTTGAATGCTTCGTTGAGGTCGGAGAATATAACGGCAATGTTGACAGCCGACATGCAACATTTGGACTTGGGGGCATTGCATATAACGCAAGTGCCAATGAGTACTTCATTCCAAATTTTCGCAGAGGTGGAGACTGACCGAAAAGAAAAATACAATACGGACTTCACTCTTGGCAATTGGGCTTTGAATACTTCGAAAGGTGTAGCCCATCCGAAGACGTTGGTACTAAAGACACGTACACAAGTCGATTCGACATATATATCATTCCATGCCGGCGATTTGACATTGAAATTGGCGGGCAATGCGGGACCGAGTGGACTCAGTAAGCACTATGCAGAATTGAACACGGAGTTGAAGCGGCAGTTGACGGAAGACTCTGTGATCAACCTGAACCGTCTTCGTCCGATGTTACCTCTTATGCATATTCAGTTGACGGCCAAGAATGATAATCCGATCTACAATTTCTTGCAAATTTACTACATGAGTTTCAAAGATTTGCAGGTAGACGCTTTCTCTTCGCCGGAGAATGGAATCAGTTTGGATGCCCATATGTGCAACTTCTTGCGTGACACCTTCTTGCTGGATACCATGAAGTTGCATATTGCCGAAGATACCTTAGGTCAGCTTTTGTATCAAGCGAATGCAGTGAAACGTCGGTTCAAACGGCAGGATCCATTCACAATTGATTTGTCAGGTTGCTTACGAACTCAGTCGATCGATGCACTTTTGCAGATGAAAGATGGAAATGGCAATACGGGATTTCTGTTGGGTACCAGTGTGGAGAAAGAGAAAACCGGAGGGGTGTCCGTGCATTTTTATCCGGAGAATCCCATTCTGGCTTTTGGTAATTTTACATTAAACCCTGAGAATCGGATTGTTATCCGCGATAAGAAGAACATGGAAGCCGATTTCAATTTGCGTGGTGAAGACGGAGCCTTCTTGGAGATCCGAAGCGAAGAGGTGGACAGTGGGTTGAATCAAGTGAATGCCGCCTTGGGACAAGTGCAATTAGGAAAACTGGCTAAAGGATTTACCTCCTATTTGCCTGAGGTGTCTGGTTTGTTCAATGCCGATGTTCAATACATGCCATCCGATAGTTCCTATACGTTGACGGCCGGTTTCAATGCTGATTCTCTCTATTACGAAGGGCGGCGTGTCGGCGATTTGCTGTTCAGTACAGTCTATTTGCCTCTATCTGAAAATGAACATCAAGTGGATATGCACATCTTCCGGGATGCGGCCGAGTTTATGGTATCGTCCATTTACTATCGTTCCGGAGAAAAAGATAGTATTATCGGTAATTTGTCGGTGACGGATATGCCACTGGAGATGCTCAATCCTTTCCTTCCGCAGGATATGGCCGAACTGAAAGGCGTGGCAGTAGGCGAGATTTCAGTGGATGGTGTCACGGCTGCACCGATCATTCAAGGCTTCATGAGGATGGACTCGGCCACGATGTTCGTTCCGCTTGCCAACACGACTGTCCGCTTCGATCCGAAAGAGATAGAAGTACATGACCAGAAAATTTGGTTTGATAAATATAAGTTATATGCATCAGGCCAAGTTCCTTTTATGATAGATGGATCGGTTGATTTCAACGATTTTGCCAATATGACGGCAGATTTGAAACTGACGGCGCAAAATATGCAGTTGCTTAATGCCAAACGAACAAAACAGAGTTTGGTTTATGGCAAGATGTTCGTCAATTGGAACTCGACAGTAAAAGGGCCATTGGCAGCGTTGGTGATGCGTGGAGACTTGCAATTGTTGGGCGGAACGAACTTTACATATGTATTGCAAGACTCTCCGTTGACGGTGCAAGACCGATTGTCCGGACTGGTTTCTTTTACATCATTTGACGAGGATACATTGTTGACAAAGCGTCCTCGGGCAACCTCTTTGCAATTGGGAGGATTGGATGCTTTGCTGGCTATTCATATTGATCCGTCAGTTCAGATCAATGCCGACTTGACTCCCGACCAATCCAATCATGTGAACCTGGAGGGTGGCGGAGATCTCTCGTTTCAATATACATCGATGGGCGATATGATATTGAACGGCCGTTATACATTGACGAGCGGAACGATCAAATATACGTTGCCGGTTATCCCTCTTAAAGAGTTTAATGTGCAGGAGGGAAGCTATGTCCAATGGACGGGGAACATGATGAATCCGAGCTTGAACATCACCGCTACCGAGCGCGTTCGAGCATCGGCTACCATGGACGACCAAAGTACGCGCATGGTTAACTTCGACGTGGGAATACAGCTGACGCAGAATTTGGAAAATTTAGGATTAAAGTTTATCTTGGAGGCGCCGGAAGATGCTTCGGTTCAAGAACAGTTGACCCGCATGGGAGAAGAGGAATTGTCAAAACAAGCCGTCAGTATGTTGGTAACGGGCATGTACTTGGGCAGTGGCTCGACAACCGGCAAGATGAATTTGAACATGGGCTCGGCATTGAACAGTTTCTTGCAGAGTGAAATCAATAATATAGCAGGTAGCGCACTGAAGACGATTGATCTTAATTTCGGCATGGAAAGCTACGACCAAAATGGAGATGGTTCGAAACGAACCGACTACTCATTCCGTTTTGCCAAGCGCTTCTATAACGATCGTATCCGTATCGTCTTGGGTGGTCGTATCTCAACCGGCGATGATATTTCTCAGGGGCAGGCCCAACCGTTTATTGACAATGTTTCTGTCGAGTATCGGTTGGACAATAGTGCGACGCGCTACGTCAAGCTCTTCCACAATAAAGATTACGAAAGCCTTTTGGAAGGAGAATTGACAGAAACGGGAGCTGGAATTGTATTACACAAGAAGATGGACCGTCTGCGGGAGCTGTTCATATTCAGAAGAGCTAAGAAAGTGAAAGTAGAAGATGATGATCAAAACAAGGAGGATGAGGATGAAACGAAAAATTGATTGGATATGGATCAGTTTGTTGTTCGTGGGGTTGCTTTCCTGTTCAGTGACTCAAAACTTACCCGACGACGAGGTGTTGTATACAGGTATTGACAAAATAACTGTTCATGAGATGGATTCGACTGAAGCCGGAGAGAATACCTTGACCGAAATACAAGCGGCGCTCGACTATCCGCCTAACAATGCATTGTTGGGTAGTTCCTCTGTGCGCTTGCCTTTTCCTTTTGGATTGTGGATGTATAATGCTTTGGTGAACAAAGAGGGGGCCATTCCCAAATGGCTGTTCGGAAAGTTGGCCAAGAAACCTGTATTGATAACAAATGTCAATCCGGATGTTCGCGTTCGAGTGGCGCAGAATCTTTTGAAAGAATACGGCTATTTTAGAGGAAATGTGTCGTATGAATTAGTATCTAATCCCAAAGATCCGAAGCAAGCAAAGGTACGGTATGACGTGACGATGCGCGCTCCATATACGATCGACTCCATCCAATATATGCGCCGACGCCAGCGGACCGATACCGTCGTGCGGTGGAAACAGCCTGTTTCGTTACTTCATAAAGGCGACAATTTTAATGTCGTACAGTTGGAAGCCGAACGAGAGCGCATCAGTACATTGCTTCGTGACCGTGGCTTTTACTACCATCGCACGGAATATATAACATACCAAGCCGATACTTTCAAGGTGCCCGGTAAGGTGTGGTTGCGGATTGTTCCGGCAGCAACCGTGCCGTTCGAAGCTGTCCATCCGTGGAAGATCGGGGATATTACAGTCGCCTTGAATGAATATGCCAATGGAACGCTTTCCGATACATTACATTATAAAGGAATCAATATTCTTTACGACAAGAAACTGAAGGTTCGCCCCGCCGTGTTGCATCGAAAGATCCCTTTCAAGAAGGGCGATTACTATTCGAGTACGAAAGAGCAACAGATGCAAACGGCCCTCTCTCGTTTGGGAATATTCAAATATAGTGAGATGGAGTTTTCGCCCAAAGATACGACAAGGCGATGTGATACGTTGAATTTGCGGATCAACTCATCATTCGACTTACCCTTGGACGGCGAACTGGAATTTAATGTAACTACCAAAAGCAACGATCAGAGCGGCCCCGGAGCTATCTTTAGTGTGACGCGAAACAACTTGTTCGGAGGAGGAGAAGTGTTGAACGTTCAACTGAAAGGCTCCTACGAATGGCAGACCGGCCAGCGTCGTGTCGGCGGGCAGTCGGCTTTGATGAACAGTTGGGAGTTGGGATTGACGAGCTCTTTGACGTTGCCGCAGTTGCTCTTCCCCGGCTATCTGAAGCGTAATCTGCAATATCCGTCGAGCACTACGTTTCGTATTAATGCCGACCAGATGAACCGTGCGAAGTTCTTCAAGCTACTCTCTTTCGGTGGAAGTGCGACACTCGATTTTCAAAGCTCAGTCACAAGTCATCACTCCGTGACTCCATTCAAACTGACATACAATAAATTGCAGCATACAACGGCTACATTCGACTCGATCACGGATGCCAATAAAGCATTGTATCTCAGTTTAAAAGATCAATTTGTGCCGGCTATAAGCTATACATATACCTTCGACGATTCTCCTATTGAGACGAAGAAGCACCATATTTGGTGGCAGACATCCATTACGCAGTCAGGTAATATCATCAGTGGATTCTATGCTTTGGCGGGAAAGAAGTTTGATCAAGAGAACAAACAATTCTTGGGTAATGTCTTTTCTCAGTTTGTCAAGGTGAGTTCTGAGATCCGTTACAACCGCTATTTGGCGAAAGGGCATAACTTGGTGGGACGCTTGAGCGCCGGTGCCATTTACGGCTATGGCAATGCTGAAAATCATACGACGCCTTATAGCGAGCAGTTCTATATTGGAGGTGCGAACAGCATTCGTGCGTTTACCATCCGAAGTATGGGACCTGGCCGCTTCCGTCCCGATCCAAACAATCGATATGGCTATATCGATCAGACCGGCGACTTGAAGTTTGAGGCTAATTTGGAGTATCGCTTTCCGATATTGGGCGACCTCTATGGCGCCACCTTTGTTGATGCCGGAAACATATGGCTGATTCATGACGATCCGCAGCGGCCTGGTGGTCAACTGAAATGGGGAAGCTTCTTGAAAGATTTGGCCTTGGGTACGGGATTGGGCTTGCGCTATGACATGGATTTCATCGTGATCCGTGTCGATTGCGGAATAGGATTGCATGTCCCTTATGAAACAGGAAAGAGCGGTTATTATAATATTCCTCGTTTCAAAGATGCATTGGGGTTGCACCTTGCTATCGGCTATCCATTCTGATGAATGAAAACAGCAGTTGATGGAATGAGAATGTTTTGTAAGTGTCTTGTTGTCAGTGCGCTATGATGTCTGCAAAAAATACGGGTGTTTTGTGACAAAAATACGGGTGTTTTTAAGTAAAAATACGGGAGCTTTTTTTTGAATAGCTAATAGGTATGTTTTGATAGGGGGGTGTCTCAATTTCTTTAATGAAATTTTTGATAAGAAAGGGCTTGCAATACTCAATCCTAT
>CAVKMU010000068.1:0-10757 GCA_963657455.1 bacterium
TCCTCGAGAGTAAACTACAGTTTCATGCCGAACAAACTCTAATTTGTTCGAGGTGAAATTGTTCCCTTATGGAATTACTATTCCTCATAAAATCTGACATATATTTTGCCTATTCAAAAATAATTGTAACTTTGATGAAGTCAATGAAGAAACTATAGTCCTATACAAAAAGGCAAAAGGTATATTGGAGTAATGTTGTCGTGCAGATAAAAAGAATCAATTCCTACTCCTATTTTCCAATCCGTTCCGACAACTTTTGATAGTTGTCGGAACGATTGTTTTTTATTGAGCTCTAAAAGAGAAATGAGGGTGAGTGGAAACTCTCCCCTCCTTCCTCAACGCTCAATACGGAGATATATTACCAAGGCTTTCCAGCTGCTCTTGCTTTGGCTCGGCAGCGAGTCGCTGCAAGAGGTCGGTAACGGTCGTTTCATGCTGCGGATGGAAATCGGCAGACCGCATATAATCGAGCAAACTTTGGAAGAACGCTCGGCCTTCGGGATGATTCTCTTTCAGCACCTTTTTCATATCCGCCATGCAGAGCAGCAGTTTTCCCTTGCCTATCTTCCACTCCATCACGATCCCCAGCTTGTGATTGCGCTCGATATTGTCGATGACTTGCACCACTGGAAGATAGTCGGCAGGGAAATTGTCGAGGATAAGCGGACGAGCATTCTTGGCGATGTCAAACCATTGCCAGTTGGTATGCTTATCAGTTGGAAAACCACGGAAGAGAGGATGCGCAGGATCGGTTAGAATACCCAAAGTTCCGGGAGATACTGCCTTCTTGTTACTTTCGCAGATAGTCTTGAACATGCGATAGTTCCAGTAGTCTGTCTGGAAAAGCCCGCCCACTGTATGAGGCAATGAATCAGGCATCCAAAGCACACGCCCTCCCTCTTCCAGTTGACGGACAACATTCGAATCGAGCGTTTTGGCAATGGTCACCCCGCTCGTGTCGACCGTCTGCCGCGGATAGTACCACAGTTCGTAGGTATTATGGTATTCTGTCCCTTCAATATAGAGCGATAGCGTATCCTTTTCGGCTCTCTCGACGTTGACGGGTAAACGGATGCTCCCCACATTGATCAATCCTTCGCCATCAGGAAGAGCCATCACCCCCTCACGACCAGCCACCTGCCAGTGCAAATGCTTCCCTTTGAGGGAGGAGATGCTGTAGTTGGCCAGCTGTACAGTGGCATGAAGCGTATCGCCGGATTGATAACAGAAGCGGTCCGTGACGAGCAAAGGCACAACGGACGAACACCATTCGCACCATTCACGCACCGTAACAATATGTTTCGAGTCCATAAAAGCATCGAGTATGCCCACAAAGGCACTGCCTTGGCCGGGATAATCCTGCAGGTCGAGCAGCTGGAAGCCGGCCATATTGCGAGTGCGCAAGTCCATCTCTATATCGGCTTTGTAGAGAAGGACGCTCCATCGGCCCGAAGCCTCGTGGAAGTCGTCTGCCTGCGACAACATGCCGGCACGGGCAAGACGCCGGCGGAACACTTCAAAATTGTAAGGACGGAGTACGCCCGTATATTTTCCCATTTCGCGATAGTCGGGATAGGTCTGGAACTGCCCCGTTTCATGGGAGATGATGGGCATCCCCGCTTTGTCGCATGCTTCATCGAAATTAAGGCAGCTTCCCGGATAGCAATGGTTGATCATGCCTCCGTCATAGGCATCGGCAAAAGAGAACGACCCACGGGTATGGGTATTGTAACGGCCCCACTCCTCGCCACCGATACGACAAGTGGTAAAATAGTCCATCCCCGTCTGGATGCCTTGGTAACCAAGGTAGTAGTTGCTGCCGAAAGTAAAATATTTATCGGGGGCAATACGGCGGAAGTCTTCCACAAACTCTCTCATCTTGTCGATGCTTCCCCATAACTCATTGCCCAGCGCCATCATGCGGAAAGAGGGGTGATGGCCATATTCACGCAGGATATTCTCGCCCTCTTTGTGGAGGAAAGCCATGAGCGTCGAGTCGTTGGCATCGAATGCTCCCCAAAAGGGCAACTCGGGCTGGAGAATAATATCCAAACTGTCGGCAGCCACAAAGGCCGCTTCGGGAGGACACCATGAATGGAAGCGCACATGGTTAATGCCATAAAGCGAGCAGATTGAGAGGTATTCCATCCACGACTCAACATCCATCGGGGCATGGCCGGTCAAAGGCCATACAGCCGCATCGTGCTTGCCACGAAGAAAAATGGGATGGCCATTGACAGTAAATCGCGATCCTTCGATCTTGAAGCTGTTGAGCGGGTGGTTCGTATCTGCCCTTTTCTCCTCGTTCTCATTTCCAATTCCCTTCACGGCCAACGAAATCTCACCCACAATGCCATTCCAATTGGTCTGTGTATCTTCGGTATAGGCATGACTGGAGGCATAGAGCTGCTCGGGCACACCACGAGAGTTGTCCACCACAACATCAAGCCGATGCGTGCCCGGTTGCATCTGCTCCAAAGTATAACGCTGGGGTGTACTGATATGGTTGCAGGAATCCACGAGCATCCCGTCGAGATAGACCCACGTGGGCTTGGTGCGTTCGAGTAGGAGCACAACATCTTTCGCCTTCCACGCCTTCGGTATCTCTATCATGCGCGAATAAGTTGCCTTCCCTTTATAAGAGAAGAGGCGGGAGAGATGGGTCGTTTCGGTAGTATCGGTTAGAGCCGTTCCCAAACGGTTGGTATCTGTCGTGCCGGGCAACAATACAGTTTTTGCCTCATTCGAATCACCCAATACCACACTCCATCGGCCGGCCAGTGAGATACGGTTCACATTCTTCGTCTCTTTTGCCTGCAAGGGCAAGGCAATCGGCAAGAGAGCGAGGCATGCCATCAACAAGCTCGTCACTGCCTTCTCTGTTTTTTTCTGTTTTTTTTGTTGCATACCTTTCCGTTTTTGGTTATTGTTCACAAATATACAAAAATAGAAAAGACACAACAGACTCAAGCAAAGAAATGAAAGAGTGATATTTGTCGGGTATAAGAATATCCTTCATAAAGGAAGAACGGCACTAAACAGCCGCACTACACCTCAATCTCGATAACTCCGCCATAGGAGGGTACGTTCTTGAATGCATCTTTCAGTTCGTAACAACCGGCATAGACTCGGGCACAAGTCAGAATGCCACCATGGGCGAAAATGCAGACTTGCCGGTGATCGGTTTGGCGCAGGTCATCGAGGAAGCCGGACACCCGCTCGTACTGTTGGAGAAACGACTCGCCACCCCGCACCGGAGCATTGATCCAATCGTCAAACCAAGCCTTGGATTGCGGATCGGCTGTCACCTCGTCCCATGTATGCATCTCCCAATCGCCGAAATTCAGTTCCAAAAGACGCTCGTCACGTATGGCATCAGGATAACCACACACAGTGGCCAAACGGGTACATCGGCTCAAAGGGCTGGTATAGACGGCATCGAACATAAGCGGTGCAAGTTGTTGCCTTACTGCCTCGGCTTCTTCGGCAAAGGTATCGCGCAGCGGCACGTCGGTCTGCCCATAAGCTATCCCTGCCGGTACATCTACAGCCGTATGTCTTACAAGATAGATCTTCATCCGTTCAAATGGTAAACAATTACAAAACCAAAATAGAAACTCAATTCACACAGTAGGAAGGTGGCGCCACAACAATCGCCGGTATACCCTTGGATGCACCGCTTCATGAACGACGTCAACAGATACCAGATAACGATTGGAAACAGGGCAGCCCATAGATACGACCATGCAGGAAGCCAAGCCAAGGCCGGCACAGAGAGCATCAGACAGAACAGGAACTCGCACTTTGTCATGCGGCTATAGACTGTTTTGTTCTTCGCCTCTGCCTCTTTTCGAGCATAAGGCAATCGGTTGATGATCTGCGCTGCTACGCCTTTCGAGAAGGGATCGCCCGCCATCATCGCCGCTGCTATAAGCGGAAGTGGTAAACTGTTGAGCAAAGTGTAATAGAGCGCAAAATAGAGGATGAGACCTATTACGCCATAGCTTCCGATATGCGAATCTTTCATGATGGAGAGGATACGCTCGCGCCCAACCCCTCCGCCAAAGCCGTCGAAGAAATCGGCCAGACCATCCTCGTGCAGACAGCCTGTCACCACGAGGCGAGAGGCAATGGCCACCAGCAACGCTACCTCTTTCGGCAAGACCAATGCCGCCAATAAGAGCAATGACACGCCGATGCCTGCCGTAATCCACCCCACAAAGGGCCAACGGGGTACCACTCGCTCGTAAGCATCATGGGGTACTGTGACAAGACGCCACAGCGGAAGCCGCGTGAAAAACATGACAGACGCCAACAATGCTTCCATGTTTTAAAAATATTTGGTGATAGATTCTTCTTCAAACGTATGCATCTCCGCAAGCATCCGAACGGCCGAGTCGACAATCGGGTAGGCACACACCGATCCGGATCCTTCGCCCAAACGAAGCCCCAAGTTGAGCAACGGCTCGGCATGCAGGAAGTCAAGCACCTTGCGGTGGCCGCTCTCGTCGCCACAATGGCCGAAGATGCAGTAGGATTGCATGGCAGGATAGAAGCGGGTGGCCATCAGCACGCAGTTGGTCATGATGAAGCCATCCACGAGGATGATCATCCCCAGCTCGGCCGCACGAAGCATCCCCCCCACGGCCATCACCATCTCAATGCCTCCAAAGTAGCGCATGATGTCGGCTGCATCGCCAGAACCCGTATAGTGGTCAAGTGCGGCCTGAAGTACCTCATATTTATGTTGCACACCGGCTGCATTCAATCCGCTGCCGGCTCCGACACACTCCTTCAAGGGTATACCCGTCAAGCAGCTCATCCAAAGGCTTGATGTCGATGTATTGCCGATACCCATCTCGCCAAAGCTGATCACATTGCACCCTTCGCGGTGGCAATCGGTCACGATATCGGCGCCATATGTAAGGGCGAGATCCACCTCCTCAGCCGTCATGGCTGCTTCGTGAAGATAATTGCGGGTGCCTTTCCGCACCTTTCGGGAGATGATACGGGGATCGGACGGAAAGTCATAATCGACACCGCCATCCACCACTTTCATCGTAAAACCATGTTGACGGGCCAAGAAACAGACGCCAGAGCCTCCGTTCAAGAAATTGTAGACCACCTGGCGTGTCACCTCCTTGGGCGATTGACTGACACCCTCGTCTACGATACCGTGGTCGGCAGCATAGATCACGTTCATCGGATGGTGAAGCTGTGGCTTGAGCGTCTGTTGGATCAATCCGATCTGCAGGGCCAAACTCTCCAACCGACCTAACGACCCCTTGGGTTTGGCCAGACTGTCTATCCGACGGATCAACGGTTCACGCATCGCCTGATCCGGCTCTTCAATATGAAATGTAATCATAGTGACTGTATATTTTTATTTATTTGACAGGAACAGGAATACCGCTGACCATCAAGACCACCTCGTCTGCCCGCGAGGCGATAAACTGGTTGACCCATCCTTGCAGGTCAGTAAATCGGCGTTGGGTATCGTCTACCGAAACACCGCCCATTCCTATCTCATTAGTTACAAAAATGAAATAAGCTGATTGATTTGTAAAAGATTCAAACTCCGCCTTGATCTCTTCCAACGAGCGGGCTACGTCGCTGTCATTGTCGAAGAAGAAGTTGGTACACCACAGCGTCACACAATCGATCACCACCACCCGTCCTGTCAAGTCGTGGCGACTCAGCTGCCTCTCCTCTTCGATATTGGTCCACTGCGGTCCGCGGTTGGCCTGATGGCGCAACACACGACGGCGAAACTCCTCGTCCCATATGCGGGAGGTTGCCAGATAGACGGGATTGACTGCCAACGAGAGGGCTCGCCGTTCGGCAAAACCACTCTTTCCCGAGCGCTGCCCTCCGGTCACCAACAGAATATGGCGTCCGCCGTCATAATGTTTATCGTTGTTCTCTCCGGGCATTGCGTTTGGCTTTATTGATCGGATTGTTGCGGCTTGTCTTGCGCAAGGCTGCCGACTTGGGCGATGCGGCCATGCGCTGGGCAACGGCTGAACGGCTCAAAGAGCGCCCGAATTTAGGCTGCATTGCCTCCTGCAATCGCTTCTCCTTGTCGCTCTTTGGCTTGCTGCCTTCCTCGCCTCTCTCTTTAGCGGCTTTCCGCGCTGCGGCATATTTATTGTAGCGCCCGAAGTGTTCGCGACGTTCGCCCGTTGAGTGTTCGCCCCGGGCAGATGCCGACGGACGAGAAGAACGGGGGCCTGACGGCTTGACGTTCTTCACCCGTGGGTGGCGGTCGTCAACACCATCGACCAAGTTCTGCAATTTGACAGAACCTAAGGCACGGATCGTGCCGGCCTTCGAGTGCTTTCCCATACGGATCTGCTCGCCATCGACCAGCACAATGTCCTCATCGGTCACCTTCTGACCGATGGCAGGTTGTTGTCCATTGACGGTAACGCGCCCCATCTCGATAAACTTGTCCGCCTCACGACGCGAACACAGGCCGCAGTCACTCATCAATTTATTCAATCTCATTTCCATCTTTCTCTATATCTTATCTTGATTTGTTTGCAATTTTTTTCATTAAAACAGCCATAACAGGAGCACAACGATAAGCCCCATCGCCTCCTCAGCCCTGCTGTTAACATCAATGGCACGCTGCATATCTTCGGTCGTCAGCGGGCGGGCATTCTCGCCAATATAGGGCTTCACTACAGGCTTACCGAAATAGTCGTGCGTACCGCCAAAACGGCAGTCCAAGATAGCAGCCAGGGCTGACTCAGGATAGCCCGAATTGGGACTGGCATGGGCGCGGCCATATTTCCGGACAAAGTCACGACGGTTCCAGCAACCTGCCACCAACAACATCAATGCAGCTGTGAGCCGTGCAGGAACATAGTTGGCCGCATCGTCCATCTTCGCTGCTATACGTCCGAAATCCAAATAGCGATCGTCTTTGTATCCGATCATCGAGTCGAGAGTGTTCACCATCTTATAGGCCATCATGCCGGGGAGCCCCAACAAGAGAAACCAGAACATCGGAGCAATCACGCCATCGCTCAGGTTCTCTGCCAATGTCTCTAATGCCGCTGTCCGTATCTCTTGCTCCGAGAGCTGCGAAGTGTCACGTCCTACGATGCGCCCCACTTGCCGACGCCCTTCTTCAAGACTGCGGTCGACCGCCATGAAAACAGCTCGCACCTCGCTTATCAACGTCTTTCCGGCCAGGCAATAGAAGACACCTATTGCCACCAACAGATTGCAGAAAGGCTGCGAAACAGAACCGGCAAAGTGGAGAATGGCTGTGACCATACCATAGACACATGCCACCAAGCAAAGGGCCATCGCCCCACCTTTCAGCACTCGGTGCGCACCTTTGTTCCAACGCTTCTCGCCATAGGCAATGGCTTTGCCGAACCAGACTATGGGGTGTGGCCATCCTTCAGGGTCGCCCAACAGTCGGTCGGCCATCCATCCTATCAGAAAATGTACAATCTTGTTCATGCCAACAAAAGTAAGCACCCGTTTTGAATTATCCAAGAAAAAACACCAACCTACTGTGTAAAACTGCAAACATATTCCATGTTTTGAAACCCTCGCCCGGAAAAATCACTCAAATGCGTTGCTTTTCAGCAAAAGATCGCTATCTTTGTCTCATGCTTAATATCGTAAAACATATCCAACAGCTGCTGCCTCTGCACGATTGTGTGATCGTGCCCGACTGGGGAGGGTTTGTGGTACAGGAGATTGCCACGGCATTCGACCCACAAACACACAGCTTCTCGCCGGCACACAAAGAGGTGGTATTCAACGAATCACTGCAATACAACGACGGTCTGCTGATCGAATCCTATCGCAAAACAGACCAAATTGACTATGCTACGGCACGACAACAGTTACTGACAGACGTGGCATTGCTAAAAAGAACATTACAAACAGAAGGATCCATTACGTTGGGAACCATCGGATCGTTTACGTTGGGCGATGAAGGACAATTGATCTTCTCTGCCGGAGATACGGCATGGCTTAATGCCTCCTTCTACGGTCTTGCATCCTTCACCTTTGAGCCTCTTGCCGCCACTGCGCCAACCTTGGCCGAACAACCGATAGCCGACAAAGAGAGACAAGTCTACTATATTCCGATCAGCCGCACGTTTGTCCGCATCATGGCGGCAGCCATTGTGGCATTGGCACTCTTCTTAGGTACTTCTTTGCCGGTGGAAGAGATCGATCGCACGGCATATACAGCGGGCTTCATTCCATCTGAGATGGTAGCTGCTACCCATTGGAAGACAGAGATGCCGCAACAGACAACGGCAGACAACGAGACGACCGATGCAGCAATCACTGAAAAAGAGATTCCTGCCTCCACTACGACAGTCGCTGCCCCTGCAGAAAAGCAAGAGATTACATCGGCAAGCGCCCCTCATCCAACCGAAAAACAAGAGACAAGCACCGCAAAGATGGCCGAGAAAGCCTCCCAACCGGCGGCAAAAATCTCCAACGGAAAGAAATATTATGCCATAGTGGGCAGCTTCCCGACTCGGACACAGGCCGACAAGTTCGTCAGCACAGCCGACAAATCTCTCTGTCCGACAATGGACATTCTACAACAAAACGAGAAATTCCGCGTCTATGCTGCATGCTTCGATACCCGCGAAAAGGCTGAGAGTTATATCGAAAAGCTCAGAGGGCACAGTTCCTCCTACAAAGATGCCTGGCTCTTCATCACCCGATAATACAAACGTTTAGTGTGTTTGGCCGTGGACGTTGAGATTGACACCGACAACAAAGAGTTCCAGACTGCCCTCCAACTGGTTACACATACAAGGCAATCGATCTTCTTGACAGGGAAAGCAGGAACAGGGAAGTCGACCTTTCTCAAATATATCTGCGCCCATACGAAAAAGAAATATGTGGTTCTTGCCCCGACAGGGATAGCAGCCATCAACGCGGGTGGCGTCACTCTCCACTCTTTCTTCAAGCTTCCTTTCCGACCGATTTTGCCTAACGATCCCGATCTGACGATGCAAAAAGGGCGTATCTACGAATTTTTCAAGTACAGCCGCGAGCATCGCAAGATATTGGAGGAGGTCGAGCTGGTCATCATAGACGAGATATCGATGGTTAGAGCGGATATCATCGACTGCGTGGATCGCATCTTGCGCGTCTACTCGAAAAACTTACGCCTGCCCTTCGGAGGAAAACAGTTGCTTTTCGTGGGAGATGTCTTTCAGCTGGAGCCGGTCGTGTCGGCCGATCAACGCGATATTCTCCACCGCTTCTACCCCAACTCCTATTTCTTCTCGGCACGTGTGTTTCAAGAGATCAATCTTGTCCCCATCGAACTGCAGAAAGTATACCGGCAAAAGGACGCTCTTTTCGTCAATATTTTGGACCATATCCGCAGCAACACGGTGCCTTCATCCGATTTGAAGGTGCTCAATGCCCGCTGCTTCCCGCAGTTTGAACCCAAAGACGAGGAGTTGTTCATCACACTCGCCACACGCCGCGACCAAGTAGACTATATCAATGAAAAGAAACTGGCAGAGTTACCGGGCGAAGAGTTTGTCTCGACAGGAAAGATATCGGGAGATTTCCCCGAATCGGCCCTACCTACACAGCTGAATCTCGCCATCAAGGAGAAAGCGCAGGTGATCTTCATCGAAAACGACCGCGACCGACGTTGGGTGAACGGCACCATAGGCACCGTATCAGGCATTGATCCCGAAGGGAATGTCTACGTACTGTTGGAAAATGGCGAAGAGTATTTGGTCGAGCCGACGCAATGGAGCAACTATAAATACCGCTATAACGAAGAGGAAAAGCGCATCGAGGAGGAGATCATCGGGAGCTTCACCCAGCTGCCTATCCGATTGGCATGGGCCATTACCGTACACAAGAGCCAAGGCCTCACCTTCAGCCGGGTGGTGGTCGACTTGACAGGCGGAGTATTTGCCGGCGGACAAACCTATGTGGCGCTCAGCCGCTGCACCTCACTCGAAGGCTTGGTGCTGAAATCGCCTATCTCACCACGGGATATCTTTATTCGGCGCGAGGTGTTGCTCTTCAGCAAACAGTTCAACAACAGCCACCTCATCCAAAAAAGCTTAGCCGACAGCGAGGCGGAGATGCTCTACCTCAAGGCAGCCGACGACTTCGACAGGCATCGTATGAGCGAAGCTGTCGAGGCATTCTCCTCAGCTCTTGAAAAGCGAAACGAGTTGCAAAATCCACTGATTCGCCGCCTTATTTCCAGAAAACTGACTCAACAACAGACCGAAGTGGAGTCGCTCAAGGAAAAAATCAAGGGCCTGCAAGGGGAACTTCACCGGCTGCGGGGCACACTCAAAGAGTTTGCTTACGAATATTACCTGATGGGAAACGAGTGCATCACCAAAGCGCACGATGCACAAGCGGCACTCCGCTGCTTCGACAAGGCACTCAAGATGGATCCCTTCTACGTCGATGCGTGGGTACGCAAAGGGGTTACGCTATTCGACCAGGGAGACGCACAGTCGGCACTCACCTGCTTCAATCAGGCACTGCAACTGGATCGCTCCTCGTTCAAGGCATTCTATAACCGAGGCAAGCTTTACTTCAAGCAAAAATATTATGAAGAGGCGCTCTCCGACTTCCTCTCTGCCGCCACACTCAAGAAGGATCACGCCATCACCCACGACTATCTGGCCGAGATCTATGCCCGACAAGGGGAAGAGGAAAAGGCTGAAAAGCATCGTCTCATCGCCGAACAGCTGCGGATCCTCAAGAGTAAAAACAAACGG
>CAVKMU010000069.1:0-10548 GCA_963657455.1 bacterium
TTTTTTGAAAAGGTTCCGAACAATTTTTACAAACCTAATTCAACTTGAAAACGTAATTGCCAACGGTTATAGGTTGGATCCAAGACATCACGTTTATGATTATACGAAGCATCGGCTTGGATCTTCAAGCTATGGCCGATCAAATAGCGCGTCACAGCCAATGTCGTTTGGTTATAGCTCTTATATCCTACAATAGATTGAATCTGTTTTTCGGGGAACAGCGTGGAATTTCGCAAGGCTATCTCCCAATTTTCAGGAAACAGATAGCTGGTTTGGAGATTCAATCCATTACCATTGTAAACACATGTTTCAGTATCACCTGCAAAGAAAGGATTATCGGTCTTGCGCCCCATGAAGTCAGCGTAAAAAGCAAAGCCGTGATACTTCAAGATGAAATCGACAAAATAACTGTGGAGATTGCGCATTTCACCGTTTGGCATATAGCTACCGTTCTGCCCTTGCAGACGAACAGTATTGTTATTGAATGAATAAGCTCCGGCCAAAAGAATTTTTACCTTATCTTCTCGTGCGAAATCACCCTCAGTAATATCACCTAATGACTTGAAACGTCCTAAAGGGAAGAGCTCGACACGCCCTGTATAAGCGAAACCGCCTTTACTGCTTTCTGACCAGTTACGTCCTTCACCCAAAGTAACCGATCCTTTCAAGCCCATATTGAAATCGTTAAAAAGAGGTTTGTAATATTCTGCAAAGAATCCAAAATCACGGTCCAAATTGAATTGCGAATTGACTATACTTCGGTCAACAAACTGCAAAGCACTTGAAGAGTTGACTCGCGCACGGTTGGCTTTGATTTTTGTTTGTCCGAAGCCAAGACTCAAATTGGAAGTCGGCATATAATACACCATAGCATCACGAACGATATTCGTATTACCATTCGGAAGATCTCCTGCATCATAGGGAGTAAAGCCTAACTGAATAGAATAAATCAGTTTGGGAGAGAAAATATATCCATCGAAACGTAGGCGCAAACGCTTCACACGGGCTTGCGTATTCGTATGGTTAAAATCATCGTCGAAGTCAAAAGCCAACAAGTTTTGCATACGAAAACGAAGAGTCATCTTGTACAAATGATTCTTGGGTTCGAACGAAACTCCTTTACCGACCTCGATGTTGGGTAAATTTTGAAGTTGCTGCAACAACATTTCATCGGCAGAATCCTCATTCGAGAGCAAAGAATCCAATTGTTCTTTCCAATGAGTTGAATGGCCTTGTGCCCCGGCAAAAACAGCACATGCCCACCAAGCTAAAAAAAACAAAAGAATTCTAACAGTCATGACATTTGATTTTTCTACAAAGGTAGACTCCGCCTTATTCATTGGTGATGACATTCTTGTTACATTTCGATTACATCTGTTTGTATGGTCACTGTTTGATATCGCCCAATTCGACCAATTTGTTGACAATCGCATAAATGGTCAGACCGCTCGGACTATGGATTTGCAACTTACGGGCAATGTTTCTTCTGTGTGTGATAACCGTATGTGTTGAAAGGAAAAGCCGATCGGCTATCTCACGATTGGTCATGCCTTTCACGACACACACGACAATTTCTTTTTCGCGTGCACTCAAACTTTGCTGTTCCTCACTGCTTTCTTCTATTACCTCACTATCAGATTCGCCTATTTGCTTTAATTTAGTCCGAATCGCCTCCTGACTATCATAAAGACTTATACACTCGTCGAAAGATCGGAGTTGCTCGTTTGGACAAAGGTTCGACAACAATGCAACAATTTTCAGTTTAGGGCAAGCACTTTCTTCGCGCAAATGAGAAAGAGATTGGTTGATCAATGCTTGCGGATTGGCAATCAAAATATCCGGTTGGTGTATTCGGATTGCTTCCGCCAACGTTTCTGCATCCTCAATTTCTGCAATTGAGACTTGCATTCCTGCCTGTTTGCGGAGAATGGCTCCCAAGCCGTTTCGAATCATGTCTGAGGGTTCAATAATCGCTATTTTTAACCCGCTGCTCATTTCAATTCTATTTCTTTATAAGCTTCTTTTCATACGCTAAAATAACGGGAGTAAACAAATCGTTTTCTACCCTTGTGTGAGATATAAGATCTTCCTCGGTCGTGAAAAGATCGAACAAGACACTATTGAGCAAATGGCTGCCGGTTCCCGGATAATATTTAATCAAAATATTCTTTAGGTCCGATAATTTCTTGTCAATTTGCTCATGTCGTTTTCTAAATATGGAAATATTGTATTTGCCCTCTTGCTTACCTTCAATCAGATTACGCACATAGGGGAACACCACCTTCTCCTCATAAGCCATATGTTTATTGATCTCCTGAGCATACTCTTCAAAGAAAAGATGAATGGCTGTGGCCACGTCTTTCGAACAAGTTGTTGTGGCATCCACCAATTTCCGACGAATATGGGGCAAACGGAAGTTTAAAAAATAATCGTGCGTGTTGTGCAAGTAACGCATCAATGTTTCCAAAGAAATACGTTCACATATAACATCAGAGGCAACCTTGATCTCTTCTGTCAAGAAATTGACAACCGTCAGAAAAGTGAATGCGTCAACACCATTCTGACGGCAGACTTCGCTCACGTTTTTTTCTCCAAAACCTAATGCGATTCCGAAACGGCTTGTTACGAGGACCATAGGGTAGTTCTCGCAAATCAAGTCACTCATCTTATCTGTTTCTTTGTATAGTCCTTTTTTGTACATAGCAATGTCTAATTGTACAGGATGTTTTTTACCGGTCAAAGATACATCTTTTTGTTCCATAATCAGCTATTATTTTTCGGATAGTTGGCAAAGTTTTCAATTATTATAATGCATCGTATTGATTTTCATCGTTATCCACCACAGCAATACACTCTGTTTCTATCAGCCAACCCGGTCGACAAACCGGCGCATGGACAATAATATGGGGGAAATTCGGGTAATTCTTTTGGAAGAAATCCTCCACAACCCGGTAATCGGCTATGTCCCGCAAATAGACAAGTGCCTGCATAATATCCGTATGGTCGGCATTAGCTTCTGCCAATAGTGCATCGATATTTTCCATCATACGAGCAGTCTGTTTCAAAATATCACCCACATACAAGACATTCCCCTTGTTGTCGATGCTGGCCGTTCCTGAAATAAAAATGTTTTTTCTATCACCAAAATGAACAGCCGTCCCACGTTCGAAAGTAACACCATATTCATATGTCGGATTCAAATGAGTTGGTGCGTATAAAAACTGTATCTGCTCGGGTTGCAATCCTTTTACGGCATAGCTATCCATTGTTGCATAAACAGCCACATCAGCGTTACGTCCCTCAATGCCTGTACTGGAGATATAGTGTGTTTTCTCTGTCAGATTCTGCGTAACGAACACCTCCTTGCGAGCCTTAACCACGCCGGCATAGTTGACATCTATATTCTGTACAAAAAACCAAGTGCGGATACAATTGTCGGCCAATGTGCAGCCTTGCTCTAAGAGTTGCATTACATAATCGTTAAGCAACAAACGAGTCTGGTATTCAGAATTGGATGCTTTGTTACTTGCTCCGGCACCCCAATAATGTATATATCCGTTATGCTCAGCAGCGACCAAACCATTCCGTTTCGTTTTGACTGTCACTCCGGATTGAAACCATGTCCACATGGCTATTTTTGTTCCGTTCAAAGGTGCTTGCTGTACGACAGAAAGAGCACAAAAGGTATTATCACATTCCCATGCCATCACCATATCTGCCTGATTCGTCGCATCGCTCAAGAAATAACGTCGGAAAACGGCTACAGCATCGTCTGCCAATTCTTTTTCAACGACTTCCACATAGGCTCGCTGAATATTCTGCAACTGTACGGCAAAGGGAAGAGTCGGATCGGTTACAGAAAGCAACACATGATATTCTGTCGTACCCCCTTTCCCTGTAAACGAAGAAATTTGTATCTCTATCGCCTTGTCTTCGTAATTCACCTTTCTATAGTCCATTTTATTCTGTTGGGCAGCTATTGTCATCTTATTTTTCTTTTTCAATTGTTGTAACAAAGGACTTTGTCAAAAAGACAAAGTCCCTTATATAATTTCTATTGTTGAGCACCGTTGTTGATCCAGTCTTTTATCATCGTCACCAAAGTCGATTTCTTCTTGGCATCCAAAATATCCAAATGACTGTGAGCCACATGACCATCTTCTTCCAAGATCAATGGTAAAAAACTG
Organism: bacterium; assembly: GCA_963657455.1. Lineage (GTDB taxonomy): Bacteria > Bacteroidota > Bacteroidia > Bacteroidales > Tannerellaceae > Parabacteroides. Next base: position 4,188 of record CAVKMU010000069.1, read on the forward strand.
TTTGCGGCATCCCCTGGCTTAACCAATTTCATTTCGCTATTCACCTTCGAATTTTTCCCGACCAATGCCTCATAGCTCTTTCCTTCTGTGAGGAACAAGCCTCGCACTGCCGAACCACTTCCTCCATGGCAACCGATGCAAGAAGAATTGAAAACATTCGACTGAATTGCCCCGAACATACTGACATCAACCTTGCCTACGTTCATATAAATGGTGTCGGAATCAGCAGAGAAATCGGCTTTGTCTATTTCAACAAATGTCACAACGCGCTTTCTCAAACGGTTAATAACGCAAAGTTCAACCTCCTCAATATTATCTTTAATACCAGACAATGTCACTTCGACTGAACCATCTTCCGCAAGATTGGTAGGAAGCACTTTTGAGATGGTGGCATAGTCATTGTCAGAACTAAATCCTGCAATCACCAAACTATAGCGTTCATTCCATGTGTCGGCTCCTGTTAACTGTGCATTCAATTTCAAGGCCAAACCATCTTGAGGGATAACTATTTCCTTCTCATATATTCGACCTTCATCACATGAGACGAAAAGAGTGGTGAACAATGCTACTATATATACCAAATTCTTCATAAGAACGAACTCCTTAATCATTAGAATGTGTATTGCAGCAATGCTGTTGCCGAATGAGTGGCCAATCCTAAGTTATCGTTGTCACGATCCAATTGAGTATCATGATTTGTTCGGCCTACGAACTGGTACATTGCTTGCAACTTCAAATTACATCCTTTGAAGAAATAGTTCACACCTACAGCCGGAATATTCAAGAAACCATCTTTGTCGGTACCATTGCGGTTGAACAAATCATATCGCAAAGCCGCTTGAACACGAGGAGCAACAAAGTAACCTCCTTGAATATAACCACCAATATAGTTATAATGTTCATCAATTTTCTGACGTTTAGTAAAACCTACGTTCATCCAATAGACTTCAGCAGCCAAATAGAGTCTGTTTTTCAACATGGCAAACTCGGCTCCGACACGACTGTCGTTGGTGCTTTCGTTTTCGCTCTCGACATTCAATGATCCCGAAACGGCAAACATGATCTTGTCTTCATGCAAACGGTTCGGATTTCCTTGAGTGGAAGGCATCACCCCTTTCGGCATGTAACTTAAGCGGCCGGCATAGAGCAAAGACGGAATGTGCCAATCATCGCTGAATGTTTTGGAAGCAGTATTCACACTTGACCCCGTACCATTGAACAAACCGATTTCATAACCGAATTTATTACTCAATAATCCGTGGAGTTCAATACCCAAGTCAAAGCCTGTTCCCACATTAGGAGTGACCGCATTCAAAGAATATGGCATAATGACAGCAGTAGTCAAAGAAAGAGGCAATTGCGGAAGCAGTGTCTCGCCTAAGGTTGTCAAGTAAGCATGAGAAAAAGGAGTCTTGAACTTTCCTACCTTCAATTGTACTTTTTGATTGAACTTCACATCAAACCAAGCTTGCTGTAATAATCCGCCACCACTTGATGCCGCATTAATAGAGAGGTTGAATGCTACTTTGTCAAATGCTCTACCCGTGAAACCTAATACAGCATACGGTATAGAAAAGCCGGAATTGGCGATATTGTCTTGATTGTAGGCTTTATCCAATCCCTCGTCATCGTACCAGTTAAAGTTGCCGGCCGTTTGAACCATCATGTAAGGTTTGAAAACAAAATCTCCTTTCTTTGATTGGATAGTAAAACCTTTTCGTCCCGCCAAAGATACAACACCATTTTCTGTATCTTCTTCTTCCTGTGCCATTGCTGACGCGAACGGCAAAATGGCCATCATGACCAAGAGTAACCATTTATTCATAACTGTAAATATTCTGCGTTCTTTTTTTGTATTTATTATAATGACTTCAAGAATTCCACGAGGGCATCTCTATCAGCCTTGCTCATATTCTTGAATAGATTCTTTGATGCTTCTCCTTCTCCGCCATGCCACATAATAGCCTCAACGAAGTTGCGGGCGCGCCCGTCGTGCAAGAAATAAGTATGTCCATTCACTTTCTCTTGCAAACCGATACCCCACAATGGGGTTGTTCGCCATTCATTGCCACGAGCCAAACCACTGACGTAGTTATCATTCAAACCAACGCCCATGATTTCAGAACCCATATCATGAAGAAGGAAGTCGGAATAAGGATGAATCGTCTGACCTCCTACCCAGGGCAAGTGGGTACCATTCAGCAAAGTGGAACCTCTCGGCTTTGTATGAAGCGTTGTCACATGACACAAGTGACACTTTGCCTGGTAGAACATCTGTTCTCCTCGTTTGACAGTTTCGTCATTCACTTTTCTTCGAGCCGGGACACCAAGACTTTGCATGTACAGGTCTACATCCTCCATGTCTTCAGTCGAAACTTCCAACTGCTCGTATGACAATCCCATCATACTACCTTGGTCCATTTGGATTTGACCCTCGCAGATCTCCTCCGGGTAGCGACTGTTTGTCACACCCATATCACTGGAGAATCCTAACTCGACAGTCAAGTCAGCATGCTGAGCTTTATTACCGGAAAGGCCTAAGCTCTTGACACCTTTCTCTGTAATATAGTTGCAACGTCCGCTGATTCCATATTCCGGATAATTACTTTTTTTTGCCAAAGCCTCTATCTCTGTCGGATCAAGTGCCATCATTTGCCCCATTCCGACGTGACGAAGTGGAATACGCACCGTACAGAACAAATCTTCCGGTTTGATACTGTCGGCATACCACTCAGTAATAGTATAGTTAGGCTTGCATAATTCATATTCTTCCCCATCAGGGAAAGTAAAGGTTTCTTTGGTATATTCTACTTTTAATTTGCCCTCAGGCTTAACACCATAAATCGCTTGATCATGTAAGACACGGCCATAGTTCTGGAAAAATGAACCATTCTTACGAGTAATATAAACCAACATGGAAGAGAAGCCTGTACTACCAGAACCGCCCTCCGACCAAAGAGTTGGCCTTGTTCGTCCTGCATTTCGATGACAGCTGCCACAAGAATATCCAGCATACACAGGACCTAATCCTCCTCCGTAACTACTACTGCTGGTACGGACATCATCATAAAGCTTATCACCGCGGTGAAAGCGAGTACTATATGTTCCACTTACCCAACTAGCTTCTGAATCAAATGCGAAAGTAGAGTTGGTAAATATAGTAGATGTTCCGGCGGAAAGAGCATAACCTGTCGGCACGCTTACATCATCCATATCTATCTGATCATCATCTTCGCAGGAGAACAAGAAAGGGAAGCAACATAACAACGTTAATAATTTGATATTCTGATGCGTCATAAGTAATTAAAAATGCAATTGTTATAAGATGATAAAAAGCAGAGACGGAATAATTGCTTTTTCCCGTCCCTACTTATTATATTGTCAACCTCTAATTAGAAGTCCGTATGAGTCTTGAAACGTTCAGCGTAGCTCTTACCGCCCTTGTAGCTATCGTTCCAATAAGAATACAAATCAGCAGCATCTTTCTGCAACAGATAGGCTACCTGATACATGTAATTACCCCAGCTCTTTGCATTTGTTGAGTTGTAAACAAGATCTGCAGAATCATCAGTATCAGCAACATCGCTTGTTGTACGAGCTTCGCCATTGCGGAATACCAAGAACTCCAATGTGTGGAAACCACGAACTTCCTGCTTAGCTGTTACAGCATCTTCTGAATCGCCGTCAGTCCAATCCAAATCATCGAAGTTGCCAGAGTTCAAGATGTTTACAATAGCGTCTTGGTCCAAAGGCCAGCTATCCATGTTAGGATCCAAACCTTCGTTATCAACCGGGCCAAACAAGAATGCTTCACTTGTTTCCCATGGTTGACGAGCTGTCATCCATGCTTCACAAACGGCTTCGAAGTTAGCATTGCTTGGAGCATCGCGGAAAGCTTTTACTGAATTAAACAAAGCTGCGTTAGCTTCTTTCAAATCCTTGTATGTAGGAAGAACTACACTATTAACATAAGCAGTAACAACCGGTTCCAAGTTTTCGTCCTGATTGATTGTACCGGTCTGTTCGATATAACCACTCAAGTTTTCCAAAACTGTTACCAATTCAGCACATTTTGTTTGAGCTGTCTTTGCTTCTGTACAATTGATATTGTTACGGAAAGGTTGAGGGATAGCCTCGATTGCAGCACGAGCAGCCTCGATTGCATCCTTTACCTCTTTGTCTTTGTCTGCATTAACGCTGGCAACCAATGAAGATAATGAAGAAGAAGCTACACTTCCATCGCGTGATCCATAATACGCATTACGGATAGAGCGGATATTGTTCTGATAGTCGTCACGAGAGTGCCAGCTGTACCAAGACTCTACAGAGTACAAAGCTTCTGTTTGTTGACCGTTATTCCATTTGTTCAATGGGTCGCCAATCTTAGACTCACCAACTTCAGTTGCAATATCAATACAACCATCCAAAATTTGTTTAACACATTCGAATGAAGCACCTGCAGCTTTTTGTTCATCTTTCTTGTTCTCATTGTTGTCATCGCTACAAGAAGTGCAAGTTAAAACAAGGCCCATCAAAAGGCTACCTGCCATTACAAAGAACTTTCTCATTTTCTTTACTAGTTTTACAATTAATGTATCTAATTTTTTCTACAAATCATTATTTAGACAAGAACCATCCGACATAGGCAAGACCGATAGCGAATTCATTCTCGCTATTGTATTTTGTCGTACCGAATACTTTCTGCGTACCAATCTGGCGGGTAGTATAATCTGCCTTTACAACCAAGTTGGGCAATGCATACCAGTTGATACCTGCTGTCCATTTGCTCACTTGGGTACGAGCGTCCAAGGTTTGTCCTTTGTCTGCTACTTGCTGGGGGTTGTAATAGTCGTATCGTACAAACGGATAGATCACCGGCATTTTCTTCGGTTCACCAAAGATTCCCTTCAAGTTGAAACCAACCTCAGCGCCATACGTCAAAGCACCCTTTGCCACTTTTCGCATCGCTGAGCTATGATAGCTGTTACCACTGTTTGAAACGTTCACACCTCCTACGGCATTGGCATTCTCCAAGTCGCCTTTGACAACCATACCTCTCGCAGTCAAGTATTTACATTTATATTGAGCATCGAATGAATAAATGGTCACAGCAGACTGACCCACTGATGAATACTTGTATCGCTTGTCAGCATTTGCCGTTACATCATTACAATAATAGAACGATGCTCCAACGCGCAACCCCGGTACTCCTTTATAATTCAAGCGAGCCACATAAGCAGGAGAAGTAAAGTTGTCCACTTCAAACTGTCCTTGTTTTCCATCAGCCACCCAATTGTCACGACCAAAACCATCGGCATTCAAACCGGTTACAACCATAGCTTCATAGTCGAAGTTAGCATAACCTTTACCAAAGGTACCGAATATGGAAATACCTGTTTCGTGCCATGTAGATGGGATAATAGTTGTTTCGCCTTCCGGACGGGAAGTTCCGAAGAAATTGATCGGCTCATGATTGTAGTTTGTCAAACCGACCGGAACAATCATATGGCCGGCACGTACATTGAAAGCCGGATGGATCAGGCGCGTGATGTGGAATTGCTCCAAAGCGACTTCACCGCCTTTTTCCATTTCTGTCTCATATTCTCCATTTTCAGAGTTCTCCAATTCACGTTCGATGCCGACACCACCGGCCTCAAACTCTATTTCTGCACCCAATACCCATTTAGGGTTAAACTTGTAATCGAAAGCTACCACGAAACGTGGGATGGAGATAGAATTACGATGTTCGTCAGAGTTTCCATAAGATGTACCTGAAAATCTGTTGATACCATAATCCATAAACTTAGCCAATGCCTCACCATATCCACCAACGCGGAACTTGTTGTAGCCGCTTGCGTAGATATCTGCAGACTGTTCTGCTGCTGATTTTTCGTTGTCCTGAGCCATTGCATTCCCTGCAATACAGAGTGACAAAACCAGTAAATTTGCTAATCTTTTCATTCTCTTTTTATTTTGCGGCAAAATTACGCTGATTGGATTCGGTCAACAATCCCTATAAATAGGTAAAAAATGTACAAAGTTACCCTATAGTAGGTATATGTCGGTATGAATACATACTAATAGGTAGCCCCTCTATCAAATATACTATAAAATAGGTATTGCACAAGGGCATAAGCCGCCCTATCTTTGCATTGTCAAAATGAATGTAACACTATTAGTATAATCGCTAAATCAAAACCTGATCGCTAATTTATGTAAGCATATAAGATGATAAAATATTGGAAAGTTTTATTGGTTATTTCCGATATACAGGCAAGCCTCGCTGGGAAGTGAGGCTTGTCTGTTATATATCATCACCTCTGCGCAAAGATACAACTATATATCTGAAGAATAAACATCC
>CAVKMU010000070.1:0-9864 GCA_963657455.1 bacterium
GATAAAGTCGGAGAGGACGTTCATGTAGTTGTTGAAGGCATCGTAGGCATTGTCGTACGGACTGAACCCGCCCTTGCCCATATGCTTCGTGCTCATATAGTAGAAGTGGTCGCTGCTCTGCAGGTAGTACCAGTCCTGGCGGATACGGCGCATGTCGCAAAGGCGGACGCGCTCGCCGATTTCGCAGATCTTACGGAAGGCTTCCTGCTGAAGTACGTTACCCAACCATGAGCTGCAATCGCGCTCTTCGTCGACCCATGAGATGGGGTAGGGAACAGAGATCTGATCGACCGGCTTCAGCAAGGCGAATACTTCAGACGGAGTCGAGAAGCTGATGCCCTTTTCGGCGGCATAGCGGGGCAATGCCTTGAAGAACTCGAAGATGCCGGTCTCGGCCGGATGCAGCAATCCCAGTACCTCGTAGTTCATGAAGAGGTTGATGACCTGCTCGGCCTCGGGTGTTTCGGCGATCCATGACATGAACTTGTCGGCTGTCAACGGGTACTCATTCCAACTGTAATCGCTGAAGCGGTCGAGGATATCGCCCGTAAAGCGGTTGTTTCTCAGCAACAGGTGCAAGCGGGGCTCGACGGCCGAGCAGTACATGTAGTTCGGGCTTTTCCATCCGAGTACGTGCTTTGCTCCTTCGGTCAGCATACCTTTGTAGCCCATTTCGTATACCACTTCCGAAATACTGTCCGAATAGATCAGCTCGGTGTTGCGGAACACGGTCGGTTTGACGCCGAACAACGTCTGCAGTTTGTCCTCCTGTTTCTTGATCTGGTGCTTGAATTCCTCCACGTCGTCGCCCAACGAAGAGAGCGAGTGAGCGTAAGTCTCGGAGAGAAACTCCACATTGCCCGTAGCGGCCAACTCCTTGAAGCTGTCGATTACCTCGGGGGTATAGATTTCCATTTGCTCGAGGGCTACGCCTGAGATGGAGTAGGCAACCTTGAATTTTCCGCCGCTCGATTTGATCATCTCGAGAATGGCGCGGTTGGCCGGCAGATAGCATTTCTCGGCAATACGGCGGATGATCTCTTCGTTTTGGAAATCGTCATAGTAGTAATGATCGTTGCCAATGTCGAAGAAACGGTATCTTTTCAAGCGGAACGGCTGATGTATCTGAAAATAAAAGCATATAGTTTTCATAATGATGTCTGTTTTTGTGGGTTGTTGTTATTTGTGTTGAGTCAGCATGTCGTATATCTTGCGTACTTTCTGTCCGGCATATTCCCATTTGATGTTGTCTACTTCGTTCTTTCCTTCGACCTTGAGGAATTCATACATCGCAGGGTAGGTGATGATCGAGTACATCGCATCGGCCAAAGCCTCGATATCCCAGTAATCTACCTTGACGGCATAGTCCAAAATCTCGGCACAGCCGGACTGTTTCGAGATGATGGTCGGGACGCCGCACTGCATGGCTTCGAGCGGTGAGATACCGAATGGCTCGGAGACGGACGGCATGACGTACACGTCGCTGGCCTTCAGTACTTCGTATACCTGCTTTCCTTTCATGAATCCGGTGAAGTGGAAGCGGTCGGAAATGTTGCGGGCTGCCGCCAAACGGATCATCTGATCCATCATATCGCCGCTGCCTGCCATGATGAAGCGCGCATGAGGTGCTTTCTTCAACACCTTGGCTGCGGCCTCGACAAAGTATTCCGGTCCCTTTTGCATGGTAATACGTCCGAGGAAGGTGATGACTTTGTCCTTGACTCCCTTCTTGTCGGGGATCGCTACGATCTCAGGGCTCAGCGGCTCGACGGCGTTGTGTACGGTCGTAACCTTGGCAGGATCCTGATGATACTTCTCGATGACCGTGCGGCGGGTCAGGTTGCTGACGGTGATGATATGGTCGGCATGGTCGAAACCGTTCTTCTCGATGGCATATACATCCGGGTTGACATTGCCGCGGCTGCGGTCATAGTCGGTTGCATGAACATGGACCACCAGGGGTTTGCCCGTGATCTGTTTGGCATGAATACCGGCCGGGTAGGTCAGCCAGTCGTGAGCGTGGATGATATCGCACGGAACGGTGCGGGCAATCACGCCGGCCACGATCGAGTAGTTGTTGATCTCCTCGAGCAAATTGTTCGGATAACGTCCGGAAAATTCCAGACATCCGAGGTCATTCACGTGTCGATAGGAGAAATCGGCGTATATATTGTTTCGGAAATCGTAGTAAAGTTGCGGATCCATGAACTTGCCGAGGCGCTCACGTACGTAATCCATCTGTACATCCTTCCAGACGATGGGGACATTTCCCACCCCGATGATGCGCAGAAAGCTTTGATCTTCGTCTCCCCAGGGCTTAGGAATACAGAACGTGATCTCCATGTCCGACTGTTTGGCCATGCCTTTGGTCAGGCCATAGCTGGCTGTTCCGAGTCCGCCCAAGATATGCGGTGGAAATTCCCACCCAAACATTAATGCTTTCATATAGTATTCCTGTTTTTTTATTCGGCGTTATACTTTTTCAAAATCTCTACAATTCGCAATATCGCTCCGATATTCATGGCGAACGATATGGCACCGCGGGCTGTGAAGGGCGGGTTGCCGTCATACGTTTCCGAGAGGGTACCGATACAATGGTTGCTCATCTCTTCTTCCATACTGATGAGCATACGTTCGGCGAATGCCACACCCGACTTTCCGAAGACGCGGAGATAGGCCTCGAGGTAGAAGCCCAACAGCCACGGCCATGCAGTCCCCTGATGGTAAGCAAGGTCGCGTTCGGCTTGCGGACCGGTGCAGTAGGGGTGATATCCTTCGCTCTTCGGGCTCAGGGAGCGGATACCTTTCGGCGTCAACAACTCCTTCGTGACGATATCGAGGACAGACCGTTTCTGCATACGGGTCAGAGGAGAATAGGGGAGAGCCACGGCAAAGATCATGTTCGGACGGACGCTCCAGTCGACGAATGACCCATTGACATAGTCGAACAGGTAGTTGTAACCGTTGACAAATGTGTTGGGGAAGGATACATCGATGGCAGCAATCAGATTGTTGATCCGCTCGTTTGCCACGCCTCCATCCAGCTCTTTGGCGAAGCAGAGGGCATTGTACCAAAGGGCGTTGAACTCGACCAGATAGCCGGTACGCGGCACAACCGGATGACCGTCGACAACCGAGTTCATCCAGCTGACGGCATGTTCGCGTCCTCCTTCGGTATGTACCAGTCCGCTGTCCATAACACGGAGCGACGGATGCTTCTGCGTTATAATATATTGTATCGCCTCGTCGACAAATTCTTTATAGAGTCCTTGTGTTTTCTCGATACCTTCTTCCCGTGCATATTGCTGGATGGCCCAAATCGCCCAGAGCAATACGTCCGGTTCGTCTATCTCCTTGATCACTTTGTCCTGTACGCCGTCTTCCATGAAGGCGGAGAGTGCCGGCAAGCAGGTGGCCATAATCTTTTCGAAGCGGACAGGATCCTGTATGCTGAGGGTACAACCCGGGGCAGAGACGAAGAGGTCGCGGGCACGAACCTTGAACCATGGATAGCCGGCCAGCAGATAGGCGTCGTTCTCTTTCGGGCGGAAATAGAATTGCTGGGCGGAGTTCTTCAGACTGTTGAAGAAGCTTGTGCGCGGTGTTCGAGACTCTACTTCGGTTTCGTAGAGTGTTTTCAGACGGGTGGTAGCCGCTTGGCTGTCGCCTGCACTGAAGATGATGGTCTCGCCCTTCTTGATAGGCAGCTCGAAATAGCCCGGCACGAAGAGGTCTTCCTTGTAGGGATAGCCCCGTTCTTGCTCCTTGGGGTACTCGATTCCATAGTACCATTTCGGGTCATATACGAAGGTCGGCTTCTTGTTGAACTGCATGAACAGGTCAGGATATCCGGCATAGAGGCACATCTTGATGCCGCCCGGCACCTCCGTGTATCCCTGATTGATGTTGCCGTTGGCATAGGTCAGCTCTTTGACGTTGCGGAATGCCAGGAACGGACGGAAGCGGAGTGTCGTGGCCGAGTGCGCATCTTCAAGCGTATACTTGATCATGATGCGGTTCTCATACTGCGAGAAAACCTTTTCTTTCGAGATGATTACACCGCCGACGCGGTAGAGTGTACGGGGGACGGTGTCGCAAGTATATTCACGGATATACTTATGCCCTTTGGGACTGTAATCGTTTTCACCATATTTGTGTAGACCCAGATTAAATTCGGCGCCGTGCTGAATCACGGTTTCATCGAGCGAGGAGAGCAACACGTGGTTGTCATCGTCGAGCGACGGTATAGGCATTACAAGCAATCCGTGGTATTTGCGCGTGTTGCAATCCACGACCGTACTGCTGTGATATGCACCCACGCGGTTGGTCCGCAATACCTCGCGTGTCAACGACTCCTCGAGGTTGATCATGACTGTCTTGTCAAATTTAAGATAGCTCATAAGGGATATTTTATATTAGTTTCACTGTGTTTTTCTTCATTATGGTATTTCACCCGAATCGGTCAACGGCTTGTTCTATGATCCTGCGTTTTGACTTTCATGGCTCACGGCTTCAGTCTTCTGGCTGATTTGGGCTTCATATCACGACCAAAAGTAAGAGGTTTAAATCAAATAAACAAATTTATCTCATGAATTTTTCGAGTTTTTTTGTCGGTTTGAAATCGACAGCTATAAAAATAAACGGCGAAGATAAGGTATGAAAAAAAGAAAGGTTTTGCAGAAAAAAAGTATCTTTGTCAAAAGAACGTATAACTAATGAGTAAAGTCATGGAACGGAGCCAAATAAAGGAAGTGCCATACGGCGTGTCCGATTTCGATATAGTAAGACGGGACAACCTCTACTATGTCGACAAGACGGTCTATTTACCCAAGTTGGAAAGCCAGGCCCGCAATCTTTTTTTTATTCGCCCCCGCCGTTTTGGCAAGAGCGTGTTTATCAGCATGCTTCGTGCTTACTACGATATTGGCAAGAATGGAAGAGGTGTAGCAACCATAAAACAGCCTGTTTTTCACGATGTTTTTCGAAAAACAGGCTGTTGTTTTTTATAAATACGGAAGGAAAAACCTCCGCGTCTTTCACTTTTTCTTCCCTACCGGATTGTTCATCAGCAGCAACTGGGTCTCTTTCAGTTGCAGTTTCTCCTTGAGGGCTTCGGTCTCCATCGAGCCGCGCGGCACGGTGATCAGGCCAAGGCCGGCACAAGCCAACGAGATGTTTTGCGAAACGATGCCCACATCGACAGCGGCCATCAACCGGCCATGCTCCGTGTCGCCGCCGCGAAGGCGCGTCAGATCACTGACCATCAACAGAATAACCGGGGCCTCTTTGACCGATTCCTGCCGTCCGGCCACCAAGCCGCGGAGGTCTTCTGCCACGACCGGCACCAACTGTTGACCCTTTGCATCATAGAGATAGGCCCCTTTTTCCATGCAGACATAGAGATCGACCTCTTGCGAATTCATGGCGCTTGGGGCGGTGCGCATCCCTTTCTCGGCACGGTTGATGCCGTTGGCCGCCCACAGCAAGTTGGAGAGTTCCTGCATCGTGAGGGGTTCGGTGGAAAATTCGCGGGTGGAGTGGCGCTCTGCAAACGCTTCCATCACATTGCATCCGGCCGTCTTGTCGGGGGCATTGAGGGCGATCGGTGCCAACTCTTGCGCGCTCATGCTGCAGAGGGCACAAGCGGCGAACAGGGATAACATCATCTTCTTCATACGTAATCAGTTTATAATATTAATGTAAATAAGAGGCGGCTCGGTGGAGTGTCTCCATAAAGCCGCCTTAAAGATACTCATTTTCAGTATGATTTCCAATGGATCATCCATAAATATTTTTGATTTATTCTCCTCTTTGCTCTTTATTCCATCACAGATAAGGCAGAAACGGAAAGCAATGCTATCCGATTATTACATGAACGGGTTATTATCTTGGGGGGACAGGGAGAAGAAATTCCATACAGGTTCGGGTAGGGTTCATAAAGCATATTCTTGTACAATAGAAACCCACCGGTGGAACAGGGTACGAACGATACAGGATTCCACGGGTGGGTTATGCTTGTTTCGCGGGGTGATCCCCACGGTTTACGACCGATTATTTCAGACGTTTGTAGCCATATACGGCGCGGTCGCCCAGCTCTTCTTCGATGCGAAGCAACTGGTTGTATTTGGCCATACGGTCAGAACGGCTCAACGAACCGGTCTTGATCTGTCCGCTGTTGGTAGCCACTGCGATGTCGGCGATGGTAGCATCTTCTGTTTCGCCCGAACGGTGTGAGGTGACGGTTGTATAGCCGTGGCGGTGTGCCATTTCGATAGCGTTCAATGTCTCCGTCAACGAACCGATCTGGTTTACCTTGATCAGGATAGAGTTGGCGCATCCCTCTTTGATACCTTTCGAGAGGAAGTCGACATTCGTCACGAACAGGTCGTCGCCCACCAACTGGCAACGGTCGCCGATACGGTCGGTCAATTTCTTCCAGCCTTCCCAATCGTTTTCGCTCATGCCGTCTTCGATAGAGTCGATCGGATAGGTGTTGACCAGATTCTCGAGATAGTCGATCTGCTCGTCGGCAGTACGTTTCACGCCCTTCTCACCTTCGAAGATCGTATAGTCGTAGACGCCCTCTTTGTAGAACTCGGATGAGGCACAGTCCATACCGATTTTCACGTCTTGGCCGGGTACATAGCCGGCAGCCTTGATGGCAGCGATGATAGAGTTCAGGGCATCTTCCGTACCTTCGAGGGCAGGAGCGAAGCCGCCTTCGTCGCCAACGGCTGTGCTCAAGCCGCGGTCGTGCAACACTTTCTTCAATGCGTGGAACACTTCAGCGCCCATGCGCAACCCTTCGTGGAAGCTGGTGGCGCCGACCGGGCGAATCATGAACTCCTGGAATGCGATAGGAGCGTCGCTATGCGAACCGCCGTTGATGATGTTCATCATAGGAACCGGCATTACATATGTATTGGTACCGCCGATATAACGATACAAAGGAATGTCCAAATAGTTGGCAGCCGCCTTGGCAACAGCCAAAGAAACGCCCAAGATAGCATTGGCGCCCAAGTTGGATTTCGTCTTCGTGCCGTCCAGTTGCAGCATGGCCCGGTCGATACCTACCTGATCCAAAGCAGACATCCCCTTGAGGGCCGGAGCGATGATGTTGTTGACGTTGGCCACAGCTTTCGTAACGCCCTTTCCGCCGTAACGGTTTTTGTCTTTATCACGCAGTTCCAATGCTTCGTGCTCGCCGGTTGAAGCTCCTGACGGAACAGAAGCACGGCCGATAACACCTGATTCCAATACTACATCCACTTCGACTGTTGGATTACCTCTTGAATCCAAGATCTCACGTCCTTTAATGCTTTCAATTTTCATAATTTCATTTCTTGTTTAAAAGATAGCACAAATGTAGGGGGGAAAACGGAACGGTCAAATCACCACAAATTGGGATTTTTCGCCCGACCCATCCCTATTTGTAGGTATCCCTTCCCGACCGTTTCTGATTCGCCCTTCTTAAAAATGTATAAATTGGGAAAACGTTTTCCGAAATCGATAATTTCATCGTATTTTTGTACCTCATATTTAGCTTATAGAACAGACGTTATGGATACAGAGAAAAAGGAGACAAAAGAGATCAATAAGTTGTCATTGCTTATTGTCGTAGTCATTGTGTTGGCTCTCGGCATCGGCGGAAGCCTCTATTACATCTTTCATCAGCAGAAGGAGATGGAGGCCTTGAGCCAGTCTTTCGACCTTGAAAAGGAGATGATGGCCGACGATTTGAACGAATTGTCGTTACAATATGAAGGATACAAGTTCAGTGTGAGCAACGACTCCCTCGTCGCTTTGCTCTCGACCGAGCAGGCCAAGGTGCAACGCCTCATGGAAGAGCTCCGCACGGTCAAGTCGACCAACGCCAAAGAGATCGCCCGCCTGAAGAAAGAGCTCTCCACCCTGCGCAAGATCATGCGCAACTATGTGGTCCAGATCGACTCCCTCAACCGGGCCAACGAGCAGCTGAAGGTCGAGAAGAACGAAGCAGTCAAGAAATACAACCAGGCATCCTCGACAGCCGCTACGCTGAAGAAAGAGAAAGAGAAACTGACCGAGCGCGTCACACTGGCCAGCAAGCTCGATGCCACCGCTATCTCCGTCACCCCGGTCAACTCGCGCGGCAAAGTGGCCAAGCGCATCAAGAAGATGGAACAACTGGTGGTGAACTTCAAAATATCGAAGAATGTAACCGCCCCCTCCGGCGAGAAAGTGATCTATGTCCGCATCATGCGCCCCGACGATGATATCCTCCTCAAGAGCCGCGGCGACGTCTTCACCTACGAAGGCAAGGATATCAACTACTCCATGAAGAAGACCATCGAGTATGAAGGCGAAGAGGTGGCCGTAACCATGTATTGGAACATCGAGGAGTACCTCTCGGCCGGCACCTACCGCGTTGATATCTTTGCCGACGGCAACCTGATCGGCAAGAAGTCATTCACCCTCGAAGAGTAAAACCCGGTCGAAGATGAGCACCCTGCCACCCACCCCTTTCGACCGTCTGAGGGCTTCGCTCTCGGCCGAGTTGGCCGACGATCCCCACTTTCTGGCCGATCTGCAAGCGTCGGCCACGGTCATCACGATCCGCAAAGGGGAGACGTTGCTGCATGTGGGTGAGCTCTGTTCGTGCGCTTACTTCATCAACAAAGGGCTGCTGGTGAATCTTTTCATCACCGAGAAGGGCAACGAATGCGTCACCAGCTTCGCCTCCGACTATCAATACCCCTTTCTTTCGGGCATCAGCTACATCACCCAAAAGCCCTCCGACTTCGAGATACGGGCCTTGGAAGAGAGCGAAGTGATCTGCATCTCGAAAGAGAGCATCGAAGCGTTGTCGAAGCGTTACCCCGCTTTCCTCGTCTACTATACCCATATCCTGCAACTCCTCATCGCCAAGCAGCAGACGCTGTTCGCCGTGTTGCAGTCCTATACGGCCGAGGAGTTCATCGAATATCTCTATTCCGACCATCCCTGGATCATCAATCGGGTGCCCGACAAGTACATTGCCCATTTCATGAGCATCAGCACCTCGTGGTTCTGCAAACTGAAAAAGCGCGTCGTGAAGAAAGCCTGAAGCCGCTCGTTCCGTAAGGGGCGAAGAGCCGGAAAAAACGATGCCGAACGCGCCGGAAAACGATGCCGATGTTTTTGGAAAATGTTCGGCACCTTTACAGGAAAAGATGCCGACCGTTTGTGCTGTGGCTGCGCTCGAGGTCCAACAACATCCTTTTCGCTTCCACGCCTCCGGCATAGCCCGTCAGCGAACGGTCGGAGCCGATGACGCGATGGCACGGGAGGAGGATGCTGAGCGCGTTGGCACCGATGGCCTGCGCCACGGCCCGGACTCCACGCAGGTTGCCCACCCGCAGTGCTATCTCCCGGTAGCTTCTTGTCTCGCCGTAGGGAATTTCGCGCAATGCCTCCCACACTTGCCGCTGAAAGTCGGTGCCTACGGGTCGCAGCGGAAGGTCGAACACGCGGCGCGTGCCGGCGAAATATTCGTCCAGCTGCCTCATCGTCTGCGTCAAGACGGCCGACGGGGCCGTGCGAAACTCCGCCCTCAGCAGGCGGCCGAGGCGACGTCGGTTGCGTTCGGCCGTCGGTTTTCCGCTCCAGTCGCAGAGGTACAGCTCCTCATCGGCCGAGGCCAAGAGCAACTCTCCGCAAGGGGAGTCGTAATGTTGGAGGCAGAGAAGCCCTCTCTGCGGCGGTTCGATCGTTTGCATCTCGCTTGTTTTGTGGGAATATTGTAGTGTACTAAATAAGTTGACACAATTTATTTAGAAAAAGATGCGAAAAAACAAAGGCATGACAGACGAGCGTCGTCTGAATTATTTGAAGGAATATCTGAAT
>CAVKMU010000071.1:0-9821 GCA_963657455.1 bacterium
CACCTCGAACAAATTAGAGTTTGTTCGGCATGAAACTGTAGTTTACTCTCGAGGACTTTTTCGAAACTTCTTTTATTTTTGTTTTATTGTTTGTTTATCCCCTTCTTTCAAGTCGAAATGTTTTAATTTCATTTCCTTTTTATTACCGATAGTAAGTGATTTCAATTGAAGCGAACCGCTGATGACTTCGATGGTCACATCATTATCGGTGACCTGAATAGTTCCCCACGCGTAACCGTTACTCCAAAAATAGTTGCCGGAGCGGTCTGTAATTTTCATGCTTTTATCGACTCCTGAATATTGGAAATCGCTTAAAGCGATAATAGCAGACCAACTCGCCATCGAACGAGCATAATGGTGTCCGCATTCTGGTTCACTGAAAGGATTCCGTTTAGCTCCATCATGACGGTCGCGAATGGATTGAATACAGATGAGAGCCTCTTTTTCCATGCCTTCGTAGAGCATACCTACGGCCGCACAGTATTCGAATCCGGTCATAACTTCAGCAAAATAAGGGAATGGAACTTCCAGGCGACCTTTAGGCCAAGAAGCCATAAGCAATCCGGATTCATTACCCATTGCATAAGAACGCATATTATTGAAATGGCGGCTGAAGTCCTTGACATAATTGTATTTCATGATGCTGTTCATGCTTGTTCGGATATGTTCTTTGTTACCCAAATAACCTAATCCACACAGATGGGCCATATATTGGCCGACCAACTGGTCTACCAGACAGCCGGATCCTAATTGGAAGGCCGGGGTTTTAACATTCGGGTCGTTCATGTCTAAATATTCGAATGTTTTCGGGTCGGTAATTTTATGTTCATAATATTCACCATTGAACAGGTTTTCGTCCATCCAGTTGCTTCCTTTTTCGAACAGCGTATGACATTTTTTTGCGAAGTCTTTCTCATTCATGGCTATAGCCATTTTTTCCGCAGTCTTTAATGCTCCCATATACCAAAAGCCCATTTGAGGATTGGGCCCGAAATAATTCACATCCATGGTGTTATGTTGCGAGCCTTCCATTACGCCATCTTGGTTGCCATCCCATCCCTTTTCGACCCAGGCATAAGAAAGAACTTTTTTGATCTGTTTCCAGTTGCTTTTCAAAAAATCATTGTCTCCGGAAAGTTGCCACTCGCGGTATATCTTCATAATACACCCCATTTGCCCGTCGGCAGCAGCACTGTTTCCTTTGTCTGCTTCACTCAAAGGGAGAGACGCTCTGAAATTCATCAAGCCGTTTTCTTTAGTGGCATAGTTAAACTCCACATCGCGCATCGTTTTTGCCAATTCTCCGAATAAATAAGGTGTTGCTGTTTCATAGTTCCATACATGTGTGCAAGAACCTGAACAAGAACCAAAGCGGTCCATCACACCTTCCCATCCCATCATATGCCCGCTCGGTAAACGAAATACGGTTTGCGACCGCAATGTTGCTAAGTTGAATAATGCAGCTTCTTTCACTACATCCGGATAAGAACTATTAAGCAGTGCGTTTACGAAAGATAGAGCTCTTTTCTCCAGTTCCGGAATTATCGGAATAATTGTTTCTGCCGCATTCCAAGCGTCCGTATATTGTTGGCTATAGTAATTCCCGACAACAGTTGAGGACCACGCTTTTCGGTTGGGAAAATTCCAAGTGATGTAAAATGTGAAAGTTTCCGAACCTTGCGGTTTTACTCTCTTTTTTACGGAGAGCGAGGCCATCGGATCCTCATCTTCCTGTTTGTTTAGTTCGGTCAACATACCGTCGGCGCTGAAATCATCCCAAAAATTCAGAATACTGTTATTCCAGTTATCGGCTTTGGAGGAGACGCGGTGGGTTACGCCGTCAGTCGCTTGTGTAGTCAAGGCGATGGTACCCCAGGCCGGATCATTTTTGTCTACACCGTCCGAATAGAGATAGATTCCTTTTATCCCGTTACTTTCGATATATTTGTTTTTGTTGTCTTTTGAGCCGATGGGAATATAATCACCTTTCCAATCTGTACGGAATTTGCTTCCGTCTTTGCCGATGAAGTTGCGCATAGAACCACAGATGGCAACGTCCATCGGTTGGTCAGTCATGTTTGTGACCTCATAAGAGAGAACAGCGACAGGTAATCCGCTGGCATCGGCATCCGCCGGAATAAACGGGTTAAAGCCTTTTATTGTCACTTTCACTGGTAAATTTTTGTCAGATAAATGTACCTGTCCAAATGGATAAGCCGCATCAAAAGTAGCTTCTGCAAAGCGTGGCATACCATGGTGATTGACAGGTCGGCCCTCATAATGGAGATATTCCTGAGTATATAAAGGTCCTGTCAACAAAGTTGTAGTAGCTTCCTGGTTTTGCGGCTTGGTATAGATCGCAAAAAACGGAGCATTGTTGCCGGTGGTAACCGTACTGTACTTCTTTGCCGGGACGTTCATGATTTCCCAGTCCCGAAGTTCTCCGCGGCCGCCCAATGATACTGTCCCCGTCCCGATACCGCCTAACGGCAATGCTATCTGGTAAAGATGCTCTTGATCATACTTTTTTAGTACCGGCCATTGCTGCGGTTTCCATTCTTGAGCTGCAATAGCCTCAGCAACAAGTATACTAATCGTAAGTAATATTAATTTGTTCATATTTAAATATTAATATAAAAAAGGGGGAGTACGCCAATCCCGTATTGGTGTACCTGCCCCTTCTTGTTGATTACCAATTTGGATTTTGCCCTAAGTTAGGATTTTTATCTCTTGCAGACTGAGGAATCGGCCACAAATAATGTTTACTTGCGTCGAATGTACGGTTTTGTCCTAGAAATTGTTCTACGGTATAGTCTCCAATTGGTGCTTTCTCGTCTTTATTGATGCCGTACCCGGGTTCGTTCAGTACTTTTTCTGCTATCTTCCAACGCAAAATATCAAAATAACGTTTATGTTCGGCCACAAACTCATGTCGTCTTTCCTCCCGAATCTTTTCTCTCATGGATTCCTGATTACCAATTAAATTATCGACACCCGGCAACTCAGCACGTTTGCGTACTTGATTGATGGCCCATGCAATCTGTGTATTATTTGGATCATATTCGTTCAGAGCTTCTGCATAGATCAGAAGAACTTCTGCGTATCTGTAAAGGCTGAAATTTGTCCATGAAGCACTCGGTTTTTCTAATTCCTGATCATTATATTTCAGATACATATAACCGGTGATGCCACCTCCTTCATGATTAATTCTTTCGTCTTTATTATAGGCGGGATGCGGCATATAAGGTTCATAAGAGCCGTTCGGCCGTAAACATTTATAACCCGGAAGGAAGAATGTTTTTTTCAAACGGGCATCTCTGTTATCCCATGGGTTATTCTTATCATACAAATCAGAATCATAAATAGTTTTACCATCTGTCGTTTCGTAAGAATCTACCAGTTGGCGGGTTGGACAGAAACTTGCCCAGCCTTGTCCGGTTATGCCGGTTCCTGCGGGAGACGCGAGAATTGGCAACATATGTGTCTTCTCATCTTCTTTATATTGAAAAGCCAATATAACTTCTTTGTTGTTATTATTTGCTTCGGCCTTGAATATATAGGCGAAATCGTCTTCTAAGCCATATAGATTCAGATCAATAACTTGTTTTGCAGCATTGGCTGCTTCTTTCCAAAGATCTCGTGCCTCCTGTCCTTTATGAAATTTAGCGAAACTTGCCATGTCAAGGTATATGTCTGCCTTCAATGTCAAAGCAGCCCCTTTTGTGATGCGTCCTATATTGTCGTTCGTATAGGTTTCCGGCAAATAATCAATAGCTTTGTTTACGTTTTCAAGCGTATAATCCAAGACTTCCTGCTTGGGAGAGCGGGGAAGTGCCGCTTCTTCCAAGTCAATCGGTTTTTCTTTGATCAATGGGATATCACCGAAATGGCGTGTCATCCGATAATATCGTAGTGCTAAAATAAAACGAGCCTCTCCTTCAAAACGTTTCTTTTTGGCCTCATCGATGTCCATATCTTTCAGACGGTCTAAATAGTAAAGGGTTCTGCGGATATCTCCGTATCTCCATTCTTCAGAAAGATAGCCGGTGGCCGCATTATGCGAACCTTGGCAGATATATCCCAAACCGCTTTCTCCCCAAGCATTTGTCATCAAAGAATTATCACTTTGACAATCTCTCCAGAAATCTCGTGAATCAGGCAATAATGGGTATAAAGCATTTACACCTGTTTGCGCATCAGCTTCTGTTTGCCAAAAGGTATTTTCCGAAGCTTGGGATAGAGGATTTCTATCTAAGAAATCTGAGCAACCGCCAAATGTCAGGGCAGAAACTAATAAAAATGTAATACTATATTGTTTCATGATTTTTTAAAATTGAAGATTAAAACCAAATGAGAATGTTCTTGACAACGGATACCAACCACCTTCCGGATCAAATCCGTCATACCCTGTAATAGTAGCCAGGTTTTGTCCGGATAGATAGAATCTCAAATATTTGATATTTGCATGTTCCAATACTCTTTTGGGAATAGTATAACCGATCTGTACATTTTGAATCTTCAGATAGTCGGCACTCCGTAACCAAAAACTATTGTATCTTGAATCATAATCATTGGAAGTATTTGACAATGTCAAGCGAGGGTATGACGCATTCGGGTTGTTCTCGCTCCATGCATCCAGATGCATTGGCCGTGCATTGTCCGTCAGATAGAATGCCCATCCTTCGTATCCCTGAAGATACTTTTTGGTATTCAGTTTACCATACATATTCATGGAAAAATCGAAATCTTTATATCCGAAGGAAAGATTCATGCCAAAATTTACGGGTATCTTCCGGTTAAGCACAACCCGGTCTTCACCATCGATTTTTCCGTCTCCGTTTTGATCCTTATATTTGATATTGCCCGGTAAAACGTTTCCTTGATTCGGAGAATTGGCTATTTCTTCTTTACTCTGGAACAGGCCGATTGCTTCGTAACCAAATGGCAATTGGTATCGGTCATTCAAATAGGTCACGACATTTCCTTCGATCCATTTTTCGGAATCCCCCATCTCTAACACTTTGTTTTTAGAATAACTGAGATTGACATCTGCTCTCCAACGGAAATCATTTTTACGATCCTCGTAACTGACCATAATCTCCATGCCTGAATTTTTCATTTTTAGCAAATTTGACAAAGGAGCGGACAATCCGAATTCACTGGGTACAGGCGGTCTATACAAAATATCTGTTCTCATATTTATAAAATAATCGGCCGATAATTTTATGCGCTGTTCCAACCATCCAATATCGATGCCGAGGTTACTGACTTTTGCTTTTTCCCATGTTATATTGGGATTGATCGCTACATTGTTATAAGCGCCACCTACTAATTTGTCGTTGAATGTATAAATCTTAGGGTTATAACTTAATACTTGTGCTGTCGCATAGTAACCTACTTTTTCAGCATCCCCTAAAATACCCCATGATGCTCTGATCTTCAATTCCGACAACCACCCAGCCGTTGATTCCATAAATGGTTCGCGATGCAAATTCCACCCAGCCGAGAAAGAGGGGAAAACTCCCCAACGATGTCCCTGTGCAAAGCGGGAAGAACCATCACCGCGCATGCTCGCTTCAAATAGATATTTGCCTTGATAATCGTAATTCAGGCGGCCGAACCAGGATTGGACAGCTACGTCCTGTGCATTACCCCCGTTTTGTTTATTCGTGTTACCGATGTCCAGTACATCTATACCGGCAAAAGGCATATCTTCTCTGGAAGCCCAAAAATTCTCTGTTTTATAATATTCTTGTGAATAACCGGCCAATACTTTGAAATTGTGCCGGCCGGATATTTTAAAAGAATAGTCGGATGTAAACTGCAATTGCGTACGGAAGTTATACGAGTTTGATTCACGTAATGAAGATACCCTGTTTTCTGTCTTGGCAATATTCCCTTCTTTGTCATACAAGTAATAAGTATTTACCCTGTTTTTTGTTGCTGCATTGTGTGAATATGTTGCAACGTTTCCTTTTATGTTCCAATCCTTTAAAGGAGAGAAAGAAGCACCGAAAATAGCCATCATCTCTTTATGCCTTTCTTTGGAATAGCCGGATTCATTGACCCCCGCAATCGGGTTGCCCCCCATTGCGCCTCCGGCTGCATAAGAACCGTCTGGATTATAAATAGGTGTAACAGGCGAAATGCGTGCAGCTTGTGTCTGCCAAATAGTTGTTCCGCCATTTGGATTTTGGATATTTGTTTGTGTATACTGCAAGCTGGCATGAACTTCCAGATTATTTAATATTTGGAAACGCATATCCGGCTTGAATATCAAACGGTTGTAGTTGTTGTTCGGTAAGTTACCTTCCTGGTAGTCATTAGACACGGAAAATCGATAAGATATAGCCTTTTCTTTACCGGAAATTGCAATATGGGTATTGTTGATAATGGTATTTTTTTTGTAGATTTCTTTGTACCACTTATTATCTATATATTTTCCGGCATGCAGATCCCGTATTCCTTGCTCTCCGTAAATAGCCTCTTTCCCATCATTGGCCATGGCCTGGTCATACAAACGCATGAAATCTTCTGCCCCGACAAAGTCCAATTTGAATTGCGGGTTTTGTATACCTATATTGCTCGAAAACTCAACGACAGGACGATCGGTTGCTTTTGCAGTTTTGGTTGTTACCAAAATAACTCCGTTAGCAGCACGTGAACCATAAATAGCAGCCGAGGCTGCATCTTTTAATACGGATACACTTTCTATATCATTTGGATTCAATGTATAAATATTTCCCGGCATGCCGTCGATCAGAACCAAAACTCCGGAACTTCCCCCTATAGTGGAGATTCCACGGATGTTGATACTGGCTCCAGAACCGGCTGCTCCGCTACCTTTTGTTACAGCCATACCTGGAACAGAACTGGATAACAGTTCTTGTACGTTGGTTACCGGACGTGATTTGAGCACTTCTTCTGTTTTAACCGTACCGATAGAACCTGTCAGGTTGACTTTCTTTTGCGTACCGAAACCAACCACAATGACTTCGTCCAATGCTTGAGAGTCTTCTTTCAATACAATTATTAGATTATTCTGATTCTCTGCCTTGATTTCTTGTGAAGTATAACCAATATAGGAAACAACGATCACATCTTTCTCCGAGATGTTTTCCAAACTGAATTTCCCCTCCGAATCGGTAATTGTTCCAATCGTTGTCCCTTTGACGGAGATATTCGCTCCGGCTACCGGGTTTCCATTCTGGTCATTGACAACACCCGTCATAACTTTTTTGCCTTGTTGCGCAGCAGCCGGTGCCATTGTCCCGGCAGACAAGATGATCTTCTTGTCCACTACCGAATAGCGCACATCCGTCCCGGTAAAGATATGGTCCAGCACGTTGAACAGATCGCTCTTGTCGGCATCAACAGAGACCTTCCGGTTTAAATCGACATGTTTTGTGTTGAAAAAGAAGGAGAACTCCGATTGGTTTTCAATTTCATTCAACACAGCCCGGACTGTTTGATTTTGCATTCTCAAGCAAACAGTCGCTCTCTGTGCATAGCTGTTTGCGGCTTGTGCCAAGCCGATCGAACAGCATAATAAGAAAATGTACAGCTTCATGACTCTTGGAATTTTGTTTGAGGCAAACCCAAAAAATGTTTGTGCCCAAAACAGTTGGATCTTAAAATGTTTTTGCATACTTTTGTAATGATCTAATAAATAAAAAAGGGTTTACTGCTTGTTGCCAAACAAGCGTTTTTAATGTCAACTCATTTCATCCGGAAGAAGATGCCAATATTTTTCCGGATGTTTTTTCTTTAAGGAGGCCTGTTTTTCATACGTGCTTGATTGTTTAATAGATTTCTATTCTTGTTTTCTCATTCAGGGTGTCTTGCGTATCCATATAACGCCATTTGATATTGGATGATATTTTGAAGATTTCCAGTATTCGCTCCAACCTCTGATTGCTAAAAGATCCGGTAAACGCTTCGTTCCGAAGTCGGGTGTTGGATAAGACGAAAGTCACATTAAATCGTTTTTCCAGCATCCGCAAGGCTTCCGGCAGAGGAGTCGCTTGGAAAACAATCATCCCGTCTTTCCAGGCAATCTCCGATTTGCCATTCGTCTCTACCTGTTCTACTCGCGAAGAAAAAGGATCATAGGTCAGTTTTTGTCCGGGTTTTATCAGAACGGCCGTGTCCTTCCCGTTTTTTATATAATCGAAACGGACTTTTCCTTCGATCAGGGTGGTAGAGACAAAAGCGTTTTTTTCGAATGCTTCGACGTTGAATGAAGTGCCCAGTACCTCTATTTTCGTTTCATGGGGAACAGAGATCTCAAAACCATGCCCCGGGTCTTTCCGGACTTCAAAAAAAGCTTCACCATCCAACGTTACCCTTCTTTTGTCTTTGTCGAAGAAAGAGGGATAAGAGAGTTTCGACTCCGCATTAAGGTGAACAACAGACCCGTCTGGCAGATTAACCGTTGCTGTCATGCCCGGATTTGTTTTCACTTTGATCATCTTGGCTGTTTCGGCCGGATGAGGCTTCCGGATTTGCATGCCGAAAGCTATCAGAAGGGGAATAAACAGGATAGCTGCAACACGTTGCAGCCAAGCAACTTTGGTTGTTTTGGAACGGTTTCTATCTTTTCTCATCTGTCGGCAAACAGCATTCAATGCTTTCTCCGTATCCACTTTCGTCAGTATCCACATCGTGTTCGTTGCCAGATAAAGCGTATGGATCTGCTTGGCGATCCGGTAATTCTCCTTCGATTGCTTTATCCATTCCTCGACCTGCTTGCATTCCTCAATTGTCGCTTCGCCTGAACAATAGCGGGGAAGTAGGTGTTCCATTCTATTTCTATTCGATGTTTTCATAGCTGGTTCATCCTTGTTTTTCCATTAGACAAGAGAAGTCGAACGGATTCCTAAACGAAAACCCTCTTTTGCCACTATTTTTTTCTGCCACCATAAAAAAGTCGGAACAAATTCCTTATTTTTGTAAATAAATATGATGGAAGGAGAGAAACGACAAATCACAGAAGAACGCTTTTTACTTCCAGCCATGCAAAAGGGAGATCTAAAAGCCTATGGTGTCTTGTTCAGAAGATACTATCCGATGCTCTGTGCTTATGCGGCAAAGTTTGTAGAGTTAAAAGATGCCGAAGAGATCGTGCAGGATGTGATGTTGTGGTTGTGGGAGAACCGAGAAACGCAAACGTTCGAAACGTCGTTAAGCCAATACCTCTTCAAGACGGTCTATCATCGCGCCATTAATCAGATCGTCCGCCACCAATCCCGGCTAAGAGCTGACACCCTTTTCTACGAGAATATGCAGAAGATGCTGCAGGATACCGATTTTTACCAATTTGAAGAGCTGCAAAAAAAGATTAGGAAAGCGGTCGATGCATTGCCTCCCACTTACCGGGAGGCTTTTGTCATGCACCGTTTCGATAACAAAAGTTACAAAGAAATTGCTGAAATCCTGCAAGTGTCCCCCAAAACCGTAGACTACCGAATACAACAGGCATTAAAGCAATTGCGGATAACATTGAAAGATTACCTACCGTTGCTCCTGTTGTTGCCCGGGGATTTCCTGTCGTAAAAGCCGCACTTATCCGCTATTTCCGGCAGGGAAACGTTGGTAACCTCGTGGCGGTTTTCCGGCTTGGACTTTTTGCTGTCGGCGGCAACCTTCTCAATTCATACTGAATATCCTTCTCTTTTTTGTATAAAATCTGTTGCATATAAGCAAAACCTCTAATAAAAACATCCATGAATCGTATAGAAACATGGATGCTTTTATGTTTATTGGGCTTATGCTTCCTTATTCAAAACGGGGATCAATGTCAGCAGATAGAAGACACCGAT
>CAVKMU010000072.1:0-9678 GCA_963657455.1 bacterium
GTACCCAGAGCCGGGATCGAACCGGCATGGAAGTGAATCCACTGGTGTTTGAGACCAGCGCGTCTACCAATTCCGCCATCTGGGCATTTGCTAATTCGAGAGGTTTGTTTCTCAATTGCGCTGCAAAGGTAATGCTTTATTTATAATGCACCAAACGTTTTCGGAAAAAAGTTGCGATTTTTCTGTATATTTTTTTCGATCCGTCCCCCCAATTTCCTACATTTCTTCTCAAAAAACGGGACTTCCTATAAAAGGAAATCCCGTACAAAACCCTTTGAAACATAGTTTTAAACTACAGCTAAGTTTTTTGTTTGTATAGTTATCGGTTTTGGTTAGTATTCATTAATATCTTATTTTCACAAACCTAAATCAATAATTTCAACTTTACAAATCTTTGTTGAACTATTTTCACATTATAACATCTTTTATGTAATTCATCCCGGAGATGTTAAAACAGCAGGAGCAAAAATCGGTTAAATTAACCTATTTTTCACATTGATCGGATAAAGAAATGCCTGTTTACAATCCAAAAGGAAGTCATTGTTTTTAGAAAATTTCTATACATTATTAAATTGCGTTCCCAAATTTCACATTGAGACCTTCTTTTTTTTCTATTTCCCATAGTGTTAACATATATAAATTCGGGACTTTCTTTCTTAAATTGCCGGTACTTCATAAAAGGCTTTCTAAAGCCAACTCCAGTTTCATGCGGAGAAAACCGGAGTTTCATGCCGAATAAACTGCAGTTTGCTCCCGAGGAAATTTTCTGAAACTCGTATGTTTTTACCGACAGTTTGCAGAAAGAAAAGCGCAATTCATCGAATCTTCTTTTTCACCTCTCTCCTATTCACTATTTTTGCATGTTGATAAAAAAGTTGAATCATCGGATATGAAATTTCAGTTGCGGCAATGGCATGTTTACATGGTACTCTGGCTTTGGGTCCTTTTATACCCGGTCGTTGACAGAGCACTGGACAGCACATCCAACTTCCAATGGAGCGAAGTGGGAAGTATGTGGATGAGTTTCATTCCTTTCATCGTTTTGTTTCTCATACACAACCGCTTCATCATCCCCCGATTTCCATTGCCACAACGCACAGTTTCCTACTTGTTGGTTACGTGCGGACTGCTTGCCTGTTTTACACTTTTCCAATACGCCGGATTTAAAAGGCATGATTTTCGGGAAGATGTTCCCCCTCCTGCCCGGATGGAGTTTCACGACCGAATGAAACCGCCTGTTCATCCCGAAGGCCCCCATCGCGAAGACGATATACATCAACCGGCTCCGCCTGAAAAAGGGAAGACACCGAGCTACATGATGGATTGTGTTATTGCCATGTTGATGTTAGGCTGTAACCTGACGATTGTTCTCCTTTTCCGAATGCAAAAGGAACAAGAGAAAATGCAACAGTTGGAAAAGACGGAACTACAACTTGAACTGAAATACCTGAAAGCCCAACTCAAGCCGCACTTTCTGATGAACATGCTGAACAATATCCACTCATTGATCGAAGTGGATCCGGAGAAAGCGCAAGAGATGGTCATCAATTTCTCAAAACTATTGCGCTACACCCTGTATGAGGGCGGCAAACAATTGGTACCCCTATCGCAGGAAGCAGCGTTCATTTCCAACTATGTACAGCTGATGCAGCAACGTTGCTCCAGCAAGAAAGTGAGCATCAGCCTCTCACTCCCCGAGTGCATTTCCGACAAAATATTGGTGCCCCCGCTGCTCTTTATCGTGTTCATTGAAAATGCTTTCAAACATGGGATAAGCTATCGGCAGCCGTCATTCATTCATGTCGTTTTGTCTGTAATGGAAGACGATCGGATTTGTTTTGGATGCTTGAACAGTATTCCACCTTCCAAAGAGGAGAATCACCCGGCGGAAGGAGGCATCGGTTTGGAAAATGTCCGCAAGCGGCTCGATTTGTTGTTCGGAAAAAATTACACATTAGACATACACTCCGGCAAGGAGATCTATTCTGTAACATTAAATATTCCAATCTATGACGAGAAACATTCAATGTCTGGCAGTGGACGATGAGCCGATTGCTCTCGAAAAGCTACAAAACTACATCACAAAGATACCTTATTTTGATTTGGCAGCCGCTTGCGAGGATGCCATGGAAGCGATGAAAGTGATGAATGAACAGGAGATTGATGCCCTGTTTATCGACATCAACATGCCGGATCTCAACGGATTGGACTTTGTGGAATCTTTGTCGAAGCGTCCCCTGATCGTCTTCACAACCGCCTATGCCCAATATGCAGTAGAGAGCTTTCGGGTGGCCCCTGTCGACTATTTGCTGAAGCCTTTTGGTTTTGCTGACTTTCAACGTGCCGCCAACCGCGTACTGCAGCAATTCAATCTGCAAATGAGTTCCAACTCGACACCGGCTGTTTCCAACTCGCTCTACATCAAGATTGAATACAAATACGTAAGAATCGACCAGAAGGATATTCGTTACATAGAAGGAATGAGCGACTATTTGCGAATTTTCACGACAACAGAGAGCAAGCCACTCATCACCCACTCCACCCTTCGACAAATCAAAGAGTATCTCGCTCCTAATTTCCTGCAAGTTCACCGTTCATTTATTGTCAATATGGAGCAACTGAAAGAGATCCAAAGAATGCGCATCTTGATGGACAAAGAGACATGGATTCCCGTCGGAGACCTCTATAAAGATGATTTTGTCAAATACTTACAAAATCGCGCTATCGGGAAAAAGAAGTAGCCATTCACCGAATAGGGAATGCCGTTCATCGAATATTTTTGCGTTGCCCCTCCCCCCCTCCTATCTTTGTAACAAGAGAACAAGCTCAAAAAGCATGAGACTATTTGAGGTTGTTCTTCACTGTTACACTAAAAATAGGAACTATGGAGAAGCAAAATCTTTTGGCGTTGTTCGCTCCTATCTCATTAAACGAAATGGGAGCTATCCGACTGATGAACAGAATCGACACCAAGTACATTCTTTCGATGGAGGAGTTATACCTGTTTCTGCAACTCGCCGAGAAGGATTATCTTGTGCAGGAAATAGAACGTGAGCGCGATATGGACTACCATACCGTTTATTTGGACACACCAACGCATGAAATGTATCAGATTCATGCTTGCGGGCATGCTGTTCGTGAGAAAATAAGAGTTCGTACGTATGTAACTTCTCACCTCTCCTTCTTGGAAATAAAGAATAAGAACAATAAAGGAAGAACAGACAAAAAGCGAATGGCGGTTTCGTCCATTGAGTCATTGATCGCCGAAGGTGGAGACGATTTTCTTCGCCAATACGCATGGTATCGGTTGGATCAGCTTTCTCCTCAATTGGAAAACCACTTCAAACGCATCACATTGGTAAACAGATCGAAGACAGAACGGCTGACGATCGATTGCGACATCCGTTTTCACAACCTCCTCAATGGAAATGATTTTGGACTGAACGGCCTGGCAGTTGTTGAACTAAAACGTGACGGACGACGCCCGTCAACGGCGCAAAGCATTTTGCAGCACCTGCATATCCAACCGGCCTCTTTCAGCAAATACTGTATCGGATGCGCACTGACCGACAAACAATTACGTCAAAATCGTTTCAAAGCAAGATTGCATAAGGTATTGAGAATAAACAATCAAATTTTATAAACATCTGACAAAAACAAGTTATGAACGAATTATTTGAAGTCTCTCCAATGGACGTCGGACTCATAGATTACGTCGGATTTACGGAGCTGTTGGTACGTTTTTTCTTTAATCTGCTGATGGTGACTGCCGTCATCCGCTTTTTCTACTATCCGAAGAGCCGACGCCGTGATTATTATTTCACGTTCACCCTCATCAGCATCAGTATTTTCCTCATGATTTTTTTACTGGGAAATGTTAAGCTCAAAGTGGGTTTTGCTTTAGGATTATTTGCCATCTTCGGTATCATTCGTTACCGAACGGAATCAATGCCGGTACGCGAAATGACTTATCTTTTCATCATCATCGCCATTTCGGTTATCAATGCCCTTGCCGTTGAGATCAGTTTTGCCGAATTAGTGGGAACGAATCTGCTATTCATACTTAGCGTATGGGTTTGTGAAGGCAATCGTTGGTTGAAACATATAGCATGCAAGTTGATACTATACGACCGAATTGAACTGATCGTTCCGCAACGCAGAGATGAACTGATAGCAGATCTGAAAGTTCGCACCGGATTGAATATCAATAAAATAGAAGTCGGTCATATAGATTTTATTCGAGATTCGGCCATGCTGAAAGTCTATTATGAACCACTGGATAAAGAGACAAATACAGTAGATACGTTGACACGTATTCCACGAGAAGAGCATTAATGCTAAAAAGAGTTATCATGAAAGGGAATAAACTATTCATAATCGGGGCAAGTTTACTGTTGTTCGCTGATATTCAAGCGCAAAGCAACTTCGGAATTTGGAACAGTGCTGAAATAAAAAAGAATATTTTTCGCGGATTGGACGCCTCTTTCGAGGGAGAGTTCCGCACAAGCGACGGAATCAAGGAGGTAGAGCGATGGACTTTATCGCCATCCATCTCCTACCGTATATGCCCTTATCTGAAAACAGAGGCCAAATATACATTCATATATAAGCAAGAGGAATCAAGAACCACCAAGAAAGGGAATTATATTCCTTCCTATTGGTCGCCCAGACACAGGTTTTCCTACTCTTTAACCGGGAGCTACACTTGGAACAGATGGGAGTTTTCTTTACGGGAAAGATACCAATTCACTCGCCGGACGGCCATGAGTGTATCCAAATATGGCGAAAACGGTTCGAAGAAAGCAGATGAATATATCAATGCAAAATCGAAACATGTTCTCCGATCTCGTGTGCAAGTGGCTTGGGACATACGAAAGTCGCCCTTCACGCCCTATGCTTCTTGTGAACTGTATCATAACATAGAGGGATGGGCGGCTGAGAAAACGCGTTGGTCAGTGGGAACAACATACAAACTGAACAAAAAGCATTCTTTCGATTTGCTCTATTGCTATCAGAACCATGCCGACGATGACGAAGCAAGTGGTCATGTATTGAGCCTCGGATACAAGTTTAAATTCTAAATCAATCCATTCTGTCATGAAAAGAAAATATATAAGTGCATTGGCTTGCTGCCTACTATGTTGGGCTTGCAGCACAGATCCATTGGAAGAGATGGACAACAACGATTGGAACGTTCCCGAAAACAATCCAAGTGGTGAAGGTGATAACGGAAACAATTCCGATGCAAGTGGCAATCTGCTCGATTTCGATGTAAGTTGGGACGACGTTGCCGACAATGAATTTACGGATACGGAAAGCATCCCAACCGATGAAAACGATGAAGAATATGACGATTTTGTCGAAAATTCATCATTTACATCCAAGGTAACTATTTCGTACAATGGCACGTCCGCCACCGTCGACGGTTCTGTCAACGGGGTGACTGTAACTACAGACGGAGCGCATGTCACCATCAACTCCACCGCAAAAGGGGCGGAATATGTCTTAACCGGAACGGCAACAGACGGATCATTCAAAGTTTATAGCGAGAAAAAGTTCAAGTTGACTCTCAACGGTGTGTCGTTAACCAGCCAACAAGGAGCAGCCATCAATATCCAAAGCGGGAAACGGGTGTTCGTTGAAACGGCAGATGGTACGACAAATGAACTGACAGATGCCTCGACTTATACAAACGGGGTAGACGGAGAAGATCAAAAAGCCTGCTTTTTCAGTGAAGGACAACTGCTGTTCAGTGGCAAGGGAGAGTTGACCATCAACGGAAACTATAAACATGGTATTTGCAGTGACGACTATGTTTATCTTCATTCTGGCGTGAAAATCACAGTTGCTTCGGCAGTCAAAGATGCCATCCACACGAATGATAAATTCATCATGAACGGTGGATTGCTGAAACTCACACCGTCAAGTGACGGCATCGACTGCGAAGAGGGTACTATTGATATCCGTGGAGGATTATTGAAAGCCAACATTACAGGGACAGCATCCAAGGCTGTCAAAGCAGAAACAGACATAACCCTGTCGGGCGGACAAGTAATTCTTCTTACTTCCGGCGATGCCGAATATGACTCGGACGACAAAGATCTCAGTTCTTCTGCCGGCCTGAAATGTGGCGGTAACCTTACTATCAGTAACGCCTCCGTATCCATCAAAAGCACCGGAGCGGCAGGAAAGGGAATCAATTGCGACGGAACATTTGCCTCCTCGTCAAGCACCCTGAAAATCATCACTACCGGACAACAATATGTGTATGGTCGCTTGGACTCTTCTGCTAAAGGAATCAAAGCAGACGGCAACCTGACAATTGAATCGGGTACCATACAAGTCCGCACCACCGGCGGAGAAGGCAGTGAAGGTATCGAAAGCAAAAGCCGGATGGTCATCAATGGAGGGAACGTCTGTGTCTATGCCTACGACGACTGCTTGAATGCTTCGAATGACATCACCATCAACGGAGGGAACATCTACTGCTATAGCAGTGGCAATGATGGCATTGACTCTAACGGAACATTGACAATTACGGGCGGAACCATCGTAGCCTCAGGTACCACGACTCCTGAAGAGGGTATAGATTGCGATCAGAACACATTCAAAATAACAGGTGGAACCATCCTCGGAATCGGAGGTGCAACCAGTACACCCACCTCCAACGTATGCACACAACGTTCCGTTATCTATAGCGGTTCAGGAACAAGCGGTTCATTACTGTCTATCCTCTCAACCGATGGAACGCATCTAATGTCGTATACCATTCCACGATCCTACAACCAAATGACCATTCTTTACAGCAGTCCCTCTTTGGCTTCAGATGGAAATTATACCATCTATTCCGGAGGTAGCATCAGCGATGGAACATCATTCTACGGGCTGACGACCGGCGGAACGTTCACCGACGGCACATCTGTCTCCTCCTTTACTACATCCAATATGGTAACTACTGTAGGAAGCTCAAACAACGGAGGAGGGAATCCCGGCGGAAATCCGGGTGGCAACCCCGGCGGATGGGGAAGACCTTAGTCCTATTTAGAATCCTTCTCCTCGGATTTTTTCAATTATACCAACAATCAGAAAACGGGATGTAATCCAAAAGCGTCACATTCCGTTTTCTGTTATTTATCAGTAATGGAGGGTCCCTACCTATATAAATAAAACTATTCCATGCAAATCCGATGGATGATACCAAACGATTCGTAGTCGCTTTCTTCGAACGAGCTATTGGTACGCTTGAAGTAAGTGGCGTGCAGCACAGTGAATGCCTTCTCTTCAAATCGCCATCGAGACGTGAGGCTGTCGTACGATATATTTGAACCATTCAGTACCAACTCCTTATGCTTCGACATACCGGCCACCACACTCTCATTGCCAACCCGTACAAATGCCAACATCTGCCCGTCGCCTATGTAATAATAAGGTGTCTGACCTCCGGGCATAACATTCAACACGACAAACTCTTTACCTTCATAGTTGGCAAACGACAGCTTGAATTCCGGTATGGGGTCAAGATGCGTTTTGATGGCCTCGCTAATCTTTTCCGCATCACCCTTGGCATCCGCAAGTCCGACCACCGTCTCATCGTCAGCTATGCCCCACATGAATTTTCCGCCAATACCATTGGCAAAGGCATTCATGCTCTTGCACCACCAATCCTTGCTTCAACCAGATTACTGAATTGTGGTGGTCAAGTCGCCGACTTGTGCTTGGCACTACAGAATGTTTCATCCGGGTTTGCGGTTGCCGCTGGAGTCAAATACAAAACAGGTATCCGGTTTGGCACTTTCCCCCGTATAGAAATAGCCGGTGCTGTTGGTGATGCTGCCGCCTCCAAGCTCATTCATGGTATCGAAAAGAGAACTTCCGATTGCAGGATTTTATCACTACCGGAATAGCCAATGTACATGCTGTATCCGCCACCTCGTTTGGCATGTACCTTCGAATTGTTCCGGATAGTAATCTTCTCGAATGAGCCATCATCTTTACGATTATTTTTACTATCGTTATGGACCCCGCAGCCTATCGCCGAACCGGAATAATCACCATCATCATCACTATAAGTCCCATAAGCATAAACTGTTGCATTGTCTATCGTGATTGTTCCGCAAGATGCGTTTGCTGCCCCGCCTATGCCGGGGGCGAAATTTCCAGAACTGTCGTAACTTCCATACGCATCTACCCGAACATTCTTGATTAATATATCTCCACGCCCAGAGCCGCCGATGCCGGAGCCGCCGTTAGCTCCCCGTACTGTCAGCTTGTCATTCCTGCTGTTGCCCGTGATGGTCACGGTGCTACCATCTTTCACAAAAATGCCTGAACCAGCATTATCGCTTGAGGCTGGGGATATGTTCTGCACAGTATTATTGCCAATTACATGGATGATGGGATTAGCGTCTAAAATGTCAATGGCATTGTCAACGGTTACGCTAATTGTGGCTTTATCCAAGTATATGGTGGGATTGCCGGATTGCACCCGGATGCCGTAGCTGCCGGAATTGTAGAAATAATAAATGCCGTCGTCAGAGATCTTCTTGATACTTGTCAGCCTAGAGAGGTCCACTTCTTCCGTAAACGTAATCCCTTTTTTGTGTATCAAGAGCGTTACGTCATACTGTTTGCCTGCCGTAAGGGTCAGGAAGCGGGATAGCTGAGCTTACCCCCGTGGCGTTCCCTTCATAGGCCGTGCCGTGCAGGTAAACGCGCACCTTGGCGAGCTGATGGGAGAAACTGAGAGACACCGGTGTGTTGAAATCGGCACTCGTCTGTGCCGTAAGTATGTAGTTGTTAAGACCGTACGTCTTCTGGTCGGAGAGGTTTACTGTTTCGCCAAGCGAAGATGTATGGCAAGCCTTGATGGTCTGGCAGCTTGCCGTGCTTGTCCAATAGGCAGGCCGGTCGTCATCTGCCACAGCCAATGTGCCGTCGCTTTGGTAGGTGTATGTGCCGGGCGTTCCATCGCCTATCTGCACCTTGATTTTGTCGCCCTCCTGCCACACGCTGCTGTTGCCGTCTTCACTCTCCTCCACCCGTGTCTGCGGTGCTTCCGCGCCCCACGGCTGTCCGTCCACGTCAGCGGTGAGGCTTACCGAGGCTATCTCCAACGGGTACTTGACTTCGGGCTGGGCGTTGTTGTCTGTTTCACTGTCGTTATTACAAGCCGCCAGCGCGAGGGCTGCAGCCGCGAAGAGCAAACACTTTCTCATAACTTTCTGTTTGTTAGATGTTACTGTTAATATTGGTTTTGATATTTGGTTTTGTGAGTCGGGAATATCCGCTGCTCCGGAATAAAACGCAGCGCAACAAACGGGCACTGCCGTGCACCTCGTACATTGCCGCCGAGCATGGCAAATTCTTCCGTCGCGGGTGGCAACGGAGGTATATGGCATATAAATATTTCAGGAGGATGTTGCAACGGAAACAATGGGAAAACCCTTCCGCCAACTCTTTGAGTTTTAGTCGAAAAATTGTATCTTGGCGTGCGGTACCAGAGAGAGTATACAAACTATTGTAACCGCCAAACTCTCAGCGCACTTTTTAAGCGTAAAAATCAATGAATTGGGGAATAAATTGATGGATTGATTCAAGGACACGGAAATATCGGCCGCTTTTGACGACCCGTCGCCCGAACGAACTTCTGTAACAGTAACACGCAAGGCGACATTTCCG
>CAVKMU010000073.1:0-2869 GCA_963657455.1 bacterium
CAATCTGCCCGGTATTGAATCCATGATGCCGAACAGTTCTTCTACAGTCTCTGCCCGCAACATGGCCACACGAGTTTGCTTAAAGTCAGGGATTCCTTTAAACAGAGGCGTAGCTGCCAAATGACGACGAATATGCAAAATGCCACGACGCTCGTCCAAACGATTCACACTGTCCGAGACTTGTTTTTTCAATATATCCAAATACCATTGGAAGGGTTCGGCAGGTAACAGCTCCCCTGTCTGCAAATAATGCTTCACCTCTTTGAAAATCCATGGCCGTCCTATACTACCACGACCGATCATAATGCCGTCCACACCAAAGGTATCGAAGCGCTGTTTACATATTTCAGCCGATGTAACATCCCCGTTTCCGATAATGGGGATCATCATTCTCGGATTGTTTTTCACCTCTCCTATCAGCGTCCAGTCAGCCTCTCCCGTATACATTTGTGCCCGAGTGCGGCCATGAATGGATAATGCAGCAATGCCACAATCCTGCAGTTGCTCAGCCAAGTCAACAATAATCTTGTTGTCTGCGTCCCACCCCAAACGGGTTTTGACAGTTACCGGAATCTTGACAGCCTTAACGACCTCGCGTGTGATTTCCAACATCAATGGAATATTCCGCAACATGCCGGCGCCGGCCCCTTTTCCTGCCACACGCTTGACGGGGCAACCGAAATTAATATCCAATATATCAGGGTGCGCCTCTTCGCAAATCCGGGCGGCCTCAACCATCGACTCGACATCCCGGCCATAGATTTGGATAGCGACAGGGCGTTCCTCATCAGAAACGATCAATTTTTGCTGTGTTTTGTTGACACTACGTATCAAGGCATCGCTGGAAACGAACTCAGTATAGACCATATCAGCCCCGAACCGTTTGCACATCAAGCGGAAAGCGATGTCTGTCACATCCTCCATCGGTGCCAAAAACACCGGTTTTTCTCCCAAATCGATATTCCCGATCTTCATTTTTGTTTTTATTTTATTAATATATTTATAGACAAAAAAGGTTGTTCAAAAACTTGACAAGCCGTACATTTGCAATGTGGTTTTTTCATAATAGTATTAGATTTAAGGTTAACAAGTTGATTAAAGGTTGTCGTGAGACAGCCTTTAATTGTTTTGTTTTTAGACGTTTACTGTCTCTGTTTTTTCGTCACAGATTACACTATTCCCTCTGACTA
Organism: bacterium; assembly: GCA_963657455.1. GTDB lineage: Bacteria > Bacteroidota > Bacteroidia > Bacteroidales > Tannerellaceae > Parabacteroides. The sequence goes on from CAVKMU010000073.1 coordinate 1,191, forward strand.
TCAGACTGATAGCACTGCTTCAATATCAACGAGCTCTCCGGCCCCATGTTAAAAAGCAAGTCGACAATACTCAAATTGGGCAAAAAACCATATTTGTCTTTAAAGACCTGATAGTAAGAAACCGGTGTGAACTCTGCATCCTCCTGCCGACTTTTCGGAGAAATCAACTCACGAAAGTCATGCTCAGGCGAAGGTTCATATACAGTTGTCGGCTTCACGTCCGGCTGAATGTCGATCAACGAACAGACGACCTCACGAAGAGCCTCATTGAAATCCAGCAAAAATTCATATTTCTTCTCATAGAACGGTGCAAAATCTTCTTCGTAATATTCGAAGAAAGGGCTCATATTGTAGGCCGAAACCAATGCATTCCAATGCAAATGACGCCAGTTTCCATGATCAGAAATGCGAATATCGCGCGTGGGACACTTCAATGCATCCGGCTTGACAATCGGAATTGTCAACGCCTGCGCCCCATTAGCCGCTGCAATGACGCAACGGTTACGGTAAGTCTGCTTCACATAATTCTCACACACCTCCAATCGCAGTTCAGGGTATGCAAACAGTTTCGTGTATAGTTGGACCGGCCCCAAGTAGGCGGTCGAAATATATGCAATTTGTCTCTTCTCTTCCATGTTGCGTTTTATCTCATATTCGTTTGAAACGTCTCTTCGAATTGGAGCTATACCAGCAGAAAAACAGTTTTCCGATGATATGGCTTTCCGAAATAAATCCGAGATGCCGAGAGTCAACAGCTTCCATCACATTGTCAGACAGCAACCAATAGTAGTCTTCTTGAAAGAAGAAATAGGTCATCGGGCGCCCATCCAAATAGAGTTTTCCATCGATGATTTTCGCCCGATTACCTGCTTCGCTTCGTATGGCCTCCTGACAAGCGATCAGCGAAAACGAATCCAATGGATAAGGCCGATTCTTTTGGGGTACGATCAGCTGATAATCAGGCGTCGGACATATCCCGAACATAGGTTTGAATATCTCCGGCAAGCTCTCTTCTATCTGATACGCTTCGAAAGAACTCAATGTAAACAAGCTCTCTTCGTCTTGATCTTCTTGCTCACGAATGGGTATTTCCAATTTACTCAAAACCGACAATAATGCCCCTTTTCCTGCTTTTTGTATGTGATAACGGTTTAGGGCATGAGGCGAACGCGGATACTCTTTTCCATTTATCCGATAGCCATTACTGCCCACCAACACCGTGTCGCCGGGCAAGGCTATGCAACGGCTTATCAACAATGGCTCGTGCAATGTATCTCGTTGTAAAGGACTGGAAAATAGCAATATGTCATTTCTTGACAAATTATTTTTCCATTGTATCTTATTGACTAAAACAAAATCGCCAACTTGCAAGGCTCCCTCCATCGACCGGGTAGAAAGATGTATCGAAGCAACGGCATACTTGCGCACACACCATACTCCGGCAGACAAAAGAGCCAAGAGAAGTGTCCATTTAAGGATTGTCTTTGATACATTTTTATACAACATGAGAAAACAACTTACCGCGACCCGTTCTCGAATCGATGATTAAGACTTCAAAGTTAGCTCTTTTTCTCGGATTAGAAGAGGCCCATAGATACAAAAAAACAAGCAAATATGTTTCGCCCATTCGAAAAGGGCTGTTTTCTGATTGTTCGGATGCTTTGAAAAAGAGACACCGC
>CAVKMU010000073.1:2911-7439 GCA_963657455.1 bacterium
GCATGAAACTCGAGTTTTCCCCCGAATGAACTGCAGTTTTCTCCGCACAAAACTAAAATTCATTCTCCTATTTTTTCAATCGTACTCTCCTATTGTTTTTTCAAAGGTGCGCTCCAATTTTCCGTTTCTTATACGGCCGGCAGACTCATTCCTGTGATCTTTCGGTAAAGATCCAACGCATAAACGTCAGTCATGCCCGAGATATAATCCAGCACACACTGGATTTTGCCATAAGTTGTCGGAGCATGCGAATCGTATTGCTCGGGCATTCGCTGCAATAACAGTTTACTATACGCATGACCGGGGTTCATGACGGCTTCCGTCAGAGAGTCAATCAAGTGGCTGAAGATATGATAACCGGCCAGTTCGATGTCCAGCACCTCCTTGGCCTTGTAGATCTTCTGTACGGCTATCTGCGTACAGTTGGCGTAAGCTTTTTGAGCAGTTTCGCACATTCCTTTGATCAAAGGAGTGGAGAATGTGCCGTCCAGCAATCCCTCTTCGTTTTCGATGAAGACGCGCGAGCATTCATCTACCAACAATCCGATGATACATGAACGCAGATAAGCAATCTGTTCGTTCGTATCGCTTACAAGGTGCATGATCTGTTTGATATGCTCCAATTTTTCTCCCTCGAAATAGCTGAGCAACAATCCAATCGCTTCATCGACAGTCAGAATATGCAATTTGCAGGCATCCTCGATGTCCATAATCTGATAACAGATATCATCGGCCGCCTCCACCAAATAGACCAACGGATAACGCACATACTTGTTGTTGTCAAATGGATCGGGAATAATTCCCAATTCATCAGCAATTCGCTGATAGGTCTCCTCTTCAGACTGAAAGAAGCCGAATTTTCCTTTCGATCCTGCATAGAGTGAAGCATAAGGATACTTGACAATAGAAGCCAAGGTGCTATAAGTCAACGCAAAACCGCCATTTCGCCGGCCGATAAACTGATGGGTCAAGAGCCGCATGGCGTTGGCATTTCCCTCAAAATGGATAAAATCTTCCCAACGGCCACCCTCTGTTTGGATCTGATCCTCCCATTTCTTGCCGTTTCCTTCCGAGAAATAGGCGGTTATGGCACGTTCTCCCGAATGGCCAAACGGAGGATTTCCCATATCATGCGCCAAGCAAGCAGCCGAAACAATGGAGCCTATCTCCGGCAAGTTGACACTTCCATCGGGATACTTCTGCATTAATGCTTTGGCAATATTATTTCCTAACGAACGCCCCACGCATGATACTTCCAAACTGTGCGTCAAGCGATTATGCACAAATATGCTGCCCGGCAACGGAAACACTTGGGTTTTGTTTTGCAACCTTCGAAAAGGCGACGAAAAGATCAAGCGGTCGTAATCGCGTTGAAAATCAGTTCGCTCATGTTTGCGCTGGTGATATTTTTCCAATCCCAAACGTTTTCCTGAAAGCAGTTGTATCCAATCCATTTGATTATATGCATTAAATAATATTTCAAATGTACATTATTTCCATGAAATTTAGTACTTTTATCCTCGAATTTAATTGCATAATAATCAAATGAAAACACTTTTTTCGATTTTAGTGTGGGTGGCTGCTTTCCTTTTTCCCTTAACGGCTTCAGCTCAAACCCCTAAATCTGTTACGTTGCCCGCGCCGGGCGAGAAAACACTCTTGCATGAAGGGTGGTTGGCCCGTCGTGCAAACGAAGTGGGCGACGATGGAAACCGCTTAACCAAACAACCTTTCAGCGCAGAAGGGTGGATGAAAGCAAAAGTTCCCGGCACCGTACTGACCACGTTGTTGGAGAATGGCGTCTATCCGGCACCTGAATATGGCATGAACAACGAATTGATTCCTGACATTTACCGTGTCGGACGCGATTTTTACACCTATTGGTTTGTTTGTCCGATGGCTCCGGTTAAAGTCAATGACGGGCAACATGTTTGGCTTAACTTCCGAGGTATCAACTACAAGGCAGAGATCTATCTGAACGGCAAGCGCGTCAATCCGACTACTCATGAAGGTATGTTCTTGCGTCAATCGTATGAAATTACTTCGTTGCTGAGAGCTGACTCTACCAATATGCTGGCAGTATTGGTTTTTCCTCCCGATCATGTCGGCAATCCGAACGGGGGACAAGGTGGAGATGCACAGATTGCCCGCAACTGCACGATGCAATATACCCCGGGTTGGGACTGGATTCAGCCGGTGCGCGACCGTAATACGGGCATTTGGGACGAGGTCTCTCTGACAACGACCGGCGATGTGCGTGTGCAGCATCCCTATGTTGTGACGAAAGTGCCGGGGATTCGCCAACCGAACGACAGCAAACAGGCTCCGGCTTATCTGGAAACCTCCGTCGAATTGAAGAATGTAACGAAACAAGCTGTCGAGGGCACGGTTACAGCCGAGTATGACGGCAAGAAAACAGCTCGCAAGGTTTCATTGAAACCACTTGAAACACAAATTGTTTCTTTCGAAAAGCAGACATTGAAAGATCCTCAATTGTGGTGGCCGAATGGCATCGGAGCACAGCCGATGCAGCAGATCCGCTTCTCATTTACGACCAACGGCAAGGAGAGCGATGCCGAAGATGTATCGTTTGGTATCCGCGAAATCACCACGGCCAAGAACGCATCCAACGGTGGCCGCGAGTTTTTTGTCAACGGACAGCGCATCTATGTGACAGGTGGTAACTACATCGATTCCGATTGGTTGCTCCGCCTCTCGCCTGAGCGATATGATCATGAAGTTCGCTTCCATGCCGAAATGAACCTTCGCATGATCCGCGTCTGGGGAGGTGCTCTATTGGAGCGCCCGGAATTCTACAACGCATGCGACAAATATGGTATTTTAGTATTCCAAGACTTGTGGGGCAGTGGCGATTGCAATGGAGCATGGGAAGACATCACGAAGCTCGATTCGCGCGAACGCCGTTGGGAGTATCCTGATAATCACGCGCTTTTTATACAATCAGCAGAAGATCAAATCAAAATGGTTCGCAATCATCCGAGCCTTTGCTTGTGGTGTGGTGCCAACGAGTGGCCATTGGCGAAAGATATCGAGGAGGCTCTTCGCTCTGATCTGCTGCCTCGCCTGGATCCGAATCGTCTCTTCGCAAGCTATTCGACAGATTCTCTCTTCACCCACAACTACTTGGGCGATAATGGTGACGGCCCTTACGGCATTCAGGAGTTGGAATGGTTCTATACGTTCCGCTCGCATCCGTTCAATCCAGAGTCAGGTTCTGTAGGATCGCCCGAAGTAGAAAGCTTCCGCGAGTTCATGTCGGAAGAAGATTTGGCGAAATTCCCTAAAATGGGTCGGACCAACAATATGACTTGGCGCTATCACAAAGATTTGGGATACAATGATTTCTTGGAACGTTATGGCGAGGTTCATTCAATTGAGGACTATTGCAAATACGCACAAGTGGTCAACTACGACCAATACCGCAGCTTTATGGAGGGTTGGGCCTCTCATATTTGGGACTGGTATACGGGTATCTTGATTTGGAAGACGCAAAATCCTTGGACGGCTCTCCGCGGACAGATGTACGACTGGTATCTCGATGTGAACGCAAGCTTGTACGGAACGAAAAAAGGCTGCGAACCGTTGCACCCCTATTATAATATTGTAAGCAAAAAGGTGCAATTGATGAATACGACGGTCGACGCTTTTCCTGCACTTACAATAAAAGCCGAATTGTTCAACCGCGACGGAAAATCAATTTGGTCGAACAGTGCAACGATGGATGCCCCTATCAATCAAGTAAAAGAGGTGATGGATGTTCCGACTCCTCAGCAGGTAAGCGGTGTCTACTTCTTGAAACTCTCTCTGTTGGATGCCAACCAAAACGAGTTGTCACGCAACATCTATTGGCTGACAACCACCGAGAAGGATTACAAAACCTTGAACACATTGCCCAAATCGAAGCCGATGGTGCACTCTTCTTTGGCAAAACAGGGCAATGCCTTCAAAGGAACCGTTCAGTTGACAGCCGATGATCATATCAGCTTCTTCAACCGCATCAAGGTGTTTGACAAGAAGACGGGCAAGCGTATTCTGCCGGTCCACTATTCCGACAACTACATTACACTGATGCCGGGCGACAATCAAACAGTAACGTTCGACTTCAAATCGGAATTGCCAACCGAGCAAGTACAAGTCGTATTGGAAAGCTGGACAGACGAAAGACGAACATTATAAGCTAAAATCCCGTTCAGATTCTTTTCGAACTGTTTGTATTTCAAAAAAAATAATCTTATCTTTGTAAGTGAAGTCCCTGTTTATCTCATAAGAGGATGGACAGGGATTTCTTATATAATAAAGAGCGTTTATCATGCGCTTGTTTTAGACGTCCAGAATTCTCGCAAAATTCGAATACAGTCAAGAACAAATGCAACGATGAATGCCCATGGGTTGTATCTATGATCTCCCCGTAGCCCTTGGTGCGCATCCTGAAAAAGTGTGTGCACAGACGGGCTATAGGGTGTATTGTATATACGTATAAAGCATGGGGTTCGTGTTGTCGTTCTAC
>CAVKMU010000073.1:7496-9488 GCA_963657455.1 bacterium
GCTTTTTCTAATTGTTCGACATTGGAGGAAATAATCATTGACAATAGCGGTTATAAGTCACAAGAAGGAGTGCTTTTTTCTGCTGATATGATGACTTTAATTTATTATCCAGCAGGGAAAAAGGATATTAGTTTTACTATTCCTTCTACCGTGGTAACTATTAAAAGTATCGACAATCGATCCCTTGAGAAAATAGTTATACCAGAATCTGTTAAATCTATAGCACGCAATGCTTTTGGATCTAGTATTTTACATTCTAAGAGAACAACTACTCTTTACATGCAATCCTCAACTCCAATAGGAATATCTGAAAGCATTGGCGACATAGCTTCAGTGCATGTTCCCAAAGGTGCTGCAGAAGCATATAGAAATGCTGCCGTTTGGAAGGAATATCCTATCATAGAAGAAGATGCAGATCCAATTTCTATAACACTTACAACAGCAGGGACGCTTCAATCAGAAATTGAAAAAATCAATCTCAAAAAAGAGGAAATAACGAAACTGATTGTATCAGGGCCAATGAATAATGTGGATTTTAATGTATTTTCATTGATGCAAAATCTTTCAAGCATAGACTTAACTAAAGCAGAAATACCAAACAACATTCTACCAAGCAATTCATTCCAAGATTTATTGTTTTTAGAAGAAGTACAACTCCCTGAATCTATTGAGCATATAGGATTTTTCGCTTTTAGCGGATGCGTAAATCTAAAAAGTATTAATGTTTTTCAATTAGTCAACTTAATATCGATAGAAGGGTCTGCTTTTGCCGACTGTTCCATTTGGAATACAGAAAATCTTAAGTTCCCTAAAACATTGAGATTTTTAGGGACATACGCTTTTTCATCAATGTCACCCTCTTCCATAACCCTAAAGTCAAAAGAAAAAGTCACGACAATGGACGGTGATCCCTTCCCCGATACCGACAAAGAGGTGTGTGTGCTTTATGTGCCGAAAGGGATGAAGGCTGAATATCAAGCTGATCCTATATGGGGATTGTTCAAACATATTGAAGAGTTTGGCCAATTGGTATCCATTACGAACAATGCCAATAATCAGAATTTCACATTCAAAGGAGCAGGAACTTATGAACAAGGCGAGACTGTCACCTTGGAAACTTTTATGAATGATGCCCAATATGGGCTGAGTCTTTTCGACGGATGGTATGAAGAGGGAAAGAAGGTTTCATCGGAATTCTCCTATTCCTTCAAGATAGAGGACAAGGATCGTACATTCAAAGCGCATTTCACCAATTTCGAATTTAGCGGCTATTATCAAACCATTTCAGACAATGGTAAGACGGCCAAGGTCAAATATTCTTTGCCTGATTACGCTGTCAACCTCGCTTTTGACGGATGGTATGAAGACAACAAACTACTTTCGAAAGAGACAGAGCTGACATTGGAAGCTACCTCTGCGGACAAGCGAACAATTGAAGCTCGTACCGTCTCGACTTTGGCAAAGCTTACCATCACCAACGCCACGCCCGATTATGGCAATGTGATGCAAAGCGGGAGCGGAGAGTACGAAAAGGGAACGAAAGTACAGGTGAAAGCCAGGCCTTATGCCGGCTATAAATTTGTCGGTTGGTATCAGAACGGCAAGTTGTTATCAGAAGAAACGACCTATGAACTGACACTGACCGAGCAACAAACCACCATCGAAGCTCGCTTTGCTATAGATGATAAGCAAGAAGAGGCGCACACGCTGGTAATCGGGACAGAGGGTAGCCATGCCGGTGGTCAGGTATCCGTTCAAGGTTTGGCGATAGTAGGACAACAGATAACGGTGACGGCCATTCCCGATGCAGGCTATGCTTTCGAAGGTTGGTACTTGGACGGGAAACTGATCGAAACGGCTTTGATGAGCTCTTCATTCAAGGTAGAAGAGAACATGACGCAACTCGTGGCCAAGTTCAAGGCACTGCCCTTCCAATTGGAGACCGACGGCGGCGAAGAAGATTGGGCAGAAGTGCTTCTTTACAGAGATTCG
>CAVKMU010000074.1:0-9251 GCA_963657455.1 bacterium
CTTATTCAAATGGGTGAGCCTGAGCCGCAATCCATTCCATTGCAGATTCTGCTTATAAGAACTGTTTATCACAACTCAATACTATCAGTACCGTCCGATCATTGTAAGGTGAAGTACCTTTTCTTGCCATTTTTTTACATAATGAATATAAGCCAATGGTCAGCCTTCAGAAACTATCCGGCTAACCATTGGGCATGATGTTTATGCTTCTTCGGCGTGTTTCACCAGTTTGAACTGTTTGTCGACACAAGGTGGCAATTCGTGCGGATAGTGGGTGACGTAGATCAATGTCTTTCCCTCGCGCGAGCAGAACGCATCGATGATGGCGGCCGCCTTTTGTTTGTTGCTGACGTCTAATCCGTGCAGCGGTTCGTCCAGTATGATCAAGTCGGGGTCTTTTACAAAGGCTCTTGCCAAGAGGGCCAGTCGTTGCTCGCCGGAAGAGAGTGTAAGGAACGAACGGTCTTTCAAATGGTCGATCCCGAACAGGCGCATCCATTGCAATGCTCCTTCGTTCTGTTCCTCGTTGCATTTGCGGAACAGTCCGATGGAATCGAAATAGCCGGAGCCGACAATGCTTAGGGTCGGGACATTCTCCATGTAGTAGAGGTGCATCTCGGGTGATACGTAGCCGATGCGCTTCTTGATATCCCAGATGCTTTCGCCCGATCCCCGTTTCTTGTCGAACAGGTAGAGCGTGTTGGCATATGATTGTGGATTGTCGGCATAGATGAGGCTTAGTAAGGTCGACTTACCCGATCCGTTAGGGCCGAACAGTGCCCATTTCTCGCCGTTTCGGACTTCCCAATTCAGGTCTTTCAAGATGGTTCTCTTGCCATATCGGATGCAGACATGCTCCATGCGGAACGTCACATCGTGCGAAGAGGGTTGCTTCTTTGGTTGGACAGGGAGCACGATTGGATCGTTGTTCGGTTTGGGGAACAGCTGTCCGATCAGTGTTTTATCTTGCAGAAAGGCATCGCGCGTCATTATCGGGAAGCAATGTCGCCCGGCAACAGGCAAGACGTGGGTCACCATCTCCGGAATGTCGTTCGGATTGGAGAGCAGCAGGATCACTTGTACGCCCTTTAACAGGGAGAGTTGCTCCAACATATCGACCAATACCTCGCGCGAGGGGGCATCCAAACCGATGAACGGGTTGTCAAGGATCAATAGCTTCGGCTGGTAGAGCAGTGTGCGGATGATCAGGAATTTGCGCAATTCTCCGCTGGACAGATAGATGATCTTTTTGGGCAATAACTCCTCGATGTGGAAATAGTGAAAGAGTTCGTGCGCATCGGGCAGCCCCTCGAGGGTCTCTTCGACAGTAGGCATTTCGTCCACTTCTGTCGAGTGCCAACGCTGTTGGTAATAGCTGTTCTTGCAGTCAGCCAACGAATAGATGTCTTTGAAGGCAATGCTCTTGACAATCTCGCTCACTTTCCCTTCGATGCCAAACGTAACGCTCCCTTCCTTGAAGGCATATTTGCGTTGCAGGATATCGGCCAACAACGTCTTTCCGCCGCCGTTGGGTCCGATCACGGCCCATTGCTCTCCTTCGCGGATGGTCCAATCTACGGGCTCCTGAAAGCGGAGCTCCGGCAGGCGGGTAATGATCTGCCGGATCTGTGCTATCGTTTTTTCCATGTGTTATCGGCTTTAAGAGATACGAGTCCCTGTCCCTTTGTGGATTTCGGATGCTTTTGTGATGACCACCTGCTTTACGCCGGCATCGACAGCTTGATAGGCGTTCTCCAATTTAGGGATCATACCGCCCTGAATGATGCCTTTCTCTACGTATGCCTTGAAGGCGTCGCGGTGTAGCTCGGCAATCACACTATCTTCGTCGTTTTCATCGAGGAGAACCCCCTTTTTCTCAAAGCAGAACATCAGCGTGACATCGAAATGCTTGGCCAAAGCCTTGGCCGCTTCGCCAGCAATTGTGTCGGCATTGGTGTTGAGCATATGACCTTCTTTGTCGTGCGTCAGCGGGGCGAGAACCGGAACGATGCCTTGCTTGATCAGCGAAGCCAGCAGATCGGCATTCACCTCTTTGACATCGCCCACGAAGCCGTAATCGACTTCGGCTACAGGTCTTTTGTCCGATCGGATCAGATTCATATCGGCTCCCGTCAGCCCTAAGGCATTGACGTTCAGTGCCTGCAGTCCGGCAACGATATTCTTGTTGACCAGACCTCCGTAGACCATCGTCACCACTTTCAGTGTATCCGCATCGGTAATGCGTCGCCCGTTTACCATTTTGCTTTCGATCCCCAGCTGTGAAGCGAGCTTCGTGGCCGAGCGTCCCCCTCCATGAACAAGGACCTTATATCCCTCGATGGCGGCAAAGTCTTGCAAGAGATGTTGCAGTGTATCAGGCTCTTCAACAATCTTTCCGCCAACTTTTATCAGTGTTAATTTCTCCATTGTGAAAATTTTTGGTAATATTTTTGGCCCAAAGTTACGAAAAAAAGAAAGATGTTGCTATATTTGCATTCGTATTGCGGCAGTAGCTCAGTTGGTAGAGCACTAGCTTCCCAAGCTGGGGGTCGCGGGTTCGAGCCCCGTCTGCCGCTCTCGTTGATAATAAGGGAGTTAGGTGTTTATCTAGCTCCTTTTTTTGTCGATTATTCAATTATATAATAGGAAATCCTGGTTTGTGATCTTGACCGTCAGGTAGAGACTGTCTCCACTGTCGCCGGTATAGTCGCGTCCCTCGTAGCTCGCAATCATAGAGCACTTGGTTATCGTATCCGTATAATCGTAATTATACACCATATCCTTTACTTTTTTTTCGCAAATGTATCTCTTTCAGACATCTATTCGTGTTATTTTAATTATTCTATCAAAGCCGCACATGTTTAATTGTTTTTTTTGCGCTAAAAAAGCAACTATATGAAGCGATTAATACCGAAATCCAGATTCTTGTATTCGCCTACCACCGTGGACAGCGTAAAGGAACGTGTTCGCCGTCAGGGCGAAAAGACGAATCTGCCATTGCTGATGCGATTCGAAGATGCCTGGCTCAACTTGTCGGACTTCCGAAAGACAAGACTTCGCAACTTCCGGTATGTGTTCGGCGATCAGTGGGGTGATGCCGTGCGTGACAAGGATGGCAATTGGGTGACCGAACGCGACCGACTGACCAAAAGGACCGGTGACATTCCGCTGCAGAACAACCACCTCTTCAAGATTGTGAACACATTGACCGGTCTCTATTCCAAGACTGCCACAGCACCGGTATGCTTTGCATGCGAGAAGGATGCCGATGCCAAGTCTCAGATGATGACTGACGCACTGCAGAAGAATTGGGACAACAACATGATGCACGACCTTCTTCTCACGGAGATGATCGAATTCGTCTGTGGCGGTTGCCCTGTTGTGTGCGAAGAATGGGGATGCCACAATGAGATAGAGGACAGCTACACCTATCCGGTCAATCCGAGTTACTTTGTCTTCGAATCGAAAGCGAACGATCCGCGTCATTGGGATGATTCCATGATCGGCGAGATAAGGGATTACACTATAGGCGAACTGGCTTCGGTCTTGGCCGAGAGCGAATACGACTACCGACAACTCGAGGAGATATACCGCCCCTACCTGTATGACAATGTGGCATCGCAACAGCAAACGAGCCGATACCAATATGAGTCGTTCGACACACCGCCGGCAAGCAATCTGTGCCGAACCTATCACATATGGACATTAGAGAACAAGCCTCGATACCGTTGCATTGACCTCATGGATACCGACACGCCCATCTTCCGTATCGAAGAGGAGGATCTGAAGTATATCAAGCAGGAGAATGAGGAGCGCATCGAGAGCGGTTTGGCACAGGGAATGACAGAAGAGGACATCCCGCTCATTGAGTACAAGTACATAATTGATACCTACTGGCACTTCCAGATGCTTGCACCGGACGGAAGGGTGTTGATCGAGTATGACACGCCATACGAGCACAAGTCGCATCCGTATGTATACAAGCTGCATTACCTGGTCAATGGAATGATCGTTCCCTTCATTTCCGTCATCATCGACCAACAACGATACATCAACCGGTTGCTCATGCTCAACGACTTGTCAATCAGAGCAGCGGCCAAGGGTGTGAAAATGATTCCGAAAGACGTCATCCCGAAAGGCATGAGTGCAAGAGAATTTGCAGAGCAATTCGTTGACATCGGCGGGTTCATCTTCTATGAGCCGTCGAAGAGCGGATCCAAGCCGGAGATCATCACGTCCAACTCCACCAATATCGGTACGGCCGATCTCCTGCAGTTGCAGCTCAGTTTCATCAATGATATATCGACTGTGTCGGAATCGCTGCAAGGCAAATCACCAAGCAGCGGAACATCCGGAAGCCGTTATGCCATGGAGACGCAGAATGCGACGACTTCGGTAGCGGCATTGATTACCAAGTTCTCGTCATTTGAAAACGAGGTGGCAAGAAAGAAGATGAAGACCATCCATCAGTATTACCAGTCCGGAAGAGACATCAGTATGGAACGCTCGCACGGCTATGCGGAATACAGTCAGTTCGATCCGAAGCTGGTACAGGATATCGACTTTAAGGTAAGCATCAAGGATTCACCGGAATCGCCGGTATCACGTATGATGATCAACGATCTGGTAAAAGAGTTGTGGACCGCCGGGGTCATCTCTGCAGAGCAGATGCTTGGATTGTCCTACTATCCGGGTGCCGACCAAATACTGCAGACACTGCAGGCGAACAAGGCACAGGCCCAGCAAGGCGGACAACCCCAAGGTGTTCCTGCCGAACAGATGGCCGGACTATCCGCCCAAGCGAATCCCGCTGTAATGGCTCAGATCAACCAAGCATTGACAGCTCAATGATTTCTGTATAGATTAACCCGAAAGGCTTATACCCGGATCGAATGGTCCTCGTATAAGCCTTTGTTATTTAGTGCCCCAAAACCACAGAGATTTTGCGAAAATAGTAGAAAATAGTGGGAAATCGCTGTTCCGGGAGCAGATAATAATCAAACTGTCAAACCTCACTGCTATTATTATTTTTTTTTGCTCCCAAAAAAGATATGATAGGAGCAATCGTAAGTGCAGCCACGTCTATTGCAAGTGGAATAGCCGGTGGCATCAAGGCCAGAAAGGCAGCCAAAAAGGCCAACAAGATTCTTGACCAACAGAAAAAAGAGAACGAAGACTGGTATAAGAAACGATACAACGAGGACTATACCCAGTCCGCCGAAGCGCAGGCGGCTCTCACCCGGGCCAAGGAGATGGCGCAGGAGCAGTACAACCAGACGGCCGGCACTGCCGCTGTGACAGGAGCGACGGATGAAGCCATCGCCCAGGCCAAGAAGGCAACCGGCCAAACCATCAGCGACACCGCAAGCAATATCGCGTTGGCCGGATCGCAACAGAAGAATGCGATCGAATCACAATATCTCAGCACCAAGAACAACATCGAGAACCAACGTCTCTCTATGGTCAACCAACAGGCTGCCAATGCAACATCAGCAGCCAACACCGGTATGCAGGCCGGCGCAAGCATGATGGGTAGCGAGGCGAAAAGCATCATGTCTACCGGCAAGGGAATTTTTGAAAACTTATTCAGCAAGTAAGATATGGACGAAGAGAAAGACAAGAAGGAAGAGGTTGTGCCGACGCAAGAGAAGACGACGGCACCTCCTCCCGTCAAGGAATATGAGAATGGGAAGCATATTCTCAGAACACGTCTCGGATATGATGAGATTCAGGATTCCGCGAACTTCGGGGTATCATCTCCCGTTGCAGATGTGGATACGCATGCGGATCAGAACGAGCAACCCCAAGAGGAAACACCGGCGACCGAAACGACGGCACCGGAAGAGAAAGAACCTCAGATGAGCGACTACCGGTGGAATCAGGAAGTGTTCAACCAACTGCTTCAACAGCCGATCACCCCCGAAGAGGAAGAACGCAGGAAACGTGCAGCCTCGGCAGTAATGGGTATCGGCCACTTGGGCAATGCCATCTCTGCATTATCCAATGTGGCTTTTGCCGGAAAAGCTCCGTCGCAGACCATACCCAAGTTGGAGGATCCGGATTATCAGACGTTTTCCGACCGGTTGCGTCAACAACGCAGTGCCTATGCTTCCGGCATGCTCGGTGCACGTAACGCCGACCACAATAATTACCGTGCAGCATTGCAACTGTACAAGCAAGGCAAACAAGCCGAGGCGAACCGATTGTTGCAACGCCAAAAGATGGCATATGATCAAGCCAAAGACGACCGGGACTTCAAGTATAAGGCCAATAAGGACGCGGCAGAGTTGGGCATCAAGCAAGCGCAGCTCGAAGAGAACAGGAGAAACCATCGGGCTTCCGAGGCTATCGCCTGGACCAATGCGCAAACCAACAAGGAGTACAAGGCCAATGGCGGTAAGAGTGGCGGCGACAGAGCCCTTACCTTATATGGCGACAACGGACGGAAGTTCGAGCTTGACGCGAAGGACTACAAGGGCGTTATCGGGCATATGTACAAGAGGATGCTGGAAGAGGCCAACCAACCGGGAAAGAACATATCGATCCAGGATCTCAATTGGCAGTTTGGCGAAGGTGGAGACCAGGCATCCAAGCAGCTGAGTATCGTGGCGGCCAACATCAAGAACTTCCCCGAACTGTATGATGAGTTCGACAAGTTGTTGGGCGAAAGCAAGAAGTCAGAAGAAGCAGATTCGAAACATGTTCAATGGAAAGACAAAGGAGTTCCGCTTGTTCCGAACGGAACGTCTACCGACGAGTATACGGAACCTTATAGCAGAAACGAGGAGAAATCCAAAGAAGAAGAGAAGGGAAAAGGAAAGACAACAAATATGACCAACTTGAAAAGATAGAGGATATGAAGGATAACAATAATGTCAATGTCTTATATAATACATTGAAAAAGGACGGATATACCGATCTGGGGACTCTTTCTGATTTTGGGTTCAATCTGACGGATGCCAATAACAGAATGACATTGTATACAACCCTGAAAAAAGACGGGTATACGGATCTTGGAGATTTCTCTGACTTTGAAACCAATTTGGGCTATACACCGTCTAAAGAGGACTCGGCGGCGAAAGCGAAGCAAGAGGCAAAGTCTTGGATGGAATCGATGCAGCCCAAGAAGATGGAGGAGTTCTTTACCGAGAAGGTTGAAACGCCCAAGAGGTTGCCAAGCAGACCAAAAGACTTCGGACAAGACTTCTATGACGAGCTGAAGAAGAGCGGAATCGAAAATCTGGGCGATTACACCTCTTTCCAGGCACGTATGGCAGACCCTGACAACCGCAAGGCATTGTATGAAACAATGAAAGCCCAAGGAAGATGGAATTCCGACTATGACGACTTGGACAAGTATATCCAATATACCATGGTGCCACAAGAAAAAATAGACGACGGCATCAAATATGAGAAGGAGTGGTTCGGGCTCGACATGGCCCACAGACTTGAAGCAGGTTTGTCAGATCTGTTTTCCGGTGCATTCGGATTGCTGGACAAAGGGGCAAGCACGGTGCGAGACGGAGTCAATGCCGTTAACCGCTTTGTAGGTTTGCCGGAGGAGCAAGGCGGATTTTTCAGGGATATAGCCGACTACTTCAAAGAAGACGCGGAGTTGCATAGAGCACTTTCCAATCGTTATGGGCAAGACAACTACGCTTCTTTGTGGGAGAAGGGCGACTATGCCGGTGCTTTCGGGGATGTGATGCTGAATGCCACGGAATCGATCCCGATGACAGTTGCCGCCATGGCCGCGTCCTATTGCGGTGTACCGGCGGCCGGCTTGGTAGGAATCGGCGGTATAACCGCAAGCCAGAAATATGATCAGCTGAGCGAGGAGCACCCGGAGATGAGTTATGGGGCGAAGATGGTCAATTCATCCCTTACCGGTCTTGCAGAAGGCGGATCGGAGATGCTCGGTGCCGGAATATCCAAAGTGTGGACGAGCGCATTGTACAAGCGATTCGGCAAAGATGCAGCCGAGGATATGGTCAGACGCGGCGTATTGGGATATTTGAAGAGCCTCTCCAAGCGGTATGGTATATTCCTGGAACCTGTTGAAGAGGGATTTGAAGAGGTGGCTTCCCAATTTGCGGAAAACGTCACGGACAAAATCACCGGTGCCGATCCGAACAGGAAAATCAGTGACGGGTTGATGGACAGCTTCGTGTATGGTGTCGGTGGCGGTATGCAGTTCTCTGCAGTCCATTTGCCGTCGTATATTTCCCAAAAAGGATGGAAGGAGCAATGGGATCCTACCACAAGGGACTTGGAGCGCATGCAGAACCAGCATGACATTGCAGAGGCGGCACAGAATCCGGGAAGTGTACGGTCGGCCGGCTATGAGATGGCGAAAGCTGCAATGCAATTGGACGCTGCCGACGAGAACACGCAACAGTTGGCCGGACAATACAAGGATGCGAGCAAGGGCGAACGCAAGGCCATTCTTGACGGTCTTGCGGACGAGACACAGAAACTCACACTGGAAGCCTATTGGAATGCCTACGATAACGTTCAGGCATTGGCGGACAATGCCGAGATGCAGGCGAGAGCAGCGGTGCGCCAGGAGTTCAACGACAATGTCAAGCCGTATATCACCTCTATTCCGGAAGTGAACAACGGCGAGAAGTCGGTGGTTACCGCCACGCTCAACAGCAAAGGCGGTGATAGGCAGGTTCGGGTAAAATCAATGGATGCCCATACGGCCGTGATCTTTGACGAGAGTGCTCCGAACGGAATACGGGAGGTGTTGCGAAGCCAGCTTTCCAACATATCCGCAACCAAGGCGGAAGATATGTATAATGAGGCTCTGAACAATGCAAGGGAGGAACAGAAGAAGAAGCTTGAGTGGCAATATATGCACAATGCCAAGACGGTGGCTCCTGCTCCCGGTCTGGTGGTCTACAATGGCGACCGGGCATTCCTGTTGCAAGGACAAGGTCAGAATGGCGACTGGATAGCTGTGGCAGCAGTTGTCGATTCGAAGAGCGGACAGATCGTGCCGGCCAAGAATGCAACACCGATACAGATAACAGAGGACGAGATATTGCAGTTGCAAGACAGTTACTATGATGCCCGGGAGAATGGCGAGACGACTGCAACAGGAACCGAAGCGACGGCAGCTGAAGGAGGGAAAACGGAAAACCAACCGACGGAAGAGAATACTCCCGCAAAGGAGGCCGCACTCTCGCGTGTGCCCGTCAACGAGAAGACAGGCGAACCGATGTTTGAGAGCGTGGACAGGGAGACAG
>CAVKMU010000075.1:0-9100 GCA_963657455.1 bacterium
AAAAAGAAGAGAGAGGTGATGGAATCTTTCACCCTTTGAGGAAGAAAAAACAAAAACTTTTGCTTTGTACGCCAAGAGCCTCCTTTCGTACACCAAACAGGGTAAACAGGATAAGAAACGGCACTGTGCGGAAAAAAAGAAAAAAAAAAGATTGGATAACAGAAAAAAGATTGTACATTTGCAAATGGATAGGAGGAGGATCGCCCCGATGCGACCGGCCCTCCCACAGGACAAAAAGAACAAATCCGGATGGCTTCGCCATCCGTAAAGAGATAGAACTAAGATTATTACAAACAATTTATTAACTAAAATTTATCGTATTATGAACAAAAAAGTACTTACACTTTCTGCCGCTCTGTTGTTGGCAGGTTCATTGACGGCGGTAGCACAGGTCAAAGTCAAAGGCGCGGTAACATACCGTTCTGAGGTGGTGACGAGTGCTATCACAGATGCATCCGTAACGTCTACGACAGGCAATACACTTGATGCCGTAACGTCGATCAATCAAGAGTATTATTATCAGTTGCAGGTTAAGAACGCAACGATAGGAGTACAAGGCGAGACAGACCAATACGTATTGGTAGCAGAGCGCAACTACACGACCGGTCAGGTTTATGTATTTGCTCAGAAAGCAGATAAAGCTGTCTTGTCTCACTCATTGTGGAAGATCAAAGTAACAGACCGCTCTGCCAACGGCCGCGTTTATACATTCGTAAACAAAGAGACAGGCTACGAATTGGCATACGACCATGACAAGGCTTACGTTGATGCAAAAGCAGGCGAATTCGTTGCGGAAGTCGGTGCAGAATCGAACGGTTGCATCAGCAACTGGGCTTGGTATACGACTGAATCTGATTCCAAACCATTGGACTTCAAGAAAATCTACTCTTACTTCCATGCACAGACTGACTCGGTGATCGGATTGATGGCAAAAGGTGATGGTAAAAAAATAAATGGCATAGAGTTGACTGACGCCTTTGCAATCGCTCCGGCTAAGCTCTCTAAGAAAGAGGCAGGCGACTATCTGTTGACAACTGATAATGACGAAACGAAATTCATCGCTATCAAGCCGGTTGTTGCAGGTGCAAAGGTATTGAGCGCAGCCGATATCAACACCATGATCGATGCCAACGGTTCTTATCAAGAAACTAAAGGCACAGAGGCTAAGTTCACGGTTTGCAAACCGGGTACTTACGAGGCTATGAGCTTCGCTGAAGGTGCTAACCCATTCGCCAACACAACATTCAAGGCTGAAACGTCTGCTTTGAAAGGCGTAACTAATACTTATAAAGGCTACGATGTTTTGTTGAGCGTTCCGGGAGCATCAGAGAAGGATACGACAAAATACTTGTACGTTTCCGAATTCCCGTACGAAGGCACTGCTTTCCAGAACATCTACAACGGCTTGCAGGTTACGACCGATGTTTACCGTGACTTGTTTAGCTTGAGAACATCCATCTTAGACGCAAAAAAAGCTGACGAATATAAGAACTACAGTGAATCTGCAGAGCATAATATTGATGCCTTGTCAGCTCGTTACCACTGGAAGGTGACTTACTATCCTACACAGGACAGCGTAGTATTCGAACCGCTGAATGCTTCTCGTATGTCTGCCCCTACAGCACAGAAACAATTGGAGCCGGGTATGTCTACTTGGGCAGAATATACAAAACTTAATGCAGCAAACAAATGGTTGAACACTATCAATGCAGGTATTGATTCAAACAACGGCGGTAATGCAGGTTCTGTAAAAGCTGCCGGCGTTCCTGTTGCTTTGTATGCCATGAACTTCGGTCTTCCTTCAGGCGACAAGTTCGCTTACTTGACAGTAGGTTATGCCGATGGCGACGATGGCACAACAGTTAACCCGGCTAAAAATGCATATGCTGCAAAGAAGAAAACAAGCAACAACGCATACGTTACGGAGTATCAGTCGAAGATGAACTTGGTGGTTCGCTTCAACCACAACTACGAAAACGACTACGAGCGCGCAACATTGGAGCCGGGCTTGTACTTCATCAACTTGAAGAACTCAGCTGCTGACAAGACTCAGACTGAAAACCGCGTGGACGGCGCTTACCTGGTGAAGGATATGAAGGATCACTTCGTATACGACACGCAGGATGATGCACAGAACTTCCTCCACATGCCTGCAACACAGTGGGTAGTTGAGCAGTTGCACTGCACAGACGGCGACGATGTGAACTACAACAAGACTCCGCAGGTGGCAGTTTGGAACCGTGAGTTCAACGACAACGAAGACGAATTGACAGATGCATTCTTCGCAGGTCAGTTGTATCGTGACAAGAAAACCGGTTACCTCTTGACCTTGAACACGATGAACGAGGCTGATAACAAACAGACAGTGGATCACCACCGTGACAACTACATGTTGCCTTCAGGCGATCAGTACCTGTTCACCAACATCACAGCTCAGCAGACTGACAACGGTTACTTCAACGAAGCAGACGATGCACTCCGCGAATCGACTTATACATTCCAGCACTTGCAGGATATGAAGGCCGACTTGTATTTGAGCGAATCGAACGGTTATGTGAAATTGGCTGACGAAGACAATGCAACCGAATTCGAATTGTATCGCACACTCACTTGGGTACCGTCTGAAAGTGAAGATGGTGATACGTACGACTTTACGTATACAGACCAGATTCCTTACGGTTACAACAACGACTTGGTTGAACCGTTGTATCTCGGTGTTTACAAGCTGAAGGTAAAAGACGAGAACCTGATCGACAACGACCACAAGTTCTTGGCTATCACCAACCAACACAAGTATGTCATCGCTACAGAAGATGAAATCGCTAAAGACGAGACATTGACATTCGCTTTGGTAGCTTTGAAAGAGAACAACGACTTGGAAGGTGCACACGCTTACGCTATCGTGAACACTCCGTTCAGCATCGAACCGACTGCAGCAGTTTCAGGAACTACTGATTTGAAGGGCTTGACTTTGAAAGATGGCGAGTTCTCAAAGGGAGAGACTGTTTACTTCAAAGCTTCTGCTGAAGGACAGGTATTCGGCAAGATGGAGATCGAAAACGTATCTTTGTATGCTAAGTTGGCAGACTTGTGCGAAACGACAACTGATGCCTTCATCATGAACCAGGCTGACCGCAAGTTGTATTACAAGATCGCTGACGACTATGTCAACAACGACAAGAAGGTTTTGGCATTGAAAGATGCTGAAGGCGAATACCTCTATGAGGATTCAAGCTCTAAGTTGGCTAAGGAAAACAACTTGAACTACTTGGCAGTTGAGAACAAGACAGTCACAACGAAGAACGAAGGCTTCTATGTAGACTATGTCGCTAAATCAACTACGGCTATGCCTCAGTACTTGTTGGCTGTAGCTGCTGATTCTGTTCCTGCTTACACTTACTGTGTAGACGGTCTCCACGGCATCAATCCGGATTGCGGTCACATCGCAGAACTCCCGGGTTATGTAACAGGTCGCTACTTGGTTAACTTCAATGACTCTCTTAAGAATTCAATCGCAATCGACAAGTTGTCAAAGAACGCTGATCCGTTCTTGTCAAGCAACTACGTTCGTTTGGGCTTCGTAGAGGCTTTGCACCAGGGTGATACATTGTATGTAATGAAAGACGGTAACAAGTTGGCTGACTGGAAAGAGGGTGCTGTCGACAACTCTGGCAACTACATCGTTCCGGCCTTCTTCGATGCTGAAAACGAAGGTGTTGTTTACGATAAGGTAGCTTTGGACGGCAAACACAGCAACGTTGCCTTCTCATTCCGCAACACAGGTTACGAGGACGGCGGATTCTTGATCGAATCTAACGACCTTCTTAACTCAGCTAAGATCGGTTCATTCGCAGGCGCTTGGATCAAGATCCACAACAATGTTCCGGTTTTGACTCAGTACTTCAACGTAAACGGTAACCACAACACAGGTGACTCAACCGATTCTTGGAAGAAGTATGGTGACTACACTGCACCGGGTACTTTGGGTGAAGTTATCAATCAGGCTGCTATCTTCAACGCAGACTTCGAAACGAAGGATGCAAGCGCTACAGCTAACGAAGCTATCTCAGCTTCTGATGTAACCGTAGCTGCTACAACAGGTGCAGTTGTTGTTAAGGGTGCTGCCGGCAAGTCAGTTGTTATCACTAACATCTTGGGTCAGACATTGACAACAGCCGTTATCTCTTCTGACAACGCTACTATCTCTGTACCGGCAGGTATCGCAGTCGTAGCTGTTGAAGGCGAAGAAGCTGCTAAAGTTGTTGTTAAGTAATTAACCGCAAGACAACCGACCTTTCCGCTTCCATCGCGAAACGGAAGGTTTTGAAATAGAAGGGTCGCTCACAACGAGCGGCCCTTTTTTCGTGTGCCGTGTCCGGGGGCTTTTGTTGCTTTTCTCGGGAGCTTCGTCCTTAAAATAAATCAATTGGATAAAAAATAGAAAAAAACGGAGGCGGGGGTAACTCCCGAATGTGAAAAAGAATTACTTTTGTCTGACTTACTGCCGTTTGATGCTTTTCCGCGAGGGGAAAGAGCGGCAATAACGGAAAGAAGTGAAAACAAATTACAAACCTATAAATACTCGATTATGAACAAAAAAGTACTTACACTTTGTGCCGGCTTCCTGCTGGCCGGTTCATTGACGACTTATGCACAGCTCGTGGGCGAGGATAACGTGGCGACCTACCGTTCGCGCGTCTTGAACTCGGGGCAGTTGGACATCAAGGCATCGGCCCCTGCCGCAGAAACCGACTACGACCTCAGTGCAGTAAGCGACATCAACCCGAATTACTATTACCAATTGCGTGTTGACCCGAATGTGGTTGCCAACGTCGATCCGTCCAGGCTGAAAACCACCGGCTACTTCCTGACCGCCGAACGCGACTATTCGACGGGAAAGATCTATCTGACCGTCAAGCGCGACAAAGAAGCTATCCTGACCCACTCTCTGTGGCAGATCAAGGTGACGGAGCGTTCGGCCAACGGCCGCGTCTATACCTTTGTCAACAAGGAGACGGGCTACGAATTGGCTTACGACCATACGAAAGCCGTCACCTTGGACGGCAACGGCAAAGAGCTGACGAAGCTCGACTATGCGCACGATGCCGAGCTGAACGGCTGCATCGACCATTGGGCATGGTACACGACGGACCAAGACGCGAAGGCGTACGATTACAAACCGCTCTATTCCTATTTCCACAACCCGACCGACTCGGTGATAGGATTGGTCGTGGCGGACGCTGCAAACAGTGCGGATGATTTTGCCAAAGCATTGGATCCGGGGAAAAATCTCTTTGTCTACGCGGTGAAGGATTCGAAGGCGAAAGCGGGAGATTACCTGCAGAGCGAAAAAGAGGGTGGCTACAATTGGTTGAGAGTGAAGCCGGTAGTGGCCGGAGCGAAGGTGCTGAACGCCGACGAGATCAACTCGATGGCCGATGCCAACGGCTCCTCCCTGACATTCAACGACGGTATTGCCAACTACGACGACTGGAAAGAGGGAACGAACAAGATACCGACCGGGGCTACCAAATTCACGGTTTGCCAACCGGGCACGAACGAACCGATGGAGTTTGCCTCCAACCCGTTCAGCAAGACCTTCACAGCCGTTGAGACGGCCGATGCAAATTTTAAAATGAGCCTAAGCGCTTATAATCCCTATTACGGTTACGAGGTGTTGTTCCAGGCGAACGACGAGAGCGGTTTCCTTTATGTCTCCGAACAGCTCTATGAAGGACTCACTTCGCAACACCTCTACAACGGCCTGCAGGTAACGGTCGAGCCCTATCGTGTTGCCAAGCTGGAGGACGATGTATGGAAAGTTACCGAATATACGGACTTTGCCAAAGTGCCGGAAGAAGACAAGAAGGAGGTCAATGCGCTCTCTGCCCGCTACCATTGGAGGGTAACCTACTATCCGACGAACGACAGCCTCGTGTTCGAGCCGCTGAATGCTTCGCGTATGTCATCCATCGACCAGCAACAGGGCAAAAAAGCATGGGAAGCAACCATCAACAACCTTACAAAAACAGAATGGTTGAATACCGTCAACGCAGGAACCTCTTCGAATGCAAGTGCGACAGGCAATGCGGGATCAGTCAAAGCGGTGAGGGTGCCGGTGGCCTTGTATGCCATGAACTTCGGTCTTCCTTCGGGCGACAAGAAAGCCTTCCTGACGGTCGGCTATGCAGACGGCATCAAGGGGCAGTATGTAAATCCGGGCCATGTAGCTTATGCAGCCCAGGAAAAGGGGGCCTCTGATAATCCGGCTTTCGTCACGACTACCTATCAGGCGCAGATGAACTTGGTGGTTCGCTTCAACCATAGCTATGCGAACGAGTACGAGCGCACGACGCTGCCGGAGGGTTTGTATTTCATCAACCTGAAAGATTCGAAAGCCGACAAGACACAGACCGAGAACCGCGTGAACGGCGCCTATTTGGTGAAGGATATGGATGGACACTTCGTGTACGACACCGAGGATGACGCTCAGAACTTCCTCCACATGCCGGCCACACAGTGGGTAGTCGAGCAGTTGCACTGTACCGATGGCGACGATGTGAACCACAACGAAAATCCGCAGTTGGTGGTTTGGAACCGCGAATTCAACAAGAATAGCCAAAATACCACCGATGCCTTCTTCGTAGGCCAGTTGTATAAGAACAAGAAGACGGGCAACATCGTCACGATAGACTACCGCAACGGCGGGTCGAAGGGCGACCAGACGGTGGATCATCACAGCCAAAACAAGAAGTTGCCGGCTGTCGATGAGTACGCCTTCACCGACATCACTGCCCGGCAGACGCAGTACGGTTACTTCAACGAAACGGACGACGCGCTCCGCGAATCGGTCTTCACCTTCCAACACTTGCGTGACATGCAGGCAAACCTCTACCTGAGCGAGAAGGAGGGTTATGTGAAATTGGCCGACGAGGAGAACGCTACCGAGTTTGAATTGTATCGCGCTGATACCTGGATCGCGAAGCAAGACAAGAAAGACGGCACCTATAGCTTTGTTTATGCCGACTCCTTGCAGTATGGTTACAGTAATAAGTTGGTGAAGCCGCTCTATCAAGGCATTTACAAAATGAAGGTGAAAGACGAGAACCTGATCGACAACGACCACAAGTTCTTGGCCATCACGAACCAGCATAAATATGTCATCGCTACGGAATCGGAAATAGCCGACGACGACAAGTTGACCTTCGCCTTCGTGCTTTTGAAGGAAAACAACGAGTTGGAGGGCGAACATGCTTACGCCATCCAGAACGACCTGTGGAACATCGAGGCATTGCCGGCCGTTGCCACCGTGAAACCGGAGGAGCTGACGGGCTTGAAGATGGAGATAAACGGAGAGACGTCCAAATTCTATAAAGAGGATGCGAAGGGCAACAAGACCTACTTCTTCACCGCTACGGAAGAGCCGCAGGTGAGAGGCAAGTTAGAAATCGAGAACATTTCTCTCTATGCCAAGTTAGGTGAGCTGTGCGAAACGACCACCGATGCCTTCGTCATGCAGCAGAAAGACCGCAAGTTGTATTACAAGATCGCGGACGACTATGTCAACAACTCCAAGAAAGTATTGGCTCTTCAGACCAGCGACGGCAAGGCTTATCTCTATGAGGATTCCAGCTCGAAGTTGGCAAAGGAGAACAACCTGAACTACTTGGCAGTCGAGAACAAGACCACGACGACGAAGAACGAAGGTTTCTATGTAGACTATGTGGCTAAGTCGACTACTACTATGCCGCAATACCTGTTGGCCGTAGCGGCTGATTCGGTACGCGCTTACACCTACTGTGTAGACGGTCTCCACGGCATCAATCCGAATTGTGAACATACCGACACGTTGGCCGGTTATGTGACAGGCCGCTACCTGATCAATTTCAACGACTCTATCAAGAGAACGGTTATCGACAAGTTGTCGAAACGTGCCGACGCCTTCAAGTCGAGCAACTATGTACGTTTGGGCTTCGTAGAAGCTTTGCACCAAGGCGATACGCTCTACGTGATGAAAGGCGCCAACCAATTGGCCGACTGGAAAGAGGGTGCTGCCGACAACTCGGGCAACTACATCGTTCCGGCCTTCTTCAACGCAGCGAACGACGGCAAGGTTTACGACAAGATCTATTTGGATGGCTATCATAACAACGTGGCCTTCTCGTTCCGCAACACCGGTTACGAGGACGGAGGCTTCCTGATCGAATCGAACGACATCGACAACAACAAATCGAAGATCGGTTCATTCGCCGGAGCTTGGATCAAGATCCACAACAATGTCCCGGTATTGGCTCAGTTTACCAACAACAACGGCAACCACAACACGGGCGACTCGACCGATTCGTGGAAGCAGTATGTGGACTATACGACGGTTGAAACCATCGGCGAGGTGATCAATCAGGCTGCCATCTTCAACGCTGAGTTCCAAACGAAGAACGCAAGCGCTACAGCCAACGAAGCCATCACCGCTTCTGATGTAACCGTTGCTGCCACAACAGGTGCAGTGGTAGTGAAGGGTGCTGCCGGCAAGTCGGTAGTTATCACGAACATCTTAGGCCGGACGTTGACATCGACAGTTCTCTCTTCCGACAATGCTACCATCGCTGTACCGGCAGGTATCGCCGTAGTAGCCGTAGAAGGTGAAGAGGCTGCGAAGGTTGTTGTGAAATAATCAACGGATTTTGCTTTCCGCAAGGGAAGATCAGATAGCAAGCCGCCCGTCGGAACGGGCGGCTTTTTTTGTATTGTCATTTCGCTTTGTCGCTGCCATTGTCATGGCATTGAGAACTCTTTTTTTTTGTCTTTTATTATATTGCCTCTCTTTTTTATTTCGTCATTTCGCGTGAGCTGCATGAAATGCAGCTGGTGTGACTTCTTTTTACATTACGCTACGCTATGTGACCGTTGGTTGCTTGACCAAATTGGACGCTGCGCTTTAGCGATGCCATTTCATGGCATCGAGTATTGTTACTTTTGGCTTGGCCCAAAAGTAACCAAAAGGCCAGGGCTACGCTTATGACCTACTCCGAACGCTACCTCGCTGTGCGCGTTACAGCCGTTCACTTCGTTCACTCGGTAACGCTCCGGCCGCTCACTACAA
>CAVKMU010000076.1:0-8581 GCA_963657455.1 bacterium
GTTATTCACTTTTAAGGCTGTTGACCGGATTTTCATTTGCAGCATGCCAACTTTGGTAGGTGATGGTTAGTATCGTAATGCCGCCAACCAATAGGAAGGCAACGGGAAATACCCACCAATAGATGGGGATCTTGTAAACGAAATTCTCTAACCAGCGACTGATGCCATAGTAAGCAATCGGTACGGCTATGCAGAAGCAGACGACAAGCGTTCGGATATATCCCTTGTTGAATAGCAATAGAATCTGCCAAGTGGTGGATCCCATGACTTTACGGATGCCGATCTCCTTCCTTTTGTATTCGCTGTCAAATACGACCAAGCCGAAGATTCCCATGATGGAGATGAAGACGGCCAGCAAACTGAAAAGGGTAATAACCGAGGAAAGTTGTTGATCATCTTTGTAAAGCTGGTCCAATACGCTGTCAAAAAAGCGAACATCGAATGGATAATCTGGCGACAATACCTTTAATTCACTGTAAACAGCCTCCATAGCTTTGTGAAGATCAGCCCCTGCTTTTGTCTTAATATAGGAGAAAGCATACCAGCGGCCGTTCGTGTCCCAGTTCTCTTCTCCCCATTTGACCTTTCCCCACAACAACAATGCTGCAGGTGGAGTCCCCATATGGAGGGAATGGTAGATAAAATCAGGAACAAATCCGACAATGGTTGTGCTGTCTATCGCGTCTCCGATCTTGAAATTATAACGTTTGACTGCCGTTTCATTGAACAAATAGACCCCATGACGTGTATTCATATCCTCCTCTCTGAAATCTCTCCCTTCATATGGCTTGATGCCCATGACGCGCGGAAAAGAAGGAGCTACCTCGAGCACATTGTAATTCACGCCCTGATCTTTGAACTCTCGCCCCCAGTTCATGTAATTATTGACTTCATTGCACAGTTTGACATTGGCAAATGTCACATCTTCAATTTCGGGATGGCTTTTCAGCTGCTGCTCAAAAACCTGGCATTTATTGCCAAAGTTCCCCATATTTGTGATGATCAACTGCTCTTTGTCGAAGCCCAACGAAGTCGTATGGGCGTAACGGTTTTGCAAGAACATGAACAAGGCTGCAATAATCAAGGCGAACGATGCAACAAATTGGAAGCTGATCAAGAGATGCCGTAAGGCTTTTCCTTTCGGCGAGATCCCGAATGAGCCTTTTAACGCTATTGCCGGTTGGAAGGATGTTGTGTAAATAGCCGGATAAACAGCCGCCACCAAACCGATTAGGATGGAGGCAATTCCTGTAATGATAACCAATATCGGATGCGAAACAATCCGGGTATCAGCTTTGAATAGCCGAATAATGGTTGTATCTTGCAGCATCCATAGTATCATCAAGGCGAGAATGAACGAAAACGATCCGACCAGTATGGATTCCAACAGCAACGAGCGGCGTAAACTCCCGATCGTTGCCCCAAATACCTTCTGTGTGTTGACGTTCTTGATCCGTAGAGGAGAGACCGCTGTGCTGAAGTTTGTAAAATTGATTGTGGCAATCAACAAGATAACAAACGCAATCGAGAGCAGAAGCGCCATCATCTGTTTGCTGGTGCGAGGAGTAAGATCGTAAAGGGCCGGTTCGCTGTAGTGGATCTCGTTCAACTGTAATGCGTCAAATTCGATATTGAGCTCCTTTGTGTTGTCCATTATTTTGTGTAAACCTTCCGCTACCAGCTTTTTTACCTCGTCTGCATTGTTCGGCAAGTCGGTCAGGATGTAAAAATTATAATTCCAATTACTGTAATTTCCCTTGTTCTCGTCACCGATGGAGGTATAGACATAATTTCGCAAAGTGTTGTTCTCCGGAAAATCTTTGTAGACACCGCCAATCGTATAGCTGCCGGAGAGTGAACGCAAACTCTTGCCGACAGCCGATTCATTGGGAAACCATTTGCGGGCAAAACTCTCCGGCACCAAGACGGAGTGCTCTATTTCCAAAGCGTTTGCATCGCCTTCAATCATGTCGAAATGAAACACTTTCGTGAGATCTTTCGAGACGCCCCATTGGTGAGCAAGGAGGGTTGTCGGGGCTTCTCCGTCAATCGTGTACGCCTGTTCGAAAACGGAAGATTGAAAGAGTGCTCCGGCTTTGAAATGAGGCGAAGATTGTGTAATGATTTCACTTACAGGTCGGTTCATCAAGGCTAAGCGGCCTCGTCCATCCGATGGGGGATTCATATCAATCCGATAGATGGAATCGGCGTGAGGGTCGAAGGAGTCGAACTCACGGTCGTATGTCCATTGCATCATTAACAACATGAAAGCCACGAAAGCTACCGAGAGCCCTAATATGTTCAGTGTCATGGCCAAGCGGAAACGCTGAAAGATGCGGATGAAGTTACGGAATATCCATCTCATATTCTTATATATTAAATATATTCATGAACTGAATTTACAATCTGACCATCAAACAGGTTGATCACTCGATGGGCATAACCGGCATCACGTTGTGAGTGAGTTACCATGACAATCGTGGTGCCTTCCTTATTCAGTTCCGTTAAAAGCTGCATGACCTCTGCTCCGTTTTTCGAATCCAGGTTGCCGGTTGGCTCATCTGCCAGTATGATTTTCGGATTGGATACGAGGGCGCGGGCAATGGCTACGCGTTGTTGTTGGCCACCCGACAACTGTTGGGGGAAATGTTGTGCACGGTGACTGATATTCATCCGTTGCAAAAGTTCAGTCACCCGTTTTTTTCGCTCATCAGCTTTGATATTCAGGTAAGTAAGTGGTAATTCAACGTTTTCGAATACGTTCAGTTCATCAATTAAATTGAAACTTTGGAATACGAACCCGATGTTCCCTTTACGAACTCGTGTGCGTTCTTTTTCTTTCAAGTGTCCTACTTCTTGATTACTCAAGTAGTAGTTTCCTTCAGAAGGATTGTCCAGCAATCCCAATATATTCAGCAAAGTTGATTTCCCACATCCGGAAGGGCCCATGATAGCCACGAATTCTTTGTCCTGCACCTCTAAGTTTACTTTGTTTAATGCAATTGTTTCCACTTCTTCTGTTCGGAAAAATTTGCTTAAGTTCTCGATCTTGATCATGATATTTACTCTTATTTCTTGTTTTTGTACGATATTCACCTTGTTTTAATTCAAATAGTGTGCCACGTTTTTAAATCGTTGTTATAGAATTGGTTGCGCATTGTGGTTGTTGTGGGTATGTCAAATAATTAGACACTGCTGTCCAATTATTTGACACTTAGATGGCACTAAATGAAGAAAATGATGCGTATGGTGTGGCGTTTATTCGGGTGCTTTGAAATAGTTTCTCCCGAGAAAACTGTAGTTTCATGCCGAACAAACCGGAGTTTCATGCCGAGAAAACTTTTTGAAACTGCCGAATACCTGATAAAAAACAAGAGAGGAGTTCAACAAAAATGTTGCCCCCCTCTCTTTGCTCTCTCCCTATATTATTGTGTCTATTCTACTTGGAATTTCTTGCTTACTTTCAATAAGTTACAGCTAAATGTAACAACGTTGGTCGTTTCTTGGAGAATAGTCAGATAGATCATGCTGATTTTTGTACTGCCGGACTGACCTTGTACACGTTTCAACTCCTCCTTTTTCAGCTGAGTTAACTCATCGCGGATCAAATTTGCCTCATCTACCAGCGTAAACATGTTTGAATAATCATTTTTCTCAATCATTTCTGAGCAACTGTTCAAGTAGGTTATGGTTTGCATCTCTACTGCTCCATAATCTTTCTTTTGAATATCGTCCAAAGACTTGAAGTTATTGTCGATATGTTGTTTGCATGGCTCCACCAAACGAAGGATACTGAATACAATTTCGCTGGCAAAATCATTCCCTTGATAGTAGTAAAGTCCTTTTTCGATGGCGATCGTGCGGTCCAACTGTGTTACCCCCAATGTTCCTACACGTTTTACTTGTTTCATGTGGACTTTCATTTCTTCAATATCATTGATTACTTTGCGGAGTTCCTTGAGGTTCTCTGTCTCAAATCCATCGATTGTTGCTTTCAGTGTTGAAGCTGCAAACAGTAAGTTTTCTTTCAATTCTTCGCGGCTATGCTGACGGAATAGGTTCAGGGCTTCGATCGGATTTTTGGATTTGCGCAATTGACCGACGGTATTGTTAACCTCTTCTTTCAAAGCTTCCTTGCGCATTTTCCGTTTGTAAAGGAACTGGCTGCGGATCAGAGAGAAAGAAGCCAAAATGATCATGGCAACAATTGCCGGAATACCTCCTGCGTAGATAATCAATGTCACAATGAAGCAGATTGTAAATGCTGCTCCCGCTGTGATAAACCATCCTCCGATGACGGACAACACTCCCGTAATTCGATAGACAGCACTCTCACGTCCCCATGCGCGGTCGGCCAACGAACTACCCATGGCTACCATAAATGCAACATAAGTAGTGGAGAGTGGTAACTTCAGAGAGGTACCCAATGCGATCAGCAATCCGGAGAGAACGACATTGACTGAAGCACGAACCAAGTCGAATGCTGCATTCTCTTCTATGATCATCTCGCTATTGTCAAATCGTTTTTCCACCCATTCTTTGACGGACTCCGGAACGATGTGGGTAATTGTCTTGGCTCCGTTTCTGCAAACACGAACCAGAACGCGAGCTACCTGCGATGTTCCAAAGTTTTCTTCGCCGTCGGATTGTCGGGCCAGATCCACTGATGTCTTTACCACATTGTGTGCTTTCTTCGATGTAAACAACGCAATCACCATGACGATACCCGCAGCAACCAAGAAATACCACGGTGTTTTGGCTGATCCTTGCAAGGAGGTCATCAAGAAAGAATCTGCTGTAACGGTGCCATGCTGCGCTATAAAATCTGTATAAGCCGAGTAGCCAGCCAAAGGAACTCCGATGAAGTTAACCAAGTCATTGCCGGCAAAGGCCAAAGCCAAGGCGAAAGTTCCCATCAATACGATCACTTTGAATACATTTATGTTCAACCAGTAAAGGATCTGCATCAGAATGGTGAATCCAATGAAGCAGTAAAATACGACAGTTCCTGTGTTTGTCAGAATGTAGTCAGCTACAGGTCCTGCGAATATCGGACTTGATTTCAATCCTTTGATCAACATGAAATAGACGATAGACGTTGCAGCTAATCCGCCAAACAGCCCAATAAAATACTTGGCTGTCCGCTTATAGTTGAATGTGAATATCAAACGTGTGATGTATTGAACAAGTGTCCCGAAGAAAAACGCTATGGCTACGGATACGAAAATCGCCAATATCACGGTCAAGGCTTTGTCTGTATTCATTAGATGGCCTATTTCCAAGAAGCTTTCAGCGTCGTTGATGATTTTCACCAATGAGTAGGCTACGGTTCCTCCCAATAGTTCAAACACCAAGGAGACGGTCGTGGATGTCGGCATTCCCAATGAGTTGAATACGTCCAACACAACGACATCTGTCAACATCACGGCCACCAAGATACACATTATCTCCGAAAAGTAGAAATATTGTGGTTGGTAGATGCCATGCCGGGCGATATCCATCATTCCGTTTGAAAGGGAGGCTCCGATTAATATACCGGTTGCGGCTACGATCATGATCACGCGAAAAGAGGCAGCCTTCGAACCGATTGAAGCATTTAGAAAGTTCACTGCATCGTTACTGACACCAACCGACAAGTCAATGATGGCCAGTACTCCAAGAAAGATTACCAAAAACAAGTAGAATGTTTCCATATTTTGTCAAGCTATATGATTTCACTTGCAAATTACGTTTCTTCTTGTTTCAGTAAAATGACACAGTTGTTACAAATCTGTTACAGGTATAATCGCTTGAAATAGATATGTTTGTTGTGTTTTTATGCTTTGTTGTAGATCTGAAAAAGGAGTAGGTGCCGCTCAATCAACGACGGCACCTATTCTCCTTTTATGCTTTATTGTGCCGTCAATTCGAATACTCGGCTGTGGGTGTGTTGCGTCGTGAATGCACGCAGCCCTACCTTCATCAGATAATCGCCTGAAAAGACTTCGCCGTTTTCGCGGAAACGGGATTTCTCTCCCGGCATGAGGTTGATCTCTTCTACCTTATACATCTTGTTCGGGTCGAGTCCTTGCAGATGGACAGGGTATAGATTTTCTGCCATACGCGGATGAATATTATAGGTATATACTACCGCTTTCGAAAGGTCTCCCCCTACAGTCATGACAGCCATGTGCTCTCCTTCGTAAGGAGATACCAGCCGATAGAAATCACCATCGAGAATAACCGATTTCAGGCGGTTGTAGTTGCTGACGGCCTCTTGGCAGAATTTCAGATCTTTCTCAGGCATGTCTTTCAATCCGATATCGAATCCTAATTTGCACATCATGGCTACATCCAACCGGAACTTGACGGAAGTGTTCCGATTCCAGTTGGTTACATGCGCACAGATGGCCTTCATGGGGAAATATTGTGAGAAGCCCCACTGTATATAGAGGCGTTCAACGGGATCGGTATCATCGCTGGCCCAAAATTCTGAGAAGTATTTTAGGGCACCATAATCGCAACGTGCGCCACCGCCCGAGCAGAGCATCATCTCCAGTTTCGGGTATTTGGCATTGATGCGCTCCAATACATTATAGAAACCGTTCACATAATCAACGTACAGCTGTTCCTGCTTTTCTTTCAGATAAGGCGAGTAGATATTCGTAATCGGGCTATTGCAATCCCATTTGAAGAAGGCGATTCCCGGGTTTTCTGTCAAGATTCCATCCACCACATCGAATACAAAATCCTGCACTTTGGGGTTAGCCAAATCCAATACCAGTTGATTCCTGTAATAGTATGTCGTACGGTTTGGTAATTTGATGATCCAGTCCGGATGTTTCTCGGCCAATTCACTCTTGGGGTTCACCATCTCCGGCTCGATCCACAGGCCGAATTTGACACCTGCTTTCTCAGCTTCCTTCACCAGGAAGGGGAGTCCGTTCGGCAGTTTGCTCTTCATCACCTGCCAATCACCCAATCCTGCCTTGTCGTTATTGCGAGGATGCTTGTTGCCAAACCAGCCATCGTCCAGCAAGAACATGTCTACTCCCAGATTTTTTGCCTCGCCCATCAACGAGCTCAGCACGCTTTCGTCGAAGTTGACGCCCGTGTTCTCCCAGTTGTTGAGCAAGGTCATACGGCTGCCCTTGCCGTCTTTCAATTGATAATTGCGAGCCCACGCATGCAAGTTGCGGCTGGCTTGGTCTTTTCCTGAGGTGCTTCGGGTAAAGATGAACTCAGGCGTTTTGAAATTCTTCCCGGGTTGCAGCTCATAGTTCGAAGCATATGGATTGATGCCGGAGATGACACGCAAGTTTCCGATGTTGTCTACTTCAAATGTAAAGCGATAGTTTCCGGTCCATGCAATAGTTCCCAACACGACTTCGCCTTCATGCTCCTCGGCGGGTTGGTTCATGCCCAGTGCAAAGAAGGGGTACATATGCATGGCAGCCCTGGTTCCCAACTTGGTATCCAATATTTTTTTGCCATAGGAAAGTTGTTGGGTCGTCATATTCATCTCTTTTGCCCAGTCGCCATTGAACTCTGTCAGATAATAGGATGGACTTTCGAAATAGATAATAGACGAAGCGTAACGTCCCAATACAATCGGTTTTTTCTCCTGATGACGGATTTCTGTCCATGTTGTGATGACATTTTCTTTTTTGAATGCAGTGAAATGCAAAACGACTTCCAACGGATATTGGTCATCTTTCAGGGTAATGACCGTTTCTGTGGCATTGTTGTCGACAACCTTCTGCTCAGACGATACATAGGTCAGGATCGTACTCATGTTTCCATCGGCATGTGTGACCATCAATGCCGGCTCGAAAAAGTCTTCGGCTCCGGAAGTCAGGTAGATTTCGCCACCACGCAAGCCGGCACTGCCGTCCGATCCCATTTTGAAGAAGGGGGATAGGTGCTTGAGATCCGCATCGTTTTTCAGCTTGTCGCCCAAATACATCTGATATAATCGGCCGTTGGGGGCGGTCCCATAGATCAAATCCGTCTCGTCTGTCGATATTCGGATTGTTTTTCGCTCGTTGTCAGCCCAAGTTGCTACATGGCAGCTGAGTAAAAATAGAATCAAAAATGCTGCGTACTTTCTCATGATATAAAAGGTTAATAGTGAGTATACTCTTTCTTTCTCTGCAAATATATATTAAATTCTTATGGAAACCAATAGCAGAAAGGGCCATTCTGTAATATAAAATTCCAAGCCTGTTCTAATGGGGTGAAGGATGTTTACATTATATATATAGGCAAGTGCATAAGAAAGGTGTCTCTATTTGTGGCCGAGGTGAGAGGCTTTTGGAAATAACCTCCTCAGTTTTGAAAAAGTTTCTCGGCATGAAACTCGAGTTTTCTCCCGAACAAACTGCAGTTTCATGCCGAACAAACTCCAATATGCACCCATATAAACTGTAGCCTTCTCGGCAGCAACTATTTTATAATACGGGTGATGCTGAGAAAAGACTCTGCAAAGAGTCAAATATTGCTCTTCTCTTTTACAATTTGATGTAAAGAAGTTGGTGCTTGTTTTTGGTTAATTAATATTAAATCGTTTTTATGGAAGAGAATTGTTATACATTTGCAATGT
>CAVKMU010000077.1:0-8335 GCA_963657455.1 bacterium
TCTTCAACTGTTCGGCATCCTTTTTTGAAGGGTCATAAATAAACCCGGCAACCCTCCTCGACTTCTCTCTTTTACTTGTCGAGATACATCTTTTTATAATAGGACTCGTAGCTGCCATCGAGGATGGAAGCCACCCAATCCTGATGCTCCAGATACCAGCGGATCGTCTTCTCGATGCCCACTTCAAACGAAGTCTCCGGCTCCCATCCCAGTTCGCTATGGATCTTGGTCGGGTCGATGGCATAGCGTTGGTCGTGGCCCAGGCGGTCTTTGACGAAAGAGATCAGGCTGTCATTGATCCACTCGATCGACAAAAGGCCGTCCTCTCCCCTCACTTGCTTCTTCAATACCTCCCTGTAGGCGGGGTGCTCCGTCATCAGCCGTGCGATGGTTCGGATCGTCAGCTTGACAATCTCGATGTTGCTCTTCTCGTTGTGCCCCCCCACATTATAGACCTGTCCGGCACGCCCCCGGTGCAAAACCAAGTCGATTGCCTTGCAATGATCCTCGACATAGAGCCAGTCGCGGATGTTTGATCCGTCGCCATAGACCGGCAGTTGCTTTCCTTCGAGAATATTCTTGATAATGAGCGGAATCAATTTTTCCGGGAAATGATACGGCCCGTAGTTGTTCGAGCAGCGGGTGATGCTCACCGGCATCTTGTAGGTATCGCTAAAGGCCATCACAAACTGGTCGGCACCGGCTTTCGATGCGCTGTAGGGACTATGCGGTGCCAGCGGAGTGGACTCCGTAAAATAGCCCGTTTCGCCCAAACTGCCGTACACTTCGTCGGTAGATACCTGATGATAGCGTACATCCTCGTGCCAGATGGGATAACCTTGCCCATCTTTTCCCGTGGTCCAGTGCTTCTTGGCCGCATTCAAGAGGTTGAATGTACCCCATACGTTCGAACGAAGGAACAAACCCGGGTCGGTAATGCTGCGGTCCACGTGGCTCTCGGCCGCGAAGTTGACGACATAGTCGAAATGGTACTGCTCAAACAGGCCGTCCAGCAGCGAGGAATCACCGATATCACCATGAACGAAGCGACAACGATGACCGTCCACCATATCAGCAATCGTCTTGTAATTGCCCGCATAGGTCAGTTTGTCGAGGATCACAATCCGAATGTCGGCATATTTCTGCAACATATATTTGACGAAATTCGCCCCGATGAAGCCGGCGGCACCCGTCACAAGATAGGTTTTTCGGAAAGTATCCTCCTGACGGTTCGCAACCATCCAATCCTTCAGTGTCGGAGCTTTTGTGTCTTTCTCGGAGAGGCAGAGCTGTTCGCCCGGAGCGATCTGCCAATCGACGGCAATCTGCGAGTCATCGTAGCGGATACTCTGCTCCTGATCCGGGCGATAGACGTTGTCCACCTTGTAGGTAAAGATCGCTTCATCGCTCAATACGTGAAAGCCATGCGCGAATCCGCGCGGAATGAACAGCTGCCGTTTGTTTTCATCAGACAATTCAACGGCCACATATCGGCCGAAAGTGGGAGAATCCTTGCGCAAGTCGACTGCCACATCCAGCACCTTTCCTTTGATCACCCGCACCAGTTTGGCTTGCGAATAGGGCGAACGCTGAAAATGCAACCCACGCAAGACACCCTTCGACGAGCACGATTCGTTGTCTTGCAGGAAGTTTACCTTCCCTACTGCCGACTCAAACTCCTCTTGCTTGAAGGATTCCATAAAATAGCCACGGGCATCATGAAACACCTTCGGCTCGATGATCCAGACCCCTTGTATGTCACATGTTTTATATTCCATATCTGTTCTGTTGTTTTTTTGGTTTTCTGTTTTCATTCCTCACGAACGGCTCATCTGCAATCCTTTGCGAGACAACGCCATCTCGACGAGGCGTGCCTTGTCGTTCACGGGATCGGTGGCTAAAATCTGCCGTATACGCGAGGCGGCAACCGGATCTTTTGCCACAATATAAAGATAGCCGCCACCGCCGGCTCCCGGCAGTTTGTAGCCTAAGGCCAAGTCTTTTATCTTGTCGATGATCGCCTCGACGGCCGGAGGATTCGTGCCGGCATCCAAAGCCTTGTTCAGTTGCCAGCTTTTCAGCACCATCTTTCCGTACGAATCGAAGTCGCCCGCCTGGATCGTATCGAACAGTGCCAGGGCGTGCTGCTTCATTTCCGCCAACAGCTCGAGGTGTGTGTGACTGTTCAGGAACATACCCTGTACAATCTCCGCCAGGATGCTCTTGGCCGTTCGGGTGATACCCGTATAGTAAAGGATATGACACGGCTGATAGTCGGCATCGGTAAAGAGATATTCCGGCAACCAGCGCACCTGCGGATTCTGATTGAACCCCTCGTTGGTCTGCAGCAGTTTCAATCCGTGCAGCAAGGCGCCATACTGATCCTGCCATCCTCCGCCGGTGGTGAGCATCTGCTCCAGGATCAATGTCCGGCGCCCTATCTCGGTCTTGTCCCAGCCCAGTCCGCAAAAATCGGAAACCGAACCCAAGACCGTCGATGCCAGGATCGAGCTGGTTCCCAACCCCGAGCCGGCCGGTATGGCAGCCAAGAGCGTAATCTCGATACCCGAACCGAAATCGTTCAGCTGCTCCTCGAGCGAAGTGTAGTGGTCGGCCGAGAAACGCGGCAGGAAACCCGCCAAAGCCAAAGCAGCTTTGGGGATAGAGAAGGCCGACCCGACCTTGTCGAACGAGGAGAGTTCATCCCATGTACGGATCACCTCCATCGCTCCAAGGTCGATCGAACGAAGGATGATCTCGGGGCGCTTCGACGGTTTGACGTACACTTGCAGCGGAGGCTGCCCATTCAACTCGATCGCCACGTTCACCACATTGCCGCCGGCATAGAGGCAATAGGGCGGAGTATCCGTCCATCCTCCGGCCAAGTCGATACGCACCGGGCTGCGGCCCCACACGATTTGGTCGGGGTATACGCTTCGTTTCGGGTGTTGGCGGTCGAAATCGGCCGTATGCGTCAGCCCTTCGCGCAGCAAAGCAAAGGCTGCCCGTCGCTCTTCGTCCGCCTCTTTCCCTTCCAAATGGAAGATACGCGAGCGCAACATACGGTTGTGTATCTGCTTCATCAGCGGCTCGTCGGCCGGCAATATGGCGGGAGGATCGATGTGGAAACGGGCATATTCTGCGGCGGCATCCGCCAAATCCAACTGATAGAAGACACTCCGGCTATGATTCTCGGCCAGCAATGCCCAGTTCTCTTTGCGAAAGGCTTCACGCTGTGCGGCCAAGCGGCGCAGATTGGCGCGGTCAGACAGTTGGTTGGCCGATACTTTCTCGGCCTTTTCCCATATTGTTTTGGCAACGGTGTCCTCACCATTTCCGATCATCCAGGCCAACACCGTTCCCAATTCTTCCACCGAACGGCAAACAGGAAAGAGAGATGCCTCCTGCAGATCGGCAAAGGGCGGCAACGAGATGCCGTGGTTCGCCATCCAAGTTGTGACAGGTTGCCCCATCCATTGCGCCTCGTCGCGGCTGCCTTTGAACGGATCGGCAAAACCATAAGGGCGCGCCACGTAAGCTGTCTCCCCCCAAGGCACCACGTCGATGCAGACATGGGGCTGGATCTCCAGTGTCCATTCGTTGCGAGGGACACCTGTAATGACATGATGATGGTGCAGTTTCCACTGAGAAGCCACCCAACTGTTTTCGATCCATACCTCGGAGTTGTCGGCCGTCAAGGGCTTTCTGATGATGGCATTCTGCACGAACATGGCAGGATGCGGTTTGATTTTGCGCTGCATGATGACACGCTGGTCGGCCACCAAGTTCTGAATCGCCAATGTCGACGAGACCAACTCGGGAGTGGTGCCGTAATGATAGAACTCGCCCCCCGGCAAAGGAAGGATAGCTACCGAGAGTTGGGCCAGTGCCTCGTCGGGAGAGGTGGGATGCTCGCCCAATGCTCGCCCGAAATCAGCATAAAGATCATAGAAACTCCAGGTTGATCCGTCCGACTTTTTCGAGCGAAGCCCCAACAGATTGACGGCCTTGTCGCTCAACAGCCAAATGCCGATATCCATCAGAAAGAGATGAGTGCCGGAGAGACGCCCCAATTCATCAATCGACGGTTTCTGCAACATGAAGTCCAACACCTCCGGCGTTTGCCGGTTCGAGACGAATACCCCGTGGTGCGAAGCCAGTGCAGGGTCGGCCCACAAACCATAGCAGACGACATCTGCCTCGGGGATCTCCTGCAACGGAGCCGACGAGCGGATGTAGACATCGCCACTCGCCACCAATGTATGCAATGATTCGGGCGCCTTGTCCATGATGCGCCGATATAAAGGAAGTTGTAAATCCAACAGATTCTGCGACAGTTGCTGACCACGCGCCCAACGGAAGACTGGCACCGGCGTCAAGACTTTCCCCGACGGTGCGTAGGCCGGCAACCGTCGGCTCTGTCCGCCCGCATGCAACAAGATACGTTTCTCGCGGCTAAGCCACGTCGGGAATGACTCTCCGGCTGCCTCTTCCTGCCGACACGCTTCGAGCAACCACATCGTACCTCCCCCCGAACCCAAACGAGCTCCAAGAGGGTCGGATGTACAGAACCAAGAAGTCGGCTCGACGTGCTCCAATTCATGAAAACACCCTACCAAGTTGGGGGGCAACGACAACAATGTCTTGTACATAATATTACTATTGTTTTTGTTGTTTCATTATTCACAGCGAACTGGAATCGGGTACCGTTCACTGAAAAATACACAAAAGTAACGATTATTTATTTCCTAATCACAATATTATAACTACATTTGCACACAAAGAATCTAATAACTTAGAAAGATGAGTTTGAAAATAATTGTATTAGCAAAACAGGTTCCCGACACACGGAATGTGGGTAAAGACGCCATGAAGGAAGACGGGACAGTGAACAGAGCTGCCCTCCCTGCCATTTTTAACCCGGAAGACCTGAACGCTTTGGAACAGGCTTTGCGCCTGAAAGAGGCTCATCCCGGCTCGACTGTCACCCTATTGACCATGGGCCCGGGACGCGCTGCAGAAATTATCCGCGAAGGTTTGTATCGAGGTGCAGACAACGGTTATTTACTCTCCGACAGAGCATTTGCCGGAGCTGATACGTTAGCTACTTCCTATGCCCTGGCTACAGCCATCAAAAAGATAAACGAGTATGATGTCATCCTCGGAGGACGTCAGGCTATCGACGGAGATACGGCGCAAGTCGGTCCGCAAGTAGCTGAAAAGTTAGGCTTGAGCCAGATCACTTATGCCGAAGAAATCCTGCATGTCGACGAAGAGACGAGACGAATCACCGTCAAACGTCATATCGACGGCGGCATCGAAACCGTCGAAGGTCCGTTGCCTATCGTCATCACTGTCAACGGTTCGGCAGCTCCGTGCCGTCCGCGCAACGCCAAGCTGGTACAGAAATACAAATATGCCTTGGGTAAACAGGAGAAGAATGGCGAGTTGAAGTATGCCGACCTCTACGAAACACGCCCCTATCTGAATATTCAGGAGTGGACTGTGGCCGATGTAAACGGCGACCTCGAGCAGTGTGGCCTTTCCGGCTCACCGACCAAGGTAAAGACCGTGCAGAATATCGTGTTCCAAGCTAAGGAGAGCAAGACGCTCACCGGCTCGGATGCGGATGTAGAAAATATGATTGTCGAACTGTTAACCAATCATACGATTGGATAAAATAGATGGATGCAAGCACAAATGAATAATGTATTCGTATATTGCGAACTTGAAGGCACAACAGTTGCTGACGTAAGTTTAGAGCTTTTGACCAAAGGTCGGAAGCTGGCCAATCAGTTAAACTGCCGGTTGGAAGCCATCGTGGCAGGAAACGGTCTGAATGGCATTGAGAAACAGGTATTTCCTTTCGGAGTAGACAAGCTGCATGTGTTCGATGCACCGGGCTTGTTCCCTTACACCACTCTGCCCCATGCCTCCATCCTCATCAACCTTTTCAAGGAAGAGCATCCGCAAGTTTGCCTGATGGGTGCCACCGTGATAGGCCGCGACCTCGGCCCTCGCGTATCTTCCGCTTTGACAAGTGGCTTGACTGCCGACTGTACATCGCTCGAGATTGGTGACCATGAAGACAAAAAAGCAGGAAAGAAATACGAAAACCTGCTCTATCAGATCCGTCCGGCCTTCGGCGGTAACATCGTTGCCACGATCGTTAACCCCGAACATCGCCCACAAATGGCGACGGTTCGCGAGGGCGTCATGAAAAAAGAGGTGTACGATGCCAACTATCAAGGCGAAGTCATCAACCATGATGTTGCAAAATATGTCAAAGAGACAGACTATGTGGTGAAGGTGATCGACCGCCACGTCGAGAAAGCCAAGCACAACCTGAAAGGTGCCCCTATTGTTGTGGCCGGTGGTTACGGCATGGGGTCGAAAGAAGGATTCGACATGCTGTTTGAACTGGCCAAGGAACTGCACGCAGAGGTAGGTGCCAGCCGTGCCGCCATCGACGCAGGATTCTGCGACCATGACCGCCAAATTGGCCAAACCGGCCTCACTGTTCGCCCGAAACTCTACATTGCCTGCGGTATCTCCGGACAGATCCAGCACATTTCCGGCATGCAAGACTCGGGCATCATCATATCTATCAACAACGATGAGAACGCTCCGATCAATGCCCTCGCCGATTACGTGATCAACGGTACGGTAGAAGAGGTTATTCCTAAAATGATTAAGTATTACAAGAAGAATTCGAAATAATGAATTACTATACAGATAATCCCAGCTTGAAGCACCATCTTCATCATCCCTTGATGAAGCATATCGTGGAACTTAAGGAGCGCGGCTATGCCGACAAAGAGAAATATGACTATGCTCCCCAAGATTTTGAGGATGCCATGGACAGTTATGAGAAAGTATTGGAAATCGTTGGTGAGTTGGCCGGCGACGTGATTGCCCCCAATGCGGAAGGTGTTGACCATGAAGGCCCGTCTGTTGCCAACGGACGTGTGACCTATGCCTCCGGCACGCAGGTGAATCTGAAGGCAGTACGCGATGCCGGACTGATGGGTATCTCCATGCCGCGCCGCTACAATGGCCTCAACTTTGCCATTACCCCCTATATCATGGCGGCAGATATCGTCTCACGCGCCGATGCAGGATTCGAAAACCTGTGGGGATTGCAGGATTGTGCCGAGACACTCTACGAGTTCGGCAGCGAAGACCAACGCCAACGTTTTATCCCACGCATCTGTGCCGGCGAAACCATGTCCATGGACTTGACCGAACCCGATGCCGGATCCGATTTGCAATCGGTCATGCTGAAAGCCACCTACAACGAGGCTGACGGCTATTGGTATCTTAACGGTGTGAAACGTTTCATCACAAACGGTGATGCCGATGTACACTTGGTATTGGCACGTTCTGAGGAGGGCACACGCGATGGCCGCGGACTTTCGATGTTCATCTACGACAAGCGTTCGGGGGGCGTTAACGTACGCCGCATCGAAAACAAGATGGGAATCAAGGGATCCCCTACTTGCGAGCTGGTATTCAAGAACGCAAAAGCAGAACTGTGTGGCGAACGCAAACTTGGATTGATCAAGTATGTCATGGCATTGATGAACGGCGCACGTCTGGGAATCATGGCGCAAGCTGTCGGTCTTAGTGAAGCCGCTTGCCGCGAAGCCGATGCCTATGCAAAAGACCGCAAGCAGTTCGGCAAAGCCATCGAGAACTTCCCCGCTATCTACGAGATGTTGACACTGATGCGTGCCAAGGCGGATGCTTCACGTGCCATGCTGTACGAGACAAGCCGTTTCGTGGATGTCTACAAAGCATTGGACGACATTTCGAAAGAGCGCAAACTGACTCCCGAAGAGCGCCAGGAGCTGAAGAAATACAGTAAGCTAGCCGATGCCTATACCCCGCTGGGCAAAGGCATGACAACCGAGTATGCCAACCAAAATACATACGACGCTATCCAAATCCACGGCGGTTCAGGCTTCATGAAAGACTATACTTGCGAACGTCTCTATCGCGATGCCCGCATCACCAATATCTATGAAGGTACGACTCAGTTGCAGGTAGTGGCTGCCATCCGCCACGTCACAACCGGCACTTACCTGAACCAATTGAACGAATACGACCAACTCGACTACAAGGAAGAACTGCAGCCGCTGCACGCACGCTTGCAGGCAATGACTGCCAAGTTCGCAGCCTTGAAAGAAACCGTCACGGCCACGAAAGATAGTGAATACATCGATTTCCATGCACGTCGTTTGGTAGAGGCTGCCGGCCACTGTGTATTCGGCTACTTGTTGCTGCAAGATGCACAACGCGATGACTCGTTCAAGCGCTCGGCTGAGGTATATGT
>CAVKMU010000078.1:0-8287 GCA_963657455.1 bacterium
ACCATTTTCACAAACCGTGCCGTGCTTTTTCCAAATTGCCCGGCATGGTTTTTTTTGTAGTCGGGCATGTGGCTTTCAGGAAAAAAACAGTTGTATTTTGCGGATGGGGGATAGGACAGCAATCATAGAAAAAACACCCGACAGTGGCATGCGCCATTCCCTTGAAGCGCACATGCCGATCTGCCGGATGCTTTATCTGTTGTAGCGGTTGTGAATGATTTCGGGAAATCCGCTCACTGTACCCGCTTCTCGAACGTCACGAGGCTGACGCCGGGGATCCCGTTGAAATTGCAGGGATGGATGTCGGCTTCGCGGTATCCGAGCTTAGGATAGAGCGTGCGGGCGGCCCGGTTGCGGGCGTTGGTGTCGAGGCGGAGAACCGTACACCCCTGCTCCTTGGCATACTGCTCGTAGAAGGCCACGAAGCGGGTGCCGATGCCCCGTCCGGCGGCGGAGGGCTCTACCACCAATGTGTGGAGCACCATCACCTCGTGCTCGTCGGCCGGGTAGAGCCATCTCATCTCGGAATAGACGGGCACCTGTGTCCGGTTGATAATGGCTGCAGCGAGGATCTCGCCCGCCTCATCACAGACAAACAGATCGTCGCGGAGGAGGGCATCGCGTGC
Organism: bacterium; assembly: GCA_963657455.1. GTDB lineage: Bacteria > Bacteroidota > Bacteroidia > Bacteroidales > Tannerellaceae > Parabacteroides. Next base: position 627 of record CAVKMU010000078.1, read on the forward strand.
CGTTTGGGCGGTAGGGTAGAGGTCGCGTATCCACCCGATGGTGGTCTCACCTTTCTCTTCGCGGTCGTGGATATGGTCGTAGATGCGTGCCACGGCAACGATGTCGCGCTCCGTGGCTTTTCGGAAGCTCTGCATGGCGCGTTGCGGATCAATGGTTACGACTGACGACAAAGCTGTTGGCCTGGTGGGTGGCCAGTACCAACACCTCGGCGATCTGTACATGCTTCGGGGCCGAAGCGGCGTAGAAGACGACGTCGGCAATGTCCGCTCCGGTGAGCGGTTTGACCCCCTTGTAGACGTTGTCGGCCCGCTCTTGGTCGCCATGGAACCGGACGACGCTGAAATTGGTCTCGACCAGTCCCGGCTTGATGTTCGTCACCCGCACGGCCGTGTCGGCCACGTCGATGCGCAACCCGTCGGTGATGGCCTTGACGGCCGCCTTGGTGGCACAGTAGACATTGCCCCCGCCATAGGCTGCATCGCCGGCCAGGCTGCCGATATTGATGACATGTCCGTCGTTGCGTTCGATCATGCGCGGCACCACGAGGCGGGTCATGGTCAGCAATCCCTTGATGTTGGTGTCGATCATCGTGCTCCACTCGTCGGGGTTGCCCTCATAGAGCTTGTCGAGGCCGAGTGCGAGGCCGGCATTGTTGATGAGGATGTCGATCTGCTGCCACGCTTCGGGCAGCGATTCCAAGGCCTGCCGGGCGGCTTGCGGGTCGCGTACATCGAAAACGAGTACTTTCGCTTCGGCACCTTGCTGCTCGAGCTCCTGCCGGAGGGCGGCGAGCTGATCGGCCCGGCGGCCGGTAAGGATGAGGTTATAGCCCCCTTGGGCGAATTTTTCTGCACAGGCTTTGCCGATTCCGCTGGTGGCGCCTGTGATCAATGCTATCTTTTTCATCTTGTTTCGTTATGATGTTGTTGTTGCTTTTTGTGTCGGCATTTTTGTCATTCTGTGGTTGATGTCAACGCCTATGCCGATCCCTTTTTCTTCTCTTTGGGCGGATGGGCATTAGAGATCCTCCAGGTCGGCGGCGGTTGTTTCCACGAGGTTGGCTGCCAGACTGTCGGCCGCCTGGATGATGCTGACGAGCGGGAACTGCTTGTTGGCCACATCGTAGTTTTTCGTCTCTTCGAAGCTGTTCAGGTTGATGCCCCATGCCCCCATGTGCCACCGGATGGCCATCATCTCGTCGTCGTAGAGGGTGAGGCCGGCGCAGAGCAGCAGCACGACCGATTTCTCGCCATGTCCGAAGGGGAAGTTCTTGTACGAGATCTTGTATCCCTCGACATCTTCCCATTCGCCCAGCACCTTGCGCTTTTTGACCGAGCGGAAGTAGATGTCGGTCTTGCAGACGTCGTGCAGCAGACTGGCGATGATGACACTCTCGCGTGCCACTTCGTTGTGGAGCGAGGGCGAGAGTTGCTGCATCTGTTCCCAGATCATGAGGGCCACTTTGCAGGTGTTGAGCGAGTGTTTCACCAGTCCCCCCTCGATGCAGAGGTGTTTGGTGGAGGAGGCGGGCGCCGTGAAGAAGCCTTCCTGCTCCAGGTATTCGATCGTATCCTCCACGCCGTCGCGGTTGGTCGAGCGCAGGAGTGTCAAAAATTCTTCTTTGTCTGTCATTGTTTTTTCTTTTACCATTGTTTCTATCTGTTAACCAATTGAATTGCGGTGCGGGCTTCCTCCTGCCTACTCTTTGGCATAGGCGATGGCCCGGTTCAGGAACCGGAGGAAAGGATAGGTGGTGCGGAATGCCTCGGCCGTTCGGTCGAGCAGCGCCTCCTCTTGCATGAAGGCCGTGCCGGGCTGGTAGCAGAGGCAGAAAGCCTTGTGGCGGAGGTAGTGTGCATAGGGTGCCCGGCTGTCGAAGCCGCGGGGCGTCCGTTTGAGCATCTCCGTATCGTCGAGCCGGAAGAGCGGCGCGCGGTCAAGCGTGGCCGTAAAGGCATCCGGATCGAGACTGATGTCTTCGCGCAGGATCTGCATCACCTTGGTGTCGAACCGATAGTCGCCTGTGGCCAGCAGGCAGCCGTTGGGGTATCCCTCTTCGCCCGGCCCCACCTGGAAGTAGTAGCCGCTGAAGCCCGATTTCTTTCCGCCCGGGCAGACGAACGCCCCGATGTGTGTCTTGTAGGGTCGCTTGTCGGCCGAGAAGCGCGTGTCGCGGTAGATGCGGTAGGTGCAATCTTTCGGTTCAAGGCCGGCCACGCTCTCGTCGAACAGGGCAATGCGGGCTATCAGCTGCTCGGCAAAAGCGTTGAACTGTTGTTGGGCAGCGAGATACTCTGCCTTGTGGGCCTGAAACCATTCGCGGTTGTTGTTGCGCTCGAGGGCGGCCAAAAAATGAATTACCTCTTTCATCTGTTACTGAATTTGATGCAAAGATACACATTCCGTTGAGATATGGCAAAAGTAAGGCCCTGCTCCGCCTCCTATTTGCGCAGCGGAGAAAAAATGGAGGGTCTGTGGCAGTATGCCCCAAATGGAGCAACCGAAGCCACGCACACGCAGTTACCACAGATAAACCGACAATTCTATGATTAGGAGAAGCAAGAACAATGACAACCGTCCTGATTTCGATGACGTGATGAACGATGTCGAGCAGGATGTGCAAGCGGACAAGGCGGAACAGGAACTTGATGACCGCATATTGATTCCCATTCCCTTAATAAACGGATTCTTAATCATCCATATCTTAGGATGTGCGGTAAGGATTTCGTACAACATTAAGACGAAATGGTAGCATATACTATTTCTGTTCAGTCTTGATGAGTTTCTTATTTCCTAATGGGTGGTGGAGGTGGCGGAGTAGTCACTCTTGATGGACTTTGCTGCTGTGGCTTTGGTTCGCTATTGGGCATAATAATTACTTTTGAGGTCTTGGAGGTGGTGGCGTAGTCACCTTTGTAGGTGTCTCTCGCTGATGTGTCTGATTATTATTGTTGGGCATATCATTTGGAGGGTTTAGGGGGTGGAGGTGTATTTATAGCTGATGACATTTGACCCTGAATTTTCTTTACATCGTCACCAGAACTGATATATACATGCTCTGGCGAATAGCTTCTATTGTTGTTGCTCATCTTGTTTGTAGATATTAAAATGTACTTCTTCTATATATGTTTGCACTTCTGCATCTACTTTCTTCTGCATACGACTGGGAATCCAGCGTATTAGCTTGTTCATCTTAGACTGCCTTTTACACTCATCCTCTTTCAACGCAAAAAGTTCTTGCATCACCTCGTCATCGGTCTTTTGTTCCTTGTCGAGCTGATAGAAGAATACCTCCATCTTATTCATGAAGGAATTATAATAGTCCATGATGTTGTCAAGTTCGCAAAGTTCCTGCTCCGGCTGAATGATTTGAGGAAAGATGGCCTTAACGAGCGAGACGATGGCAATAGAAAGTAGAGCAATGAATGGAATCTTATCGCTAAATCCGAATGAGAACGTTCCAACAGCAGCACAGACAGCAATAAAAATCTGATATACACAGTTAAGTTGCCGCTGTACGCTGTTATAACGGCGTATGCAAACCACGTTGGCCTTGGCTTGTTTGAACTCTTCCCAAATTTTGTTCCGAACTTCCATGAGTTGCTATTCCTCGGTTTTCTCCTGGATGTACTTACTCTTGATGTCGTTCCAACGAGGAATATTCAACGTCTTTCCGTAGTAAGCCTTGTATGCATTACAGACCTTTTCGCTCCAATGTTCAGCTATAGTGCTTCGTGTGTCGTGGTAGCGATAAATGGTCTCTTCCAAAGCTGCCAAGAAATCTTCAAGGCACTCAAATGAGGGATATTCCGAACTATCGGAATACCATGTTGAGGGACGTATATTCACAATAACTTTGTTCTTATACTGCACCTTGACTGGCCAAACACTGCTGGTACTGCATATCTCCCAAAGGTTCTTCATCCAGAACTTCTCTATAGTTACGATGCCGTTCTCACTCTTGTACTTGATAAGCAGATGCTTGGAGTGAAGTTTCCAAGGTTTGTCTATAATGAGATTGATAAAACTACGGAAGGCTGCCACGTCAAAGTTGGGACTACCCGTGAACGACTTTATTTCAAGCCAATCGCTGTTAAGATCATCAGGATTGAGCCAGAAGTCAGGTGATGCCTGCTTCTCGTTGTGAATGTGCACGATGCCCTTGCTTGTCATCCACTTGTCAAGCCATTCTTCAAGAATGTTACCAACGACATTGTTCTGCTCGACCGTTATTTCATAATCTTTCAGGTTAAACCTGATTGCTCCCTGTGCGCCCTCAAAGCCAAAATCTTCTTGCAGGGCTTTGTAAAGTTTGTCTGCTGGATTCATATCTTCAAAAAAGAAAAACATATTATTCGTTGTTAATTCTCCTGTTTGCTAATTTCGTTGATAAGTCGCTCGGCCACTGCCTTTATTACAGGTACGACCACGGTGTTGCCCAAGAGGTCGTAACCTTCCCTTTCGGACGAGCCGAGAACATATTCTTCTGGGTAGCCGAACAGTCGTAAACCCTCGCGCAGAGTGAGACGACGCAGACCTCCGTTATCACCCACATACAACTTGTTCATGTCCATTGCCACAAGCGTAGGGGCTACGTTGTTTGGGTCGAGTATTTTACTTATATCAAAGCTTAGTTTACCTGCCACGATATTATAGCCCTGAGGCTTACTTTCGTCCTCCTCTCTCACATTGTAACTTACGCCGCCGTCTGTTTTTTTTGTTACACGCTTCTTGGGATGCTCATACACAAGATAGCGTTTCTTCACAAGACTTTCGAGCAGTTTGTCAAGGTCCTTGCCTTGGTAGAACGAGGCTATCATTTCACGAGAAAGTGGCATTCCGTCCATCCAGTCAATGCCCCATAGTTCAGCCCACTTCTTCTTCCTTCTCTCAGTGAGCATCTTGTCAAGCAGGGTACGTTCTGCCTTGGTAGTTTCGCCTTTAATGCCAATATCCCAACTATGAATATTATCGTCACCGCCGCGTTTGTCCTTAATGGATTTCCCATATAGTTCATCCAATGAAAATCTTTTAAGTAGCAACTTTGCTATGCGGTTGTCTGATAGAGGTTTACCTTGTTCCAATACTTCACCAACAGTTGCTTTCTTTACGGGGAAATTATCCAGCGACACTTTGTTGTCGAAGGTGCCAACAATGTATATTCGCCTTCTTGCTTGTGCCACACCGAAGTCCGAAGCGTCAAGCACTTTGTGGCTAACTTTGTAGCCAAGTTTTCGGAGCGTATCGAGGATAATGCGCAGTGTGCGGCCTCCATCATGGTTTACCAACCCTTCCACATTTTCCAAAAAGAATCCCTTTGGGCGTTTTTCCTTTAATATTCGAGCTACTTCAAAGAAAAGCGTACCGCGAGTTTCGTCAGCAAACCCCTTTCTTGCACCTGCTGCCGAGAAAGCCTGACACGGGAAGCCTGCGCAAAGAATATCAAAATTGTCAGGAATGTATCTTTGGGTCGATTCCTTTGTAATGTCTCCAAATGGCATTTCGCCATAGTTTGCGAGATAGGCTTGCTGCGCTGCGGCCTTAAACTCGGAAGAATAAACACATTTTCCACCAAGCTGTTGCATGGCGATACGGAATCCCCCCATGCCGGCGAAGAGGTCAATGAAGGTAAACTTGGGGTTTTCTGGTGCAGGAAAAGGTATTTTAAAGAAGTCATCGAACAGATTATATTGCAATGGCGATTCTGCCACCTTCAAAACTTCTTCGTCAGACAAGTCCTCGTCCTTCTCTTGGTTGAACTGCTTGCGTGAGAGAAACTCACGAATAGCCGCAACTATTTCCTCTCTCTCTTCTTTGCTCGTTTCATGCAGATGGTTGTGCAGATAGTGGCTCATCACCGCCATCTGATCCTCATATGATGTCTCGCCGTACACTTTTATGTTATTCTGGCTATCTATTTCCTCTGGAAAATCAGCCAGTGTAATATCTTTTAGTTGTTTTCTGGGCATAGCTCAAAAATATAAAGACTACTTATTCTCTTTTGATAATAGATACTGTTTGTACTCTCTCACAAATAACTCTTTTATATCAACTTTTAATAAGTCTGATATTTTAAGAATCGTTGAAAGGTCTGGCTGCGAAGAATTGGTACACCATTTACTAACTGTTGACGGATTAACGCCAAGTTGCTCAGAAAGCCACTTGCTGGTCAGCTTCTTCTCGCATAAAACTACTTTTATTCTATTGACTTCTTCCATGTCAGTTAATTTTGCGATGCAAATATAATGAAAATTTTTCATTTTTCTGTAACATTTGGTCGTTCAATCATCATTATACCTTAACTTTTATAGTTTTTTATCTCTTTTGACATCCTAATAAGTCATTTCACCCCATCCATTAACTATAAATTGAACCATTCATCCCTCCATATTTAAGTACACTCCCAATCCCAAAATCGGAAAATAGCCGTTCATTTCCGTGTTAATTTATGTTTTCTCATGCTTTCCGTTTCGGGTTTAATGCAAATCTTGTTTCCAGTTTGTTCCTTGCGGCTAATATGAAGCAAAATAGATATTGATTATCAATTACTTGCAAGCAATCAGCAGATTATCAAGAAGAAAAAGTTGAAGAAATCAAAACGGGGCAGAAAAATGATAGAATAGGTAGAGTTATCGGCCCTTTTAAATCTTTTATGGATTTATATCCAACATTCAAAACTCAGCAAGAATTAAATAGTGCTGCAAATACAGCATATTCTGATATGAATACAGGACTCATGCAAATTCATGCACAAATAGGTGAAGATTATAAAAAACTTGATGGAGCTCCATCAAATTCTTGGAAAGCTTTTTGGTTGTCAATAACTCATCCATTCCATAATGAGTCTGCTCGTTATCAAAAATGTTATGAAGACTTTGTGTATGACATTCAGTTATATAATAGACTCATATTGTTAGCTGATATTGTACTTTATTTAAAAGGTGCTACTGATTCTTTTGAACGCAATCATAAGCCTATGGTAGATTATTGTAATGATCATATCGAAGATTCTTTCATAAGGAGAATGAATTATCTGATGAATAATAAATCAATAGGTATTTCAAATATACTTGAATATAATACAAACCTTGGAAAGAAAGTTGATAATGCCGGCAAAGTTATTCTCATTGCGGTAGGAGGAGTTATTGTAGCAGCAGCTAAGAAATGGGGTCCTGATTTATTAAAGAAAGCTGGTGACGTCTTGAAAAAAGTAAAATCTAAAGGCTGATTCAGAAATATAAAGATGAAATAAAATTTTCAAAAGAAGATGCTTTAGTGGTTATATTGGAAATTTATGATATAATTTAAAGTTTTGTTGAAATAATTTGTAATGTGCTTAACGTTGAACCAGAAGAAGTTACACTTGCGGCTTCTTTTGTCAATGACCACATCGACAAAGTCCTGAAGGAAGCCCCATCCAAGTTGAAGGTGTCCGTGGAAGTTTCAGATGCCGACTGGCAGAAGATGCAGCAGATGTTTGACGAGCACAACAAGCAGATACAGGTCAATATGCAGGAACATGTCCGTTCCGTCAACAAAATGTTTGAGGATGAGCGCAGGAAGGTCAACGAGCGTTACAAGGAATACGATGGTGTCTATCTCGGACGCTACGCCCAATGGTTTGTCGGCATCTTCTTCTGCCTGGGTTTCTTTGGTTTTT
>CAVKMU010000079.1:0-8193 GCA_963657455.1 bacterium
TACCGACGCCATCCCTTCGGATTACGACGGCGTGATGGGCGTCCCCATCTCCTTTTTGGATAAGTATTGCCCGGAGCAGTTTGAGATATTGGGGATAACCGACAGGCAAAATACGTCTTGTTTACGAACCAAGAAATACACGATTACTGACAGTCCTAAATACAATGACTTGAATGCCCGAAGCGTTATTAAGGATGGCGAAAGATATATTCCAACGTATGCCCGATTGCTTATCCGTAAATTATAATCTGATATGTCTGATAAGTAATCTTGCATATACTAGTTCTATGATTTGGTTCTCTCTTTTTCGGTTGATTATCATGATAAAAACATTATATTTGTAGCATAAAATGTTTGTTTTAGAATAATGGCAAAGAAAAATATAGACTTGTCCGTAGTCCTTCATGATAATAACGACTATAAGGAGTGGCTTGTAGAATTGAAAGAAAGATTCCTCAGCCATCGCCTTAAAGCATCGTGTGCCACCAATGGCTATTTGTTGGACTTCTATTGGAAATTGGGACGAGACATCGATGCCAAGCAATATAACAACACTTACGGCTCTGCTTTTTACAAGAATCTCAGTCAGGACTTGAAGAACGAGATGCCCGGAGTAAAAGGTTTCTCGCCTACCAACTTGAAGTATATGAGCTACTTTTACAAGCTTTATGCTCCATTGTTTGTAAATCGTCCGCAGCTTGCTGACGATTTCTTAGGAGATTTAATAGACTCAACTATTCCGCAAGTTGCGGAACAAGGTCAAAATCGTCAACAAGCTGTTGACGATTTCAAATTATTGTATTTCATACCTCCCAAATCCCGTGTGCTACCCAAGGCGTTTACTGAAAATGAAATAAATTATCGTCATCATGAATACTATCTTACATACCGAATGGACGGTTGCAGACATTTGCAAAGGGTTTACCTACAACGAGCTGGAAGGTAAAGGTTTGTTCGGATTGGATGGGAGGCTTACCATCCAACCGGAGTATCAACGCCACTACATCTACAACGACGGGAAGCGGGATGTGGCGGTGATCGAATCGTTGCTGAAAGGCTATCCGATCGGATTGATCTATTTCAACCGGACGGCCGAGGGACGGTTTGAGGTGCTCGACGGTCAGCAGCGCATCACCTCCATCGGTCGGTTTGTTACAGGGAAGTTTGCCATTAAGGACGAATCGGAGAATGTTCAATACTTCTCCGGGCTGCCGGAAGAGCTGCAACGGAAGATTATGCAATACCGGTTGCTCGTATATGAGTGCGAAGGCGAAGAGAAAGAGATCAAGGAGTGGTTCAAGACCATCAACATTGTAGGCATCCCGCTCAAGGAACAGGAGCTGCTGAATGCTGTCTATTCGGGTACGTTCGTGAATGCGGCCAAGCGGGTGTTCAGCAATTCTCAAAATGCCGAAATCCAGAAATGGAGTCATTACGTCAAAGGGGATGTGAAGCGGCAGGACTATCTGGCGGAAGCCCTCCGGTGGATTTGCGCCGGTAAAGGGATGAGCATCGATGCTTATATGAGCCGGCATCGTCATGACACCACGGTCGGTGAGTTGGAATACTATTTCCGTTCGGTAATAGATTGGGTATCGGCCACCTTCACCATGGTCGAACGCGACATGTGCGGCCTGGAATGGGGGCGATTGTATGAAACCTATCATACCACGCCTTACAGCATCGACCATATCACGGAACGGGTAAAAACGCTGCAAGCCGACGAAAGCATCCGATCTCCCCGTAACATTTATGAATATGTGTTGGGAGGGGAAACGGATAAGAAGCTGCTTGACATCCGTATCTTTGAGGAATCGACGAAGAGGGCCGCTTACAAACGTCAGACCGAGAGGGCCGAGAAGCTGGGTGTTTCCAACTGCCCGCTCTGCGCGTTGGGCGATAATGCCAACAAGACGCGCATCTACAAGCTGTCGGAAATGGATGCCGACCATGTGACGGCATGGAGCCGTGGCGGGGCCACAAATATAGAAAACTGCGAGATGCTTTGCAAAACGCACAACCGTTCGAAGGGAAACAGGTAAGAAGACGATAAAACAAACCGAACTATGAAAAAGAGATTGTCCGAATATATAACAGTGACAGAAGAGAACATCGACAGCGAACATATCTGTTGTGCCTTCTCCGACAAGAAATGCGCGGCGGGATACGAGCTGAAGAAAGCGTGGCTGACGAAAGCCTTTTCAGAGGGTTTTGTCTTCAGGCGGCTTGATGCCCGCGCCAAAGTTTTCATCGAATATGGCCCGGCCGAATATGCGTGGCTTCCGGTTACGGCCCCCCATTATCTGATGATTCATTGTTTTTGGGTGGCAGGACAGTATAAAGGGCAGGGGCACGGGTATCGTTTGCTTCACTCTGTGATAGAAGATGCCAAAGAGCAACAGAAGAAAGGGTTGGTCACAGTCGCAGGAACCCGGAAGCTCCCTTTCATGAGCGATACGAAGTGGTTGTTGAATCATGGCTTTGAGGAGGTTGAACGCCTTCCGTATGGCTTTTCGTTGTTGGCGATGAACTTTGGCGACAGTGGAGCAGTTCCCTCTTTTAACGACTGCGCCAAAAGCGGAGAATGTGCCGACCAACAAGGGCTGGTGGCCTACTATTCAAGTCGTTGCCCCTACACCGATTATTATGTAAACGGGCTGTTGCGGGTCATTGCCCAAGAAAAAGATATTCCACTGAAGGTCATCCGATTGGAAACAAGAGAGGAGGCACAATGCGCTCCTACGCCGGCCACGGTTTTTTCTCTCTTCTACAATGGGCGGTTTGTAACCACGGATTTAAGCGTTTGTACGGAAGCCAAATTTGCAAAATTGGTAAAGTGAATGGGGGGAGGTACTATAGCAGTACCCATGGAGGTCGATATGGCAGCAACGGATCCTGCCGGAAGCGGTTGTTAAGGAAGCGATACCGAACGTGAAGTTCGACCGGCGCAATTTCTACAACAAGATGCTCCATCTCGGCCTCTTGAACCAACTTGACGAAACATTAAAAGAGCGGGGTAGAAAGGATTTCGACCGGAATTTTAAGAAAGTACCGATCCGGCAATCAGCAACTATTGGTCGATTTTACCGGATTTTGTGGTACTATCGATAGATTTTGTAATGAATTATTCGAAGTAGGTAATGAGATGATCCAATTGGCGTGTGATGATTGTGAAGTCTTGGCTTAAGTCCAATGTCCGAAACATTATTCTATTGCCATCATTCAATGTTATGTCGCCAAATGGTTGAGCCTCATCTTCCGTTTGTGCATAAACCAACATCCCGTCAACTTTGCCGCTATGCGATTTGTCTTCGTTTGCTACATACGCATGGATTTGATAAAGATTAGCGGAACTGATGGTCCGCTTACCATAATTTTCCTGCAGATTACGGGAGTAATATTTCGCATCCATAATCAGTGTCCGTGATCCTATTGTCATCGTAACATCGGTGTTCATTGTCGGCAATATGCTTAGTGGGGCCGATTTTAAGTCTAAGTTCCATGTTATTTGTTTGGCTTGTGGATGGCACTCAGGATGATGGCGTTTATAATAGGCCATCAAGAAACGTTGAAAAAGCATTTCCATGTGCTCTTCCGAGAAGGTTGGCATTCTGACGTTTCCTGATTCTGTCGTCAGAAGTTCTTCTTGAATAACGAAATAACAGAGACTATGCAGAAAATAGTAGGTTCGGCTGTTTCGGTCATATCTTAACTCTTTCCATCGGATCGACTTAATGTTTATCTCCGAAATATTTTCGAAGAAGAGAAGCAGCTTCCGCAATTGACTTTTTCTTGCTTTGTTTACCTCCTTATTGCCAAGCAAGAGTTTCACGGTAACCTTCAGGATCTGATTAAACGGATTGTTGGGAGAGAGTTCATCATACTCGCACGTAAGTATCTGACGACGGGCAAGTTTTTCACGGATGGTGCCGGGAAGGTCCATCTTACCGCGCAATGTGGTCAAACATTCTGTTTTCAGTATATATTGCTTGTGCAAACCTTGTTTCAAGAGATATGATATACCCAAAGAGAGAATGGCCGCATATAAATCGTATATGTTGTCGAACTTCTCTTTGCCAATACGCTCGTAATTGTTATGCTTCAACTCTTTGAACGCATAACTGAGCATATAGTATATATTTTTTATCGGTATCCCTTTATCTATTGTCATCTCGCAAAAGTTTTGTCAATTTGCCGATTTCCAACCGGCATTTATCGGTATCATCAAACCAGTACTCCATGAGCATTGGTACAATATCGTAATTTATCACATTTTCAAGCCAATCTTTGTCGAACGCTTGTCGGTCACAAAAGTAACTATGGCCAATGCAGAAACCGGCCCCAAGCGAGTCGTCTTGTCTGATGGTTTCATTTAGTGACATAATTCCTGCAATCACATTATCAAACAATTCATTGTTGATAATATCCCGCTGATAACGCCTGAAGCCTTCCGACTTAAAACCGGGCACCATTTCGAAGAAACTGAATCTGCGCCGCAAGGCATAGTCAATTAGGGCCAAACTACGGTCTGCGGTGTTCATCAATCCTATAATATACACATTCTTAGGAACTGTAAAGTCTTCATTGGTATATGCCAGCTTTATGCTTGAGCCACGATAACTGTTTTCTATCAGCATCAGCAACTCACCGAAGATCTTGCTCAGGTTTCCTCGGTTAATTTCATCAATAATGAAGAAATAATCCTTGTCGGGGTTGCTTTTTGCTTTGTTGCAGAAGTTATAAAATATACCATGCGTCAGCTTAAATCCACCATTTTCTGTTGGCTTGTATCCCATAATAAAATCCTCATACGAGAAATTCTGATGGAATTGCACCATCTCCACCCGGTCATCATCTTTTACCCCCATCAAGGAGTACGCCAAACGTTTCGCCGCAAAAGTCTTTCCAACGCCCGGTGCACCCTGCAAAATGATATTTTTCTTCAAACGTAAAAGTCTCTCAAGTTTCTCATACGAAGAGGCGCCCATAAAGACTTCATCAAGAAAACTTTCCCTGGTATATTTTTCAGTTGTTGCCTCGCCGGGCATGGCGTTACTCTCGCGTATGATATCCAACAGCGTGTCATGTTCTTCATCTGTCAGTTTGAAGAACGACCCTTGGGGATTTTTGAAGAACTGCATTTCCTTCAACTCTTCCAAATCTCTAATGCAAGACAAATCTATCGGATTCTTCAAGTCTTCTGTTTTGGTAAAGCCTATTGTCTTTCCGTCTTGCTCTTTCGATACTTTTCCCAAAGCAACAATTTGTTTTACGGGTGTCGATTCATATCCGACAATCACATCACCCATTCGTGCGTCCATGAAATTCCGGAAGATACGCCGCGGTTTGTTGTTGTCATTGTACAAAAAGTACTCTTGGCTTGATCCGACTGCCCAACTTTGCATGCTCCATATTTTGGGATCGGCGACGAGCCACCAGTAATGCTTCTTTTCTGACTTACCATTTACCAAGTTATCCAATTCCTTTACAAAATCTTTGTCTGTTGTAATGTCGGTTAACGTTTTCTGAACGAGGTTGTTTTTGTCATAGGACCATTCTCCGACCTCTGTCCATTTTACTTTTCTCACGCTTTTGTAATCTTTATGGAGATCTTCATAAGAATAATCGCCTTCAACAACTCCTCGGCCGATGATTGTTCCGGCTCCTCTCTTAGCATATACAATATCACCGACCCGGATAGTCCGCAGGAAATCAATTAATGCAAGACTGTCGTTCCTGAAGTTTGCGTCATTCTTATCGTATGCTTTTTGTAATGCGGTTCGTATTTCTTCACGATCATTGTATGATGAAAGGTCGCCAAGTTTATCCCAACCGATGCACATTATATTCTCTTCACGACAACGGTCCCATTTGCAAGCATTAGAACCGGGAGCATAAAGCCATATTTTAGGCGGACGTTTTTCAAGGATAGGCGATACATGTTCTTGTTCCATAATCATGTCATTTATAGAATAAAAGTTATTGTTCGTTGACGGCAGTGAATTTTGCTATAAAGATATGGTTTTAACTTTTATATTACGAAAATCTGAAGGAAAATCAGCGAACATTCTTTGCTTTTTCTGCATTGTTGTGGCACTATTGTCTTGTGACAGGCTAAAAGCGATGTCATGCGCTTCACATGGGATGCACATGATGGCGGCGAAAGGGTAAGCGATGAAGATTTGGAGCGTATCAGCCGTAATTCTACTATTTCAGGAAAGAGCCGGGTCACGGCTCCACATAACATACGTCAAGCCCCGACGAGGCTCCTGTGACAATGGCAATATTGGTATTTTGTTGCTTCATCTGTTCTTATTGCCTTCCGTCGGCAAAGGTCACTTCTTCCACCTCCTCGTCGATGCGTTCTATCTTGAAGATGACGGGACGTGTGCCGTCGCTGCAGCAGGCTATCATCATCTTCTCGTCGTTCGTCCACCCCTTCATGATACTGCCGCCCTGCAAGGCCGCATAGACGTAGCGGCTGATGGCATCCCATGCCTCGGAACAGAACCTTCCGTCGAGCATGTGCCAGAAGTCATCGCGCTTTCCGTTGCGTTCCAACAGGAAAGTGTCGCCGGGTTTGAAACAGGGGCACGGCCCGCTTTTCGGGTCGGCCAGATACTTCTCTTGGTAGTCGTTGAAGCACTTGCATTCAAGGACTGTAATCTTACATTTGTGTTCTATTGCCATACGTGTTGCATTGTTGGTGATGATAAGAAAAAAGTAATGAGACGGCCAATCCTAACAAGGAGAATGCTATTCCGACAAAGCATACACCGATCCACCCCAAGTAGTTCCATGCCACACCCGCACTCAGCGTACCGAGACTGCCCCCGGCAAAGAGATGACTCATAAAGACCGTGTTGCAGCGGTTGGTGGCTTCGGGAACCATGGCAAGACAACCGCTCTGGTTGCTCAGTTGGTGACATTGAGCCCCGACATCCACCAGGATAATGGCGATGACAAGTCCTGTATATGTCTCAGAGAGACAAAGCGCAAAGGCCCATGCGGTGAGTTGCAGGATGGTGCCTGCATAGCAGAAACGCTCAATTCCGAAGCGAGGAATGTATTTCCCGATGCCGCTCGCTGCCATCGCACCAGCAAGACCGCAAAGGCCGAGTAGCCCGACGGCATCGCTTCCGGCATGAAACGGTGCGCCCGACAAGTGGAAGGCCATACACGACCAGATGGCCATCATGCTGCCGAAACTCAGGCCGCCGCGCAGGGCATAGATTCGAATGGTCGGATAGTCGCAATAGATACGTACGACCGACTTCATCAGTTTTCCATACGAACCTGTGAAGCTCGAGGCCATTGTCGGCAAGGTGCGCAGTATAACGACAAGAGAGAGGGCCATTATCACGGCAGCAATGCCGAACATCGTACGCCATCCGGCCCATTCACCCACATAGCCGCTCAGCACCCGTGCGCCCAACACGCCGCTCAGCAGTCCGGTAAGCACGATACCCATGTTGCGCGACTTGTTTTCGGGCTTCGAGAAATGACTTGCCACAGGAATGAACATTTGGGGCACCACACTGTTGCAGCCCAAGATGATGGAGGCACCCCATACGATCCAAATACTATGGGCTAAAGCAATGGCGATACAACAGACGACGGCAATGCTCATGTTCAAGGAGACAATCTTTCGGCGCGACACCTTGTCGGCCAACGGGACAACGAAGATGAGTCCGAGAGCATACCCCAATTGGGTGATAAACGTAATCAGGTTCGCCTGCAACTCTGTCGCGCCAAGCGTGTGGCGCATGGTTTCAAGCAGCGGCTGGTTGTAATAGAGATTGGCAACGGTCAGTCCACCCGTCACTGCCATTACGAAAAGTATGCTGCGGGGGATTCCTCCGTTGGGCAGAAGTTCTTTTTTCATTTGATTCTTATTTAACGTGCGTTCTACGAAATATAAGTCATTGAAAATCGGGTAATCAGCAAAGATTGTCACAACCTCCATGCGTTCAAAAATCAGTAAATTACAAAAACGATCGCAATGATTACCGAGGGCAAAGGTACCGATATTTTCTCTATGGCGGATGATTTCCGCAAAATTTTTGATGACCGAACGGGAAAACAGACCATTAAAAATATGGCACAGCTGGAACAGTCAAGAAACTTCGGCATCTTTTATTTTATTCATGCCGAACATTTTGAAAAAAGCTCGGGCATTTTTTGAAAAAGCTC
>CAVKMU010000080.1:0-8185 GCA_963657455.1 bacterium
GCCGTGCCCGCTCACTGAAAAGATATGTTAAAAAGCGGTCCGGCCGATGAGAAACGGGCGGAAAGAGACCCGGTTTTCGGAGCGATTGTATACCTTTGTCGGGAAGATTTTCCTACAGAAAATGCGGAAGGCGGCCTTCCGACTGCCCCTCCGAACCGAATAATGAATTGAAAAACAGTATTCCATGACAAACAGAAAAGCAATTACAATTGTTCTCTCCATGATGTTCTCCGCGGGCCTTTGGGCCCAGGACTACCGGCTCACCTCGCCCGATGGGCACCTGAGCCTCACCGTATCCAACCAACAGACCCTCCGCTACAGTCTGTCGCTCGACGGCACGACCTTGGTGGCCCCTTCGCCGATGGGCTTCGAGCTGAAGGGCGAGGAGGCGATGACGGGCAACTTCGCCGTGACGAACGACCCCCAAGCCGTCGACGGCGTCGAGGCATGGACCCCCGTGGTACGCAACAAACACGCCGAATGCAAGGTTCCCTACAGGGAGATCACGCTCCGGCTGAAAGAGAAAGAGGGCGAATACCGCCGGATGGACGTCACCTTCCGCGTGATGAACGACGGTCTCGCCTTCCGTTACACGCTGTATGGCGTGCCCCTCTTGGGCAACCGGCAGATCACCCGCGAGCTGACCGGCTACAGAGTCCCTGAAAAGGCTCATCTCTGGGTGCCCGATTACGTCTACAACGAGAACGGAAGAGGCTATAAATCCTCGCAAGAGGGCGAATTTATCGAGACACCCGTCACCGCCATTGCCGACACGGTTCATGCCGGGCTGCCGGGTCTTATCCGTGTCGACGACAACCACTGGATGGCCGTGCTGGAGGCCGACCTCGACAACTTCCCCGCTTTCTATTTGGGAAGAAACAGCGAGGCCGAGGAGGGCTACCAACTGCTCACCACCAAGCTGACCCCGATCTGGGGAGAGACCGAAGAGGGCGTCAAGGCCCGCTTCGCCGAGTCGTGCACCTCGTCGTGGCGTGTGGTCATGGCGGGCCACAACCCCGGCAAGTTCATCGAAAGCGAGATCATACGTTCGCTCAACCCCGACTGCGCCCTCCAAAACACCGCCTGGATCAAACCGGGCATGTCGGCCTGGGACCACTGGTGGAGCGGCGAGGTGAAAATGGAGCCGGAGGTCATCAAGCAATACATCGATCTGGCGGCTGCCGAAGGATGGCCCTACATGCTGATCGACTGGACCTGGTACGGACCCTACTGTGTTCCCTCGGCCGACATTACCCGGCCGGCACCGCAGCTCGATATGCCCGAGATCATCCGCTATGCCAACGCCAAGAATGTCGACATCTGGCTCTGGCTCCGCTGTGAGGATGCCAACCACAACGACCAGTACAAAGAGGCCTTCCCGCTCTATCATCAATGGGGCGTCAAAGGGGTGAAGGTCGACTTTATGGACCGTGACGACCAGGATATGGTTAACTGGTACCGGCGCATCATCAAGGCCACGGCCGAGAACGAGCTGATGCTCGACTTCCATGGCGCCTACAAGCCCGACGGCATCGAACGCACCTATCCCCATTTGCTGACGCGCGAGGGGGTGATGGGCGGCGAGTTCAACAAGGTGAGCGACTGCGTCACGCCGGAACACAACGTCAAGCTGGCCTATACGCGCATGCTGGCCGGCCCGATGGACTACACTCCCGGCGGGTTCCTGAATGTGACCCGCAGCCGGTTCAAGCCGCAATGCCCGACGCTCGTGGCCAATACCCGCGCCGCCGAGCTGGCCAAGTTTGTGGTGTACGACAGCCCCTTCATGTGCTTCTGCGAACACCCCGACAACGTATACGGACAGGTGGGCGAGGAGTTTGTGCGCGTCGTGCCCACCACGTGGGACGACATTCGCTTCCTCGGCGGCGATCCCTCGTCGTATGTGGCCCTTGCCAAGCAGAACGGCGACGCATGGTATGTGGGAATCCTCAACGACAGCAAGGCGCGTACGGTCCGTCTGCCGCTCGACTTCCTGCCCGAAGGCACCTACGAGGTGGAGTATTGGAAAGACGGCAAGAAGGCCGACACGGAGCCGACCGACTGTGAACACAAGACCCGCCGCATCGATACGGCCAAGCCTTTCGACGTGAAGATGGCACAGGCCGGAGGCTATGTAGCCATTATCAAGAAACTTTGACGCGGAGCGGGGCGACCCGCTTCCCTGATTCAATTCCGAAACGGTTGTCAGGCCGACAATACATTTTTCCTCTATTTCTCTTGAAGTGTGACGACCGTTTCGGATTGAAATCCGACCTTTTTCCCGAAATCCGACCGGAAACGATCGGAAAACAGTTCGGACAGCGATTGAAATCCCCCCTCGAAAACCACAGAAATTCCCCGAAAACCATCCGAAACCCCATTTTTTCATTACTTTTGCCGCGACAAAAACAGAACTACAGCCAATTGAAATTTATGCGAAACAGACTTATCGCCGTTGCCGTGGCCCTGCTGCCGTGGCCGGCATTTGCCCAAGAAGAGCCCTCGCTCGTGCCGCAACCCCGGAAGATGGTGCGCACGGGCGGACAATATACCCCCGCCGACCGGGCCACGGTGGCCTATGAAGCCGACTCGCTCGCCCCCGTGGCCGGCTATCTGTGCGACGTGCTCACCCGCCAAGGGATCACGGCCGATGCCCGCAAGGGCTCGGACGGGACCTATACCATCAAGGCATCCGGCCGGGGAACGAGCGGAAGCTATGCCCTCGATGTGGAGAAGAACGGCGTGCGCATCGTGGCGGCCGACTGTGCCGGTGCGGCCTCGGCCGTCGCCTCGCTCCGCCAGCTGTTTGACGCCGACGGCAAGCGGCTCCCGATCGACTGCCTCCATATCGACGACACCCCCCGTTATCCGTGGCGAGGGTTGATGGTCGACTGCTCGCGCCATTTCTTCTCGACCGACGAGATGCTCCGGATCATCGACCTCATGGCCCTCTACAAATTCAACCGCCTGCACTGGCACCTTACCGACGACCAGGGATGGCGCATCGAGATCAAACGTTACCCGTTGCTCACCCGACAGGGGGCATGGCGCACGATGAACAACCAGGACGAGTGGTGCGAGACCACGGCGCGGAAAAATTCCGACCCCGACCTGCGGCTCGACCGCACGAAGATGCAACCGGCCGCGCAGACGACCGACTCCCTCTACGGCGGATTCTATACGCAGGATGAGGTGCGGCGCGTGGTGGCCTACGCTTCGGCACGCGGCATCGACGTGGTGCCCGAGATCGACATGCCCGGCCATTCGCTCAGTGCCATCGCCTGCTACCCCCGGCTCGGTTGCCGCCACGAGAGCGAGGGCGAGGAGTGGCGCGGCAGTTTCTCGTCGCCCCTCTGCCTGGGGCGCGACGCCACGCTCGAGTTCTGCCGCAACGTCTGGAGCGAACTGTTCGATCTCTTCCCCTCGAAGTATGCCCATATCGGCGGCGACGAGGTGGAAATGTCGTTCTGGAACGAGTGTCCCGACTGCCAAAAACGGATCAACGAGCTGCAGATAACCAACGGAGGGAAGGGTCTTCAGGCCTGGTTCACGCGCGAAATGGAGCACTTCTTCAACGCCCACGGCCGACGCATGATCGGGTGGGACGAGATCCTGGCCGGCGGCGTATCGCACGATGCCACGGTGATGTGGTGGCGCGGCGACAATGCCCAAGGGGCCATCGATGCCGCCAACGGAGGCAACGATGTGATCTGCTGCCCGACCACCCATTTCTATTACGACTTTGCAGAGAACGACGGCGACCTCGAGCGCATCTTCCGCTTTGCACCGCCCGCCGGTATCGACACCGCGGCCCAAAGCCGTGTGATCGGTCTGCAGGGCAACCTCTGGGCCGAACATGTGCCGTCGATGCGCCGCCTCTGCTATATGGTGCTGCCCCGCCTCATCGCCCAGGCCGAAGCCGCCTGGACACCCGCCGCGGCCCGCACCACGTGGGCCGACTTCGACCGCCGCCTGCAACAGCAATATGCCCGCCTGCGCTCGATGGGTGTGGCCTACCGCCTGCCCGCCATCACGGGCGTGTATGACGTCAATGCCTATGAAGGCAGCACCACCGTCGAGGCCCGTTGTGCCGACCCCTCGGCCGTGATCCGCTTCACGACAGACGGCACGGCGCCCACGGCCGCATCGCCCGCTCTGCCCGCCCGCTACGAGGTGAACGCTCCCTGCAGGCTCACCCTCCGTGCCTTTGCTCCGGGCGACCTCAAGGGCGAGCCGCTCACCGTCCGCTACGAACCGGCGCAATGGCTCGAGCCGACGCAACAGACCGCCCCGGCCGAGAAGGGCTTCACGGCCCGTTGGTACGACTATGCCGGCGAGTTGTGTGGCGATATCGACAAGGCCCCCTTCCTTGGCACGTTCCATACCGACGAGGTCTGCATCCCTGAGGGGGTAAAGGGCAATATCGGCCTCATCATCGACGGCTTTTTCCATGCCCCGGCCGACGGCTTCTATGCCTTCACCCTCTCGTCGGACGACGGCAGCATCCTTTCGCTCGACGGGCGGCCGGTCATCGACAACGACGGCGGCCACACGATGGTGGTGAAATCGCGCCTCCTGCCCCTGCGCAAGGGCTACCACAAGATGCAGGTCAAATATTTCGACCACAACGGCGGCGGCCTCTCCCTGAAAAGCGAAAAGGTGGATCGCTGAAGTGGGGCAGGGGGAAAACCCATCCTCCCCACCGCCCCCGAAAAATGTCGGCATGACAGGCGAAAAAGGTCGGCATGATTGCCGGATACGGTCGGGGGCTTATCGGCGCACGAATGCAGGCCGGCGTTTTTTTCGATTGATGCTCGCTCGTCCGGGGGGCTGAGCAGGCGGGCGGGAGATGGCCTTCGGGCTTCCGGCGCTTTGCCAATACTTCCCGACTGCAAGGAGGTTATCGTCTGCCCGGCCGGGAAACGCCGACGGGAAGCGGGCCGATGCCGACAAGGCTGTGCGTGCAAGAACGCCTTTATACAAAACGGGAGCCTATTCACATAGACTCCCGCATACGGCAATTGGCATGGAATAACCAACTACATTTAGTAATAAAAAACCAACCCCTTTCGGGGGAAAATTAGGTATAAACCAAACATTTGTAGGCAAATATAGGGAATTGAGAAATATTTTGCAAGAAAAGAGAGAAAAAAAACGTTATTAAAATGAAAAAAGAGTGTTTTGTCAAAGCCGATATAGATCCGTTACGGATGCAAAAGAATCTTTTCATGCAGCATGTTTTGGCGTAACAAACAGCTTGATTTTCTTTTGGAATTTGATGCTGATTTTATTATATTTGCACAATAAGTTCAAGAAAACAGTCACTCCTCTCGGAACGAATAAAATGTAGAATAGAAGATATGCTGAGCGAAAGTCAGAACATGGAATACAAAGAGTCCTGGCGAGACGAATATCTGAAATGGATATGCGGCTTTGCCAATGCGCATGGCGGTCGCATCTGCATCGGCGTGAACGACAGCAAAGAGGTGATGGGCTTGCATGATGGCAATCATTCAGCGCAAAACGGTGAATGAAGTTATTGCAGAACGTGGAGAAAATGTCGGTGTAAAAGATAAAGAATGTGTTGAATTAAAACTATCTGAGCGACAAAAACTTATCGTTTCGGTTATTAAATCAAATGCGACTGTTACTGTTAAGCAACCATGCCGTGCAGAACCTCCCCGATTTTGCCGCCAATGTTTTCCTTTTCCGAATAAATTTCGTATATTTGTCTCATCCGTAAAGGGACTGTCGGCCACTCGACCATTCCCGGTCGCACCGCCGCCCGTTCTCACCCTCCCTGCCCAAAGAGAAGAACCGTGCCAAAAAGGGCGACGAAGCGCACGAACAGAGATGCTGAAAGGCTTTATATCCGCCCAGCCCTACACAGCCCGACAGCATGCAGGATGCACTCCCTATATTTGCCATGCCGACGGAAGAACCGCGGACGGCGTTCGTCCGGGTAAAACACCCGTCAGGCTTTACCATTATGGCATTAATGTACAAGCTGGTGGAACGCAAGAATCTGAAGAAAGGCGTGCCCGAAAATTCCACCCAGTTTTATGCGCAAAGCGTATCGACGGGCAAGGTCGAGCTGGACGAGATCTGTTCCGAGATCTCCGACTCCAGTACGGTGAACAGTGCAGACGTGAAGGCGGTGCTGGACCGTCTGAACTTTGTGCTCGACAAACACATGCGGGCAGGGCGCATCGTCCAGCTGGGCGAGATGGGCAATTTCCGCTTCTCGTTGGGCTCGAAGGGTGCCGACAGCGAAGATCAGTTTGATGCGTCGCTCATACGTACGCCGCGCATCGTCTTCGCACCCGGCTCGAAGCTTCGCACGGCCCGCAAGAGCGCATCGTACGAAAAGATCCAGACGCAGAAGGTGGAGAATAACACCGCAGGCGGTTAACTCACGCCCGGCCGGCGAGCGACGGAGAAAAGTCTCGCTTCGGCCGGGGATGACAGAAAAGGGTAGGGGGTGCCTCCATCAGCAGGAGCCCCTCTGCCCATGAAAGAACAATCAACCACAAGCAGATATGGAAACGAACCATCATGAATCGCTTTACGAACCCCCTTTCGCGGTGCAGGTCTATGGGCTGCAGCAGCTGGCCCAGATGTATTTCCCGTACAGTACCCCCGCCTCGGCATCGAGCCAGCTCAAGCGCTGGATGCGGAAGAGACAGCTGTGGGACAAGCTCAAGGAGGCCGACTATGAAGAGGGGCAACGGCTGCTCACGCCGCGCCAGGTACGCATCATCGTCGACCATGTGGGCGAGCCCTTTTGCGGGTAGCGACGCGTGTCACTCGCCCATATATTCTTGAAAAGCGAGAAATGAAATACCTATGGCAGATAAATTGTTTGGCGTGACGGTGATCCTCTTTTTCATCCTTCTCACGCCGCTCCTCTTCATTGCCTTCGACTTTTGGGCGGGCGTCCGCAAGGCGAGGCAACGGGGCGAACCGATCCTCTCGGACAAGTGGCAGCGCACGGTCCGCAAGGTGGCAAAATACTACAACGCGCTGCTGGCTCTGCTGGTGGTCGATGCGATGCAGATGGCAAGCGTCGGTTACCTGCAGCTCTTCTACGGGTGGGCCGTTCCGCTCTTCCCCGTCGTCACGCTGGTAGGGGCGATGGGCGTGGCAGCCATCGAGATCAAGAGCATCTTCGAGACGGCCGACGAGAAAGAACGGCGGGACCTCGGCCGCGTGGCGCACCTGGTGGGCCGTATCGTGGCAGCCAAAGCCGACCCCGTGAAGACGGCCGAAGCATTGCATGAATTTATGAACCGACAAAACAACGAAAAATGAACAGTAACACCATCCTGAAAATCAGCAATGAGCGACCGATCACCTACGAACGGCCGCGCGGCTTGCGCAACCGTAATCCGCTCAACATCCGCCGAAGCGCCGACCGCTTTGCGGGCGAGATCGTACCGTCATCAGACCCTGCCTTCAAGCAGTTCGAAACCAATGCCTACGGCTACCGGGCGGCCTTCCGCATCCTGCACACCTACCTCGTGAAACACCGCATCGATACGTTGCGCGGCATCATCGAACGGTTTGCACCCCCTGCGGAGAACGATACGACCGCCTATCTGAGGGCCGTCGCGCAACGGGCCGCCCTTCTGCCCGACAGCCGTGTGCGCCCCTCCGACAGTGCCCTGCAGATCCGCATCGTGGCGGCCATGTCATACGTCGAGAACGGAATACCGGCCGATCTGAACGAGGTGACCGACGGCTGGATGTTGCAAAACGAACGCCTGAGGTGATGTTATACTTCGTCGGTTTTCAAGCCAAAGCGGCGGTTCGGGTGGCGGCCGTCGGGCTGGCACTGTTGTCGGCCACGGGGTGCGCCCCGCGCATACGGTATGTCCCTCTCGAGCGGGTGCGGACGGACAGTGTGGCGCTTTTCCGCAACACGGCGCAGCAGGTGACGGTACGCGACAGTCTGGTGATCGAACACCGGCACGACACGGTCCGGATGCTGCAATACCGCTATGTGGGCGAACGCTTCGAGCGGTGCGACACGGTCCGGATCGAGCGGTGCGACACCGTGGCCGTGCCCTATGCCGTAACGCCCGAGCCGGGCCTGTGGCAGCGCGCGAAACAGCAATACGGCGGGTGGGCCTTTGTAACGGTTGCCGCCCTCGCCCTGCTGCTGTGGAGGAGGCGGTAGTGCCTT
>CAVKMU010000081.1:0-7913 GCA_963657455.1 bacterium
ATATCAGATGTTTTATTGTCTGTCTCCGTCTCCTCATAAGAGACGGAGGGGGCGGTTGGATAACTAATATAAATGTTCTAAACCTCACAATGTATAGGAGAATTGTATGACCTTATGGCAGATGAAGTTACAATATGGAATAAAGTCATGTCGTCGGCTTTAGCTATTCCCGGAGTAAAAGTGGATAGAGAATCTTTTCTAATGTCTGAACTTCGCCCCTATTGTACTAAGGACGAATTGCCAAAGGCAATAAACAACCCCGTGGATGTTTTGTCAAAAGAGCGAATTGACAACTTGGCAAATTCGTGTATCAATAATCATTTGATAAAAGTTTCAAGCATCTCTTTTGTAGCCGGTATTCCAGGAGGCCCTACAATGGCAGCAACAATACCTGGCGATATGGCAAATTATTTCTGGCACGCGCTCGTTTTGGCCCAAAAGTTAGCTTATCTTTACGGCATACAAAACCTTTGTGATGAAAATGGTATCTTGACGGAAACCACACAAGATATGTTAACTCTCTTGTTGGGTGTTATGATGGGAGTAAGCACTGCAAATGAAGTTATTACCAATGCTTCAAGGGCAATGGCTATTCAAACTCTAAAACGTTTGCCACAAAAGGCCTTAACAAAGACTTTTTGGTATCCGTTTATCAAAAGCATAGCCAAAGCGTTAGGTATAAAACTTACCAAAGAGTCATTTGCCAAGGCCGTAGGAAAGACCATTCCTGTTGTTGGAGGTGTATTTTCAATGGGGTTGACTGCAGCCACTTTCAGACCGGCGGCCAAGCGACTGCAGAAAAAATTGAGAGAGCAGATGTATGACATACATGTAGATTCTGATGACTCAACGATAGTGGAAGATCAAGAGGTGGAAGATGTGACCGGAGAAGAAGTACACGATGAAGAACCAACCTCTTCTCCTGAAAAAGCAATCATCCTGTTTTTGATCAGTTTGGCTAAGATGAATGGAGGAATCTCCAACGAGCAAGAAAAATATCTCTCGGACGCCATAGAATCATCCGAATTGAGTGATGACGAACAATTGGAGTTGGCCCAAGAAATGGAAGGCAACAATCAATTGAAAATTGAGTTCACAACCTTGAAAGATGATATGGTTAATTCCGCCATACTATTGCAAAAAGGTGCTGAAATATTGAATATGGAGACGAAAATATCGCTTGCGCAAAAAATATATTTCAGGAAAATAGTGAAACAATTAGGGTTTTCTATGGATGACATAGATGAAGCGTTTAAATAGTTCATCAATTCAAATCGTGCCTCCCCCCCACCCACTCCCCTGTCGGGTGGGGCAAGAAGAAGAAAGGGGATTCGCTCTCCGATCTAAACCCGGCGTTTGCATGAACGAAAAATAATGTATAACTTTGAGGTCTCCAAATAGAGAAACTGCGACATGAAGATATTATTTTTCGATCTTGAGACGACGGGCATTCGCTACTGGCGGCATGGTATCCACCAGATCAGCGGCGAGGTGGTCATCGACGGCGAGAGCAAGGAGACGTTCAACTTCCACGTCTGCCCCAACCCGCGCTGCGATGTCGATGAGGAGGCACTGCGCATCTGCCACGTCACCAAGGAACAGATATTTCAATACCCACCGATGCATGACGTATACAAGCAGTTGGTGGAGTTGCTCGGTAAGTATGTTGATAAATACAACCCGGCAGACAAGTTTTTTTTGGCGGGCTACAACAATGCGTCGTTCGACAACTACTTTCTGAAAGCCTTCTTTGTGCAGAACGGCGACAACTACTTCTATTCCTGGTTTTGGGTCAATTCGATAGATGTCATGATCTTGGCCACCCAGCATTTGCTGGAGCAACGCCACCTCATGCCCGATTTCAAACAAGAGACCGTCGCCCGGACGTTGGGGATAGAGCTCGACCGGGAGCAGCTGCATAATGCGCTGTACGACATCTACCTGACCCACGAGATTTACAAACACCTGCAAACCGCCGCCCCATGCAAATGATCAGATGCCTATTATTGGCCCTGCTTATAGGGTGTTGCCTCCCATTCATGGCCGAGGCACAGGAGAGAGCCGTTCCCAAAGAGGGGGATGGCATTGAGGTGTTCCTCAAGCGTCACGGCCGCATCGGCTCGTACTACAGGAAAGAATTCATCCGTCTCAACCCGGGGAAGTTCGGCAAAAACAACAGTCTCAAGTTAGGGACCAGCTACATCCTGCCCCCCCGCCTCCAACAGAAGTCGGCCAAAAGCGGTACGCGCAGTACGGCCTCATCGGGAAAAGTCACCAAGTCGTCGACAAAAATCCCCAATCAAACTCCCAAAGCCCGCAAAGGGTATGAGCCGTTGTTCGGGCCTGCGTTGGCAAACTACAAGCTCATCTCCAACGAATTGCAGGGGGCTTGCTTCTATTTGGTGAGCGGACACGGCGGCCCCGATCCCGGCGCCATCGGCCGTATCGGGCGATATGAACTGCACGAGGACGAGTATGCCTACGATGTCATTCTGCGCATTGCCCGCAATTTGTTGATGCGCGGAGCCAAGGTGCACATCATCATTCAAGACAGCAAAGACGGCATTCGCGATGCGCACTACCTGAACAACAGTCGCCGCGAGACCTGCATGGGAAGCCGCATACCCCTCAACCAGGTCGCCCGGCTGCGGCAACGGTGCGAAAAGATCAATGCCTTGGCACGCCGCGAGCCCGCCCCATACAAACGTGCTCTCTTCCTGCATGTCGACAGTCGGAGCAAGAGCAAGCAGACCGACGTCTTTTTCTACCATACAGACAGCAAGGCCAGCAAGCGGTTGGCCGTCCAAATGAAGAATGTCTTCCAACAGAAATACGACAAGCATCAGCCCGGCCGCGGCTTCAAAGGGAGTGTCAGCAGTCGCAATCTCTATGTCTTGCGCAATACGACCCCCGTCTCGGCCTTTGTAGAGATAGGAAACATACAGAACAAGTACGACCAGCAACGCATCATCTTGAGCAACAACCGTCAGGCCATGGCCAACTGGATCAGCGAAGCATTCGTACGCGACTATAAAAACTCGAAGAAATGAACATCGCCCCCTTTGCCAATCCCCTCTATGTGATGCTCAAACCCGTAGGGTCGGTCTGTAACCTGGCATGCGATTACTGCTACTATACGGAGAAAAGCAAGCTCTATCCTGCGGTCAAGAACCCGGTTTTGAGCGATGAGCTGCTCGAACGGTTCATCCGCGACTACATCGAATGCCAGACGATGCAGGAGGTGCTCTTCACCTGGCACGGCGGAGAGACGCTGATGCACCCCCTCAGTTTCTACAAACGGGCTCTCGAGTTGCAGCGGAAATACGCCCGCGGCCGTCGCATTTCGAACTGCATCCAAACCAATGGTACGCTGCTGACGGACGAATGGTGCCGTTTCTTCAAGGAGAACAACTTCCTGGTCGGCATCTCGATCGACGGCCCGCAGGAGTTTCACGACGAATACCGCCGCAACCGACAGGGGCAACCCTCCTTTTTCAAGGTGATGCGCGGGATCAACCTGCTCAAGAAGCATGGGGTGGACTACAATGGCATGGCGGTTGTCAACGACTACAATGCCGATTTTCCGCATGAGTTCTACCAATTTTTCAAGGAGATAGACTGCCGCTATATCCA
This sequence comes from bacterium, assembly GCA_963657455.1. Classification (GTDB taxonomy): domain Bacteria; phylum Bacteroidota; class Bacteroidia; order Bacteroidales; family Tannerellaceae; genus Parabacteroides. Next base: position 3,634 of record CAVKMU010000081.1, read on the forward strand.
GTTTGCCCCCATTGTCGAGCGACTGGGCCGGCATACCGACGGCACCCGGCTCGGCTCTCCCGACCAAGAGAATGCCCAACTGAAGACGGCTCCTTTTTCCGTCAGCCCGGAACAGTGGGGATCGTTCCTCTGCGCGCTCTTCGACGAATGGGTACAACACGACGTGGGACGCTACTATATCCAGCTCTTCGACGCCACGTTGGCCAACTGGATGGGCGTACCGCCCGGGGTTTGTTCGATGGCAAAAACGTGCGGACACGCCGGGGTGATGGAGTTTAACGGCGATGTCTATGCCTGCGACCACTATGTTTTTCCGGCCTATAAACGGGGAAATATCCGCGAGAAGACACTGACCGAGATGATGTACAGCAACGAACAACTGCAGTTCGGGCGCGACAAGTACGAGAAGCTTCCGGCGCAATGCAAGGCGTGCGACTATCTCTTTGCCTGCCATGGCGAGTGTCCCAAAAACCGTTTCCTGACAACGGCCGACGGCGAGCCGGGACTTAACTATCTCTGTCGGGGCTATCATCGGTTTTTCACGCATGTGGCACCCTTCATGGACTTCATGAAACGCGAGCTGATGGCCGAACGGGCACCGGCCAATATCATGGATCATATCCGCGTGGAGGAGGGTCGCGTCTCACTCATCTGACGCTTTTGGTTATGAACGACTGGTTATCTTGCGCCCTTATATATCGGAATGTCCGCTATACGTGCGACCTTGTCCGGAAAGGATTGCCCGCCTCCCATGGGATAGAAGCCGACCTTTTCCGCTTTTTGGAAGCATGGTTTGACGATTCGCCTACGTTGACTGTCCACACTTCCGGCTCGACGGGGATGCCGAAGCCGATCACTGTCCGCAAGGTGCAGATGATGAACAGCGCCCGCAATACGTGCGATTTCCTCCGTTTGCAACCCTCCGACCGGGCCTTGCTCTGCATGCCGCTCCGCTATATTGCCGGCAAGATGGTTGTCGTTCGGGCACTCGTGCGGCAGCTGGAGCTGCTTGTTGCCGAACCGTCCGGCCACCCGATGGCCGATAGCGAAGAGAGAATAGATTTTGCCGCTATCGTTCCGCTGCAACTGTTCAATACGTTGCACGTCGAGGAGGAACGCATCCGGCTGATGGCCGTGCACCATCTGATTGTCGGCGGCGGAGCCGTCAGCCCCGAGATGGTGGAGCAGCTGCAATCGTTTCCCCATGCCGTCTACTCGACCTACGGCATGACCGAGACGGTTTCGCACATCGCATTGCGAAGATTGAACGGCCGCGAGGCGTCCGACAGCTATACGCCTTTCGCCAACGTCCGGCTCTCCCTTTCGGCCGACCAAACGCTGGTGATCGATGCCCCCGATGTATGCGACACAACGTTGGTTACCAACGATGTGGTCGAGCTCGGGTCGGACGGAAGTTTCATCGTCATCGGGCGAAAAGACAACACCATTAACAGCGGAGGGATCAAGATGCAGGTGGAAACGATCGAGCGCGCTTTGACGGGAGTGCTCGAAGGCCGTTTTGCCATTACCTCGGTGCCTGACCCCAAGCTGGGCGAAGCAGTCGTGCTGTTGGTCGAAGGAGACGGAAACGAGACGGAAATCATCCGCCGGATCCGCCCGGTTTTGCCCCAATACCAATGTCCCAAACGGCTCTTTTTTGTTCCGTCCATTCCCCAAACGGAGACCGGCAAAATCTGTCGGCATGCCTGCAAAGCCCTTGCACTGAAAGCAAGTAACGGCGGCAAATGATCCACTTTACCATTGTTTCCCCCCTTCCCCCTAAAAACAAAACAGCCACTACCCACCGAAATGGATAGCGGCTGCTGACACTATCTTGTCTCGAATTTACTTCACCTTGTAGACAACAAATGTCTCGGCTCCGATGGTCGTGCTGATCTTGTTGTTGTCGATTGTGATGGAGCTCTCCTTCGGTGTGATGGCCGTCGGGTTGTCCAGCGTGTTTTCTGCATCAGGATCGTCGGAATGGAACAGAATCTGTTGACCGCCGGTGACGGACTTGTTCTTCTTCAATCCATCGAATGCGATCTGAATCGGTTGGGCTTCGTGCGATGTGTTGACCACCTTGACGATGTATTGTTGGCCGTCGGCATCCCAAACAGCACTGGCGAAGAGACCTTTTTGACCCTCTTGTCCGCTGATCGCCTTCTTGTCCCAAGTAATTGGTAACACGTTTGTTCCCTTGTTGTTGCCGTAAAGCGACTGAACATACCAACTGCACGTGCGGACCGAACGTAGGTTGTCAAACCAAATCAGGTCGGGACGCCACTGCCAACCCTCGATGTGCGCCAGCAACGGAGCGTAGGTGGCCATCTCGACAACGTCGGCATTGCGCTCTACACCCGTCAGAAAGGCGGCTTCCAGCAACGAGGCTTCGAAATGGTTCCACTTCTTTCCTTTTCCGTGGCAGGCATACTCGCCGGCAAACACTTTCGGTCCTTTGCGGTCGTAGTTGTCATAACGGCTGCCCGACTTGAGGAACCAATCCTCTTTCCGATAGAAATGTTCGTCGACAAGGTCCACCTTTATACGTTTCATCTCCGGCCAGAGGTAGTCGAAATCCTTGCCTTCGGAGTTCGGACCTGCCGAACCGATCACCTTGATGTCCGGATATTTTTTGCGGATAGCCTTCACGAACGGCTCAAGACGACTGGTGAACTCCTCGCCCCACTGCTCGTTTCCGACAGCAATGAACTTGAGTCCGAACGGCTCCGGATGGCCCATCTCGACACGCACCTTGCCCCATGTCGTCCGGGCATCGCCATTGGCAAACTCGATCAAGTCCAAGGCATCCTGAATATAACTGTCCAGTTTGTCGACAGGGATATGGGCTGCGGGGTCATCGTTCTGGTATTGGCAAGCCAAACCACAGTTGACTACCGGCAGCGGTTCGGCACCTATATCCTCGGCCAACTGGAACAATTCGAAGAATCCCATGCCATAGGTCTGGAAATAGTCGGGATAGAGACGGTTGGTGAAGGTATGGTTCCAACGGTTTTCATTCAACGGACGGTTCTCGACCGGGCCGACAGAGTTCTTCCAGTTGTAGCGGGTTTCGATCGTGGTGCCCTCTACGATACACCCTCCCGGGAAGCGGAATATGCCGGGCTTGGAATCGGCCAATGCCTGCACGAGGTCTTTTCTCAAACCGTTCTTGCGCCCTTTCCAGGTGTCTGCAGGGAAAAGCGAGACATGCTCGAGGTCGACTGCCTTGTCAGAGAGGAGGAAGATACGCAAATGCGCTTTCGGGTTGGTGACTTTCGGGGTCAACGTTACCTCGTATTGCTTCCATTCGTCGGAGGTGAACGTCATCTCTTGCGAAACGATCTCCTGATCCTCTTCCATCGTGTCGTTGTCTATCAGCTCGACACGGATCTTTCCGCCGTTACCTCTGGCCCAAACGCTGAAACGATACGACTTGCCGGCTTCGATACCTATGCCGAAAAAGCCCTCGTTTTCGATGCCGGTCCACTTCTCTGCGTGGCCGGTCGGGGTCAACGTTACATAGTGCGGATTCTTTTCGAACGGACCGTCCTCTTTCAAAGCCACCTTTCCGAACGTGTTCCATCCCATCAGGTGTTGCGGAAATTCGAACGAACGGTTCTTGATCAGTTCGGCATAAAGGCCGCCATCTGCACCAAAATTGATATCTTCAAAGAAGTGTCCGTAGAGCGTGGACGGGATCTTGGCGCCCAACTTCTGCGTCTGTACCACAAAGGTAGGAGCATCTTGCGCCACAAGCGGTGCACTCGAAGCGAGCATGCACGAAGCGAGTAAAAGCAAACATTTGTTCATGGTTATCGTTTTTTTAGTTTTTGCAAAGATATAACAAAAAACCAAAAATGGGAGAAGTAGGGTGAAAGAACGTCGAAATAATGCGTTTTAGCTGTTCCGATGCCAAAACTTCGGAGCAGGACAAGTTCGTCATCGAATCCGTGACGAGGTTCTAAGGTCATACGTCATGGGTCAACGCTGTTACACATCGTAAGTAGTTGCGTTTTTCGGGTATATGCTTTCACTTTAACAGAAGTATCCTCTCCCTGCAAATCCCCCCACCGCGGCAAACGCCGCTCGGCTGTCTGAAAAAGTTTTCTCGGGAGTGAACCGGAGTTTGCCCGGCATGAAACCGGGGTTTGTTCGCGAGAACCCTTTTCGAAGTGGCGGAAGCGTTTTTTTCTTGGAGGGCATTACGCCCGAAAAGGGCGCAACATGTTTTTAATTTTGCTTTTCGGGAATGATTGTTTTCCTATCATAGTTAGAGA
>CAVKMU010000082.1:0-7335 GCA_963657455.1 bacterium
CAACGACCCCGAGATTACAAATCACGTGCTCTGGCCAACTGAGCTAAAGAGGCAATCATTACATTTTTCAAGACTTTTCAGTTGCATTATCTCTCAAATGCGATGCAAAGGTAGTGATTATTTTTAAATCTGCAATAGTTTCCCCCACTTTTTATTTCACGGAAAGTAGGTTTTCCTTGCATTTTGCCACCCAACTCACAATATATCAAGAAGTTTCCGTCAAGAAAATAAATTCCAATCGAAGCATTTTTTCATTAATTCCCTACGGAAAAAACAAAAAAAGGCTTTCATCTTTTTCCAAAATGCACCATACATTTCATTCAATCATGCCGATGCCCGGAAAAGTTTCTCCCGAATGAATTGCAGTTTCATGCGGAGTAAACTCCGGTTCATTCGGGACAAAACTGGAGTTCGCTCGGGAGTAAACTCCAGTTTGATGCCGAAAAACTTTTCTGAAACAGAGGAACAGTCTAAAATTTCAATACGAGTTGTCTGTGCAAAATAGTATAGAATCATTCATGTGAGTTTTCTGTTTTCTGTCATGTATAGGAATGGATCATTTATGGTTTTCTACTATTCAAAAACAAGGATTCAAGAAGGGATGTCCATAAAAAGAAAAAGGTTGTCATCACGACAACCAATCTCCATTGTTAACCTTAAATCTAATACCATGAAAAACACAGTGCAAATATATATCTTTTATGTTATACAACATACATATATAGCATATTTCTTTTCGAATTTAACTTTTATTACACATTAAAGGGGCAAAAGAGAGAAAAAATCTCTTTTACCCCTTCAATATATATTCCGAATCGGATATCAGTTCAACTTGTTGGCCTCCGAAACAGCTACGCCATTCTTCCAAACGCCCCGAACATTCAAATCACGATCCATCACGATGATATCTGCATCTTTTCCCTTAGCCAATGTTCCTTTACGGTCAGCCACGCCGATCAAGCGAGCCGGCGTTTCAGCAGCCATCCGAACAGCATCTTCCAATGGGATTTCTGCTTTCTGCACCATTGTCTGCACCAGGGTGTCCATAGTGGCCAAACTTCCTGCCAACGATGAGTGATCCTTCAGCTTGCAAACGCCATCTTCCAAGATGAAACGCGGATCCGGTTCAGGATTTTCACACGCCGCATAAGCCACCGCATCGGTCACAAGACATGTCCGCTCGACACCTTTCAACTTGTAGACAAGCTTCAAGATCGTAGCCGGAAGGTGCACACCATCGGCAATCACCTCGACAGTCATGTCGTCGATCAAATAAACGCTCTCGACCGTCCCCTCATATTTATATTCTCGACGCTTGTGGAAACCTGGCATCGCATTATAAAAATGGGCGGCATGCGTAAATCCTGCTGCATAAGCCGTACGAATCAGATCGAATTCCGCCTCGGTATGCGTCACGGCCAGCATGATTCCTCTCGACTTGATGTAGTGAGCAAACTCCATAGCATCTTCCACTTCCGGGCTGATGTCCCAACGTTTAATGCAATGCGTCTTCTCCAACAAAAGATGATATGCCGCCTTGTCCACCATTTTTATAGAGTCGGCAAACAGTGCTCCGGCCATTTTCGGATTCAAATAAGGCCCCTCAAGATGCAAACCGGCCACGACAGGATTCTCTTCTGCCATCATTGCCTCGCAAACATCGGCCGCTTTCAAGATTTCGCTAAAAGATGCGGCCGAGATGGTCGGGAAGATAGTCGTCGCCCCATGCACCAAGTGCGCATTCACTGCCGCCCGAAAAGCCTCGTCGGTTCCTTCTTTGAAATCATGGCCTCCACCACCATGAACATGCATCGCCACAAAGCCCGGCAAAACATACATGCCACGGGCATCAATTACTTTGGCTCCAATAACGGCAAGGTCACTATTGGTGACCTCCAATATCTTGCCGTCGCTGATCAAAACCGAACCGTCTGTCAGCCATCCTTGTGGAGTAAGGATACGGCCATTGATTATTTGAGTCAACATAGGTTTCATATTTTAAAGGTTCTATTAAAACAATGTATTGGTTCCTTCCACCAAACGGCCCATACACCAAACGGCGCGGACATTCAATGAGCGGTCGTAAACCACAATATCAGCATCCTTGCCACGTTGCAAAGAGCCTTTGCGATCATAAACGCCCATGATTCGGGCCGGCGTTTCGGAAGACATGCGGATAGCATCGGCCAATGGAATGTCTGCTTTCTGTACCATTGTACGAATCAAGCGGTCCATCGTAGCAATACTTCCCGCCAATGCTGAACGGTCGGACAACTTACATACGCCGTCCTCGATAATGACACGTGGATCGAAAGCAGTTTTGGCATCAGTGGCCGTACATGCCAACGAATCGGTAATCAAGCACGTGCGCTCTACTCCTTTGATTTTGTAAACCAAGCGCAAGATCGTAGGAGGAACATGGATACCGTCGGCAACAACCTCGACTGTCATGTCGTCGATCAAGTAAATACTTTCAACCGTTCCCTCATACTTATATTCACGACGCTTGTGGAAACCGGGCATGGCATTGTAGAAGTGAGTGGCATGTTTGTAGCCCACTTCGTAAGCCGTGCGGATATCTTCATATTCAGCTTGCGTATGACCGACTGCCACCAGCACACCTTTTGATGAAACATACTTACCGAACTGGATAGCACCCGGCAATTCAGGGGCAGCATCCCAGCGCTTGATGCAATGTGTTTCCTCCAACAATGGAATGTACTCTTCAGGATCAGGATCCTTGATCCATTCAGGAATCTGAGCACCTGCCATCTTCTTGTTGAAATAGTGACCTTCCAAGTGAAGACCCAAGACCGGGGAATTAGGCTCAGCCATCAACTTTTCAGTAGTTTCTGCAGCAGCACGAATCATCGGAATCGTCGAAGAAGAGAGAGTAGGAAAGATAGAAGTCGTACCATACTTCTGATGTGTCTGTACGGCAACACGGAAAGCCTCTTCCGTTCCTTCCATAAAATCGCGACCACCTGCACCGTGAGAGTGAATTTCTATACCACCCGGTACAATATACATCCCTTTGGCATCAATCAGTTTTGCTCCTACTACTGCAAGATCGCAATTGGTTACTTCCAAGATTTTGTTGTCTTGGATCAAAACAGAGCCATCCTTAAGCCAGCCCTGCGGGGTAAGAATCTTACCGTTTATAATCTGCGTTAACATCGGTTGTGTTTTTTAGTTTTTGTCTCATTGCAGAAAAATGTATATCATTTTGACATATTAACTCCAATGAGAAGGCAAAAGTAACAAAAAAACAGCACTCGTTAGAGATGGAAATACAATAATATTTTTCGTATATTTGCATTTAGCATATTTTAAAGTTATACGATATGAAAACACGAATGTTTCAACTATGGACCATCCTATTGGCTTTCTCTTTTCCGCTCTCGGTCATGGCAACGGGAAATAGTACCACCAACCGCATGACAACCACCGAGCAAGAAGCCGTACGAGCATTTACTCTCGACCCTTCTTCGGCAAAGGAAAGCTTCGACGGATGGGGGGTCTCCCTTTGTTGGTGGGCCAACGAGTGCGGAAAATGGAGTGATCAAGCCATAGACGAGATCATAGATTGGCTTGTCAGTCCCGATCAATTGAATTTTCGTATCTTCCGATATAATATTGGTGGCGGAGAAGATCCGCAAAACCGCCATTGCACCCCACATCACATGGGAGCCAAAGGCGGAAAGGGCTTGCGTGCTGAGATGGAAGGATTCAAAGATGCCACCGACGATACCTACCATTGGGACAGAGATGCTGCACAACGGAAGATCATGCTCAAGATAAAAGAGAAACGGCCTGATGCCATTTTCGAAGCTTTCAGCAATTCGGCTCCCTTCTATATGACCTACAGCGGTTGCTGCGCCGGGCATGAAGATGCTTCGAAAGATAATCTCCGACCTGAATACTACGAGGAGTTTGCCCACTATTTGGTGGATGTCTGCAAACATTACAAAGAGCATTATGGCATCGAATTCTATACGCTCGAGCCATTCAATGAGCCATTGACCAGCTATTGGTATGCCAACGGAAGCCAAGAGGGTTGCCATTTTGACCTCGCCTCTCAAGTGGCTTTTTTAAAAGTCCTCTCCCCTATCCTCAAAGCGTCTGGACTGAAAACCATCATCTCGGCCAGCGACGAAACCGCTGTGAAGCATGCTGTCGAAGCCATTAAGTATTATAAAAAAGAGAATGTACTTGATTTGGTAGGACAATTCAACACGCATACTTACTCGGCCGACAATGAAAGTCGCGACCGCTACCATGAACTGACAACGGAGGCCGGCAAACCGATGTGGATGAGTGAAGTGGGTGGCGGAGAAGGCTCCGGGTTCACTGCCGATTTGAACCTGGCACAAAAAACAATCGATGACATCCGTCATCTGCAACCATCGGCATGGTTGGATTGGCAATACGTCGACGAAGGAGACGGGCGCTGGGCAATGGTAATCGGAAGCTTTGCCAAAGCAGAATACCAACGGGCAAAAAGCTTCTTTGTTCGCCAACAATTCAGCCGATTTATTCGTGAAGGGTATCAAATCATCGGGACACCAGATGCACATACATTGGCAGCGCAAAGCGCAGACAAGAAACAATACGTCCTCGTATTGCTCAACACGGCCGACGCTTCAGAGCAAGTTCAGATAGATCTCAAGCAATTAGGGAAGAATACTATGGGAAAAGCAACCGTCTATCGCACATCCGAACAGGAATCGTTGGCGTCTGTCAATGCTTTCACTATCGACAACCAACAACTGAAAGGCGAACTTCCTGCCAAAAGTATTACGACAGTCGTTGTCTCTTTCGATTAGTTTCGTGCAATAAGTTCAGCATAAAACAGAAAAAAAGGTCTTTTTCTTCTCCCCACATAAAGGGCAAGAAAAAGACCTTTTCTTATGATCATATCACCTATTATTCGACATAAAGTACCAAACCTTTCAGGTATTCTCCCTCAGGATGGTAGATGTTGACAGGATGATCAGCGGGTTGCGTCAACTGATGCAAGATGCGAACGTTGCGCTTCGACTGGGCTGCTGCGCTGAATACCGCCAAGCGGAAATTTTCTTTGCTGACAACCTGCGAGCAAGAGAAGGTGAACAGAATGCCGCCCGGCTTGATCTTTTCGAATGCAATGGCGTTGAGTTTGCGGTATCCCTGCAAGGCATTTCGCAATACGTCCTTATGCTTTGCGAAAGCCGGTGGGTCGAGAATGATCAGATCGTAGTTATCGCCCATCCGTTCCAAGTACTTGAAAGCATCTTCAGCAAAGGCTTGATGACGAGGATCACCGGGGAAATTCAATTCGACATTGCGGTTTGTCAAAGCAATGGCTTTGGCTGAGCTGTCGACTGAATGCACCAATTTTGCACCTCCACGCATAGCATAGAACGAAAAGCCTCCTGTATAACAGAACATATTCAGCACCGAACGATCCTTAGCATATTGCTCCAACAGTTTTCGGTTCTCACGTTGGTCGACAAAGAATCCGGTTTTCTGTCCTTTTTGCCAGTCGACGCAAAACTTCAAGCCGTTCTCCAAGGCAATATCATCGACATCGTGACCCAACAGATAGCCATTTTCACTGTCGAGGTCGGCTTTATAGGGCAAGGTCGTTTCCGACTTGTAGTAGATACTCTGCAGTTTGTCGCCAATCACCTCCTTCAAGGCGGCAGCAATCTCCATACGATATTTGTGCATACCTACCGAATGGGCTTGCATCACAACCGTATTGGCATACATATCAACCACCAGTCCGGGCAGAGAATCGCCCTCGCCATGAATCAGACGAAACGTATTGTTGTCCGGACGATTTGCCAATCCAAGCATACAACGCAAGCGATAAGCTATGCCGATGCGCTCAACCCAAAACGCATGATCAATCGGACGCTTCTCGAACGACAGTACCCGCACGGCAATGCTCCCCACCTGATAGTGGCCGATGGCCAGAAAACGGTTGCCCGCACTGTAGACTTCTACCAAATCGCCCTCTTCCGGTTGCTGATCCATGCTTTGGATCGCACCGGAAAACACCCACGGATGAAAGCGCAACAGCGACTCCTCCTTCTTCGGCTTCAAATATATTTTACAATAACTCATTTATGATAATTATCCTATATTGTTCAATTGTTTGTAGATCTGCAGACAAGCCCATGCGTCCAAGGCGGCATAGCGTTTCTGTGAATCGGTCAATATGTCGGCTTCCCAGTTGGTAAGCCGTTGCCCTTTCGAGATCTTTTTCTGAAAGAGAATAGCATAAATCTTCTGCAAGCTGGCTTCTTCAATACCGAAATCGCCCACTACGTTCTGCAGATCAACACAGTTTTGCGGCTGAATGTCAGCACGTTTATGCATTGCATTGAAGTCATCGCGCAACGATAGTCCGATCTTCATAATCTCATTGTTGGCAAAAAGCCGCGAGATCGATGCCGGAAAGCCCATATGGTTGAGGCGGAACAGGAAACAGGTATCGTCCGTCGACACTTGCAGCAGTGACACCTTATACGATTGTCCCTTCCTGAAGCTGGGGCGAGTCTCGGTATCAATGCCCAACATCGAGAACTTCTGCAGATAAGAAACTGCCCGATCGGCCTCTGCCACGGTGGTCAACACAAAAATCCGGCCCGGGTATTGTTCAACCGGCAAGAGCGCTATAGCTTCCTTCGTTATGGAATGTTCATATGTCGTAATCATTTGATTCTTCATCCTTAAGTTCATCATCAGCATACCTCAAGTTGTGCAACGCTTTGAGGGCATTGAGCAACGGCTGTCCCCAATAATCGCAAAAGTTGCGATAGCAAAGCACGATTGCCTCGCGCATCACCACCTCGTTTCCTTCGCGAAAAAGAGCCACAAAGTTTCCCACATCTTGAAAGACATCAGCCATATTCTCTGAAATGAAGGCAACAATCGGAGTCTCGCTATACTTCATGTCGGCATGGAACGTATCCAAATAGCTGTCTTTGTCGGCCAATGATGCCGCTACTGCAGCCCGAACCGAGTCATACATCGCCTCCGTCACATATTGTTCCGGCTCAAATATGCCGTCCGACTCCACTTCGGGCAGTAAGGAAGCCTTCAGATAGAGCAATGGCAGGATCTTTGTAGCCTTGTCGACAAATGAAAAAGTGCTCATATTGGCCACTCCTTCGACGAAGTTACAATACTCCAATGCAACCGTTACGAATTCTAACGTATTCTTGGCATATACCGGATTGTCTTCTTTCATCATGATTTATGGAAATGCTTTTTAGTTTGCAAAGTTAACAATTTTCATGAATACAAAAAGCTTTTTTCGTGGTTTAGGAGAGAGGTTTCTCATTG
>CAVKMU010000083.1:0-7188 GCA_963657455.1 bacterium
ATCTCATTTGATACAAATACATGGCAATCTCTTGATGATTTTATGGAAATCGACCACAAAGAAAGCGATTTTTTGTTGGACACTGTAACATTATTTTATGATCCGAAAGAAAATCTAAGTGCCGTATTCGGTTTTGTTAAATCAGGAAGCCTAAGTGTTGGCGATACGATCTTACTTGGTGGTTTGGATGAAAACAATAACGGCGTCAGATATTCAGCCAATGTTACATGGATTGAATGGAATGGACAATCGAATGAAATCACAGTGAGTGGCGAGTTTGTTGGCATAGGAATTGATGTTTTGACTTGTGAATTACCTAATTCTATCTACTACGGGATGAAGGAAGGTGAATTTATTGCTACTCTTTCGAATGAAGACGTTGAGTATTCTCAAGAACTGAAAGATTTTCTTGAGTATGGAGAAATCTCCACACGCGAACGTAAACTAATTGACAAGTTACGTGTAAAACTCGGCATATCCGAGCAGAGAGCAGATGAGATAGAACGACATTATAAATTGACAGAAGCAGAGCAGGAATATCTTGATGAATACCGTGAGATAATATCAAAGGGCGAAATATCTTCCCGCGACCGGCACTTTCTTGACAAACTGAAGAAGCTAAATGACATTTCAGAGGAAAGATCTTGGGCATTGGAAAATATGGCTTAATAGAGGAATATGATTATTACAAGAATCGACAGTAAGAAAGCATCAACGCTACCCTGCAGCCATTCTTTTATTCCCTCTTTCCAATTTGGTGTCTTTTACCTATCTTCTGCAAAGCAATCACACGATTGTTCGCTGGGCGAGGAAGTTATTCACTCTGCATACGGTGAGCAATCTACAGATTGTTTTATATTTTTGTTTAGCGGACTGCCGTAAAAACATGTTTCCTTCGTGTTAAAGAATACCAAAAAGAAGTTTTGCAATGCCTCTGGTTCAGCAAAAATCGGTGCCTTTTTATGGTGAAACTTAAGTATATCAAGTCCGAGGCATTAGCAGAATATGTCCTGAGACGAAGCTCAAACGAAAGCGGTAGCAAGCGGCATGGATATTATGGTCTTGTTTTATCTATTTAGTTTAAAAACGTCTTTTATATAAAGGTTCTTATCCCCGGATTTTGTACATTTGCCGGGAATAAAAGAAAAAGGCGAAACGTATGAAACATTTTAACGGTACCATCTTGCGGGCGCTCCTGGCCATCGTGTTGGGGGGAGTGCTGGTTGCCTGGCCCGCCGCAGCGGTCTTGTATATTATTATGGTGATAGGAGTGGGCTTCCTTGTGCCGGGCATTTTTGCCATTGTCGGTTACTTCATGCACGACAAGGGCGGCGATGCGGTGGCGCGTATCTTCCCGGCGGCCGGTATCGGCAGCGTCCTGTTGGGCGGTTGGCTGATCCTGATGCCCGGATTTTTCGTCAACCTGCTGATGTATGTGCTGGGGGCTGTGCTGCTGATAGCGGGGGTCGAGCAGATCGTGACGCTCTTCTCGGCGCGTCGCTACTGCAAGGTCTCTTTCGGCTATTACCTCTTGCCGGTGTTGATCTTCCTGGCGGGTCTCTTCATCCTGCTCTATCCGATGGAGGTGATCGAGGACACGCTGATGATCTTCGGCATCGTGATCCTGGTCTACGGCATCAACGAGCTGATCAACTGGTTCAAGTTCCGCCGCGACAAGTATATTCAGATTTGATTGACCCTGCCCGTTGTGATACAGAAAAGGGAGCCCGATGCCGGACTCCCTTCTTTTTTCGTATCGGTTAGGCTACACACTCTTTGTGGAAATATTCGATCAGGAACTGCCAGTTGTCCTGGATGATCGACTTGCCGCGGTCGGTCCCGATCAGGCTCTTGGTCTGCGCGTCGGGCAGCATGCCGCGCTTCACCATCTCGATCAGGAGACTGCTGCTGCAGTGCTTGACGATGAAGAAGCCGAGGGCCGCCTTTCGGGCATGCTCTTCGTCGTAGAACGGGTTCTTCTCGTCCTTGATACATTCGATGTCGAGCGTCAGGAGCTGGATGCCATCCTCGGGCGAGGCGTAGACACCGAAGCGGCGTTCGCCGGGGCGCGGGGCTCCTTCGGGGAAGTGCATGCCGATCTTTTCGGTCAGCAGATCATAGAACTCCTGCTCGCTCTTCATATAGAGGATCAGGTCGTCGGGATAGGCGGCCTTGAACTTCTCGTAGTCGGCCTGCACGGCTTCGCGGCGTTTCTTCTCTTCGGGGTCGACAAATGCCATCGATTCGTCGGCCGCCTGGAGGAAGACCGCATAGTCGGGATGGTCGGCCGGGATGATGAGCGCGAGCCACTTGGGCGAGGTGTATCCCATGAAGGGGAGCCGGCTGACGTGGGCCAGCAGGTTGTGGATGGCCATGACGTCGGCATGGTTGGCCTGCGAGCGGTTCTTTTCCCAATAGGCCTTGGTGGTCTCGGTCAGTTCGTCGTTCGTGTCCGTCACCCAATAGGAGTGATAGTGGAACCAGTAGAGCAGTTCGTTATATTTCTTCGGGTCGTCATAGCGTGTCTCCTTGCTGAAGAGTTGCTGCATGCGCTCGTTTTCGGGGGCTGCGGTCCATTCGTCGCAGAAGATCTTGTAGATCATGTTGGCCGCTGCCTGGTTCGTGGGGTTGTCCGGATTGACGAAGGTGCCCTTGCGCCATCCGTGATACTGCTGGGTGAAGTGCCACAACAGGAAGCGGACATCCTCCAGATTGGCCTCGTCTTCGTAGTAATGGTCGCTCGTCTCGTAGAAGGGCAGGTAGTGGCCGTAGTGCTTTTTGAATTCGGTGATGAACGACCGCCAGATGTTGGTGTGCGAGATCACGTCTTCGTAGTAGCCGGCCATGCGGATGGCGATCTGCTTTGCCTCATCCCCTTGGAAGGAGTTGGTCAGTTCCGTGGCGGCAAGTATATCGTATATGCGGTTGGCAATGTTCGTATAGTAAGCATCTACCGAGGTGCTTTGCATGTAAGGATGGAGTGAAAGCCAGTCCTTTGAGAAAATCTTTACGTTCTTCATCTTGCTCTGTTCGTTTCGTTTGAGGAACAAATATACAAAATAATTTTAAAATTGTATCTTTGCAACAAAATTAATCGCGGAGGGAGGGGAATGCTGTTTGTTGACGTGCTTCAGTATTTGCTCCGCATGAATCTTGATCTCCTTAGGAGTGAAGATTTTCTCAACCACGCCTCCTCGTTTACGAGGTATTGTTATTGTGTTTTATTTTTCATGCAACCAGCATCTTTTTTCATGCGATTAGATGATGCCGATGGCTTGCCGGAATGAATGTATGATGATTGTTCCGACAAACTTCATGTCGCGTCTCGTCGGTATAGGTGGAATGTGTGAATAACTGCAAGGATTTGAAGTGTCGGAGAAGAAGGAACGAATAGTGCTCATCATAGCAAACAAGGATAATATGGCACTCTAATGTTCCACCATTGAGGGGGCAGACCAAAGAAGAACAAGACTGTGCCGTCGGCGTGCTGATGGCGTGGATAGAGAAACTGATTTAAGCAAGTAAGGCTTATGGAGGCTGTGTCAAAAATCCGGAGATGGCTTCCATTTCGTTCAACAAGGTAAAATAAACTTACCTATAGAATCGGGGTGGATGGAAAGAGCATCTATAGAAGATCCTCCGACTCCGTATTTGCCGGAGAATACCCGAATTTTTCCTTATAAGCGCGAGAGAAGAAAGAGAGGTTGGAAAATCCAACACGGGTCATCACTTCTTGTATTTTACGGTTACTTTGCAATGAGAGCATGCGGTGGGCTTCCGTGAGACGCTTGTCGATGAGCCATTTCTGCGGTGTGGTGTTTGTCAGCTTCTTGAAATCCCGTTTGAAGGTAGACAGACTGCGCCCTGTGTAGTTGGCAAGTTCCTCCATGCTCAGGTCGTACATGTAGTTGTCGTTCATGAATGCCATCAGGTCTATCTTCCATGGTTCGGCAAAATCAAATAGGGAGGCATATACGTTGGAGTCCGTCTTCAGTACACACTTCAATCCTTCATGCAGTTTCATGTCTATCCACTCGCGGTCGGGTTCCTCGTGGGTTCGGAAATAGGGTTTCAACGACTGGAACAGGCTCACGACATCGGGGCGTGAGGGAATCTCCATCAGGCTTTTATGGCTACGGCGAGCATGCTGCGGAATACTATCCGGAGAGAGGTTTCGGTAAAAGTCCAACAAGAATTTTCTATTGAAAGCGAGGGCGATTGATTGATATGGATTCTCTGTCCCGCCTGCGTATTTGTTGAGTGTCACCCGGTGGTCTTTCCTTACAAACACACATTCGCCGGGCGACAACCTTACCCTCTTCCCATGCCCATCTATTTCCAATATGCCGCTATGCAGGTAGATGAGCGCATGCTCGCCCACGCTGAAGCTGCACTTGCAGTTGCCCCGGTGGATATGCGACAGGATGATGCCTGAGTAGTTGATGATTTCACGTTCTTCCATTCGTCTTTTCCCTTTGTGTATGCAAAAGTAATAAATTGATTCGAATATTTGCATAGTCAATTGAGCTTGTCAGTAAAAACAATTGAGCTTCACCGCAAACAATCATAAATGCCCTCTTTGTAACTTTGTACCAGATTACGATAAAGACAACAACAATGAGGACAAGAACTATTTTATTCATATTGGCAGCGGGATTATGTACCAATACACTGGTAGCATGTTCTTCGCAGGCCGATGATAGTTTTTCCGGAGAGAACTCCAACGCGACTGAGGAGACATTGACCGGCACGCCCGTTTATCAGGCAACGCCGACCGCCTACCGTTCCGCCTGCGCTCAGCCAGGTACCGTAGAGACGTTTGACTACACTGCACACGATGACAATGGTAACGCTTACAGCAAGCAGTGCCGCGTGTACCTGCCTTATGGCTATGACAGCAGTAAGCCGTATGACGTGCTCTACTTGATGCATGGCTTTTATGGTAACATACGCACCATTCTTGAAGGTACGGTGGGGGGGCGCAAGTTGCAAAACGTAGTGGACCATCTCATCGCTGATGGGAGAATGCGCCCGATGATTATAGTCACTCCAACCATCACCGACTATTACACGACGGACAATTGGATCAAGTTCCCGAAAGAAGTGCGTGAAGACTTGATACCAGCCATTGAGGGAAAGTATTCCACCTATTCACGTAGCACATCGGCGGAAGACCTGATTGCCGCCCGCGATCACCGTGCTTTCAGTGGATTCTCCATGGGAGGAACCACCACATGGAATATGTTTCAGTACAATCTGGCTTATTTTCATACCTTTATCCCTATCAGCGGAACCTGTTGGGCTTTGGCAAACGAAGCCGGAGCGGATGTTGCTGACGCTACAGCCGAACTTCTCAAAAAGAGCGTCACAGAGCAAGGCTATGGAAAAGATGATTTCTTCGTCTATGCCGCCACGGGAACAAACGATGTGGCCTATCCGCTGCATACCCACATCGAGGCGATGCGACGACGCACGGACATGTTCGTCTACGACTACCGCCCGTCCAACGGTAACCTCTGTCTCCTCCTTGCCCGGGGCGGGCAACACAACTACGACTGGGTGACGGATTATCTCTATCTCCTGCTTCCCCATTTGTTTCCGGCAGAAAGCGAATAAAAACTCTCTACAATAAACACTCTAAAAATGAAACTTAGTATCCTATTAGCCATGACCGGCATCATGATGTCGAGTGGTGCCTTTGCCCAAAGTGGGCGTATTGCATCGAAAGGTCTTGCGGTAGATTCTGCTACCGGCAAGTTCCATAAGTATGAGTTCACCCGTCATTCCCTGGGCGACAACGATGTACTGGTAGAGATTCTCTATTCCGGCATTTGCCACAGCGACCTTCACCAAGTGCATGGAGATTGGGTTCCGGGAAGCTATCCGATGGTGCCGGGGCATGAGATAGCCGGGCGAGTGGTTGCCGTTGGCAAAAATGTAACGAAGTTCAAAGTAGGTGACCTCGCCGGCGTGGGCACGATGGTCAACTCATGCGGCGAGTGCGGACACTGCAAGGGAGGCGAGGAGATGTTCTGCGATGAGCGAAAGACCGTTTATACCTACAACTCGCGCGACGTGTTCCATGACAACGAAACCACAATGGGCGGATATTCCAACAACATCGTTGTCGACGAGCATTTTGTGGTAAAGATTCCACAAGGTGCCGACCTGAAACGCATCGCCCCGTTGCTTTGTGCCGGAATCACCACCTATTCGCCCATTCGTTTCAGCAACGTGAAGAAAGGCGACCATGTAGGTGTGGCAGGTTTTGGCGGACTGGGACATATCGCTGTTAAATATGCCGTTTCGCTGGGAGCCGAGGTGACCGTCTTCGACATCTCTGAGCAGAAACGTGAGGATGCACTGCGTATGGGGGCCGTCCGTTATGTGAATGTGAACAATCCCGAGGAATGGAAGGGGTTGAACAACACGCAGGACTTCATCATCAGCACCATTCCGGCTCACTACGAACCATTGATGTATCTCTCCATGCTGAAAAAGAACGGAGAACTTGCTATCGTAGGTTTGCCCGCCAACAAAGACTCTCCTTCCATCAGTATTGGGATTCTGCCCTATATGGCCAACCGCAAGATTTACGGATCGCTTATCGGTGGCATAAAGGAAACGCAGGAGATGGTGGATTATTCTGTGGCCCACAACATCTATCCCGAAGTGGAGGTCATCCCTGCCGATGGCGCTGCCGTGGATGAAGCCTATCGCAAAGTAGCCGCCGGAGAAGTGAAATTCAGATATGTGATTGATATGTCGACACTGAAATGATAAGGTGAAAAAGATATCATTTCAACCTTTATGTATCGAATTCGGTTGAAATAACATCTCAATCATAGCAACTTCTCACAGATTTCAATCTTGCGACGCCCGGTTGTTGTGCGTAGGTTCTTGCGGATGGTTTCAAGTGTGCAGTTGGCAAACCACTCGTTGAAGTTCTGCATGACAATTGGGCGGTAATGCGTACATCTGTTCGGGCAGCACCAGGCCCGGGCGGCTGCTTCTTTTACGGAAAGAAGTTCTCTTGCGCCGGGCATTTCCTTCTTGTTTCGTACTTCATTGCGAGCTTAGGCCGTGACTATTATAACGGGTTCCCTTCTTGTTTTTTATCGTGAACCATTCGATTGACATTTCGCATACGCTTTCGTTTCTTTGTTGTATCTTTGCAACAAAATTAAT
>CAVKMU010000084.1:0-6770 GCA_963657455.1 bacterium
GCTATAAGCCCAAAATCGTTGACGAAAAGCATTTAAGGCTATTCAACACACGTGACTTTGGAATGTCTGTACTCTATTTTAGGGAGAAACTGCCCAAACAACAAGGATTTTACTTTGTAAAGTACTGATAATCATAGTATTAACAAAAACAAGGTAATGGAAATGAAGACGAAAGAAGTAAAAAAAGTGGGCAAAAGTAGGCAAAAACGGATAAATCTTTTTGTATATTTGGTGCAAATTGCAGTGCAAGGTGCAATGTCGGTGCAAGTAATGTGCAATTATCAACCCCTTAAATTGAATGGTCATGAACGAAAAACTTTACTTGGATAAGAGAGTAGCCAAAGCGGACGGAACGTATCCGATAAAGCTGTATGTAAGGCACAAGGGCAAGTTTTTGATGTCGACGAACCTCTTCACCACGATAGAAGCATGGGGCGAAAACGGGATTTTGAACAAGAATGACAAACATTACAAGACGAAGAATGCCATCTTGCGGAAATTGCTGAGCGACGCGGAAAACGAATATATGAGGCTTCAGAGCATCGGCATGCTCCCTAAAACCGACAAGGAATACAGAGCACATCTTGAATGTGTGTTGTTCGGAAAGGAACGGCCGAAAATGAATGTGCTTGCCTACTTCGACAAGGTGATAGCCACAAAGACGAAGAAGAACACGGCCGTAACATACATGAACGCGAAAAACAAAGTGGCGGCGTTTGATCCTGATTGCACATTCGACTCAATCGACAAACATTGGCTGGAGAGGTTCGACGGGTGGCTGTCGGAACGGGTGGCAATCAACTCAAAGTTTCTTATGTTGTCGAAACTGAAAGCCGTGTTCAACCAAGCCATAGACGACGGGGAAACAACAAACTATCCATTCAGAAAATTCCGGATCAAAAAAGAGGAGACGAGAAAGAGATGCCTGACGGTTGAGCAGCTTCGGTTGTTGAGGGATGCCGATGCCGTAGGTATCCACGCCCGTTGCCGGGATATATTCATGCTGTCGTTCTATCTTTTAGGGATCAATATAGGTGATCTGTGCCTGTTGAAGAAAACGGATCTGCATAACGGCCGGATCGAGTACTACAGGCAGAAAACACACAAGCTGGTTTCGGTCAATGTAGAACCTGAAGCCATGTCGATAATCGAGAAATACAAGGGCAAAGGTGAATGGCTGCTTAATATCATGGACGGCATTTCTGATTACAGCATATTCTCCAAATGCGCCAATCGGTTCTTGAAGAGAATCAAAGTAGACGACGGCGGCACTACCTACCCGGACATCTCTACCTATTGGGCGCGCCACACATGGGCTACCATTGCGGCCGGGATGGACATACCGAAAGAGACCATTGCACACGCCTTATCGCATTCGGTAAACGATGTGACAAGCGTCTATATCAAGTTCGATAACCGAAAGGTGGATGAGGCGAACAGGAGGGTGATCGATTATGTGAACGGGCAGTGATCCTTTTCGTAAGACCACAAAAGGGGGGGATTAAGCGAGAGCGATGATTTGTTAATACTTGCAAAATCCCTCTATATTAAGCTGTCTGAAATTACCGATTTGGTAATTCTTGAATACATAAACGAATAAAAAACAATGACATGAGCAGAAGAAGAGTTTACAATGAAGACACAATTGCCATCATGGAGCGGTTTTTCCTGGCATTTCAAACATCGCTTGACAAGGGGTTGATAAAGAACACGACCTCTTTCTGTGCCGAATCCAACATCGACAAACGGCATTTCTATACCCAGCGCAAAGACCTCGGTCGCGGTTATTTCGAAGTAGGCTGGCTGCTTCCCCTGATCCGCAACTATGGCGTATCGTCACGCTGGCTGCTGACGGGCAAAGGATCGATGTATCGGCGTTAAGACAAAACAGAGGAGGGAACACGAAACACCCCTCCTCCGTTATCGATATTTTATATTACCACAAGGCGACTTTGCCATTTGCCCCCAAATCAAGCGTGGCGGAACGGATTCCCAAAGCTTGAAATACCCGGCTCATTGTGGAGAGTGTTATAGAACTTTTACCGCTCTCCAGCTTGCAGATTTGCGCACGTTTCACGCCAACTTTTTCGCCAAGCTCCTCTTGTGTGAGGTTTTGTTGGAGACGCGCTCTCTTTATAGCTTCACCAACATAGTAAGCTTGTACCTCTTCTTTAAGTCGGGCTTCCATAGCATCCCTTTCGGGAGTGCCGACCTTTCCCCAAACCTCATCTATCAGATCATCGGCAGGGGTGAATTTCATCTTAGCCATATTTTTACCTTTTATCGTTAAAATACTCTTTCCTTATCGCTTCAGCTTTTGCTATCTCCTTTTCAGGCGTTTTCTGCGTCTTTTTGACTATTCCATGAGTTGCTACAACCAAAGTTTCGCTTTGTGTATCCCAAAAAGCAAAAAGTCGATAACACATGCCGTTAAAAAGCGTCCTCAGCTCCCAAATTTCAGTACCTCCTAATTTCTTAAATAGCACTTTATCCATGACTCCGCTTTCGAGCCTACGGATGTTGTATGTTATTTTCGCTCTTGCTTTTTCGGGCTGTTCTCTAACGAATGATTTAGCCTCTTCACTCATTATCAGCCTTATTACTCTTTGTGTCATTTACTTACATCATTTCATGGGCAAAAATAATAAATGTTTCCATATTGGCAAACAATTTGACCGATTATTTTTAGGATAAAGCCGTTTTTCTCTCTCATAATCAGCAAAAAACGATGTTTTTTTCACCTGAAAAATAGTGCCTATAAAAGCATAAATAGCTATATTTGTGGAAAATAACATTGTTGGGGGTGAATTTTTTGCAATCTAATAAAAAAATATATGGCAAGACTATATCCTGATCCAAAACGGCTGTTCGACTTCATCAAGTCAAAGGCCGGAAGAAAACCCGTTTATACTCCTCGGCAGATAGCCGATGAGTTTATCCTGTACATTCAAGATCTGAAGGATACACCAATCGAAACCGAAACATCGTATAAGCGGCAAAGAGCAGAAGACACGCAAGACAATACAAGCGAGCCGATGGAAGTCAATGTCCGTACGGAACGTTACCAGCGACCGCCAAAGGTCATGGATTTTGTTGTCAGGTGGCTCGGTATGTCGCATCAGTGGTGGTATACGCTTGAAAAAGGTACACACGGCGAACAATACAAGCAGGTGAAAGACCGCATCGAGCAATATTGTTACGATGTGAAGTTCGACGGCGCGGTAGTAGGTTTGTACAGTGCGACAATCATAGCGCGGGATCTCTCTTTGCGTGAAAACGTCAACTATATCCAGCAGGATGCCGCCTCTGCCAATATGACAAAAGAGGAAAAGGTTATCGACATTGAACGGATGCTTTTGGGAGTGAAGAATGGACAAGAATAACACATATAAGGTGGATGAGGCGTGGAGCAGGGCGCGTCAAGTGCTGAAAGATTTGGCGATGGACAATTTCTGTGCTTTCACGACCTATATCAACACGATGTACAGAGCCGAATGGTTTCATGGCATCATCACCTTATATTGTGAAAAACTGCTGAACGGAGAGATCAAAAACCTCATGGTGTTCATGCCGCCACAGACGGGCAAAAGTGAAATCATTTCACGTAATTTCCCGGCATGGGCACTTGGCAGGAATCCCGATCTAAAGATTGTCGGCTGTTCTTATTCAAGTGATCTTGCAGAACAGTTCTCGAGACACATTCAGAAAGTGATAGACAGCAAAGAGTATCAAGAGATCTTCCCGAACACCTACCTCAACGGAACGACCGAAAAAGAGAACAAAAAAGGGTATCTGAGGACGGTCAGCATGTTTGAGACAGTCGGCCGAAAAGGATTCTATAAGGCGGTCGGCGTCGGCGGTTCATTGACGGGTACACCTGTTGACATTGCAATTATAGACGATCCCGTCAAGGACGCGGCAGAGGCGAACAGCGTAACCTATCGCCAACGTGTATGGGAATGGTACAATACGGTATTGTCTACCCGTCTGCACAACAATTCAAAGCAGCTGTTCATCATGACACGGTGGCACGAGGATGATTTGGCGGGGCGTATCCTCAAGGCAGAGCCGCAAGAGTGGACGGTGTTGTCTCTTCCGGCATTGTGTGAGGAAGAGCATGACGGGTTTTTGAACAGCCCGCGTCATGTGGGCGATCCGTTGTGGGGTTCGCGTCATTCACTTGAAAAGCTGCTTCGGCAACAGAAGAGAGCACCTCGGGAATTTGCCGCATTGTATCAGCAGCACCCGACCATCGAGGGCGGAAACATCGTCAAGCGCGGATGGTTCAGAACGATCCCGATGGCCGAATTCAAGGCACTGAGATACAACGAGCCGATGCACTTCTATCTCGATACGGCCTACAACAAGAAAAAGAAGGAGCAGGACAACGATCCGAGCGGCATTTTGGCAGCTTGCAGAATCAGGAACACCATCTACCTGTACGATGCTCAAAAGGTGTGGAAAGAGATGCCCGACCTGCTTCGGTTTCTTCCCAACTACATTTCCGCCCACGAAGGAAGCCGGGAAAGCAAGCTCAATGTCGAGCCGCGCGCCAACGGTATCTCTGTGGTGCACATGCTCAAGGAAATTACAAATCTCAACGTCAAGGAAACACCAACACCGACCGACAGTAAGGAAGTACGCCTCATGGCGGTAACTGCCCGTATCGAGTGCGGAAGGGTGTGTATTGTCGAAGGGTCATGGAACGAGGAGTTTCTCAACGAGGTATGCGGATTCCCGACACAGCCGCATGATGAGTATGTGGATATTCTCGGCTATGCCATCAACGACCTGTATCAAGAAGAGGATGACATAGATTACACCATTCTCGATAAATCCATGTTCGGAATATAAACTAAAAACAGACAGATATGATATTTTTGGATCTTTTTAAAAATTACATGAATGCGCTAACAGGCACTAATCAGGAGTTCGAAGAACTGCTTGCGGCCAAAGACATATCAGGCGCAAAGGACAAGATGGTAACCCACCAAGACAGGGCAATCGATGCGCTGCGTGAATACAACACGTTCACGCATGAGATCATGAAGCGTGAGGACAAGATCGTTACCGACAAGAAGGGCAATTTCCTACGGAAAGAACCCGTGTGGAAACTTCCGATCCCCTATCCCGTCTATATCAACGAGATTGCGCTTGTGTTTCTGTACGGTCGCCCGGTCAAGTGGTTGCAGGTGTCGGAAGGAACGGATGATGCCTTTGCCAAGTATTTGGAAGTTATCAAGCGGACGCGGTTCAATTCAAAGATCCGTCAATGCAAACGTATTGCCGGGGCTGAAACGGAAAGTGCCATGCTGTTTCGCGTGTACAAGGACGAAGAAGGGAAGCCCGATGTGCAGATCCGCGTTTTGGCAAAGAGCAAGGGAGACGAGATCTATACCCGTTTCGACCAATACGAGAATCTGGTCTCTTTCGCGTGGGGCTATTACACCAAAGAGACGGGCGATAAAATCGTGTACAACTTCGACATCTACACCAAAGATGTAATATACCGCTGCCGGAAACAGTCTATCGGATGGGAGGTCAACGAAGAAAGCAACTTCATCGGGAAGATCCCCGTATTGCTGTTCCAACAAGAAAAGGAATGGCACGGGGTGGAACATCTTATCTACCGAGAGGAAGCCATTGCTTCACGTACGGCAGACACAAACGACTATTTTGCCGATCCTATTGCAATCATGTCGGCCGAGATAATCAAGAACATGCCCGAGAAAAAAGAGGCCGCCAAACTGCTTGTAACGAACGACAAAGACGGTGTAGACAAGGCGGCTCGTTACTTGACGTGGGACAATGCGCCGCAATCGAAGAAAGACGAAATAGAATGGCTGCAGGATCAAATCCTTTCAAAGACATTCACTCCCAAGATCGGGCTTGATACCCTGAAGTCGCTTTCTGCATTGTCGGGCAAGGCGTTGCGTACGGTCATGCTTTTGGCAGACATCAAGGCGGCAAGACGGAAAGAGACACACGACGAATTGTTGGACAGGGCTGCTTCTCTGATCACGGCCATCATCGGCAATGTTCTTGACGTGAGTCTGCATTCTCAATGCGAAAATCTTCGGGTGGCTCATGAGTTTCAAGAGCCGTTTGGCGAAGATGTTGCAGATTCCATCGAGAACATCGTCAAGTCTATCGACGGCGGCATCATGTCGGCCGAGACGGGCGTCGAACTGAATCCGCTGATCAAGGATTCACACCGCGAAAACGAACGGCTGGCAAAAGAGAGAGAAGAAGCATCGAAACAGCAAAACAACTTGTGGGGAAACATCCCTCAATCGTATAACGAAGATTAAAGGCAATGGCGAAGAAAAAGAACGACATCGAGACAAAGAGAGAAGCACTGATCCGAAGGACGGGGGCGTATGAGCAAGCCGTCAAACAATCGTTTGCCAATACCATTGACAAGATTCTGAAGCTGAACAAGACGCTGCCGGAATTGAGCCAAGGCGAGATGTTTTCTTTTTATTCGCTGAGCGTGAAGAAACAGAAAGAGACGGAGAAAATCTTCCGCGAACTGCAATCGGTTGTTACCTTTGCCATCAGAAAAGGGATAGAGCTTGAATGGGATGCGGCCAACAAGGAATGTGATGCGTTCATCTCGTCTACCTTTGGCCGGGATCTATCCAAATCAAAAGAGGTGGCTGCATGGTACGAGCGCAACACGGATGCCATGGAAGCTTTTATCAACCGTTCCGATAACGGCCTTAACCTATCGGATCGCATTTGGAAGAGCGTGCAGCAGCTTCGCGAAG
>CAVKMU010000085.1:0-6664 GCA_963657455.1 bacterium
AAACAAAGCTGTTTTGGCTTAGAAACATGAATGTTTTTCCGAAAACACACCGCTATTTTAAGAAAGAAGCATCCGTGTTTTTTTGAGAAAATCTTGCCGAACTTTTTCGAAAATGATGCCGAGCTTTTTATAAAAACATCGGCATGATTTTTGGCGAAGTATTTAACACTTTTCTATGCAGCAAATAGTCACTTTTTTGAATCTATACAATAGAAATAAATCATAAAAGAGAATGAAATGAAAAAGATGTTGAAGACTTTTGGAGTGATGGCGGCCCTTTTGTTGGGCATGTCGACCATGCAATCGTGTTTGGATGATGATGTAATCAACTATGATTATTCGAAGTTGATGCCGAATGCATTGGTTACGGTGAAGCCGACTGGGGATGATTCGTTCTATTTGCAATTGGATGACAGTACGACACTGAAACCATCGAACATGACCTCTTCTCCGTTTGGATCGAAAGAGGTGCGTGCGCTGGTTAATTATGATGAAACCCGAGAGGAGTCGGTCGGCAATTATACGCGTACTGTCTACGTCAATTGGATAGATAGTATCTTGACGAAATCGACAGTCTTGCCATTGGAGAAAGACAACGACCTCTATTATGGTACAGATCCTGTCGATATCATCAAGGATTGGGTGACGATTGCCGAGGATGGCTACTTGACATTGCGCTTCCGTACGAACTTTGGCTATTCAGGAACAACGCATTTTGTCAATCTGCTCGTGAATCAAAACCCCGAAAATCCCTATGAGGTGGAATTCCGTCACAATGCAAAGGGTGATGTGGCCGGTAAAAGGGCTGATGGATTGGTGGCTTTTAAACTGAATGGCTTGCCAGACACCAATGGAAAGACGGTAAAACTGAAGCTGACGTGGCTCTCTTACGATGGCAAATGCTCGGCTGAATTTAACTATTGTACACGTAAATCGACTGTGTCGAGCAGTTCGTTGGCCACCGAAAGGGGGGTAGTTCCGCTGAAGTAACCTGTCAAAGGGTTGAAAAGATTAGCATGGGTAAGTGGAAATCCATGGCAGAGTTGTTGAATAGATGGCTTTGTCGTGGATTTTTTTTGCTTCATGAAGAGGCATACCCCTCCGTAATGATGCGGATTTTTGATTTATATAGTGTAAAAGACAAAACCACGCATAAGAAACTATCTCTTTTCTAACTATCTTTGTATGCTGAAATAAAGATGGTATTAGAATGAGATTTGATTACGATGTAATTGTAGTAGGAGCAGGTCATGCCGGCTGTGAAGCAGCTGCTGCGGCTGCCAATTTGGGGTCGCGCACACTCCTTATCACGATGGACATGAACAAGGTCGGCCAAATGAGCTGTAACCCGGCTGTAGGAGGTATTGCCAAAGGACAAATCGTACGCGAGATTGATGCTTTGGGTGGGCAGATGGGTATCGTGACCGATCGTACCGCCATCCAATTCCGTATGTTGAACCGGAGCAAAGGCCCCGCGATGTGGAGTCCTCGAGCGCAAAGCGATCGTGCTCGCTTTATTCAATGTTGGAGAGGCATCCTTGAAAATACCGAAAACTTATGGATGTGGCAGGATACGGTGCGTGAACTGTTGTTCAAAAATGGCGAATTGATCGGTGTTAAGACAGCAATGAATGTCGAATTCTTCGCTCATTCGGTGGTATTGACGAATGGCACATTCTTGAATGGTCTCATGCATATAGGACGTACACAGATCCGTGGCGGACGAATTTCCGAACCTGCAGCCACTGGTTTGACGGAGCAGTTGGTCTCATTGGGTATTCGTTCTGACAGAATGAAGACGGGTACACCGGTTCGAATCGATGCCCGTAGCGTTCATTTCGAGGAGATGGCAGAGCAACCCGGCGAGAATGATTTTCATCAGTTCTCCTATTTGGACAATGTCCATCGCGAATTGAAACAACTTAGCTGTTGGACTTGCTACACGAATGAGCATTGTCATGACATATTGCGCGAAGGATTGCCTGATTCTCCCCTCTACAATGGACAAATCAAGAGTATAGGCCCGCGATATTGTCCGAGTATCGAGACGAAGATCGTGACATTTGCAGACAAGTCTCAGCATCAACTCTTTCTTGAGCCTGAAGGAATGGATACGCAGGAGTATTATCTGAACGGTTTTTCTTCGTCTCTTCCGCTTGATGTTCAGCTAAGAGCTTTGCAGGCGATACCGGCTTTTCGTGATGTACAAATATATCGTCCGGGCTATGCTATCGAATATGATTTCTTCGATCCGACACAGTTGGAACATAACTTGGAGACGAAGCAGATTCATAATCTCTTCTTTGCCGGTCAAATTAATGGAACAACCGGCTACGAGGAAGCAGCAGGTCAGGGTTTGATCGCAGGAATTAATGCACATATCAACTGCCATGGCGGAGATCCTTTCGTGTTAGGGCGCAATGAATCCTATATTGGCGTGCTCATTGACGATTTGGTGACGAAAGGCGTGGATGAACCTTACCGAATGTTCACCTCGCGTGCCGAGTATCGTATTCTTCTTCGGCAAGATGATGCCGATATGCGTTTGACAGAGAAGTCATACAATCTTGGTTTGGCTACTTCTTATCGCAAAAAATTGCTTGATGAAAAGAAAATAGTTCGCGATCGACTCATCGCTTTTTGCGAAAATTATTCGATCAAACCGCAATATATCAACGAAGGATTGCTTCAAATGGGAACAACAGAGCTGGCTCATGGCTGCAAATTATACGATCTTGTGTTGCGTCCACAGCTTGGTTTGGAGAGTCTCTCTGTGCTTGTTCCTGCATTGAAGCAGGAGATTGAACAAGTCCCGGAGGCTCGCCGTTCAGAAATAGTCGAGGCCGCGGAGATTTTGATCAAGTACAGCGGTTACATCAAGCGCGAGCAGATGATTGCAGATAAGATTAGTCGTTTGGAAAATATCCGAATAAAAGGAAAATTTGACTATTCTTCGATCCAATCTCTTTCGACTGAAGCGCGACAAAAACTGCAACGGATTGATCCGTCTACGATCGCTCAAGCGAGTCGCATTCCCGGTATTTCGCCCAGTGATATCAATATTTTGCTGGTTCTTTTAGGTAGATAATAGAATTGTTTCACGTGAAACATTACTTTACGAGACGTCTGTAACTTGATGATTCTTTGATGATAATACAATGATGAGTAATGAGGTTCTTGAACATATCAAGTCGATTTTGGCAGTGATCCCTGAGAAGCCTGGGTGCTATGAGTACTTTGATGAAAAGGGGACTATCATCTATGTGGGAAAAGCGAAGAACTTGAAGCGACGTGTTTCTTCCTATTTTAACAAACAGCATGATAGTGCCAAGACGCGGGTGCTCGTGAAGCAGATTCGCCATATCGAATATTTTGTGGTGGATACGGAACAAGATGCCTTGTTGCTGGAGAATAGTTTGATTAAGCAGTATCATCCGCGCTACAATGTGTTGCTGAAAGACGACAAAACGTATCCGTCTATTGTAGTAAAAAACGAATATTTTCCACGAATCTATCAGACGCGTAATATTGTTCGTGACGGGTCTCGCTACTATGGACCGTATCCGTCTGTCTATACAGCCAAGGTGATGCTGCAACTGATCAAGGATCTGTATCCATTGCGCACCTGCAAATATCCGTTGACCCCCGAAACAATTCGAGAGGGAAGGTATGGTATTTGCTTGGAGTATCACATCAAACGCTGCAAAGGTCCATGCGAAGGGTTGCAATCGGTGGAGGAGTATATGCAGAATGTATCGGAGATTAAAGAAATACTACGTGGCAATATCTCGCAAATAAGCAAGCAACTTTACGAACAGATGATGCGCTTGTCGGAAGAGTTGAAGTTTGAAGAGGCGCAAAAAGTAAAGGAAAAATACGAAATCATCGAGAATTATCGTTCGAAATCGGTAGTAGTGACACCGATGCTTCATAACATCGATGTCTTTTCTATAACAGAAAATGGGACATCGTCTTATATAAATTATTTGCATATCGGGAATGGCGCCGTGGTTCAAGCCTATACATTCGAGTATAAAAAGAAACTTGATGAAACACCGGAGGAGCTTTTGCGATTGGGGATCGTCGAAATGCGGAACAGGTTCGAGAGTACGGCGCGAGAAATAATCGTTCCTTTCCCTTTGGATTTGGAATTGGAAGGAGTGACATTCACCGTGCCACAGCGTGGAGACAAGAAGAAATTGCTGGATCTTTCGCTGATGAATGGCAAACAATATAAGGTAGACAAATTAAAGCAAGCCGAGAAATTAAATCCGGAGCAGCATATGGTGAAACTGTTGAAGGAGATACAAGAGTTCTTACATTTGAAAGAATTGCCCGTTCAAATCGAGTGTTTCGATAATTCCAACATACAAGGATCGGATCCCGTGGCGGGTTGCGTGGTGTTCAAGATGGGGAAACCGTCAAAATCTGACTACCGTAAATACGCCATCAAGACAGTAGTCGGGCCGGATGATTACGCATCCATGCGCGAGGTGGTGTATCGTCGCTATTCTCGTGCATTGGTAGAGAACAGACCCTTGCCGAATTTGATCATAACTGACGGAGGAAAAGGACAAATGGAGGCTGTCCGCTCGGTGATTGAAGACGAACTTCATTTGTCAATCCCCATAGCAGGCTTGGCAAAAGACGATCGACATCGTACGGCGGAGCTGCTTTTTGGTTTTCCGCCCGAGACGATTGGGTTGAAAATAGATTCTCCGTTGTTCCATTTGTTGACACGTATGCAAGACGAGGTTCATCGCTTTGCGATTACGTTTCACCGTGACAAACGAAGTAAGAGCCAAAGTCATTCGGCGTTGGACGATATAAAAGGTGTGGGAGAGAAGACGAAAACGGCCTTATTGAAGCACTTCAAAAGTGTAAAGCGTATACGCGAAGCTTCGAAAGAGGAGATTGCTGCAATCGTAGGCGAGAAGCGCGCACAAGAAATAGTGGAAGGCTTGCAGGGAAAAAACAAAAATGATAGATAAAATATGAGAACAGTTATTCAACGAGTACAACATGCTTCCGTCACGATTGAGGGAACGCTCAAGTCGAAGATCGGAAAAGGTTTGCTCGTGTTGGTGGGGATCGAAGATAGAGATACCCATGAGGACATAGATTGGTTGTGCAAAAAAATTTGTAATTTGCGCATTTTCGACGATGAAAACGGGGTGATGAACAAATCGGTACTCGAAATTGGTGGCGAAGTGTTGGTGGTAAGTCAATTTACGTTGCATGCCATGACCAAGAAAGGGAACCGTCCTTCGTATATCAGGGCTTCTAAGCCTGAATTTTCTATCCCGATGTATGAAGCCTTTTGTCGGGAAATGGAGATTCTGTTGGGGAAAGAAATACAAACAGGAACCTTTGGCGCAGACATGAAAGTGGACTTGCTCAATGACGGTCCTGTAACCATTTGGATCGATACACAAAATAAAGAATAGACGATGGATGCGATCACAATAAAGGAGGCTCAGCAGACTGTCGACCGTTGGATTAAAACGTATGGCGTTCGTTACTTCAGCGAATTGACAAATATGGCGATTTTAACGGAGGAAGTAGGAGAGGTAGCCCGTCTTATTTCCCGTATTTATGGCGATCAGTCATTCAAGGAGAGCGACAAAACCAAGGATTTAGGCGATGAAATGGCCGATGTCTTGTGGGTTTTGATCTGTTTGGCCAACCAGACAGGGGTGGATTTGACGGAAGCATTCCAAAAGAATTTGGAGAAAAAAACGAATAGAGATCAATTTAGACATATCAACAATCAGAAATTATAGCATATGGAACAATTCAATAATCAAGAAGGATGGAGCGATCGTCCCGAGGAGTTTTCAAAAGTGAATGGCGATAAATATAAAGAGGCCTTCGGAAAGTTTGAACCGGTCGGAACCAACGAGGAGATTTCAGCGCAAGTAGCCACTTTGTTGGAGAAGCATGCAGCCGAAAATTTCACGCCCGAAGTGTTGAAGGCTTTGCATGGTTTCATTGATTTAACCTCATTGACTTCATTGGATACGAAAGAAAGCATTTGGAAGATGACGGATACCGTGAATGACTTCGAGGGAACACGCCCGGATGTTCCCAGTGTGGCTGCCATCTGTGTCTATCCTTATTTTGTGGGAACGGTGAAGCAAGCATTAACCGCTCAGGATGTCAATATCGCTGCTGTCAGTGCCGGATTCCCTGCATCGCAAACATTTACTGAAATCAAGGTGGCAGAAACGGCCATGTGTGTGATGGAAGGTGCAGATGAAATCGATGTTGTAATCAACTTAGGCTGTTTTTTGGAAGAAAACTACGAGGATCTCTGCGATGAATTGGAGGAAATCAAAGACAGTTGCCGAAATGCAAAGATGAAAGTGATCCTTGAAACGGGTGCATTGGGAACGGCAGATAATATCCAAAAAGCTTCTATCTTGGCCCTCTATTCAAGAGCGGATTTTCTTAAGACATCGACGGGAAAAGGTTATCCCGGCGCATCTCCGGAGGCTGCCTATATTATGGCGAAGACAATCAAGCAGTATCATGCGCTGACAGGTCGCAAGGTTGGATTGAAGGTGGCCGGAGGTATTCGTTCAGCAGAGGAGGCTGTGAAATATTACACAATCGTGAAAGAGGTATTGGGTAACGAATGGTTGAATAAAGACCTGTTCCGAAT
>CAVKMU010000086.1:0-6617 GCA_963657455.1 bacterium
GCCTCCCCTCAAACAAACAAAGGGGACAAATCCCGGAATAATAGGCATACTATCCCGAGAAGCCCCCTAAGTACTCTCCGAATAAGGGTTCCGTTTTTCACAAAAGAGTCATATCCCCTATCCAAAAGAACAAAATCGAAAAACTTTTTTTATCAATATACTCGCGCAAGATAGTATAAAAAATCAAAACAACAACCATAAGAGGAAATAAAATTTGCTTTTCCGGATAATTTTTCATTCCTTTGCGTTGAAATGAGACAAAGGGGTGCTTTCCGCGAAGGGAAAGCTGAGATTATACCCTCGCACCTGATGCAGGTAATGCTGCCGTAGGGATTGTTGCCGGATGCATGGCCTCCGGATCCGTTTCCCCTCCCGAACAACCGCCCTCCTTTGTGCATCATTCAGCATGAACCGTTAAATGAAATGTGAAATGAAGATCAAAGTAAACAACCAAGAGATGCAGGTCGAGCAGGGCTCGTCGTTGCAGCAGCTGGCCGAAACGATGGCACTGCCGGACAAAGGGGTGGCCGTGGCCGTCAACAACCGGATGGTACCCCGCGCGGAATGGCCGGGCAAAACCCTTTCAGAGAATGATCAAATCGTTGTCATCAAAGCAGCCTGCGGAGGATAAGCCCTGCCCTGTTTTCAGACAACCCGCTTATACAACTCAAAAAAGATTCATATGGATAAATTAGTGATTGCCGGGAAAGAGTTCTCTTCCCGCCTGTTCTTAGGTACAGGGAAATTCAAATCGAATGAAATCATGGAGAAGACGATCCTCGCTTCCGGCTCGGAAATGGTTACAGTCGCCATGAAACGTATTGACTTGGACGACAAGGAGGATGACATGCTGAAGCATATCGTCCATGCAACTATCCAACTGTTGCCGAACACCTCGGGTGTACGCGATGCCGAAGAGGCGGTACTGGCCGCACAAATGGCGCGCGAAGCGTTCGGAACCAACTGGTTGAAATTGGAGATCCATCCCGACCCGCGCTATCTCCTTCCCGACTCGATCGAGACGCTGAAGGCAACCGAGCAGCTGGTCAAGATGGGATTCGTCGTGTTGCCTTACTGCCAGGCTGACCCGGTATTGTGCAAACGCCTCGAAGAGGTCGGCGCTGCCACGGTCATGCCACTGGGCGCCCCGATCGGAACCAACCGCGGTTTGCGCACACGCGACTTCTTGCAGATCATCATCGAGCAGGCCAACGTCCCGGTCGTAGTCGATGCCGGTATCGGTTCGCCGAGCCATGCTGCCGAAGCCATGGAGATGGGCGCCTCCGCCGTATTGGTCAACACGGCCATTGCCGTGGCAGCCGATCCGGAGAAGATGGCCGTTGCCTTCCAAAAAGCCGTCGAAGCAGGCCGCGAAGCCTACGAAGCGGGCTTGGGAAGTGTCTCTTTCACCTCAGTGGCCGAGGCCTCCTCGCCGCTCACGGCATTCCTTAACCAATAAAAAAGACTACGGTCATGAACAACGTAGACGATAAAAAAGCATACGCTCAACGGGAAAAAGCCTACATGAAAGGCGAGCTTTTCCCGTTTCTCCGTGTGGGAATGCAGAAAGTAAACCTGACACCATCGGTCAATGTCGTGGAGGGCAAAAAGGTGATGACCCCCAACGATCCGGTCTATATCTACGACACCAGCGGTCCCTTCAGCGACCCTGCTGTCGAGATCGACCTCAAGAAAGGGTTGCCCCGTATGCGCGAACCCTGGATCTTAGAGCGGGGCGATGTGGAGCAGTTGCCAAGCATCACCTCCGAATATGGCAAGATGCGCCGCGACGACAAGCGTCTGGATCATCTCCGCTTCGAGCATATCGCGCTCCCCTATCGGGCCAAGAAGGGGAAAAGCTGCACGCAGATGTATTATGCCAAGCAGGGGATCATCACGCCGGAAATGGAATATGTCGCCATCCGTGAGAATATGAACTGCCGCGAACTGGGCATCGAGACACACATCACGCCCGAGTTCGTCCGCAGCGAGATAGCCGCAGGGCGCGCCGTCTTGCCGGCCAACATCAACCACCCCGAGAGCGAACCGATGATCATCGGCAGTAAGTTCTTGGTCAAGATCAACACCAACATCGGCAACTCGGCCACCACCTCCTCCATCGAAGAAGAGGTCGACAAGGCCGTATGGAGCTGCAAATGGGGAGGCGACACGTTGATGGACCTCTCGACCGGGGCCAATATCCACGAGACACGCGAATGGATCGTGCGAAACTGCCCGGTACCGGTCGGCACCGTGCCCATCTACCAGGCATTGGAGAAGGTGAACGGAAAGGTAGAAGAGCTCTCGTGGGAGATCTATAAGGACACGCTGATCGAACAGTGCGAGCAGGGGGTCGACTACTTCACGATCCATGCCGGCATCCGTCGGCACAATGTCCATCTGGCCGACAAGCGTCTGTGCGGAATCGTCAGTCGTGGCGGCAGCATCATGAGCAAATGGTGCCTTGTTCACGACCGGGAGAGTTTCCTGTATGAGCACTTCGACGATATTTGTGACATATTGGCCCGGTATGATGTGGCCATCTCACTGGGCGACGGTCTGCGCCCCGGCTCCACTTACGACGCCAACGACGAGGCACAGTTCGCCGAGCTCGACACGATGGGCGAGCTGGTTGTCCGCGCATGGGACAAGAACGTGCAGGCATTCATCGAGGGTCCGGGCCATGTCCCCTTGCACAAGATCAAGGAGAACATGGAGCGCCAGATCGAAAAGTGCCATGCCGCTCCGTTCTATACGTTAGGTCCGTTGGTGACCGACATTGCTCCGGGCTACGACCATATCACGTCGGCGATCGGTGCCGCGCAGATCGGCTGGCTGGGAACGGCCATGCTCTGCTACGTCACCCCGAAGGAGCACCTCGGGCTTCCGAACAAAGAGGATGTGCGCGTGGGTGTCATCACCTACAAGATCGCCGCTCATGCCGCCGACCTTGCCAAGGGTCATCCGGGCGCCACGATACGTGACAATGCCTTGTCGAAGGCCCGTTACGAATTTCGCTGGCGCGACCAGTTTCACTTGAGCCTTGATCCTGACCGCGCGCTCGAATATTTCCAGGAAGGCAGACATACCGATGGAGAGTATTGCACGATGTGCGGACCGAACTTCTGCGCCATGAAGCTCTCCCGCGATCTTGCCTCGATAAAAAAATAGACGAATTATGTTTTCAGACGAATTAGAAAAAATAGATTGGGACGAAACGACGGCTGCCATCAATGCCAAGACAGACGCCGATGTTCGTCGTGCCCTCGCCAAGCAACACTTGGACGTGGACGATTTCATGGCCTTGATCTCGCCGGCTGCCGAGCCCTATCTGGAGACCATGGCCCGGTTGAGTTATAAGTACACGCGCGAGCGTTTCGGCAACACGATGCAGATGTTCTCGCCGTTGTATATCACCAACTCCTGCACCAACTCCTGCATCTACTGCGGATTCCACATCAGCAACCCGATGAAGCGTACGATCCTGACCGAAGAGGAGATGGTCAACGAGTACAAAGCCATCAAGCGTTTGGCCCCGTTCGAGAATCTGCTGATCGTGACGGGCGAGAACCCCGCCAAGGCCGGTGTGCCCTATATCGCACGCGCCCTCGATCTGGCCCGTCCTTACTTCTCGAACCTGAAGATCGAAGTCATGCCGCTCTCGGCCGAAGAGTACCGCGAACTGACCCACCACGGCATGAACGGCGTGATCTGCTTTCAGGAGACCTACCACAAAGCCAACTACAACATCTACCATCCGCGTGGCATGAAGTCGAAATTCGAGTGGCGCGTCAACGGTTTCGACCGCATGGGCCAGGCCGGCGTTCACAGCATCGGCATGGGCGTACTGTGCGGTTTGGAGAAAGAGTGGCGTACGGACATCACCATGATGGCCTACCATCTGCGCTACCTGCAGAAGCATTACTGGAAAACGAAGTACAGCTTCAACTTCCCTCGTATGCGCCCGTCGGAAAACGGCGGATTCCAGCCCAACGTGGTCGTCAGCGACCGCGAACTGGCTCAGGTGACTTTCGCCACCCGTATCTTTGATCACGACGTGGACATCTCCTACTCTACCCGCGAAAGCGCCTATATCCGCGACCATATGGCCCTGCTCGGCGTGACGACCATGAGCGCCGAAAGCAAGACGGAACCGGGCGGTTACTACTCCTATCCGCAAACACTCGAGCAGTTCCATATCAACGACGACCGTACCGCCGTCGAGGTGACAGCCGCCCTGAAGCGTATCGGTATCGAGCCGGTGTGGAAAGATTGGGACCAATCGTTCGATGAAATTTCATGCAAACAGGCAGCACTATGATGGAACGTTACAACCGACATATCATCTTGCCGGAAATCGGCGAAGAGGGACAGCGGAAATTGGCGCAGGCCGCTGTGTTGCTGATCGGTGTCGGCGGACTCGGTTCGGCCGTTTCGCTCTATCTGACGGCGGCCGGCATCGGGCGTTTGGGCATCATCGACGACGATGTCGTGAGCGAAACGAACCTGCAGCGCCAGGTGCTCTACACCGAGGAAGAGGTGGGCCGCTCGAAAGTGCTCTGCGCCCAAAAGCGGCTGAACGCGCTGAACCATCTGGTACAGATCGACACCTATGCCGAACGGCTCACGGCCGAGAACGCCGAGACACTGATCGGCCGGTACGACATCGTGGTGGACGGCTCCGACAATTTCACGACACGCTACCTGATCAGCCAAGTGACGGCCAGGCTCCGCAAGCCCTATGTCTATGGGGCGATCCGCGAGTTCGACGGCCAGGTGTCGGTATTCAATCTCCCCGGCGGACGCTCTTACCGGGATCTCTTCCCCGAAGAGGAGACGGCCGGCATGCCCCTCCCCCCGAAAGGGGTGTTCGGCGTACTGCCGGGCATGGTGGGATGTGCCGAAGCAACGGAGGTGATCAAGCTGATAACCGGCTGCGGAGAACCGCTGAGCGGCAAGCTCTGGACCATCGATCTGAAGACGATGCAGAGCTACACGATCGAGGTTTGACCGCAACACGTCATCCATAGAAAAGGAAAACGCCCTCCGGAGATCCGATCCGAAGGGCGTTTCTTTTGTGTTGTCTATACCACCGGTTAAATATGGTCGATCAATTTGTAGCCCGAAGAGATCAACATCTGTTTGATCTCGTTGATCTGGGCCTCGTTGCGGGTCTCCATTTCCAAGTGCAGGTAGCAACCGTTGATGTCGTCCGTCTGGCCTGCACGCTCGTGATGAACCGACACGACGTTGGCACCGCAGTTGGCAATGATCTGCGAAACGTGCTGCAACTGCCCCGGCTTGTCGACCAGCTCTATGGTCAATGTGCACGCACGGCCGGCCTTTTGCAGACCGCGGCTGATGACACGCGACAGGATCGTGACGTCAATATTTCCGCCGGACACGAGGCATACCACCTTTTTGCCCTTGATCGGCAACTTGTTGAACATCGCTGCGGCCACGGATACGGCACCCGCCCCCTCGGCAATCAGCTTCTGCTGCTCGATCAGGGCAAGGATGGCTGTCGAAACCTCGTCGTCTGTCACCGT
Organism: bacterium; assembly: GCA_963657455.1. Lineage (GTDB taxonomy): Bacteria > Bacteroidota > Bacteroidia > Bacteroidales > Tannerellaceae > Parabacteroides. The sequence continues at coordinate 5,550 of CAVKMU010000086.1, forward strand.
AACGATCTCATCCACATATTTTTGGCAACACTCGAACGTGTGCTCTCCCGGCTCCTTTACGGCAATGCCGTCGGCAATCGTGCGCACACCGTCCAGGCGTAAAATCTTTCCTTGGTCGATAGATTCCTTCATGCTGGGAGCCCCGCCGGCCTGCACGCCGTAGACCTTGATCTTCGGATTGAGGCTTTTGATGGCAAAGGCCACACCGGAGATCAATCCGCCGCCACCGATCGGTACAATCACGGCATCCATGTCGGGCAGCTGGTCCAGCAGTTCGAGCCCGATCGTTCCCTGCCCGGCGATCACGTCTTCATCGTCGAACGGATGGATGAACGTATATCCCTTCTCGTCGCGCAGCTTGAGAGCATGGTTGTAGGCATCGTCGTAAACGCCCTCCACCAGACAAACGTTGGCACCCAGCGCCTTCGTGGCCTCCACCTTCGAGATGGGGGCATTGTCGGGCAGGCAGACCAGCGATTGGATGCCGTGTGCCGTTGCCGAAAGTGCCACGCCCTGCGCATGATTTCCCGCCGAGCAAGCCACCACGCCGCGGGCCTTCTCCTCGGGTGTCAGCTGCGAAATCTTAAAGCAGGCGCCACGCACCTTGAACGATCCCGTCACCTGCAGATTCTCCGGCTTCAAAAAGATTTGACAATCCGGATTGATACGCGGCGCAGCGATCAGGTCCGTGCGCCGAATCACAGACTTCAGTACATAGGAAGCCTGGTATATTTTGTCAAGAGTCAACATACTGTTAGTTTTTTTCCGGCTGCAAAAGTACAAATAAACTCACTCTCTGTTTACTTTTTCCCGAAATAAAATTCAATCCGCCCCTTTTGCACTCGTTTGGCACTGTTTTATCGTTTCCGGGCGTCGCACGGAGGGTTCCGCACTTTCCCGAAACAAACCTTCCGCCGCTCACTCCGCCGCTTCGAACGGAGCCCGTTCCCCTCGCCCACGGCCGATGGCATCGCCCCCGCCCACCCTTCGCCAGCCGGGTCAAACAACCATGCCGGCCTTTTTCAAAAATCATGCCCATGAAATGAAAATAAGCCCGGCATGGTTAAA
>CAVKMU010000087.1:0-6610 GCA_963657455.1 bacterium
TATGAACCTTCGCTGCGAATGCCGTTCGTTATCCGCTACCCGAAAGAAATCCCACAAGGAACTCGCAACAAAGACATCATCCTGAATATTGATTTCGCCTCATTGTTGGCCGACTATGCCGGAGTGAAAGCCCCTAACCGGTCGCAAGGCCGTAGCTTTCGCGAGAATCTGAAAGGCAACACTCCGAAGGATTGGCGCAAGGAGATGTATTACCGCTATTGGACCCACCATGCCATCCGTCCGGCTCACTTCGGCGTTCGCAATGATCGTTACAAATTGATCTATTTTTATGGAGACCCACTAAACATGACCGGTTCGGAAAGTACCAAGACGAAGCCGACTTGGGAGTTTTACGACTTGCAATCCGACCCACAAGAGAATCATAATGTCTATGGCGAGGCACAATATGAAAAGATCATCAAGGAGATGAAAAACGATCTCAAGCGCCTGAGAAAAACATACAACGACGAAGATTCCATCCAAATCAATTAATTAATTAGAGTCATCGTTCGGGAGTAAACTCGTATTTATTCCCGAACGAGCTTTTGTTTATTGCCACTTCATTTATTACACCAAAAACTTGAACGTAAAAGAGAGTTCCGTGACAACTCGGTTTTCTTTATCACCTCCTTTGCCATCAACCATGAAGCACCCGAGTTTTATATCTCATTCTCCAGAGCACTGGCAATTATCCAACGATTCAACAAAGAGAAAAGACATGGACGGAAAATATAGAGCATATATACCGTCGGCGTGCATTGCCATGGTTGCTATATTGTTAGCATTCACCCGTAGCCGAATCGGATTCGGTCCGGATTCCTCTTTGCCCGAACATATGTTCTATTCGTTTTCGCATGCCAATATTTTTCACTTGCTGGCCAACCTGGCAGCTCTGTTTCAGTTCAAGCCCAGATGGAAGACCTGCGCCGTCGCATATGTCGCCGCCGTTGCAGCGTCATATCTTCCTATGGCCTCACTCGACGTGCCGACATGCGGCCTGTCGGGCTTCATCTTTGCTTGTTATGCGCGGAAGTATTTCTCTTTCCGTATGAATCCGCTGCGGTTAGTGTTATGCAATATGGCCATGGTGTTGGTCCCGTGCGTCAACTGGAAGATTCATTTATTGTCGTTTCTTATAGCGTTTATCATATATGGATGGTTACAAGAAGTTAGCGTTCACTCCTGCGATTGAAGCAATACTGCAAGAGAATGACAGACGGCTGTCTGAAATCTTTGGCACACACGACCAGGTTTCCGGACGCGGGATGAAAGGACATACCCATGAAGTGACCATACCGGACTATCCGATAAAGACACAATGGCTGACTGACGAAGTATACAACAACGGCCTCTATCAGGCGGTCATCAAAGCCGGATCCGTCGGGGCCTACGTCCAAGAGTTCAACAACACGCTCGAGGAAGGCGATATCTCTGACACCGATGTTGTCAATGAACTGTTCAAGGCGAGAGCCTCCCGTGATCCGGCATTCGCTTTTGCCACACTGTTTAAGATCAAGTCGAAAAAAGACGGACACATGGTTTATTTCATGCTGAACCACCCGCAACGCTACCTGCTTGACATATTGGAAGAGATGAGGCAAGCACATCTCCCTATCCGTATTATCCTGCTCAAGGCACGACAATGGGGAGGATCGACACTGGTGCAGCTCTATATGGCATGGATTCAGTTGTTCGTTTTGGAAGGCTGGTATTCCGTCATTATCGCACAGACAAAAGATACTGCCAAGCGTATCAAAGCCATGTACAAGAAAGTGCTTGACAACATGCCCGGATTCCTCTTTGATACAGAGGTGCTGCAGTTCTCTCCTTACGAAAAGTCTTCTTCCGACTCTGTCGTTACAGACAACTCCGGGCACACGGTTCGCGATAATGTGGTGACGGTCGCCTCCTATGAGAACTTTGAATCTACTCGTGGTATGGACTATGCCATGGCTCATTTCTCCGAGGTCGCCTATTGGAGAACCACAGAAGGCAAATCCGCTGAAGAGGTAATCACCAATATCGATTCCAACATATTGGAACTCCCTCTCACCATGGAGATCTCCGAATCGACCGCCAAAGGTATGGCCGGCTACTTCTATGATGAATACCAGATGGCAAAGGAGGGTACATCGGCAAGAAAAGCCGTGTTCATCCCTTTCTTTCTGATCGAAAACGATATGCTGGAGTTTGAAAACATGAAGGAAAAACGATTGTTTGTGTTGAATCTGCTCGAAAACCAAGCAAACAATACGCCGGCAAACAACAACTGCGAATCGGGAGAATACCTGTACGGACTATGGAAAAAGGGGGCTACACTCGAACACATCAAATGGTACATCAAAAAAAGGGCTTCATTCCATGATCACGCACAGATGGCTTCCGAGGCTCCGTCCGATGATATAGAATGCTTTAAGTATTCCGGCAATCGGGTATTCAATATATATGCCATTGAGAGTGCAAGAGAGAAATACGTCAAGATGCCTTTGTTCGTTGGCGACATTGTCCGGTCCAACAACGGATCCGTCTCTCTGAAGAAAAGCGCAAACGGCCTGCTCAAAATCTGGAAACAGCCCGACAACACCATTACCGAAAACGAATACATGGTGGTTGTGGACGTTGGCGGAAGAAGCCAAAATTCCGACTTCTCCTGTATCACCGTTATCAACCGATGGCCTCTACGGTTCAAGGGGGGTAAGATGGAGGTCGTGGCCAGATGGCACGGACACATCCGCTACGACTGGCTGGCATACAAAGCCGTGAACATGGCAACCTACTACAAGAATGCTATCGTGGTATTCGAATCCAATACGTTCGACAAGAAAAAAGCAGAAGCTTCCGAGTTCGTCGAGCAAGGAGACCATATTCGCGGCATCCTGCGAAAGGTGCAGGACGATTACCCCAACCTCTACATGCGGACAGCCACCGACCCCGAAGATATAAAAAACGGTATCTATAAAAAGATCGGATTCCAGACAAACAAGAAAACAAAGCAGGACATGGTCGACAACTTCATGGTCGTCTTCGAAGATGACGGCTTCATCGATCCGGATGCCAAAGCTTATGACGAGATGGCCAAGTACGAACAACGCCCCGACGGCAGCTACGGAAATATTCCGGGCCGCGGCAACCATGACGATATTCTGATGACGGACATGATCGGGTGCCTCGTATCAGACGAACTGCCATTGCCGTCACTCGTTGACAACAGTAGCTATCAATCCCTGGATGATCATACCCGAAACGAATCGGATTTGTAAAGTTGTTACGGCTGATTTTCAATAACCCCTTCTTCTGAATCTGTCATCAAATAGCATGTTAAAAAAATGGCTTGGCGTGCTGTTTTAACATTAGTAAATAACCAAACCGGGGAGATGGATCCGATCCACCCCCCTGATTGTTTATTCCGTCTTCCCTCGCATGACATCGTTCAGCATCTTCTTGTACTGGTAAGACAGATCCTCCAATTCCTCCGAGTTGCCTTTCTTGCTATAGTCGGAAAGGTGATTGATCAACTCTTTGAGATTCTCCGCCTGGCGGTAACGTATGTACTCGTCGCTTTGCATCAGCTTGTTGAGCTTGTCCTGGTAGCCGGCCAACTCGAAAATATCGTTGGTCGGTGTCATGATCTCCTTCTTGTATCCCCTGAGGCGCTGCTCGAATTTGTCTATCTCGTCCAAGTTCTCGTAATACTGGTTGTCAATCGCTTTCTTCTTGGTTCGTTCATCACCGTTCTTGACCACCCGGTTCACAACCGGGATATTGCGCGGATCGTACTCACGCTCTCCGAAGATCGTTTCAGCCGTCTTGACAAGCTGTGAGAGGGTTGAAACAATACCTCCGAGATAGCCGGTCAGAATGTGCTCGATCTGAGCCGGGTTGATGTTTACGCCACCGACCGTATACTTGTCGCCGCCGGACAACTCGTTGGCATACTTGGACAAGCCCACCAGGGTAGGATCAGCACTCTTGAACACCTTCGTCCATTCCGGCATGCCCTTGTTGAAATCGTTCTCCTTATACAATGGCAGTCCGGTCCAGTCTTTGTTTTGCGATGCCTCGACGATAGGCTTGATTGAACTCGGAACCAAAGCACTGAATCCGCCGCCGCCTTCCAGCATGTCGAGAGGCAGGATCTGCGATATCTGCTCGGCGACCTTCATGGTCAGCTGTTTTTTCGACAACTGCTCCTTGCCGATCAAAGCAGAAGAACTCAACTCGCCCAATCCGTAGAGGACACGGAACTCAACCGGTAACGGAATGGTAACCCATCCGCCGAAGCCGTTTCGGAAACAGATGTTGCTGCGACGCACATACTCGGGCAGATCATAGTAGTCGGAATCGTCATCACCGCCTCCGGTCGCTTCTGCAATAATAGGCATCAATGCACCGAGCAGATAGTTCCCGGCTGCAAGAGCCAGGAATTTTTTTCTGTGGTTCTTGGCGAGTTTCCCGAAGTTGGTCATACCCTGGATACCGGCATTCCAGAAGATGTAACCGGCACGTCCCGCTCCACTGATGGCAGAAGCGATGTTTCCTGCTGTCGTTTCGCCTTGGGCACCAAGGAATCTTGACCCGGATCCCTTCTTGTTGAAGTTGACCGAAATCTCTTTGGCATCCATTACCGCACGGTCAATGCTCCGGCCATGCTCGATAGAGGTAAGGTACGCCGCGAACCTCGCACAGTTCTCAACGCTCTTGTTGAACAGATCCATCGTTTCTCCCAAAGCCTTGAAAGCTTTCCTGACGGGAACCTTTCCGTTGGCCGATTTCAGCTCGTTGCGAATCCTCTTCTTGATTGTCTCGATATCCTGCAGATTGGTATAGCCCGTCTCGCCTCCATTAAGGATGAAGTCACGGTAGGCCTTTTCGATCGGGTTGTTCATGTCGAGTGCGCCATTGTTATACCGGTGTACCAACGACACCATTTTCATCGGATTTACCTTCGCGAAGTTCGTGTTGAAACTCCAGGCATAGGCAGGCGACTCCTTCACCCATACCGTCGAATTGGAATAGATCGCATCGCGGATGAAGTTGCTGACCACGAAGTTCGGGTTTCTTGTCGTGAAGTTTGCCGCCAAGAATCGGTTGAACTTGCCTGCCGTATTTTCCAACAACTTGTAGACACCGGTAGGAGAGTCCGGATTGGTCAATCCGTTCAGTGCCTGGGCTGCTCTCGGGTTGCCGTTGATTGTCAACACATACGTTCTGCCGCCTCGTTTGACGATCACTTGGTGCTCGTTCAACTCTCTCGGGAGAATCTTATAGCCGATATCCGCCATTTCCTTTTCTCTCTTCACCTCTGCGTCCGGCATCTTTGAAAGGACTTTCATCTTTTCGTTGAACTTCGCCACAATATCACGTACCTCGTCCGGTGTGGCGTTTTCGGGAATCTGCGGGAATACCGCTACCCATTCGTCGGCAACGGCATCATATTTCACCCATACGTCGTTCACACTGACGGCATCGGTGTTGTGGCCCTGAGCCATCTGCAGGAACTTCTGCTTCATGAGGTTTCTGTTTCCTTGCGAGATACCGCTTTCGCCCATGTTGAAGATCGTCGCCAGAACATTGTCGGCCTTGCTCTTTCGGCCGTGTGCCTCCTTCATCGGTGCATTCGATACCGGGCGTTCCGTATGGAGGTAGGCATACACCTCGTCGGCAGTCGTCTCGTCCCATCCTCTGAGGGGGACATAGAACTGATACATGTCGTTGATCTTGTCGAAGGTCTTCTTGTCAATCAGCCCGCTCTCGTATTGCTTGGTCAGAATGGCTTTGTTGGCTGTTCGGACAGCAGCCGACAAACCGCCCGTGTCAAACCTCTTTTCGGCAGCTTCAACGGCCGCATAGACGGCATCTCTGTCGTATTCGGCATCGGCATCCGGTTTAGTCGGCGCAAAATCTTGCGACAAACCGGAATAATCTTTTGTCAAGTCGGCACCATAACTTTTCGCCAACCGATCCAATTCACGTTGCTGCTCGATCCACGGCTTGCCGTTGCTTCGGATGGCTTGCCGATCCGCTTCGTAAGCCTCCATCAGTGTCTGATAGGTATCCATGTCTTCGGCCAATGCCGCTCTCACTGCCATGTAGCGGTTTCGCTCCAGGCCGTGCTTGGCAATAAGATAGTCGTTCTGCTGTTCGGCACTCATGCCTTTACGCTCCAGCTTTGCCATTTCCGATGTGATACCGCGGCATGCCGTTGCTCTGAACAGCTCCTGCTCCGCCAGGCTCTTCGACGACAAAGAGATTGCCGCCATGTAGGCGTTCTCGTAATCCAGGATCTTGCTCTTGGTCGCCTCGGCTACTGCATCCTGCAACACTTGCAACGAAAGCATGGAGTCTTGCAGTGCCTCCTGAACTTGATAGGCCGAAGTCTTCAGCGTCCGCTCGTATTGATCCTTTGCCGCACCGATCTTCTTCTCCACGACGGCCATGTCGTCCGTTCCGCCCACTATGGCATTCGCCTTGGCTTCGTCGCGGAACTGCACCACCTCTTCCGCCTGCTCGAAAGCGTCCGCCGTCACCGGCTTCTTTTGCAAACGCACGCGCTCTCTTTTTCCCTCCTCGGAAGTTGGATTTTCAAAATTTTCCACTATATTTGCAGCAG
>CAVKMU010000088.1:0-6418 GCA_963657455.1 bacterium
GTTTCTCATCGGCCGGACCGCTTTTTAACATATCTTTTCAGTGAGCGGGCACGGCGCCCGTTGTCGTTCCACTTGAAAAAGCTCGGGGGCAAAAAAGAAAAATATCGGCATGAAAAGCAAAAAAGCCCGGCACCTTTTTCGCCGACTGCACCCACCGGGCCAAGAAGAAGCCGGAGAGGCCGACGAGACGAAACAGGAACACCATAGCAAAGCGAAAACATTTATTAACAATAAATAGTTTGAGCTTATGGCACAATCCCGTTATCTTTGTCGATCAAAATAGAAGTAATTATCATTCAAGTGACGGAACACAATATGACTTTACGCATTATTTCCCTCTGTTTTTGTCGGCAGACAGATTCGGCAAGCCTTCATTTCAAGAAGTGGAGTGTGCTTTCCCATGTGCTTTTTTTCTGTCATTTTCTGAAAATTTCAGCCAAAAAGTGTGCTGAAAATTTGGCGGTGTGGGATAATTTTGTAACACACACACACACACACACACACACACACACACACACACACTCTCTCTCTCTCTCTATTAATTAAGATACGCTCGTTTGCGCGTACAATATACGTACTTTTTTCCAAAAAAACAAATAGCAGCAGGGAAAAAAAACTTTCTGCCGGGTTGGTTCGTGTACGGATCATACCCTCTTTTGCCCTGTCGGGTTACAACCGATTCAGAGTCGTAGCGAAATCTTTTGTCGAAACATTGTCGGGCAGCACCCGGGCCCGATACCCTGCCTCATGGGAGATGCCGAATGCCATCCCCGATGGTGTCGATATACCCTTTTGTCAACGTAGAATCATGAATATATAATAGAAGAACAGCAGTATGAAACTCAAGTGTGTAATGATCCTTTGTCTTCTCCTTATGCCCTTTCTATGGCAAGAGACAAAGGCGCAAGATGTAGCGGTTAAGACCAATTTAGCCTATTGGGCTACTACTACTCCGAATGTTGGCGTAGAGATAACGTTGGCACCCAAGTGGACGATCGACCTCTCGGGCGGATACAATCCTTGGACCTTTTCCGACAACAAGAAATGGAAGCATTGGTTGGTGCAACCCGAATTGCGTTATTGGCTCTGCGAGAAGATGGGCGGCCACTTTGTCGGTCTCCATTTGAACGGAGGACAGTATAACATAGGCAACATCGATGCGGGCTTTAAGCTGTTAGGTACGGATTTCTCCGCGTTGAAAGATTCCCGCTATGAGGGATGGTTCGTAGGTGCCGGCGTGAGCTATGGCTATGCCTGGATGCTTTCGCGCCATTTCAACATCGAGGCAGAAATCGGGGTGGGATATAACTACTCCCGGTATGATCGCTTCGAGTGTGCCACTTGCGGCAGCCGGATAGAGAAAGACAAAAGCCACAACTATGTCGGGCCCACGAAGGCAGCCATCAATTTAGTTTATGTTTTTTAATCTGTAACGGATATGAAATCTGCATTTAGTTATATAGCCGCATTGGCATTGGTTGGCGCCGTAGAAGCGGCCAACGGTCAGGAGATAGTGGGCGGACAAGCTGCTGTCTCGCATGTGAAAATGGAAAAGAAGGCGGAGATGATGGTCGTATCGATGGATATCACCCCCCATCAGCGATGGGATGTGAAGAGTAATCGGGAGATTGTTCTGACGCCTCTCCTGGAGCATACGGAAAGCAACGCTCAGCTGCCGGCCATCCGGATTATGGGTAGAAACCGTTACTTGCACCATTTGCGCAACACCCCGAATGGGTCGGCGGTATCACCAACCTACAAAGCGTCCGATGCGCAGACGGTACATTACGAAGCATCGATCCCGTATCAAGCGTGGATGGAGCAAGCCGACTTGATGCTCAGCGAAGAGCTTTGCGGCTGCTGCCAGACGCTCTTGACGTCCGACAAGCGTATGTTGAGCGAAAAGCAGGAAGCGCCGGAGGCATTTCGCCCGGTTTTGGCCTACATCGTGCCGAAAGCCGAAGCGGTAAAAGCGCGTAGCGAGGCTTCGCAGGCGTATGTTACCTTCCCGGTATCGCAGAGCAGGATCAACGAATCTTATCAACACAACCGAGAGGAATTGCAGAAGATTCTGAACACCATGGAAAAGGTGCGCAACGACCATGATGCGACCATCACAGGAATGCATCTTACGGGGTATGCTTCGCCCGAAGGGAGCTATAGCGAGAATGAGCGTTTGGCCCAATCGCGGACAGAGGCGGTGGCCGATTATGTGAAGCGATTGATGGGAACAACCGGTTTCTCTATATCCACTTCGTCGGTGGCCGAGAACTGGGCCGGGCTGGAAGAGTATGTTCGCCATAGCGATTTGCCGGAGAAGGAGCAGCTGCTTGCCATCATCCAGTCGCCCGATTTTGCCGACAATCCGGACGGTCGGGAGTGGAAGATGAAGAGCACCTACCCCGATGCCTACCGCCGATTAGTGGCGGAGTGCTATCCTACACTGCGAAAAACCGATTATCGGGTAGAATATACCATACGCTCCTTCAACATTGAAGAGGCCAAAGAGTTGATAGCCACGCAGCCGCAGAAGCTCAGCTTGCAGGAGATGTATAATGTGGCGCAGGCGTACGGGCCAAGCAGCGAAGAGTTCAATGAGGTTTTTGCCACGGCCGTTCGCATGTATCCTCAAGATGCTACCGCCAATCTGAACGCAGCCAACTCGGCGTTGGAGCGCGGCGACTTGGTGACGGCCGAGAAGTATCTGCAGAGAGCCGGAGACAGTGGAGAGAGTGTTTTGGCAAGAGGCGTGTTGGCTATGCTGAAAGGCGATGCCACAAAAGCCACCGCTTTGATGCAGCAGGCAGAGTCAATGGGCGTTAAAGCGGCTTCCGCCAATTTGGAACAGCTTCAAAAAAAGCATTGATAATGAATCATCTTGTACATTTTTATTTAATTAACCAATAGTATTAATAATTTAATTTTACAAAACAGTATGCGATTAAAAAATTCATTCTTGGGTATAGTTTGCATGGCCGCACTTACCCTGACTACATCCTGTATCAATGATGAGCCGGTGAACAATGGCGACTCTGACAATAATCATGTAGGGATGTATATGACGTTGCAGTTGATCGGTCCGAAAACGGCTGCCAGCACAAAAACCACGCCGGGAGCAGACGGGACGGAAGCAGGCACAAATGTACAAAACAAGATATCCAGCCTGTTGGTTCTGTTGTGCGAGAAGAACAGTCACGCGATCGTGGAGTCTCATTTGCTTCCTGCGGGCGAATTGCTTCCGATCACAGATGGCGTAAGCACCAAAGTGATTCTCACCCATACCGGTAGTTTCGATGTTTATGCCGTTGCCAATCCTCCGGCAAGCATGACGTATGGAGTGGGAGATGTTTTGACCGATCAGACCATTGAGAGTGTGACCGAGGCGTTGATGAAATCGGATTATGCTGCAGACAACACGTTTATCATGTTCAACGAATGTAATGGCACTGACGATGTAGCCGGTGCAGACCTGACCATTACAGCAGCGAACACCTTTGACAATCCGGCTAACTGCGAGACCATCAAGTTGGACCGTTTGGCCGTACAAATCAGAAGTAAGGCTGCTGATAAAGTTAAAGTTGACGACATTACGACCGGCAATAGCTTCCTGACTGCTGCCGACTTGCAGGACTTCAAGTTGTTGAACGGTGCCACGAAGGTCAACTTGCAGCAAAAGTGGAGCAATACTAAAGCAGATATGGGAACAAGCTATCCTTGGTTTAACTTGCTTCAGACACCCAACATGAAGGAGGGTACGAATGCCGGAGGGGCAGAGTATTACAACCACCTGACAAGCTTCCGCACAGTCAACATCGATGGCGATGGTAACTACACGGTGGTAAAAGACCTTTATGCAGGTATCGTTCCTTACTCAACTGCTACAGGTACCATCTTCTGTATGGAAAACCATCCTACATCTGCTCTGTTGGGTAATACCACCGGTTTGGTTTATCAGTTCAAAACCACTGTAACCGGTAGTGACAATAAGGCCGGTACGGGATGCTTCTATGGCTACAATGACAAGTATTTCGCAACCTTGGCTGCCTTGCAAACAGCTTATCCTCATGCGTTTGACAAGGCTGAAGGAACTGATTCTGCCGACAAATTGGCTGCTGCAGAGTCGGAACTTTCTGAAGCTTATAATTCTTCAGACAAAGAAACTGCCATCTCTAATTTCCGCGTGAAGTATAGCGTGAAGGTCTATACGGATGGTATCATGTATTACACCTACTTCATCAAGGACAGAAACTATAAGGATGCTGCCGACGGCAAGAACTATTACTCGGTGATGCGTAACACAATCTACGACCTGACGGTGACAGAGTTGCTGAAAATCGGTACCGATATCCCCGGTGGTTGGGATCCTGATAGAGATGAGCCTACTGATCCGGTAGAGCCACAGAATGTATATATGGTGGTAAAAGCCACGGTTAACCAATGGGTTTTGAGCACGGAAGACAACATTCAGCTCAAATAACCGGGAGCTTATAAGAAACGCTATTTTTTTCGGTACGGGGCATTGCTCCGTACCGTTATCAATCTACAATAAAACAGGCCAACAGGCATTCTGAATCTGATGGGGGCTATATTCACATATAGAATCATCGAAAAATATTAGATAATGGGAACATCAAAATATATCATAGGCATTCTTTTATTCTTTATGGCCGTCATGAGTTCGTGTGTCTATGACGATCAGTCGGATTGTACTTTATTCTTGAATTTCAGGTATGTGTATAACATGCAGAATGCAGACGGCTTTACGCACGAAGCAGACGAGGTGCAGCTGTTTGTGTTCGACTCCGATAACCATTTCGTGGGCAACTATTCCGCCCCCGTAGGAGATGGAGAGAGCTGCACGATGCAATTGCCGCTTTTGAAATCCGGCAAATATACCTTTGTGGCATGGGCTTACAGCCAAAAAGAGCAAGACGAACAGGCAAATTTCAAATTGCAAAAACAGGAAAACATAACCTCTATGGAGGAGTTGTCGGCACGCCTCGAGCGAGTCGATAACAGCGCAAACCACCGTTTGAACAGTTGGCTGAACGGTACACTCGAGGCGGAAGTGTCGGGAGCCAATCGACATCTTACCATCGACATGATGAAATGTACCAATGCCATCCGGGTGATACTGATGCCGGCTATTGCCGGCAAGAGGCTCGACAGCAACGATTATGACATACATATTGAAGGCCGAAACGGATGGCTCGCTTATGACGCCTCGACCTATCGGCCGGACTCGTTGACCTATTATCCCTATTACCAGAGTTTGGAGAAAAGCAGCGAGCAAACGAATGCGGCAGAAATAGACAATGCCGTGGTGGCCGACTTGAACACCTCGCGCATCATGGCCGATAGCCATCCAAGGCTGGTGATTCGCAACAGCCGGTCGGGCAAGGAGTTGCTCAACATCGACTTGGCGTGGTTCCTCTCCTTGCAAGCCATCGGTGAGCACAAAAACGAATGGAGCAATCAGGAATATTTAGACCGCCAGGATGAATATGCCATGACATTCTTCATCGACAACGACACTTGGATGCGCGCACGCATCGTCGTCAACGGATGGGTTCTCTCGTTGGAGGAGGCTAAATTGAAATGATTACAATAACTCTCAATAAAGAAATAGTTATGAGAAGACTATTTGGATGGATATTATCGACCCTGGTGAGCTGTCTGCTCCTCCCCTCCTGCATCAACGATGATGTGGTGGATTGTGACGGCTCTACCGATTCGAAAGATGGGAAATACTATATGTCGCTTCGCTTTGACGTCAAGCAATTGCATGGCTCGAAACCGACCACTCGTACCTTCGAGCCGACCACTCCCGACGAGGCGTTCGAGCGCACCGTGTCCGATTTCCGAATCTTCCTTGTGAAGAAAGATGATGCCGCGGCGGCGGTGGTGGAGTTGAAAGACATCCCCATGCTCGATGCCACGACCACTAAGCCTTTCCTGATAAACAGTGCCTACACGCATGGTTACCTTTTGTATGTGGTGGCCAATTCCGGCGGCAGCTTAAACCTCGATCTGAGTTCGGCCAAAGCATTCCGCGGATCCTATACGAAGGGAACAAAAGCCGCATGCGAGGCCATTTGGCAACCCAACCATTTCCTGATGGTCAATGCCAACAACGAGGCTTCTGATTTTGCCAGCTACACCAGTGGCCCAACTAGTGATGGCGATACTCTTAAATTTGAGCATACCGATCCTACACCCAATGGCGGTGTGCCCATAGAAATAGATGACAGTAAAGAATATACCTACGACAATCCTTATGTAGTGAAGGTAAATCTGGAGCGTTTGGCTGCCAAGGTTGTTGTGGACTGCACGGGGGAGAACTTTGATTTCAGCAGCACAACCTACGCCAACAAATTCTCCGATGTGCATGTGGATGGGGTAGCATTGGTAAATGGCG
>CAVKMU010000089.1:0-6198 GCA_963657455.1 bacterium
AAAAAAGCTCGGCACCTTTTTCAAAAATGTTCGGCATGAATAAAGAAAAAGGTGCCGAGCTTTTTTGTTTCTCATTATGCTTTATTGAAACTCACTCTACACTTTCTATTCATTCATTATAGTTCTCTTTTTGTTTTTGTAATATTCTTCATTGAAAACAAACGTTCAAGCAAAGCTTTGTTGTGAACAAGAATCAGCGTATTGACCTTTGTATTGTATACAGTGCTAATTGATTTTTTATGTTTTTAGCGTTTGTTACAAACCAATAAATATAATATTATGCAGGAAAGACGGTTGAGCAGACAACAATATTTCAAGGAACTTGCTGCTATCAGCAAGAGATACTTCATTCCATACATACAGCCGCACAAGAGCATCTACCAGGGAATGAATATACTTGAAATCGGTTGTGGAGATGGAGGTAACCTGCTTCCGTTTTCGCAAATGGGATGTCATGTCACAGGATGTGATATGGCAGAGTGTAGAATTAAGGATGCACAACGATTTTTTGATGAGGGAAAAGCAGAGGGGCGTTTCATAGCCTCCGACGTCTTCTTGTTGAAAGATTTGGAGCACCAGTTTGATTTGATTATTTGCCGCGATGTGATAGAACACATTATGGACAAGAGAAACTTTATCCGTAAGTGTAAGACCTTGCTCAATGCGAGGGATGATTTTACTGTTGTTAATTGGACTCTCTTGTCGTGTACTCACGGCTATTCATGAACAAAGCGACGACATCAATCTGGGGTTAGCGGTGAGGAAGATGATGCGCAAGGTGTAGGCAACCAAGGTATGATGTTCGGTTATGCAACCAACGAGACGGCCAATTACATGTCGGTATCACTCGACTTGGCTCAATTCATCATGCGTGTGCTTGCCGATATCCGCAAGAAAGGCAAGGCGATGACCTATTGGCGTCCAGGCTCTAAGATCCAGTTAACCATTGAGTATTCTGATGATAACATTCCACAGCGCATAGATACAATCGTCGAAACTATTTCAGAAAACGGCTGTTGTTTGTGGAAGAATGCTTAGCCCTATTCTGTTTCATGCGTATATCCGGCTTTTTTCATGATAAACTTCTTGGCAATAGTGGAAAATCATTATTTTTGTTTGTGAAAATAAGAACTTATGAAAAGAATAGGTCTGTTGTCTGACACACATGGATATTGGGACGATAAATATGAAAAATATTTTTCGGAATGTGACGAAATTTGGCATGCGGGTGATATCGGTTCCATCACTATAGCTGATCGATTGAAACAAATCAAGCCGCTTCGGGCCGTGTATGGCAATATTGACGGAGGGGAGCTTCGTTTGGATTTTCCGAAAGTGGCGCATTTTCAAGTGGAGAATGTCCGGGTGATGATGACGCATATTGGTGGCTATCCCGGACGATATAACCCGGAGATTCGCAAAGAGCTGTATGATACCCGTCCGATGCTCTTTGTTTGTGGCCATTCCCATCTGTTGAAAGTTGTCAATGACTCGACATTGCACTGTTTGCTTATCAATCCGGGGGCAGCAGGCAAGAGCGGCATTCATCAGGTACGTACGCTGGTTCGCTTCACGATCGACAATGACAAGATAAAAGATCTTGAAGTCATTGAACTGGGGATGCGGTAGTATCTTGACTTTGTTTGGGGAAACTTATGCTTCTTTGTGCTCATCTTGGCAAGAAAAATTCTCGGCCAGTAGAATGGTGTTTTTCAAATAAGAGAACTCTTTTTCAAAGTATTCAGAGAAGAGGCATGTGTGTAGATTCTCTTCAATCTGTGAAGCGAACCAAAACTTCCCTTTGTGTTCTTTGGTGAATTTTTCGAGGAGTTGCTCGTTTCGGATGCATACGACGAACAAGGAGACTTGATGTTTGACCGTATTGTTCTCGAAGGTATAACGAATAAGTAGCCGCGGATGGATTTTTTCTCCTTTCCCCTCCAAAGGAGCAAGGCACTCTGATAGAGCTTGGTCGATACTTTGTCGGAACAAGACATATTTGTTGAACGGATGGTCCAGCATGGATGCTGAGACACAACTGTGGGCATTGCGTTGGGTCAAGTAGAGCATTCCTTTATATACCAAAGCCACGCGGACAATAGGATGGTAGTATTTCTTCGGAAGCAGGCGACTGACGGAGTAGGCGATGCAACCAATGACATTCCCTTGATCATTCAAAACGGGCAACCACATCTCTTTTTTCAATCGTCCTTGCACCATCAAGAGGCGAATCTGTTCGTAGATGATAACGATGAAGCCAATGATCAGCCCCAAATCTCTATAAAAAAAATCTGACAGCCGAGTGCTTTGCATCGGTTCGGGCATGATACTGTACAGTATGATTGTGAAGAGATGTAGCGTATATAGGTTTTGAAACAATAATGCCACGAAGAAGAATTCGTTGAGGGATGTAATGGAGTGGGCTCGTAAGAATGCTGGTTCATGCGCATTACGGGCACGACGCAAAATTGTTTTCTTCGAAAAGCGGATGAAGATCAAGGATACCACCAAAAAAATTTCGACTATAAGTGGCGTGTTGACAGCGAATATCTGTTTAGTGGGTATGGCCAACATGAACAAGGCATACAACAAAAAGGTTGCAGCCGAGGGCAGTAACATGAATGAGTAAAGCTTCTCTTTCCCCCAAAGTTGAATGGCAAAAAGAGCGATGAGGCAACACAATGCCGAGATGGTGTACGCATCAATGTATGGGAGATAGTTATCCAACCATAAAAACAACAGCAACGGTACAATGCCGATCGCCTGATTCTCCCAACCTTTCTTTACTCTGTTCATAATCACACTTGTTCCTTTTCACTTTCTAATAGAACAATTTTGGAACAGAAATTGTTCTGCAATCTCTTATCATACATGCTTCTCTGCATGATAAGAGGAGCGAACAAGTGGAGCACTTTCCACATGTTTGAACCCTTTTTGCAAGGCTATGGTACGATATTTCTCGAACTGATCCGGGTGGATGTACTCCACGACGGGAATATTCTTGCGGGAGGGTTGCAGATATTGCCCGATTGTCAAGACCGAAGCTCCTGTTGACAGTACGTCTTCCATCAACTCTTCCACTTCCGCTTCGGTCTCTCCCAGTCCGACCATGATACCTGTTTTGGCAACGATCTGCTGCTCGGCTATTCGACGTAGCACGGAGAGGCTCGTATCATAGCGGGCAGCACTTCGAACGTGTGGCGTAATGCGCCGGACTGTCTCCATGTTGTGGGAGATAATCTCCGGCTTTGCCGCAATTACTTCGTCGACCAGCTCCAATCGTCCTTGGAAATCGGGAATAAGTACTTCGGTCGTCGTCGAAGGATTCACCTCTTTGATGCGTCGTATGGTCTTTGCCCAGTGTGAAGCTCCCAAATCGGGGAGATCATCCCGATCGACGGAGGTAATAACGGCATGCTTCAACTTCATCAATCGGATGCTTTCCGCTACGTGATCCGGCTCATTTGCATCTAATGGCAAAGGCTTTCCCGTCAACGTGTTGCAGAATCGGCAGGAGCGGGTGCAGATCTCGCCACCAATCATGAAGGTGGCTGTCCCGCGACTCCAGCATTCGCCCATATTAGGGCACTTTCCGCTGGTGCAGATCGTGTGCAGGCAATGCGATTCCACGATCCGCTTTGTTTGTGTAAAGTGCTCATTTCCTCCTAAGCGGATCTTTAGCCAATCCGGTTTTTTGATGCGCTCTGCCATTGCTCTTATAGATTATCTATCAGATAGTTGGACATTTTCGTATACAAATGGTAGCGTGTATTCTTGCCATAGATTCCATGATCGCGGTCTTTGTACACATGCATATCAAATTGTTTGTTGGCTTGTACCAGCGCCTCTGCATACTGCATGGTTTGGGTAAAGTGAACATTGTCGTCGGCCGATCCATGAATCAGCAACAACTTCCCTTGCATCTCATTCACCCGACGCAGTGGAGAGGTAACATCATAGCCTTTTTCGTTCTCTTGCGGCGTACGCATGAAGCGCTCCGTGTAGACAGTATCGTAATAGCGCCAATCGGTTGGAGGTGCCACGGCAATACCCACTTTGAAGGTCCCTTTACCAACGGTCAATGCCATCAACGTATTATATCCGCCGAAGCTCCATCCCCAAATGGCCATACGGCTGCCATCTACATAAGGTAACTGAGCCAAGGCTTGTGCGGCCTCGACTTGATCTTGCGATTCCAGGACTCCCATTTGCATGTATGTGCATTTGCGGAATGCTTCACCGCGTGCACCCGTACCGCGACCGTCCACGCATACGACCATAATCCCCTTCGATGCCAAGTATTGTTCCCAATCGAAGCCGAACTGATCCAGTACTTGTTGCGAGTTCGGACCACTGTATTGTGTCATCATGACCGGATATTGTTTGTTTTTGTCGAAGTTGGCCGGCTTGACCATCCATGCATTCAGTTCATATCCTGAGGCAGTAGTGATGGTAAAGAACTCTTTTGGAGAGTAGGAGGTGGCCGACAATTTGCCGGCCAGTGCCTGATTGTCGATCAGGGTGCGCAACTCTTGGTTCTTCTTTGTATCGTTAACGGTGATCTTCATCGGCGTAGTGGCATTCGAGAAGCGGTTCACATAGTAGGCATAGTTTGCACTGAACGCTGCACTGTTCGTACCGATCTGCTTCGAGAGTTTCGTCTTTACCCCTTTGGCGTCGATCTTGTAGACTGAGCGGCGGATAGGACTCTCTTCGGCCGACTCGTAGTAGGTTGTCTTTGTCGCTTCGTCGTAGCCAATCAGCTTGGTGACATCCCAGTTTCCTTTCGTTATTTGTCGCAACATCACACCGGTAGGGGAGTAGAGGTAGATGTGGGCATACCCGTCTTGTTCGCTTACATAGGTAAATCCACCGGCTGAGAACCGGATGGACGACAGCCATTCCGAGTCAACATAACACTTGTTTTCCTCTTTTAATATCAGCTTCGAAACGCCGCTCTTCGGATTAACATAGAACATGCTGAAGCGGTTCTGGTTGCGGTTCAACGTCATCACGGCCAGTTGGTCCGATTGTGTCGTGAAAGTGATACGAGGAATATACCCGTCGTTGTCCATCGGAATGTCCAACGTCTTGGTGTCTTTCGACGAAAGATTGTATGCTTTTACCGATACAGTCGAGTTCTTCTCGCCCGGCTTCGGATATTTGTATGAATAATACGAAGGATACGTATCGTCTCCATATATCTGCATAGAATATTCCGGTACGTCCGATTCGTCTGAACGGACATAAGCCAGGATTTCACTGTCGGGCGACCATGCCATCAAGTTCGTCACGCTGAACTCCTCTTCATACACCCAATCGGTCACACCATTCAGTACTTTGTTGAGTTCACCGTCTTTCGTGATCTGAATCTCCGTGTCGTAGTCGAATTTTCGTATCCAGATATTGTTGTTCTTGACATAGGCACACATGCGTCCGTCGGGTGAATAGGTCGGAATCATGGCTTTCCCCGGAGTGTCACTGAGCGCTTTCAGGTAATTGCGTCGTACATCATAGTCGAACACCGTGGCGCATGTCGAGCGGCGATAGATGGCTTCAACATCGCAATAGATCAGAATATGGTGGCCATTCGAGCTGATCGTGTAATTGTCGAACGTTTCGAACGTGCATTCGCGCGCCTTTGCTACATTAAATAATGTATCGACAGGCGCCCCCGTGCGGTAGGAATATTTCACGATCATCGTATGTGCCGGATTGATGGCCGTGTAGTGTTCACCGTCGGGCAACGAACGCATCTCGCCAATATTCGTTTGCTGGCGGTATTTACCGTCAGTGATGTCTCTTAAATGCACGGCATTGCTGCCGTTTTGTGCCCAGCCATTCCATGCCAGTGCGGTGAGCAAAAGGATTCCTCCTAATTTTTTCATATCTGTTTGCTTTTATGGTTTCGAAATGCCCTACTCTCCTTTTTTAAGAGGATGGATGCACTCGAGCCGTTGTTTTTATCCATTGTTTGATGAGGCGTGTTTTTCTGCAAATAAAACATACCTTCTTATTGAAAAGCAAAGATAGGAATTATCCTTCAAACATCATATAGCTGAAAGCGGTCGGTAAATAATAAAAAAGCATCTATGCCGTGACACAGATGCTATAAAGAAGAAGTGGGCGTTGACGGATTCGAACCGCCGACCCTCTGCTTGTAAGGCAGATGCTCTGAACCAGCTGAGCTAAACGCCC
>CAVKMU010000090.1:0-6173 GCA_963657455.1 bacterium
ACTCTACCGCAAGTACGGCTTATCAGCCGACGAGGTGGCATTCATAGAGAAGATGGTCAAGCCGATGTAATAAGAAGCGAACGGATCACCAAAGCACTCTCATTCCGGAGGGAGGATATGGCAACAAAAAAGGTGGGGAACGTTTCGGAAAAAGGTCGGCATCTTTTTGGCCGGAGGGGAGCCAATAAAAACGATACGGACAGTTGCGTATAGGGAAACGGCACCTTCTCCATGATACATGCTCCGCCTCCGGCACGCTCCTTGTGGGCATAGTCGCCTCCGCCCCCGCCCGTCAGAGAGACTTGCGATACTCCATCGGCGAGAGGCCCATGTGCTTCTTGAAGAACTTGCCGAAGGTGGACTGGTCGGAGAAGTGGAGCATGTCGGCCACCTGCTGTACGGTGGTGAAGCCGTGGGCGGCGAGCAGGAGCAGCGTAGCCTCTGACATGCGCCGCTTGGCATGCTTCGCCAGAGAAGCAAGCATTTATGTCCGAATATCCAATCGGCATACAGCTGTTCTTCAACACATGCTGTTCTCCCGGCATCAGATTACGGCAAAACTTCACGAGGAGAGTCTTGGAATTTGAGCTGAATATGTTTTTCCATTACCGTAGACGTCTGCGTCGTATTGTTTTTCACGACAACCAATTGGGATTGTTCTTGCATTATCTTACGTACAGCATCACTACAATCTTGTGTGCTTTCTGGCATGACTTTCTGAATGTCGTTGAACAAACGAATTAATGAGCGTCCTACTGCCCATGCGAGGTTCACGGGAACGGCATTTCCTATTTGCTTGTATTTGTCGCTCATGCTGCCCTGAAACTGCCAATAATCAGGAAAGGTTTGTATTCTGGCATATTCACGAACGCTTAGCGGTCGTGTTTCCAATGGATGGCAACGTTCGGTTTGTTTCTGACAAGGCGAGCAAGTCAAAGTCAAAGAGGGCTCGTCAAGCGAGAGTCTTCTTGCCATTCCTGTTTTGCCTCCTCCCAAAAGCCAGCTTCCTCCCATATATTCTTTTGCAACGTCTTCCGGAAGGTCACGCCAATCTCCGCCTTGCGGTACCATGGACAGAACCCTCTGTTTCTTTTCGGGATATTTCACTCCTTCAGAAGCAGGTACATCACAATCAAAAATAACACTTTTAAACAGCGCATCACGAAGAGTCAACACGCTGTGATAAGGGGTTGGCCAATGGAATTGCACATGCTTTGCAATATCATTGCGAATTGCGATGATTATAAGACGTTCACGTTTTTGCGGTACTTGATACATGACAGCACGAAGCACACGAGGTTCTACGAGTGTATAACCAAGTTCTGCAATCGTATTGCGGATTGTTTCAAACGTACGGCCATCTTCATGTGATTTAAGCCCCTTCACATTTTCGCCCATAAAGACCTTTGGCCGGATCTCTTTTACGGCACGTGCAAGTTCAAAGAACAATGTACCGCGAGTATCATTAAATCCCGCACCCTTTCCTGCATAAGAAAATGCCTGACAAGGAAAACCTCCGGAGAGAAAATCCACTTTGTCTTTCAAGGGTGTGAAATCTATGTGGCGCACATCACCTTCTATCACGTTCCACTCCGGCTTGTTAACCTTTAGAGTCTTACATGCAGTGTGCTCGAACTCATTAAGCAATACATGGTGAAAGCCGGCCAAAGAGATTCCAAGAGCCAAGCCACCGGCACCGGCAAAGAGTTCTATAGAGTTGTATTGCCTTAAAGGGACTACATTCTTCTCCTCTTCCCACTTGCTGTCAAGCATGGAATTCACTTCAGGAATAGCACTAAGTTCCTCCATTTCAAAACCATAGACTCCATTTTGCTGCAGCCGACGATAGACACCTTTCTTCCCCCAAGTTTGAACAGTTCGGTTGGAAGTTCCAATAAGGGCTGCTACATTATTTTCCGAGATAAAAGTCATAACTTATAGGCCTCCTTTTTGTTTTATTTCTTCTGCTATCTCATTCACTTTAGCAAGAATGAGCGAACTGCCATCAATACTATCCTCTTCAACAACTTCACCAAATGCTTTTGCCAAACGATGATAGAAATTCTCATCACCAGTCAAGTGCTTCCAAAACTCTGCACCACATAAAACCGGATAATGAGTGTCAATAGCTTTATAAAAAGCAGAAAGACTTCCTTTTTCTCCGTATAGGACACCCACAACAAGGTCGTCAAACTGCAATCCCATCCTGTCCAATCTTGACTTGTTCATCAGATACTTGAAATGCCCCAGAATCGTAGTAATGTCATCCTTGTTAATTGTTTTTGGACCGGCCTTGCATTGGCAGTATTTGCGTCGTCCGTCAATAGCATCAACAAATTCAATATCGATACCATCTATACCCGAAGCTCCACCAACAACCTCTTTTAATTGTGATATGAAAATCTGAATATTCTGTCCAAAGCTTGTACTCAAACTTGTTCCAAGAATACGTGGATACACAAGAGCTTTTGCAAGACTGACGGGTTCTGTGTTTCCACATAAAAATGCAGCAAGATAATTGATTAAGAATGGATTTATGTCAAAACTACTTAATTGAAGTCTGTTGAGGTTCTTCAAATGGTTGGGTATAATAATAGAACGGAAATATTGTTTTCCGCTCTCAATAATTGCTTGTTTTTGTTGTTCCATCATAACGCTACAATACTTTTATATTTTTGTAATAATAGTCTTTCATTTCTCATACCCCTCATAGTAATAGCTCTGCTCTATGCCCTTGAATATCACCTCGCGGCTGTCTGTCTCGGAAGTGAGGTGCTGCGAGAGGAGATAGCGCAGTTCGAGGTCGTTGATGGGAGAGCGTTCCATGGCCGAGAGGTACCGGTCTTTGTCGACATACTGCCAGTTGACGACTTTGCCGAGCGCGCGTTTCAGCATCATGTCGAGCCAGATGCGGGCGGAGCGGCCGTTGCCCTCCATGAAGGGATGACACACGTTCATCTCGACATACTTCTCGATGATATGCTCAAAGGTCTCTTCGGGCATCTTCTCCACGGCAGCGAGGGCGGCTTCGAGATAGAGCGAATGGGCAAAACGGAACCCTCCCTTGGCAATGTTCTTGTCACGAACAACGCCGGCAAAAGGGTACAGGCCATCAAACAGATAAAGGTGTATCTGCTGAAGCCCGGCCGTTGTCCCGACAGGAATCCTGTTGATGTCGCCCGATTCAAAGAGGCGATGGGCATTCGCCAATGAACGTTCGTCTATTTCTTTTGTTGTCATAATCAATTTAACCGTACTTGTTCGTGTCCTGTTGGTCAGACGAGATGTTTGGAAGTTTCACCGCTTCTGTCTCAACACGGCTTCTCTTCGTCTGCACGATGAGCGACCGGATAGCTGCATCGAGCGCTTCTGCAACCGGCACAAGCGTTTCAAGGGTTGGCTGCGAACTGTTGGCACACCATTTGCTCACGGTTGCGGGGCTCTTCGCCCCATTTTCCAGCCAACCATTTGGCAGTTCTTATGTTTTCAACCAATACTGTCTTGATGCAATTGATCTCTTTCTTCACCATCTCACTCGACTTTGCATATAGATCACAAAAGTATAAAAATATATTGATAATCACGAGGGGACGTGGAAATAAGGGCTGCACCTTGCCCCGGCCGTTGCCGCCCCGCCCGTCAGAGAGACTTGCGATACTCCATCGGCGAGAGGCCCATGTGCTTCTTGAAGAACTTGCCGAAGGTGGACTGGTCGGAGAAGTGGAGCATGTCGGCCACCTGCTGTACGGTGGCTTGCGGCGCCTTGAGCAGGATCTTGGCCTCCTGGATCAGGCTCTCGTCGATCCACTTGTTGGCCGATTTGCCGGTCAGCTCTTTGAGGATGAGCGAGAGGTACTGGGGCGTGATGAAGAGTTTGTCGGAATAGAACGAGACGATATGCTCTTTGCGCACGTTGGCGATCAGCAGCTTCAGGAAGGCGGCGAAGAGCTCCTCCTTGCGGCTCAGCTTCGGCGCCGTATAGTACTCTTCGCGCTGGTAGACGATGTTGGCCAGCTCGATCAAGAAGTTGTGCATGTTGTTTTGCAGCAGATAGCGGTGCAGCTTGTGGTCGGTCAGCCGGATGTTGCTCTGCATCGCCAGAAGGCATTTGCGGAGCAGCGCGGCCTCGTCGGCGGTGATCTGCAGGATCGGGTTCTTGCGGATGGTCATGTAGGCCACCTCGGGCGAATCCCGGACGGGCGCTGCCGTATGCTCCAGAAACGAGCGCGAGGCGGCCATCAGCAGCCCCTTGAAGTCGGAGCTCGGCTCGGACGATACCACCACGTGGGTCGGCATGATGACGATCACGGCATTCTCGCTGACGGTATATCTCTTGTAATCGACCTGAAACTCGGCCGTCCCTTTCAGCACCAGCATGATCTGCAGCGCATTGACGCGCGAGTATGAGCGGAGCGTCTCGACCTGGCTGTTGACGGCCGTCACCAACAACTCATTATTATATATGGCGGCCGCGGGGAAGCCCTCGGCAACGGATTCGAATTCGACGATGGGGTATTCTATCATGGTTCGATGTTGTTTCTGAAAAATTTGCACGACAAATATAATGGTTCTCTCCGGAAAAATCAACCCGCAGAGGGAGAAATCTCTCCGAATCGTTTGCGCCGACAGCGAAAATCCGGTAACTTTGGGCGGACAGGATAGCGGCGCAACGGCTCATGGCGCCGGCTGATCGGAAAGCCTGCGGGGGCCTCGAATCCCCTTGGGATGCACCCTATCGAGCAGTAAAGGTTTTTAAAATCAGAAGATATGAGACGAGATACGTGGATCAAGAGAACAACCATCCGTGCGATGTTGGCTGTGGCGGAGAGCCGGGGCAAGTCGGTCAAGGAGCATTTTGGGGAGGAGCCCCGAAAGGGTGCAGCGTCGAAGTCGTGGAATGATTTCGACGCTGCGGCCCGGTTATGAAGTTCTATTTGCGGTGCGCCTTGCGATGAGCTGTTCCATGGATAAGCCTTTTCGCTGTCACGGAGGGCTTGGCTTCAATGCTCTTTTCGCTTGGCGCGCACATATTTTACTGTATTACGTGTGACGGAACTGCCATCACCGAGATAGGCTTCCGTATTGGCTGTATTATTCGCGGTCGACGACCAGCAATCACTCGAACGGATCGGTGAGATGATGTCTGAGGGCAGTGCGTTAAACTCCCCATAAGCCGGAAGATACCAGACGATATCCTCCTCTTTGATATAGGGCGACGTTGTGGTTCCGATCGAGGTTCCGGTTTTTAACAGGTAGTATCTGTTCTTCTTCAAGATGTAATTCAGTATTCCCGATTGAGGGTTGTTTTCGCCTGACGGACGCGGAACCGCCGAAGGGTCTCTATTGTCACTACTGTCGTCAGGCAAACGGAACATGTGCTCATCCGTATGACCTGCTTCGGTCTTGTAGGTATTCAGCAAGGCCTGTTCAAACTCGCCGGTAGCAGCACTTCCCGCCTTTCGGTAAAGCTCCAACGTATTGCCATGGCCGTCATCGCTACTTTCGGCCGATACGATATTTAATTTCTCATATTCAATCAAGACATAAACACGCGTTGTAAACAAAGACGGTTTATATTCATTTATTGACGCATAATCGGAGGCGTTATGTTGCGTTATGATATTATTGATCAACTCATTCGCTTGCTCATTTGTGTATTGGGTGGCAATACCTGCCCCTAAATTGTAGGGGAAAATATAGGCGACTTTTCTATTCCAATTAAAGCCATACTCACCCGTTTCGCTGTCGTCGATCTGTTCCCATCCGTCGGCCGGACATTTCTGTACGATGGAGAGGGTCGCCAAATCCCTTGCAGCGCCTTTCATCTTTAAGGAAAGAGTCACGGTCCGATCTGAATTCCCGCTATTCTCAGGCAGGAACAGATAAATCTCATATTCGCCGCTCCCTTTGCCCACAAGGCTGTTGGTTCCACGCGCGCTGGTCGCGGTTATCTGGTTGTTTTCGATAACCTTATCCGTCCAAAATCCTTCTTTTGCGAACTGATTGACATCAGCTTCCATTTGCACAGAAACCTCCGCCCCATCAGAAGCTACGGCTTCCAACACCCATTCGTCTTCATCCGAAACATTGGTGGCTTTGACATTAACCGTGCAGATTTCATAATGCGCATCCTGCACCTCCGGTTCGGAGACAAACTCCAGTTCATACTCCGG
>CAVKMU010000091.1:0-6007 GCA_963657455.1 bacterium
CCCAAGCATCTTTGCCAGTTCCTTGGGGGTATGTATGCGGTTGATGGTTTCCCAATCTGTTGTTTCATGCTTTCGGAAGTCAAGAAATTCTATTTTCTTGCCATTCGACTTATACAGAAAAGGCAACGGTCTCTGCCACGCCCGGTAACAGTCGGGGACGCTCTTGGCATAGGTGATGGCTTGTTCGCTGACCATATCGGAAGAAATGTCCACCTCCGCCCGTTTGGCTTCGAGCACACCGACGGCTTTCCCGTTGATAAACAGGAAATAATCCGCTTCAAGATTGCCTTTGAGTAATCCTTCACGAATGGCAACCGCAGTGATGGTGGGTTCGTATTCGTCGCGGTCGACCACCTTCCATCCTGCATCGCAGAACCATTGGTCTATCTTTACCCTTGCTTTTTCTTCCGGTGTCATGATTCAAGCCATTATTTTCAGACACAAATATAATGGTATTATTTCGCCCAACCGCTTATTCCACTCACAATTTTCTTTTCAAATGGTCACTGCCACCGAACGTCGGCTTTCAAGGAACGTGGTGCGGTAAGGCACTTCCGCCTTGACGGGGCTTAATCGGTTTCCCATGCAGCGGTGATCAGGCCCATGAACACCGTAAAGGCGGTGAAGCTGATGGTAAGGGCAAGTATCCACCCTTTTACGCCGAAGTGCATGTCGATGTGATAGGGCAATGCGACGGAGCAGTAGCCCCAAAACAGGCATATTATCGTATAGATCGCTTTGGCCACTTTGTTGTTTCGCATCAGGAACAGATTGGGTGCGGCCAACAGGGTGGCCAACGACCCGACCACCACTTCAAACAAGCCGCCCGCCAGGAAAACATAGACGATCAGCATGAGCCAACTTGCGCTCATGACGTAGGGAGCGGCCCAACTCAGAAACAACCATATAAGATAAGACGAAAGGGTGCCGTACAGAACCGTCCCGAAAATCTGCAGAATATATTTCATAGGCTAATGGATTATGCTCGATCCTATATCCGGTTTATAGGGTTTTACAAACCGGAATCATTCCCAAAGATACAGAATAATCCGTCATAAGCAAGGGGCAATGCGGAAAATCTCTCCGTTGAGCCACGGCTTTTTCATTTTCCCGATGCCGGTCGCAGGTGGAATCGGCTGTTGGCCGACAAATATTTCAACTCTTCCCTTCCAACCTGCCGCACAAATTTATTTTGATTATCTTTGCAACCAAAACAATAAAATCGGGAGAGACCCGTTCAATCATGTTACACGAACCCTTGATGAAACGACAGAAACAGGAAAAATGAAACGATATATCATCCTATTGGCCACCTTTCCGGTGTGGGCCAATGCCCAGATAAGGGGCACCGTCAGCGACAATTCCGGCGAGCCGATCGTCGGAGCGGGCGTCTATTGGTTGGGAACGACCGAAGGAACGACTACCGACGACGAGGGGCGCTTCACGCTCGACCAACCGAAAGATCGTCGGCAACTGGTCGTCAGCTACGTCGGCTTTACGAACGATACGATCCGCATCTCCCGACCGGACGAGACCGTCAACGTCGTGCTGGGCGGAAGCATCGAGATGAACGAGGTCGAAGTGGTGGCCCGCAAGGTGGGATTGCAGAAACTGCGCTCGAGCGTCGTCAACCAGGACATGATCTCAAGCAGCGAACTGGCCCGCGCCGCCTGCTGCAACCTGGGCGAGAGCTTCACCACCAACCCGTCGGTCGACGTGAGCTACTCCGATGCCGCCACGGGGGCGAAGCAGATCAAGCTCCTCGGCCTCTCGGGCACCTATGTGCAGATGCTGACCGAAAACATCCCGAACTACCGCGGTGCCGCCACCCCCTTTGCCTTGGGTTATGTGCCCGGCCCGTGGATGCAGAGCATTCAGGTCTCGAAAGGCACCTCGTCGGTCAAGAACGGCTACGAGGCCATCACGGGGCAGATCAATGTCGAGTTCAAGAAACCGCAGGCAACGCCCTCGCTCCACGTCAACCTTTTCGGCGATTCGAAGTTTAAGGTCGAGGCCAATGTCGACGGCAACATCGCCCTGAGCAAGCGCCTCAGCACCGGAATATTGGCCCATTACGAGAACAACACGACGGCTCACGACGAGAACGGCGACGGATTCATGGACATGCCGCAGGTGAAACAGTATAACTTGCAGAACCGTTGGGCCTGGATGGGCGACCATTACGTCTTCCAGGCTTCGGTCAAGGCCATGAAAGAGGAGCGCGAGAGCGGACAGACCTCCCACATGCACGGATCGTCGGCCGCCACAATGCCGACGGGCGAACGCTACCGGGTGGGCATCGAGACGGAACGCTACGAGGCCTTCACCAAGAACGCCTATATCTTCGACAAGGAGAAGAACACGAACCTGGCCCTCATCCTGGCCGGTTCGCTCCATAACCAGCAGTCGGTCTATGGCCATCGTACCTACGACGTCGACCAGAAGAACGGCTACGCCTCGCTGCTTTTCGAGACGGAGCTGACGCCGGCCCACAGCCTCTCGGCCGGGTTGAGCCTCAACCATGACGACTACGACCAGACCTACCTTCTGAAAACGGGCAAGGCCGAGACGCACCTGCGGGAGAAAGAGACCGTCCCCGGCGCCTATCTGCAATATACCTACAACCCGAACGACAAGTGGGTGGTGATGGGGGGCATCCGCATCGACCACAGCAGCCGCTACGGATCGTTCGTGACGCCGCGCGCCCATCTCCGCTTTACCCCCGACGACCTCTTCCACCTGCGCCTGTCGGTCGGGAAGGGATACCGCACGAATCATCCCCTGGCCGAAAACAACAACCTGCTGGCCGGCAGTCGGCGGGTGGTGGTGGACGACAACCTCGCACAGGAAGAGGCCTGGAACACGGGCGGAAGTGCCTCGCTCTATCTCCCCGTGGCCGGCAAGGCGCTGACGTTCAATGCCGAATATTACTATACGCGCTTCCTGCATCAGTTGGTGGTGGATATGGACAGCGACCCGCATGCCGTGTGGTTTACCAACCTGGCGGGCCGATCCTATTCGCATACGCTGCAGACCGACGTGTCGTATCCCTTCTTCGAGGGGTTCACGTTGATGGCGGCTTACCGCCGGACCGACGCCCGCACCACCTACGGAGGCACACTCATGGAGCGCCCGCTGACAAGCAAAAACAAGGGATTGGTCACAGCTTCCTACCAAACGCGTTTGGGAATTTGGCAATTTGATGTAACTTTGCAGTTGAATGGGGGCGGACGAATGCCGACACCGTACACCACGGCCGACGGTACACCCTCGTGGGAGGCCCGCTATGGCGCCTACGAACAGCTCAGTGCACAGGTAACACGCTGGTTCCGCCACTGGTCTGTCTATGCGGGTGGCGAGAACCTGACGAACTTCAAGCAGAAGAATCCGATCGTGGGGGCTTCCGATCCGTGGGGCGACACGTTCGACTCGACCATGGTGTGGGGCCCGGTCCACGGCGCCATGTTCTATGTCGGGGTGCGCTATATGTTGGAGAAACTTTAAACGAACATAACAAGAGTAAAAATAAACGAAATGAAAACAAAATTATCACTGTCTCTATTGGCTTTGGGTATCTCGTTGGCATCCTATGCCGGAGATGTCAAAACCGTAGTGTTCAAGACGAAACCGGAAATGCACTGCGCAAACTGCGAAAACAAAATCAAAAGCAATCTCCGCTTCGAAAAGGGCGTGAAGGAGATCAAGACCGACCTCAAAACGAAAGAGGTGACCGTCAAGTATGACTCCGACAAGACCAACGTCGAGAACCTGATCGCCGGCTTCGGCAAGATCAACTACGAAGCAACGGCCCAAAACAATCCGGAGAAGGAGGAACAGAAAGAGCAACGCAAAGAGGCGAAGAAGGCTGAAAAGAAAGAGAAGAAACGGACTGAAAAACAGGCTCCGCAGAAAGAATCGCAACACGACGACCACGAAGTGGACGGCGCATCGGGAGCCACCTCGAAATAACCTGCTGACGGACAGATGGCACCATCGAAACGGTATAACGAGTTCAGCGCCTTCCTCCGCGAACGATTCCCCGACCATAAGGTGCAGAAGATCTCTGTCAACGCCGGGTTCACCTGCCCCAACCGCGACGGCACAAAGGGGTGGGGCGGGTGTACCTACTGCAACAACCAGACCTTCAGCCCGGAGTATTGCCGCACGGAGAAGAGCGTGACCCAACAGCTCGACGAGGGCATCCGATTCTTTGCCCGAAAGTATCCTACGATGCGCTATCTGGCCTATTTCCAGGCCTATACGAATACGTATGACGCCGTCGAACGGCTGATCGAAAAGTACGAAGAGGCACTGGCCTATCCCGGAGTGGTGGGGCTGATCGTCGGGACACGGCCCGACTGCATGCCGCCCGAACTGCTCGACTATTTCGAGACGCTCAGCCGGCGCTGCTTCGTCATCGTGGAATATGGGGTGGAGAGTACGCTCGACAAAACCCTCCGGCGGATCAACCGGGGGCACACCTATGCCGAAGCGGAAGAGACCATCCGCGAGACGGCCCGACGCGGCATCCATACGGGGGCGCACCTGATCCTCGGGCTGCCGGGCGAAAGCCGCGACGAGATCCTCGGCCATGCCACCCGTATCTCGCAGCTCCCCCTGACGACACTCAAGCTCCATCAGCTGCAGCTGATCCGCTTCACCCGCATGGCCGACGAGTATGCGAAGGATCCTTCCGATTTCCGCCTCTATACGGTCGACGACTATATCGAGCTGGTGGTCGACTTCGTCGAACGGCTCAACCCCCGTTTCGTTGTCGAACGCTTCGTCTCGCAATCCCCCCGCGAGCTGCTGATCGCCCCCGACTGGGGCCTGAAGAACTACGAGTTCACCGCCCGGGCCGACCGCCGCTTCGCCGAGCGGGCAACGTGGCAGGGGCGCATGGCACGGATGGAGGGATAGTGCTCTTCCGGATAGCGTATCAGCGCCATTCTTCCATTATCTACTCTTCCCAAATCTTTTTCGGCATGAAATCTTTGCATAGGAAGAGCAGCCTTTTCAGTTTACTGCGAAACAAGTTTGCCTTTATCTTGTTTGTGTCGATGGCCGGCCTCTTTTCGTCGGAAAAGGGCTCGTCTCTATGCAATACGTATTTCATGAATGTGGCGGATGTGATGCCGTATTTCAACAAAAACTGAGCACTGCCGTTGTTTTTCACTATACGTCCTGTTGTCCGCGCCTCGAAATGGTATACCCTGCTCTTCGATATTCCTTTGAACAGTCTCACTCCCGCAAGCCACAATTTCGCAGAAAAATCGGGATCGCTATACATGCCGGGAGAGAGTTCTACACTGTAACCGCCTACGAGATCCCAAATGTCACGATGAACTATGCATGGAGGCCAAGTCGCACCTGACCAGTCCTGGTGAGGTAGCGAGGCATATTCTTCCAACAGCCGCTTCTCGTCAAAATCTTCTATGCTCTCGCCGTAATTGGCCGGAGCAATTACACTTTTTGAAAAGAAAGGGCGGGGTTGTATCATTGTCGCAGACAAAAACCATCTCTTCTCATGGCCCATTTTTTCTATTTCGTCATAAAGATATTTGTCCCAAAGCGGACACACATACATGTCGTCATTCATGTATAGTATGTAATCCGTTTTCACCAAGGGGCGCAAGGCATTCAAAGCAAAGCATATGCCTATATTGTTCGGGCTGTGGACATAGTCGAGATGCTTCTCTCTCACATATTCCAATGTACCGTCGCTACCATCGTTCACATAGATGATTATCTGATGGTTGAACGATGAGTTCTTTTCAATACTTGCTATGCACAGCTTCAGAAATTGCAGATTATTCCAAGTGGGTATTAAGATAGAAAACAGAGGGGAGGATAGTGTCATCATTATAACATCTTAATCTTTTTTTGCAAAAATATAAAATTTAGCAAAATATTAAGGCTGCTCTGAGACAAAAAAACATAACCGAAGAAAATTTTAACCATGCCGGGCTTATTTTCATTTCATGGGCATGATTTTTGAAAAAGGCCG
>CAVKMU010000092.1:0-5767 GCA_963657455.1 bacterium
TTCCGAGCTTTCACGGTGGATGTTTTTTTGTTGCAGGAGGCCTCTTTTCACTCTTCCGGCACAGGAGCGAGCCGGTAGACCTTCCATTTGTCGTTGCCGCTCAGCACAAGATGGGCTACAACTCGGCAATCTCTGGAGATATTATGCTTTTTCAGCAGATTGCGGTGCACATAAACGTCGTCGATAAAGGCAAAATCCGGCTCATGGCTTTCGGCGTTATCCTTATATCGAACGGAAAGTGTGCCGGAAATGACCCGTGTCAGCCCCTCTTGTCGCTTTTCCGACGGTTGGATATCGAGTATTTTAAGAAACTTCTTCCTCTCCTTGTTTCTCTTTATGCAGAAGACGATCCGCAGGAAATCGCCTACTTCCGGCCGGAGATCCGTCTGATTGAAGTGTATGATGTCGTTGATCATTCCTTTCCCAAGGACAATATGGAAAAGTTGCTTGCTCTCGTTGACATCATCTACCACGACAATGCGGCCGGGCATGTGGGGGAGAGCTTCCTCTTTCGGGCATGGTGTGACTTCGGCCACATGAGTCTCGATAGTCTCCTTGCGCATTTTGGTGTACTCTCTGAACCGGACAAACCCATTGGCTTCCGCTTCTATTCCCCCTATAGGGCAGAAGACTTGTTTGGAATCTTCCGTTATAATGTGCAGCACCTGTTTGGCTTTATTGACATAATCGACGACTCCATATTTCTCTTTCAGTATCGACCATGGCGCTACTTCCTTTTTACTGAAGGTCAACGGCGTGACGATACCTTTCTCTGCTTTGCAACGTACTTCGTAGATATCCCCGGGTCGTGCTTTGTGTAGTTGTTTGAAACTTTTTCGTTTTGCATTGAAAGAGAGGGCATTGTCATCACAAAAATGGCAGTATTCATTCTTGTTGTATGACCAAATATCCGTTATGACACAATCGTAACAGGCATAATCGGAATAGACAAACGCCTCGGCTTGTGCCATATAAGGGGCAGGGTCTTTCCAAACATCTTCAGCCTTGTGTAAAAAGTGAAGGAGTAAAGTGTAGAAATCCGATACTCCCCATTTCTTTTCTTTCCGGTGTTGGGCATATTGCTCCAGTTCAAGTCGGGCATTCTTGCCTGCCCCTTCCGTGATCCATGCCTGGGCCAGTTTCAGATGTATGTCTCCCAAAAAGTCTTCGTTCTTCTCCAAACTTTTGGCTTTCTGCAACAATCCTATACGCAATGGATTGTCAGTGATGCATTCTGCGGCTTCAGCCCATAAATAGTACTTCTGTCCCATGTTGGCCAGTAGTTTCTTGTAGACGGCCAGTGCCTCATTGTTTTCGTTGCGCCACAGGCACAGGATGGCATAGTTTCGTGCGTTCCAATCGTCCTCTTGGGCATGGGACAAGAGGGTGGAGTAGACCGACCGGAGCCAGGTGAGCAATTCCGGCTCTTTGGGGTTGCTGTTTTTCACATATTCGAAACATTTTTTTGCGGCCTTGGTGGCCAATGCCGGGTATTCTTTCCCGTCGTTTCCCTTTTCATTCCGGTAGTCTTCGTCTCGGAAATTTCCATTGCCGTACCATTTCCTCATGAAAGAGAGGAATCTGTTTGAGCTGTCATCAAACACGCGGCAGGCCAGTTTTAGGATTTCAGAATGCCAATAGGAGGGACCCAATGGGGAGTAACGGTCGGCATACGAATCAAAACGAGCCGAGAGTATAGTCTGCTCCTTGTTCTCTTTATGGCAACTCATCAGCATCCAGAAGAAGGATTGGCGCAGGTCATCCACTACCATCTCCCTCTTTGTCTTGAACCGGTCCACCAATTCCCGGACATCAAATGTCTCGCCCGATTCCACGATTGTACGGCAGATACGTGACACGAGCGACGGAATCTGCTGCCCGTTGAGCGTATGCTCTTCATAATCTTCCGCACGGAGGTTGTCCACTCCCCACAAACGGAAGAAGCGGTAGAAACTGAAGTCGATATGTCCTTTCGAGAAAGCTATGGCATAGTTCAGAAAGGTCGAATGCAGAAGCGACGGACGTTCGTTTTTCAGCAGCATATAGTCGCGCAAGAGACCTCGGATCTGCACCGAGTTGAGCTCATTCTGCTTAGCTTTGAGGTAGCGGTAGATGATCCACCCATACTCCTCGTGCAACGAGGGTTCGAGGCCGTCTCCCGCAGATCCGATTTGAGAAGCGAGCGTTTCGTATGCCTCTATCGGATTGTTTTTGGAGCGTTCCGTGGCCTCTTTCAGGAGTTGGCCATGGGGCAAAATGGATTTCTGCAGTTTCTCGAAAGCCACTTTCCCGACACCGTTATCGTCCATCATGTCGGGCAGCAGCTGTTTCATCTCCTTGATGGCCGCCAACGCTTTTTCAGTTTCCCCATTAGGTAGCAGCACGTTTTGGGTATAGTCGCGCAAGGACCAAAAGAGCGACATGCATGTCCACTCATTATAGTCGGTAGCCAACTCTTCCCGAGCCATGGCAACCGCTTCGGTCAGCTTCCCTGATTTTCTCAGAAGGGTGACACTTTTTACTGACATAGGACATTGGTTTGTTGTAGGTTATCAATGATTTGCTGTAACTCTTCATCGGAGTCCGATCCATAACATTGGGGATTGGCATAGGTGATGCTTCGGTCTTTGTTGAAATAGAAGCGAATCAGCGCAGGCCTCTTGGAGGTCTTGAGAAAGTAACCGATATACCAATCTTTGTTATACTCCACGATATTGGCGATTTGGATGCCCAACTCGTCGCAAAGAGATACCATGCGGGCATTCAATTGCCGGAAAGCCTCGCACGACGGTTTGTACTGATAGGAATAGGAGAAGCCATCTTCATTCTCGAAGAGGGGGAGCAACATATCATTCTCGGGGCTTTTTGAGAGAAAATTATACCGGGTATACATTTCTGCCTTGTTATATATACAATCAACCGTCAACTCTCCGGAAGGCCCTTTTAAGGTATATCGGTCGTTATAGGGTAGAGGTTTTACCGACTGTATGGCGAAACCTTCGGGCTCGAGCAGCTCCTTGAGAAGGCGATATTTCTGCTTTTGGAATTCTTTTGCCTGAGAGCCCAACAGAGGAATAGCCTCCGTTTCCGCATAGGAAAAGGCCTCTTTCGGCAACTTGCTTATGGCGGTTATCGGGTTGCACGTGATGGACGAGATGGGTGTTATGTGCGGCATGCAGACACCATACAGCGTTTTACTCGCACGTGTCGTTGCCGTGTAGGACCATCGTAGCGAATCGTTGTCCAATCCGTTACGTTTGCTATAGTCAACAAACACAGTGTCCCATTCTCCACCCTGCGCTTTATGGCACGTGATGGCATAGCCGTATTTGGCTTGTACGGCATTGAAATAGGGATCTTGCATCAAAGTTTCCTTGAAAGCCTCCTCGTCATTCCTTAGGTTGGGGTGTCTCATTCGGAAATTGATGTAGAGAGCTACACTCTCCTCATAGCTCAATCCGCTGCTTTCTTTGCTTTCGGTTTTTCTATTGTTGGCGTTGAGCAGGTTGTCAATAATCTTGCATTTTACCTGTTCTCCCGTCTCTGTCTGCAGCGTGACATCTCTAAATTTTAATGAGATAGTAACTTGCTTTCTTTCCCCGCTTCTGCTCGTCCAAACGGGTGCACTCTGTTCTTCCGGATTATCGCCTACTTCCATAACACGGACGAAGTCGCCATTGAAAAAAGAGTGCCCCAAATTGTTGTTTATATTATTGTGGACTACTTGAAGGACGTCACCGGCCACCACTTCGCTGTGGCCGTGAAAGTAGCGTCGACGGATCATTTCATTATATTCTCGGGTTTGTGCATTGGTATAGCAGACCACTACCGACCGACCGATCTCCGGGTAGGGAACCAATTGAGTGAAAGACTCCACTACCGATTCGGGAGTAATATCTTCCACTTCCCCCTCTTTGCAGATGAAATTCAGGTTGTTTCGAGGTTGGCTATGCAACAAATCACGGACGAGCATGGCATTTTTCAGGATGGCACTCTCGCCATTCTGTCGCAATACTTCCGTAAGCTCTGCGCTTTGTACCGCAAGCCCTTTCTTAGTGAAATAAGATTCCGTCAAGGCAGCTGAGCAGTTGTCGCCGACGGGTGGCAATTGGGCAGGATCGCCGATGAATATCACCTTGCCTCCCTTCCGTGGTTGCAGATAGGTCAGTAGGTCATCCAAAAGAATCCCGGTGCCGAAAGAGAGCAGCTCACCAAAAACTCTTTTAGAACTAACCATCGAGGCTTCGTCGACAACCAGTACCAGTTTCTCAATTTCTTCCTTTTGGTCTTGTTCGTTCAAATCAAAGAAAAAGTGCAACTTGTCATCTTTATTCTTGAGTTTGTCAAAGAATTTTTCGTTTATGTTTGTTATTATGACATTTCCGTTCTCATCATGACGCTTCACATACATCCTGTCAAAACTATAGATGCAACGGTGGATGGTTGCGGTCGGATAACCGGTCTTTTCTTTCAAAACTTTGGCAGCGCGGCCCGTTGGAGCCAATAGGTGAAATTTTTTTCCGCATGCTTGCAGCACGGGAATCAGATGCTTGATCATGGTTGTCTTACCCGTTCCGGCATAACCGCGCAGGATAAAGACGGAATTCTCTTTGTCTTGGATAAAGTCTGTCATGCTTTTCAGGATCGTCTGTTGTTGCTGTGTAAGTTCCATCTGTTTCAGTTTTATTAGATTATATCCCATAGTTGATTCCGTAAAGTTATGGAAAAGGGACGAACTCTATGTGCGGAGATTCGTTATTTTTTCGATTTCGGATGATTTCTCTTTGATCGTTTACGGATGGTTGAGCAGAGCTTCAGCCAATGATCTCGGCAACAATAATCAAATAATTGTAGTGTTTCGAAAAGTTTTCTCCCGAATAAACTCGAGTTTCATGCCGAACAAACTACAGTTCTCTCCGCATGAAACTCGCATATTCATCCGAATATACAAAAAATCAAGTCGAACTAACCCAATTATGTTCGGCTTGAGAGAAGGGAAATGTTTTGTACATTCTGCTTAGATACGGAACGGTTAAGATTTTACGTAGGTAACTTTCGTTTACTTCAAAATTATGGATAATGGATTTATAGGGTTGTTTGGGAGAAACCTGTAGTGAGGCATGCAAGATGGTAGGCCACACGTATTCGAAACCTATAGGACAGATAATTCCGACTATTATGAAAAATTGTAAGTTCTATCCGTAATTATCGTAAAACCTTTATGGGCAAATCGCTGCAATTTTGCAGTAGAAATTTTAAAAAGATAGAACTATGAAGCAATCTTTACTCTTGGCATTGCTCTTGACCATGGTCTTGGGCGTGCAGGCTTTCGCCTCGTGCAAAAATTCAAATCGTGAAAATATGAAACAAGCAAACACGCAGGAACAGACGGAGAAGATTCTGTTCATCAACGGCAGCCCCAACCGCGACGGCAACACGGCCGCCCTCGCCAAGACACTGCTTGAGGGCAAGGAGTACGAAACCCTCGCCCTCACCGACTACCGCATCAACTTCTACGGCCAGACGCTCGACGGCGACCAGTTCGACGAGATCTACAGGAAGATGAAGGAAGCCGACATTGTGGTGATGGGGTCGCCGGTTTACTGGCACAACATCTGCGCCTCCATGCGCACCTTCCTGGAGCGTTTCTACGGACCGATAGCCTCTGGTACGTTCAAGGGCAAGAAACTCTTCTTCCTCTATCAGGGAGCTGCCCCGACAAAGATGATGATCGACGATGGCGAATACACCATGAGCCGTTTTGCCG
>CAVKMU010000093.1:0-5726 GCA_963657455.1 bacterium
ATTGCAGCGAACATCATACAGGCTTACTATCTCATAGAGTTCAACTTCGTCAAACCCTTTGACAAACAGCGAACCATTGCGTATCAAAGCATTTATTTTTGTCTTTTGCTCTTCGTTGGTTATCTCGGCAATGACGTAATCAACCGTATGAAACGTTATAGGCAATCTGAAAGATGCTTCGAGCAAGTCAACAGATATGAGGTCTACAAATATATTTGTATCATTGACTACTATATCCATATCATATAAGGTTTAAATTTTGCCTGACCTCTTGTACGGAACAACCCAACAAAGAAGCGCACTTCGATTCGGTTATGGTCTCATTTGCCAACAGTTTAAAGGCGATACGTTCAAATCGCTTGCAGT
Source organism: bacterium (assembly GCA_963657455.1). Taxonomy (GTDB): domain Bacteria; phylum Bacteroidota; class Bacteroidia; order Bacteroidales; family Tannerellaceae; genus Parabacteroides. The sequence goes on from CAVKMU010000093.1 coordinate 367, forward strand.
GCTCATCTTTAAAAACGCTTTTTTCCACATCTTCTCTAAATTTTGGGGAGCCGTTTTTATATTTGTAAAAAGAGACATATCTGCTTTTGGAAATAATATCGGCTTGTCTTGCTTTTGCCATCATTGCCTCGACTGAAATACCGAATTGCCTTTGAATGTCTTTCAGTTCTACCAGCGAGATGTCTTTTCTGATTTTACCTATTTTCCCGATAAAGACCTCCGTAGGAAGAAGCACTTCATTTGCAAATATGTTGCATAGTCTCTCTTCGTTTGCGCCCTCTGCAAATTTCATTACTTTATGACCTATCTCATGAAACAACGACAATCGCTTTCTTTCCGGCGTGAAGTTCTTGTTCAGTACAATAACGAATAAGTTGCCATAAGTAAAGCTGTCTCCATCGAATTTTTTACAGGCATCAACCTCAATTATTTTCACACCCGCCGTTTCGAGCAACTCGATAGGGGTGGCAATGGGAGAGTTTCCAAGATTGAAATCATGTCTGAATCTTGCTGCTATGGAAAGCGCATCATTGTCTTCTTTTACCGGATTGTCATAGTAGTTTATTTCAAAATTTTTCAATTCTCCGGCCATGTTTTCCACCTCAATATATTTTTCAAGTTCGGAAGAGGCATAATAATTGATAGCCTCTATTTCTTTCTTTCCAAGAGAAGCTTTCTTTCTATACTTTATTTCACTCAAATCTATAGAGACGGTAACAGGACGAAAGAAATCATCAGCACGGACGCTCAATGCCGAAGCTAATTTCAGCACCACTTTGCTTGATGGGAAAATTTCTCCTCTTTCATACTTTGCCAAAGCATTGGCAGATACTTCTCCATTCATTTCATCGCTTAATTTTCGCAAAGAGAAACCACGCATCCTGCGCATGCTCTTCAAACGTAAGGGGAATACATTTTTCATATTGAACAAATTTTATTGTGTTTACAAAAGTAATAATATTTTTTTATTTTGTAAACCTATTGGATTACTTTTAACACAACAAAGGCTTGCACAAAACGGATTGCACAAGCCTTCTTTTCATATATCCAGCAGATAGTCGTGAATGGTTTGAATGAACTCTTCGATAGATCTGCATATAACGTATTTGTAGCCTACCTTTTCCACGCACCATTGCCATTCCTTTTGATTTTCGGATTGTCTTCCTTTGGGCGTCTTCATCTCGATTGCCAAACCGCTATAGTGTTTGTTGGGCATGAAGAGGAAGAGGTCGGAAGCCCCACTGACAATCCCTTCCGCCTTGGCGATGTTGGCTTGTGTCGGTGTCGTATGGTAGCCGTTCGGGATGCTTATCAGATTTTTGGCAAGATCCCGATGTTGGTATCTGAACCACTTGACGCAAGCTCGCTGCAATTGACTTTCTGCATGTTTCATATCAGAACGGCAGATCGTTTTGAATCGGTGTGGAGGCTATCTGTTCGGGTGTCGGGGCTGAATAGGTCTGCGTCTGTTGCGTTTGCCCCTGCCCACCCTCCTTGCTTATGGCCTGTATGGATGAGGCGTATATATCGGTGGCCGTTCGTTCCGCTCCGGTCTTGTCGGTATACTTGCGGTAGTGGATGCTCCCCGTTATGCCTACAATGTCTCCTTTGCGGATGTAGTTGTTGCAAAATTCGGCACTTTTGTTGCGCACGATGACGCTGTGCCAATCGGTTTTCTCGGGCACTTGTGTGCCGTTCTGCAATGTGTAGCCCCGTTCGGAAGTGGCCACGGAGATGCGTGCCACGCTTCCGCCGTTGTCGAACGTCTTGAACTCGGGATCTTGCCCGACACGTCCCACTATAGTAACGTTGTTTATATTGATCATATTTTCAGAAATAAAAAAGCGTGAATCCTTTCGAACCCACGCTATAAAGTTAATAATTTTGAATCATTTCTTTTCTCCCCACAAAGGAAAAACACAAATTAAATCCTGTCAGTTAAGCATTGTCGGGTTGATCTTGCCGAGATTGTTCTTCGATTCTTCATGCCGTCGTTCTGCTTCGGCAAAATCCTTTTTCACTTGATCAACGATCTCTTTAAGATCGTTCTCGCCAAGTGGATCTCTTGCGTAGGAAATACCTACGCACACTGCCAATTGAAGTTTAAGAGAGATCTCTTTCAACAGTTCTTGTCCTTTGACTTCATCTATATGCAAATCGAGCAGCATGTCGATGATCGGCTTTGAAGTTGCCAAATCATTTCCAATAGCGCAAACAAATTCACATTCCGTATCGTTTAACGATATATCATCTAACGAAATCGTTACCCCTTTGTCTGTAACTATCTTCTTCATGCCATTACCTTATTGATTCCCGATTCCGTTATCGTTACTATCTTATAGTCTGACATTGTCCCCTTCATCCACTCTTTCACATCCTTGAGGGCGTTGTCGATGGATGATGATTCAATGAGGATATAGATGAAGCGGTGCTTCTCCTTTCCGCTTTTCTCGTCCAATGTGATGAGCGAGATCTTCACCTTGTAGATGGTGTTCTCTTCATTGTTGGTGATATTCACAGGCTCAACGATGTTGCTTTTCCTGACTGCGCTCACATCAACGGCTGCATCTCCAAAGTCTTTCTTCACCTTTGTTTCGGCTTCCATGAATGTGGCAGCTTCGACAAGATACTTTTCCGCTTTACTGACGGCATTCCCGTTCTCGTCAAACGCAAATGATTTTGCGGATACTTCAATAAATTTACTCATATTCGTCTACTAATTGGTTTATAAAATTGTTGGTTTGTTCCCGTTCTCTGATATATTCATCCAGTTCACGTTGATGCCTTGCGGCCACATAGAGACAATGGATGTCCTTATTCCGTTGGATCTCCCGCTGCTTGTAGGCGATCCACTCTTCCGGTGTCATTGGTCTGCGTTCCATCACCATCCGCTTGATCCGTATCCGTTCGTACCTCTATCCGACACGCTCAGTTCGTCGGCCTCTTCCAGCCCCTCGACAATAGGCAGTGAATGGATGATGATCTGCGCAATCCTTTCGCCCACGCCGATACAAATGTCTTTGTCGGTGGTGTTGTAGACCATTGCTCCAATCATGCCGACATAACCAGCGTCGATGGTTCCTTCGACAATGATAAAGCCTCTCTTGATTGTGTTGCCGCTTCTGCTTACGACCTTGCCATAAAAGCCAATCGGAATGTAAAGGGCTATTCCTGTCGGAACAGTCACGATGCCATGAGACGGAACGATGATCGTCTCCGAGGCATAAAGGTCGAATCCCGCATCGGACGGATATGCCTTGGTAGGCATTGTAGCCTTATTGCTTAATCTCTTGAATTTTAGTTTCATGTTTGTTCTATCTTCAGATTATCATCCAATCCCAAAGCCCACAACAGGTGTTGCAGCTCATGCACAAATCGGATGGTCGTTACTACTTCGTTGTTGTTGTACGTCACTTCCCATTCTCCGGCCTTGTCCCACAGCCATAGCTCGTTGGGCTTGACGGCCGGAATGGTGTAGATATAATCCCATTGACAACGGAAGCCGTTGTCCAAAAGGATAGCGGCCGTCAATGGTATCGGTCTGATCTCCTCTTCCAAGATCGGATATGGGTACAGATTGTCCCCCTTTTGCCTGTTCACCTTGATGCTCCTGTCGTAATTGAAGCAATCGGAAATGGTGTCGCACACCTTGTATTTGCAGCCATGCGCCTCTATCCAGTCTCCTATTTTCAGATCTGTTACTTTCATCTTTTTATTCCTAACAGTTGGTATACCAATACGCCTTCCACCTTCGATTTGTTCGGGCTGATGTCGATGTCACAGATCACCCTGTTGCCGTCTTTGATTTCAAGAAGTTTCATTATGTATTCGACAAGACCCTTGTTACTTACACATATCTTTTTTCCATTTCCGCCGTGGGTAAAAGCATTCAGTGAATCGGCACGGCGTTCCGTCTCAAAAACGAAATACATCTCATTTGTCAACACGTTGGTTCTGATTCTGAGATAGGAACATCCGTTTTCCTTTGCCTCGACGGATATTTCTTCAGAGAAGACAACCTTATATGAGGGCTGTGCTTTGCTTCCGTCGGCCTTTTCATTGATTTTAAAGATAGTGTTGCGGGAATGACAATCCCGGCTTCTCGCACTGCTGAAATCAATGTATGAGAACAAATCATCTTTCATGTTTTCCATAATTATTGCTTGTTTACGGCAGCTTCCGCATCCGTCACTGCCCGGTTTAACTTATCCTTGTCCAAAAAGCCGTATATAAAGCACGTGAAAGCATCTTTGATCGGCTTCATATCGTTCATGTCCAACACCTTGTCGGGAGACGGAAGATAGCTTAAAAGCCGTTTTATAAGCCGTTTCATCGGCTCTCCGCTATACTCCTCGAGAGGGTTGTATGCAAACCTGTTCGGCGTGCAGATCATCATCTCAAACTGTTTGATCGTTGCGTTGAGCACCTGACACAACGTATCCGCCACGATTGCCAGACTGTACACCTCGTTTGCCTCTCCGCCGAGACCCGCATCGAGCAGCACCTGCGACACTTGGTATCTGAAAATGTCGATATGCTTCCGCGTGTTCGCTTCCACGTTCATATCAAATTCCGCCATGAATGCACTCCGCTTGTACCCGAGCCTGTGTTCTATCAATCTGTTCAGCCTGTCGGCCTCTTTGCTTACCAGTTTGGCGGCATATTTCAGTTCATGTTTATACAGTGCCGTCTCTTCCGCCTTGTAGCAACAATCCCAGGCCGCGCCGCACACCTGATCAGCCAAGAACAGCACCAGCATCGTGAAGCCGAACGCCCTCCCTTGGGTGATCTCGCCCAATTGTTCAAATCTGATAGGTACTAACATCCGTTCAATATTTTCTGAATCCGTAACTTCTTGCACTTGTCTGCAAGTTTCTTGATCTCCTCCATCTTGTGTGCCGCGCGTTCATTCTTCATCTTGACATGCTTTTTATATTCGGCATTTGCCGCATTTTCGCATGTCTTGCAGCGGCTTCGGCTGCTTTTGTAGAACTCGCCGATAGGCTTGTATTCATTGCACCTTGGGCATTTCTTGATGCCCTTGTCATGTACGAACATCTGCATTGCCATCTGCTTCGCCGATCCCCTATAGCCCCTGTTCCGCAATTCGGTAACAATATCATTCATCGGTGTATCGCCGAACGAATCCAGCAAATAGATCAGTTCGGGTTGACCCGTCTTGCGGAACAGCTCCTTCATCGTTTCGGGGTATCCTGTCTTGTCACAATTCCTACAGACGAAAGAATCTTTTCGGAAGCGGTCAAGAGGTTTCTCCTTGCCGCATCTGCTGCATATCTTTGTTTTCATTCAAAATCCCTTCCACGTAATTAACGATTCTCTCATATTCTCTGCCGCTTACC
>CAVKMU010000094.1:0-5554 GCA_963657455.1 bacterium
CATTGCTCGGCATCTGTTCAAAAAAAATACGGGAGCTTTTTATGAAAAATACGGATACTTTTTGAAAAAAGCACCCGTATTTTTTTCGACAAACATAATCTGTTTATAACAAGACCTTTACATACGAAAGAAGGACCTATTCCGAAGAACAGGCCCTTCTATATATAGCGCGTTTATAACTTGCTACAATTATTGACCGCTAAACGGATTCTGATCAGACTGACTGATAGCATCGTTGTTGGTCAATTCCAATTCAGGGATCTGATTGATGAAGCGGTAGTCATTTGATTCCAAGCGACCGATTGGCTGAGCATCAGCTCCATTATAACCATCCAAATACAACATGGCGTAAGAGAAGTGGCCTGCCGGATTGGTTGATGAAGCGGCATAGCGAACCAACGGCTTCTGCAAACGGAGCAAATCGTATGTTCCTGTTACACCCTCGCCCAGCAATTCCTTACGACGTTCAACATAGATCTCTTCGAGGAGAGCCTCCTTGGCTGTTGTAGTGGTTACTTTTGATACCTCACGAGCGTTCTGCAATTTTTGCAAGTCGGCCAAAGCCTCGGCAGTCTTGCCCAAGTTGGCTTCAGCTTCAGCCATGATCAACAACATTTCAGAGCTACGCATCAGAGAAACTTCAGGATAAGTCTTGCCCTGAGGAGCACCATTTGAAGCGCCGTAGTATTTGAATTTGTTGCAAGCCCATTTAGCTTTTACTTCAACATCGCCATTGTTTGTACGGTGCCAGAACATAACCGATTTTTCGTCTTCGTCCGTTACATTTGCAGTCTTCGTACATTTTGAACCACGATAGTCGGTATCGTCAAACAAGTCGACATACTTCTGATCAACGAAGAAGTTGATGAAGCTATAGATCGGGCCTTGTGTCATACCTTCACCGTAGCTCGGATCTTGGTTGTACCACAAGTTGAAGATTGTATTTGAACTGATGTTTGAAACTTCCGTATAGTTTACTGCCCAAATCAACTCCGGGTTATTGTCAGTAATCATGTTGTCGAAACCGCTTGTCCACTGCTCTTTGCTCATCAATGTAGAGTATTTGTCATAAACTGACTTGGCAGCCGTATAAGCATTGCTCCAGTCGTTCATCACTTGATAGACACGAGCCAAATAACCGTTTGCAACATCCGCATTCACTTGCCATTTCTCTGTACGGTCGAATGAAGACAACAGCAAAGCACCCTGCTGCAAGTCAAAGATAACCTGCTGATAACATTCTTCTACAGTAGAGAAAGACATTGAAGTAGGATCGGAAGAACTTGTACGCAAGATCACACCGCGCTTCTCTTTAGCGATGGCATAAGTCTGCTGATAAGTTGTCAACAATACGAAATAGCTCAATCCGCGCAATGTCAAAGCCTGACCTTTGATCTCTTGCTTCTCGGCATCCGTACCGGTTGCAGCTGGCAGTGCATCAAGGATGGTATTACACTGATTGATGATCTTGTAGAAGTTGCTCCAAATACGCTTTGAATACGAACCATTTGAACGGGTACGGTCAGGAGCGAAATAGTTGGCATCTTCTTGTGAACCGCCATAGTTTTTGAAGCAAACGATATCTTCACCGGCAGCATCAAACCAAGTAGCCAAGCCGGCAACACCGGCATAGCAAATATCATTCTGGCTTGATGAAGCATTGTCGCCCATCAACGCATAGTGATATGCTGAGCGCAATGCCATATTCAATCCGGTTGTACTTGACAAAACGACGTCTTGGTCCACATCGACCGAAGAACGGGTCGTCAAGTCGTCATTACAGTTGGTCAACGACATGGCAAGAAGAGCAACTGCTACATATTTTACTGTTCTATATATCTTTTTCATATCTGTTTTTTATACTTTAGAATGTAACTTGAATACCTGCCATATATACTCGTCTTGAACCTTGTACACCATTATCGGTATCGGCGTTACCGTTATAGTTGTTACCCGTCAAACCGGTTTCCGGTTCAGTGTGACGTTTAGCAGCTGCGCCCAATGTCCACAAGTTGTCGCCTGACAAATAAACACGTGCATTTGAAATACCTACCTTACGAGTCAACTGACGAGGCAAAGTATAACCGAATGTCAAGTTTCTCAAACGCCAGAAATCATTCTTGAACAAATAGAAGTCGGAGTTACGACGAGTGTCGCTGTAGTTGGAAGCAGACCAACGTGGAAATTCAGCGTTATCACCCGGCTTCTGCCAAACCTTGCCTTCTACCAAATCCTGGATAATACCTACACCGTCACGGACAGTAGTACGTTCCAAATATTGGTAGTCCCACATGTAAGAGCCGAAGGAAGCATACCACATAAATGACAAGTCGAAGTCACGGTATTTGAAAGTGTTGGTCAAAGAACCGAACACAGTAGGAATGGCCGTACCGCACCACTGATAATCGTCGACTGTTACGTCTGAATATTTCTCGGTAGTTTTCCAGCCGCCTTCGCCGTCGCGAACCCAATAACGCATATTTCCGTTTTCAGGGTTGACACCGGCGTTCTTCACCATGTAGAATTCGAACAAAGAGTGACCCTCATCCAATTTGTAACCTGCACCACGGCTTGCATAAGTGTAAGCACCATCCGGCAAGTAGGTTACTTCATTCTTCAAAGTAGAAAGGTTGAAGTCGATGTTCCACTGGAAGTCTTTTGTCTGGATGGCTGTAGCCCCCAAGGTGATTTCAACACCACGGTTACGGATATTACCTAAGTTCGTATTGTAACCGGTAGCATCACCGGCCTGAGCAGACAACGGAAGTTGCTTGTAATACAACAAGTCTTTTGAATTACGGGTATAGAACTCAACCGTACCGTTCAAGCGATTCCAGAAAGAGAAGTCCAATGCAACGTTATACTGTTCGTTCTTTTCCCATTTCAAGTTCGGCGTAGCCACCGTACTTGGTTTGTAACCTGCCTGTCCATACAACGGATCGCTGGTGTAATAACCTTGGTAAGCATACAATATTTCTGAATCAGCTGAGGAATAACCGCTGCTTGTATTACGCGGAATCAATTTATCGTTACCCGATGTACCGTAGCTACCACGCAATGACAAGTTGTCAATCCATTTCTGATCTTCCAAGAATTTTTCTTTTGAAATACGCCAAGAGGCACCTACTGAGAAGAAGTTACCCCAACGGCTATCCGGGTGGAAACGAGAAGAACCATCACGACGGATAGAAGCAGAGAGGTAATACTTGTTCATATAGTTGTAGTCGATCTTGCCGAAGAATGACAACAAGGTGTAACGATTTCTCCAAGAACTTGTAGACCAGTTGTTTGTCGTTGAAGACAATTCGTATTGATCCATCTGCATGATACCCTCACCATAGGCGTAGCTGTAAGTCTTGTTGTAAGAATACAACTCATGACCCACCATCACGTTGAATGTATTGTCGCCAAATGTTTTGTCCCAGTTCAAGACGTTGTTCCAAGTCAGAGAAGTAGTTCTCCAGTTGGCACGAGTAGCTGAACCACCGGTAGTCTTGACAGTCACGCCATAAGGTTGCAACTGACCCTCACCGTGGATAGCCGAATCGTATGAGTATTGGTTCTTGGTGATATCATCCAAGTTGACAGCAGTCTTGAATTTCAAGTCGAACGGCAATTTGAAATCTGCAAAATAGTGAGCCGTTACCATGTTACCGTCATAACATTCGAAGTTCTCATCGTTCGGGTTGTTCCAATAGTCACCGCCATTGTTCAAAACGTGGATACCGAAGAAGTTTGCACTGTTCTCGGCAAAGTCGTAGATACGCTTGCCCGTTTTCTGAGAATAGTACCAGTCTGTATTGTCTTCGTTACGCAAGTACGGAGAGTTCAACGTGTTGGAGAATACCAACGCACGGTTTGCTCCTGAGTTGTTCTGACGATAGTAAGAGTAAGCCAAGCTACCACCCATCTGCAACCACTTCGTTACTTCGCTGGTTACATTGGCACGGAATGCGTAACGTTTGTAGTACTGCTGGTTAGCATAACCTTTATCATCCAAGTAAGAAAGAGAAGTAAAGTATTGTGTCTTACCATTTTCAGTAGCACCGCTCAAGTCGATTCCGTAGTCTTGACGAAGCTTATGAGAGAAAACAGCTCCATACCAGTCGTAGTCGCTCTCGTCCCAAACCATTTCCAAGTTCGGATTAACATAGCAGTTACCATTGCCATCGTGCAATACATAGTTGGAAGCATCGCCTGTCCACTTGAACGGAGTGACGTAAACCGTCTCACCCTGTGAGTTGACACGCGGGTTAACCATATGGCCCAATACCGTCTGCGAAGCATAATCGCCGGCAGCTTGTGCATCCATTCCTTCCAAATAATATTTATCGTTGTAGATTGCCTGCCAAGTATTCGTCAATTGCTGATAAGGAGAAGCCTTAACCGGGTTCTTCACTGCATTGTCTGATGATCCCCAAGCTCCGCGGAAGTTGATGGTCGGCTTGCCGGCTTTACCTTTCTTTGTCGTTACCACAACGACACCATTGGCAGCACGTGAACCATACAAAGAAGCAGCTGCGGCATCTTTCAATACAGTCATTGATTCGATATCGGTCGGAGCGATAGTATTCAAACTACCATCGTAAGGCATACCGTCGACAATAATCAACGGAGAAGTCTGACCGGACATTGAACTGATACCACGGATTTGGATACGAGTCTCACCACCCGGGTTACCTTCATTGTTCGTTACGTTTACGCCGGCACTCATACCCTGCAATGCTTCAGCGAAGCCTGTACCTGAAATCTTCTCGATTTGATCGGATTTTACTACGCTGGCAGAACCGGTAAACGAAGATTTCTTCGTTGTACCATAGGCTACGACTACCACTTCATCCAAGTCTTGAGAGTCACTTTGCAACTGAACATTAAGTGCGCCGCGACCACTCCATGCAATTTCCTGAGTCGTGTAACCGACATAAGAGATCTGAAGGATAGCACCTTTCTTTACTCCCGGAATTGAGAATTTACCATCCATGTCAGTTACTGTTCCGTTGGTCGTCCCTTTAACCACTACTGAGGCTCCAACAACCGGACCCATTTCATCTGTCACCACACCTGTAACTGTGCCATCATTCTGGTTTATCACAGGCAAACTACCTTTCAAATTGCTCACGCTTGATTCAGCATAGGCTCCACTGATTGAGCCGGCCATCAGCAAAGAGAGAAGCATCTTTGAAGTAAAAGGCGTCTTCGTGTAAATCATAACTACTTTATAAATTTTAAATTTAACCTTAGGTTTAGACAAGTTTCGATTCTTTTCTAAGCCCACTCTTTTTCATAAACATCTTAAAGAACGGCTGCAAAAATAAAAAGAATTCGTTACAAAACGTTTTCAAATAAAGATATTTTTCTACAAAACCCCACTTTTTGCTTTTAAATCCCGGTGAATAGTTTCTATTTTGACAAAGCTATTTCCATTCAAAACAAGTATAAATTAAATAAAAACAAATAGTTAGCATATCGTCATTTACTTCTTAACTCCATCAATTGACACTTCATTTAAACAAATAATTTTATCGTTTTTTCGAAATTAAGTTAACAATTTGTA
>CAVKMU010000095.1:0-5455 GCA_963657455.1 bacterium
ACTTTCTTTGTTATTATTTTTTACCTTAACGAATTACTCCCGTCTCGATAATTATTACTATATTTGTTAGCTAAATTGGACGAAAGAAAATAACAGATTAAAAAACAAGATAAACTCATGAGTGAAGAATTGAAGAATACATCGTCTGAATATTCTGCGAATAGTATTCAAGTACTTGAAGGGTTAGAAGCTGTACGAAAGAGACCTGCGATGTATATTGGTGACATCAGCGAGAAGGGTCTCCATCATTTGGTATATGAAGTGGTTGACAACTCAATTGACGAGGCTTTGGCCGGATACTGTACCCATGTAGAAGTGATCATAAACGAAGACAATTCGATTGTTGTAACGGATAACGGACGAGGAATTCCTGTAGATATTCATGAGAAAGAAGGAAAATCTGCCTTAGAGGTCGTTTTGACTGTACTCCATGCCGGTGGTAAGTTCGATAAAGGAACTTACAAGGTGTCGGGTGGTCTGCATGGTGTGGGAGTTTCTTGTGTGAATGCACTTTCTACATATTTGAAAGCAGAGGTCCGTCGTAACGGTACCTTGTACATGCAAGAATTCTCTTGTGGAAAGCCATTGCATAATGTTCAGAAAGTAGGAGTGGCTGATTCGACTGGTACGACGATTACTTTCAAACCGGATGCTTCGATCTTTACGGTGACCGAATACAAGTACGATACATTGGCAACGCGTCTTCGTGAGCTGGCATTTTTGAATGCGGGTGTGACATTGACGTTGACCGACAAGCGTGTGGTGAAAGAAAACGGATCCTATAAGAGTGAAGTTTTCTTCTCGCAGGAAGGCTTGAAAGAGTTCGTTCACTATATTGACCGCTCGAAAGAGAGTTTGATACCGGATGTTATTCATATTGTCACTGAAAAACAAGGCATCCCCGTCGAGGTGGCCATGACCTATAATACTTCCTATAACGAAAGCGTCTTCTCGTATGTGAATGATATCAATACGATTGAAGGGGGTACACATGTGGCGGGCTTTCGCAGAGGCTTGACTCGCACGTTGAAGAAGTATGCAGAAGACTCGAAACTGTTGGAAAAAGCCAAAGTGGAGATTCTTGGCGATGACTTCCGCGAAGGGTTGACGGCTGTTATCTCTATTAAAGTGGCCGAACCTCAGTTTGAAGGGCAGACAAAAACGAAATTAGGTAACAACGAGGTGACGGGTGCCGTTGATATGGCGGTCGGAGAAGCGTTGGGAACCTACTTGGAAGAGCATCCGAAGGAGGCTAAAACAATTGTTGAAAAAGTGATCTTGGCAGCTTCTGCTCGTCAGGCTGCTCGCCAAGCACGAGAGCAAGTGTTGCGTAAGTCGCCGATGATGAGCGGAGGAGGTTTGCCTGGTAAGTTGGCCGATTGTCAGTCGAAAGATGCAGCGGCATGCGAATTATTCCTCGTCGAGGGAGATTCAGCAGGCGGTACGGCAAAACAAGGTCGTAACAGCCGTTTCCAAGCTATTTTGCCGCTTAGAGGTAAAATCTTGAACGTAGAGAAAGCTATGGAGCATAAGGTGTTCGAAAGCGAAGAAATTCAAAATATATTCCGTGCATTGGGCGTGACAGTAGGAACGGAAGAAGATCCGAAAGCCTTGAATTTGAGCAAACTTCGTTATCACAAGGTGGTGATCATGACAGATGCCGATGTGGATGGTAGCCACATTGCTACGTTGATCTTGACCTTCTTCTTCCGCCGTATGCGGGCATTGATTGAAAACGGGTATGTCTATTTGGCTACCCCGCCATTGTATCTTTGTACAAAAGGTAAAGTGAAAGAGTATTGTTGGACTGACCAGCAGCGTCAGACCTTTATCATGCAATATGGAAAAGGCGATGAACGTCAGATCACTACTCAGCGATACAAAGGTTTGGGCGAGATGAGTGAAAAGCAGTTGTGGGAGACAACAATGGATCCGGAACACCGTATTTTGAAACAGATCACAATCGATAATGCAGCTGAGGCTGATCAGATCTTCTCTATGTTGATGGGTGAAGATGTGGGTCCTCGCCGTGAATTTATCGAAGAAAATGCAGTATATGCAAATATTGACTCTTAATTTCGTATGAACGATCCGTTTGACATAAAGGAGTTGTATCAATTGACCGATTCTTTCCGATTAGAAGAAGACTCGCCTAAGATAGGAGTCTCTGCCAACCATCTCAATGGTCAGTCGTGTGTGGCGGAAACTTATCTGCAGTCCATCATTCAGGCAGGTGGTGCTCCTGTGATTGTTCCGGTGACGGATAACTTACAGGTGCTCTCTACCTTAGTGAAAGATTTGGATGGCCTTCTGATGACGGGCGGAGGTGATATCAATCCGTTGTTCGTTCACGAAGAACCTGTTCCCGCCTTGCAGGATGTGGATACGTTGCGTGATCGTTATGATTTGGAATTGCTTCGCCTTGCCACTAATCGGCAAATTCCGGTCTTGGGTATTTGTAGGGGGCATCAAATTCTAAATGTGGCCTTTGGCGGTTCATTGTGGCAAGATATTTATAGTCAAGACGCACGTGCGCAGATCAAACATAGCCAAAAGATGCCTCGAGAAGAGGTGTCGCATTCGGTACGATTGCAAGACGACTCAACTCTTTATGTCAATTCGTTTCATCACCAAGCTGTCAAGGATGTGGCTCCGGAATTTGAGGAAACAGCCGTATCTTATGATGGCATTAACGAAGGCATTCGACATACGGAGCGAAATCTGACGGGTGTACAATGGCATCCTGAAGCATTGGCCACGCATGGCGATGAGAAAGCAAGGAAAATCTTTGCAACCTTTGTTGAAGAAGCAAAATTGTTTCATGAAGCGAAACAGGTTCATCGTCATATTATTACTTTGGATTCACATACTGATACCCCGATGATTTTCCCTGATAGGTTTGATATTGGAAAGAAAGAGGGGGGAAAGGTCAATTTGTGCTTCATGGAAGAGGGTTTGATCGATGCAACGGTCATGGTGGCATATATTCCACAGGGCAAACGCGACGAGGCTTCATTGAATAAAGCTACGGCTTATGCTTTTGAGCGGTTGACCGAAGTAAAGCGGCAAGAGACGTTGCATCCGGACAGGATGGGGATTGCCTATACTCCGCAGGATGTGCTTCGGCTGAAACAAATGGGTAAGAAGGCGATCTTGTTGGGGATTGAAAATGGATATGCCATCGGCAAAGATTTGGCTAATATCGAACGCTTTCAGCAATTTGGCGTTGCCTATATAACTCTTTGTCATAATGGTGATAATGATATTTGCGACTCAGCAAGAGGAAATGGCGAGTGGGGAGGTTTGAGTCCTTTCGGCAAGGAGGCTGTTCGTGAAATGAATCGTTTGGGAGTACTGATAGACATCTCACATACTGCAGAGAAAACCGTTTATCAAGCACTTGAATATAGTTCGTATCCGATTGTCGCATCTCATTCTTCTGCTCGAGCATTGTGTGATCATCCTAGAAATTTGACAGACGATCAGCTGAAAGCAATCGCACAAGCCGGAGGGGTAGTACAAGTTTGTCTCTATAAAGGGTTTATTAACAGTGATGCTGAGAAGGCTTCATTGAGTGATGCTATACGCCATATCAATCATATTGTTGATTTGATCGGCATCGATCATGTTGGCATTGGGTCAGATTTTGATGGTGATGGTGAATTGATTGGTTGCCGGGCCTCAAACGAACTGATCAATATTACACAGAAATTACTTAAACAAGGATATAAGGAGGCTGATTTGTGCCAATTGTGGGGCGGAAACTTCTTGCGGGTTATGCAACAAGTGCAGTCTGCCAACAAATAATTCATTATAGACAAATTGAATATATTTCATATGTTTCGATTAGTTTATTTACTTGCAGCAACAGCGTTGTTTTCATGTAGCAGTAAGGCAACGCATGAGACTGTGGTTGATCAAGCAACTACAGTCGTTTCATCAGTTGATTCGTCAGAAAAAGTCCCGACTTTTGACGCCGATAGTGCTTACCATTTTGTGGATCAACAGGTGAATTTTGGTCCTCGAGTGCCGAATTCGGCCGCGCATAAGGCGTGTGGTACTTTCTTGGCTCAGGAATTAGAAAGGTTAGGGGCGAAAGTTTTTCAGCAAAATATGACGGTTACAGCTTATGACAAGACTCCTTTGGAGGCTATGAATATTATCGGTTCATATAATCTTGAGAAGGAAAAGCGTATATTGCTTTTTGCCCATTGGGATTCTCGCCCATATGCTGATCACGATGCTAATGCGACACTTCATAAAACTCCGATAGATGGAGCCGATGATGGGGCAAGCGGGGTCGGAGCCTTGTTGGAAATTGCCCGTCAGTTGAGTATAAAGAGCCCGGAAGTAGGGGTTGATATCATTTTCTTTGATGCAGAAGACTATGGTACTCCTGAATTTGTGGATACTTATATTCCTGATACATGGTGTTTAGGGTCTCAATTTTGGGCAAAGAACCCACATGTACCCAACTACAAAGCAGATTTTGGAATATTGTTGGATATGGTAGGTGCCAAAGATGCAACATTCTACAAGGAGTTTACCTCTATGCGGTATGCGGCTCGCTATGTGGATTTGGTCTGGAATACGGCCCGCAATTTGGGATATGGACGCTATTTTGTCAATGCTGATGGGAATGCCATTACCGATGATCATCAGTATGTCATCTCAGGGCGTGGAATTCCTTGTATAGATATAATCCATACCCAACCCAATGGGGAGACGGGCTTCGGAAAGCATTGGCATACATCGAACGACACAATGGAGAATATTGACCGTAACACATTGAAGGCTGTGGGTCAAACGGTATTGGAAATTATTTATAAGTATTAATGTCATGACGATTAATGAGATTCAAGACAATGTCATAGAAGAGTTCTCTTCCTTCGATGATTGGATGGACAAATATGCATTGTTGATTGATTTAGGCAATAATTTGCCTGTATTGGATGAAAAATATAAAACAGAAAGTAACCTGATAGAGGGGTGTCAAAGTCGAGTATGGTTGCAGGCAGACTATGAAGATGGCAAGATTATTTTCAAAGGTGATAGCGATGCTGTTATTGTCAAAGGAATCGTTTCTTTGCTGATCAATGTATTGTCAGACCATACGCCACAGGAAATTTTGGATACAGATCTATATTTTATCGAAAAGATTGGCCTCAAAGAACATCTTTCCCCAACAAGGTCTAATGGTCTGGTAGCCATGGTGAAACAGATGCATTTATACGCTGTTGCTTACCGGGCGAAAGAGCAAGACGAAAAATAATTGAAGAAATAATTGAAAAAAAACGGTCAATGATTTGCAGGTTTCAAAATTATGCGTATCTTTGCATCGCATTTGAGAAACAAATGTAAGTCATCTGGAGAGATGGCAGAGTGGTCGATTGCGGCGGTCTTGAAAACCGTTGAACTGAGAGGTTCCGGGGGTTCGAATCCCTCTCTCTCCGCT
>CAVKMU010000096.1:0-4955 GCA_963657455.1 bacterium
CGCTTTCGTTTCTTTGTTGTATCTTTGCAACAAAATTAATCGTGTGACGGAGGGGACGTCCGATGGAGTGCCTTCCCGACTTTATCGTTACGAGGATGAGAACAAACAGAGAAAAACGACAGGCCGTTGCGGCCCTAACGATGGCGGTTGCCCTGAGCCTGACCGCCGCTTCATGTGTGGAAAATGGCAATGCCGAGGAGACGACGAAAGCCGAAAGCGTCGAATTGCTGAAGACGTCGCAGAGCTGGGATGGCGTCGAACTGCCAGACTATCCGGTGGGGAAGCCCGAGCTGCGGGTCATCCGTGTGGTGTTGCCGCCCCACAGCATGCTGCCCAAACACCACCACGACGTCATGTCGTACGGCATAGTCAACAGCGGCGAGCTGACGCTCGTACGCGAGTCGGACGGACTGGAGAAGACCGTACGCCCCGGCGAGGCCGTGGTCGAGACGGTCGGGACGGTCCATCACGGCGAGAACCGCGGCGATGTGCCGACAGAGGTGATCGTCTTCTACGTCTCGCAAGAGGGCACGCCGCTCTCCGTAGCCGACGAATAGGCGGGAAGCGGCCCGCTCCGGGCCAATATTTCCCGCACCCGCAGGCCGGAATTTTCACTTCTTTGAAAAAAAAACAGCGGCTCCTGTTTGCTTTTTTGAGGAAATGACGTATATTTATGGCCAGTATAACAAAATCCGATAACTATGGAATACGTAAACCGAACCAAACAACACGGGACGATGGTCTTGACATCCCACTTGGCTCCATCGTCGAAATGGCTGCAGGCAAGCGGCCTCTTCAAGCTTTTATGGGTGCGGAAAGGGTGTGTGACGGTCGATGTCGACCATACCACCTTACGGCTCGAAGCCGACACACTCCTTCCGCTGATGCCCGACCATCGCCTTACCATCGTCAAAACCGACGGAGAATATGTGGCGATCCTCTTCAACCAACAGTTCTACAGCATCTATCGGAACGACCGCGAGACGGCCAGCCACGGCATGCTGTTCAAGGGGTCGGCCGTACCGCATCTGCACCTGATGCCCGAACAGACGGCACGCCTGGAGAGCATCCTCCACCTGTTGCAGACCGAAACGGGCATCAACGACCGCCTTCAGGAGGAGGCGATCCGCCTGCTGTTGAAGCACCTGATCATCACCTGCACACGGATCACACGCGAACAGATGCCGGAGTCGCGGCTCAGCGACCCGACCTACGAGCTGATCCGCCGCTACCATGTGCTGGTCGACCTCCACTATAAGGAGAAGAAGCGGGTGCACGACTATGCCCTGCTGCTGGGCCGTTCGCCCAAGACGTTGGCCAACATCTTCGCCCTCTGCGGCGTGACCCCGCCGTTGCGCGTGATCCACGAGCGGATCAATGCCGAGGCCAAGCGGCTCCTGCTCTTCACCAACCTGAGCACGGGGCAGATCAGCGACGCGTTAGGATACGAAGATGCCTCGTCGTTCGTCCGCTTTTTCAAGAACATGAACGACGAGACGACGCTGAAGTACCGCCGCCGCCTGCGCGGAAGGTGGGCACCGGCCGATAGTCCGGAGGGCGAATAGGAGCACTGCCCTGCCCGGGCTCCCTCTTCATAAAAGCAAAAAGCCTCCGTGTAACCCTCCTTCCCGATGGAAGAAACGGTTATACGGAAGTTTGTTTGTGCCCGAAAGGGGAGGGGGGAGCTAATCGGCGTCGGAGTCGAAATCGAACTCGAAGTCGAAATCGTCGCCCGCATCGTAGAAGTCGCTTCCCGTAAACTGCTCCAGGTCGCGCCGGTCTTTCTTCGTCGGGCGTCCCAGCCCCTTGGCGCGGTTGGCAAAGCCGGAGATGCGGTTCATCTCGAGGATCTCATACTGGTCGGGCGGCGTCACGTTCTCGAGATACTGCGGCACGAGCTTCGCCCCCACACGGTTCTCGATCAGTCCGACCACCTTGAACGAGAAGGTGACCGGCGGTTTGCGCACCTGTATCACATCGCCCTCCTTGACCATGCGCGACGGCTTGACCGTCACACCGCCTATCATGATACGTCCCTTCTTGCAGGCATCGGCCGCAATGCTGCGGGTCTTGAAGATGCGGGTGCCCCACATCCATTTGTCTATGCGTACTTCGTTCATGGCAGTATCATTTGTTGTTGTATTGGTTCATCGTCAGTGCGATGCCGGCCAGGCAGAAACTCTTGATGATCTCGGCAGCACGTTCCAACTTCTCGGGCATCGCGGCCTCCTCTTCGGCCGGGAACCGGCCCAGCACGAAGTCGATCTGTCCGCCCCGCGGGAAGTCATTGCCCACACCGAAGCGCAGGCGGGCATAGTTTTGCGTGTTGAGCAGCTGCGCGATGTTCTTCAGTCCGTTGTGCCCCGCGTCGCTCCCTTTCGGTTTGAGGCGCAGGGTGCCGAACGGCAGTGCGATGTCATCGACCACGACCAGCAGGTTTTCGACGGGGATGTTCTCCTTCTGCAGCCAGTAGCGCACGGCGTTTCCGCTCAGGTTCATGAACGTGTTGGGCTTCAGTACCACCAGCTCGCAGTTCTTCACCCGCATCCGGGCGATGGCTCCGTAGCGCTCTTCGGTAAAGGCTGCGCAGGCCGCCTCCACCAGATGGTTCACCACGCGGAAGCCGATATTGTGGCGGGTGCCCAGGTATTCGGCTCCGATATTTCCTAATCCGGTAATCAAATATTTCATCTTTGTCTGATTCTATGCAAGTTTTTCGGTTTGTCTGTTCAGAGGCGGTTGCCGCCTCCATAAAAAAAAGGGGGACCTATTCTCACGAACAGATCTCCCCTAACCAAAACCTTAACTATGAAAAATTATTAAATCTTAGCATCATTCGGCCTTGCGCCGAATGAAAGACATTACTTTCATTAAGCTTTAGCTTGTGCACCACGAGCGGCACGTGTCAACTGAACGGCACAAACGACTGCGTTCTTTGCGTTCATGATTTGCAAACCGTCGAAGTGGATGGCACCAACCTGCAAAGATTTGCCCAATCCCAAGCTATCAACGTTGATAACCAATGTTTCAGGGATCTCCGTGTAGATGGCTTTTACCTTCAGCTTTCTCATCTGGAGCTGCAACTTACCACCGGCTTTCACACCTTCTGCGTGACCTTCCAATACAACCGGTACCTCCATTACGATAGGCTTGCTGTCCGAAACTTCGAGGAAGTCGATGTGGAGGATAGCATCCGTAACCGGGTGGAACTGGATCTCCTTCATCACTACCATCTTCTTTTCACCATCGATTGTCAATTCGACTGCGTAGATATTCGGTGTATAAACCAAGTTTCTAACGGCACTGTTGGTAACAGTGAAATGAATTGTCTTCTCGCCGCCGTAGAGAACTGCAGGGATCTCGTCGTTTTTACGGATAGCCTTCAAGGCTCTTTTCTGATCTGCAGGAACGGGAGCGATCGTTCTTGTTTTACCTTCTAATTGAAATGTTTTCATCTTTCAGTAATAAATGTTGTGTTACTCAAAATTAGTTTTTAAATCTCTTGTTTCCTAATTCCCCATCACACGATGTGGTGAAAAACAATGCAAATATAATGCTTATTTTTATTCTGCACAATGTTTGGCGACTTTTTTCTGTCAAATTCCGCATTTTGACGAATTATGTTTACGTTTATGCGAATTTAAGAAGCAAAATTGCGGTTCGGCCGGTGATGGTTGACGAATAATATATATACTATATATGGTTTGGAAGTATCACGGCCTCGGCCAAACATAAGAAGTTGGAGCCGATTTTCAAGAGACGGGGCGACGAGCCGGCCGTCGGTGGCCCGTCGCTTGTGGTTGAATACAAGGCGCATTTCCTTTGCAATGACCATAGTATTAACTTTTCAAACATTGAAGGAAATGAAAAAGAGACAAGAAATGAACGAAGATGAAGTGACGGAAAAGCCGGGAGTGAAACGCACGCCTTTGCAACCTCCGGCCGAAATGGCCAAGGAAACGGCGGCTTCTCTGTTCGGCAGACCGGAAAGCGATGGTAGCGGTTGCACGACGGAGGATGCGGTGGAGGGGTTGCGGCAATCGGCAGAGAAGCCCTCTTTCGCCGGCTTCGTGGAGGAGGTCATCGCCCGGCTGAGACGATTGGGCAAGACGCGCACGGCGGAAACCTACCGGGCGGCCTTGAACAGCTTCATGCGGTTCAGGGAGGGCCGTGATCTACGGCCCGATGAGATTGACTCCGACCTGATGGAGGAGTACGAAGCCTACCTGAAAGGGTGCGGTCTCTCCCTGAACACCCTCTCTTTCTACAACCGCATCCTCCGTGCCGCCTACAACCGGGCGGTGGAGAAAGGGCTCACACCGCAACGCCACCCGTTCCGGAATCTCTATACCGGCATGGAGAAGACCGTCAAGCGGGCGATACCGTTCGAGGCGATACGGAGGATAAAAAGAGTCGACCTGTCGCCGAAACCGGATCTGGATTTTGCGCGGGACATGTTTCTCTTCTCGTTCTATACCCGCGGAATGTCGTTCGTGGACATGGCCTATCTGAAAAAGTCCGACCTGAAGAATGGGATATTGTCTTACCGCAGAAAGAAGACGGGGCAACCGTTACACATAAGATGGGAGCGGTGTATGCAGGAAATCGTGGAAAAACATCCCAACCCTGCCACGGAATACCTGCTGCCAATGATAACCGATCCGGCCGTATCCGACAGGAAACAGTATGAAAACGCCCTGCACCTTGTCAACCGCAAGTTGAAAAAGGTGGCGGAGAGGGCAGGAGTTCCCGTTCCGCTGACGATGTACGTCAGCCGGCATTCGTGGGCGAGCACCGCCAAGCGCAAGAACATCCCGCTGTCTGTCATCAGCGAGGGCATGGGACACGATTCGGAGACGACCACGCAAATCTATCTCGCCTCCCTTGATGCGTCCGTGATAGACGAGGCGAACAGACTGATCCTTAAAGATTTGTAGGGAAATGATCGGTGTAAA
>CAVKMU010000097.1:0-4889 GCA_963657455.1 bacterium
G
This sequence comes from bacterium, assembly GCA_963657455.1. Taxonomy (GTDB): domain Bacteria; phylum Bacteroidota; class Bacteroidia; order Bacteroidales; family Tannerellaceae; genus Parabacteroides. The sequence goes on from CAVKMU010000097.1 coordinate 2, forward strand.
TTAATTAATATTAAATCGTTTTTATGGAAGAGAATTGTTATACATTTGCAATGTCATTTAAAAAGTGTATACCTAAAGGAAAAACACGTAGCCTAATAAAAATGACCCCAGTATGAACCTTAAACAAAAAACGAGTATGTTAAAAAAAACAATGCCTGTCAGCTATTTGCTGCTTCTATCGGCTTTGTGCTCATCAGGAGCACTCTATGCCTCGGATGCCGTAGCAGTGCCCAAAGTTGATGTCTCCCAACAACAAAAAGGGATAAAAGGTACAGTAAAGGATGCAACCGGTCCGGTTGTTGGAGCATCTGTAATCATCAAAGGAACGACCAACGGTACGGTTACAGATCTTGAGGGTAAATTTGAATTGTCCGGAGTGAAAACCGGAGATATCATCCAGATTTCCTATATCGGCTATGAAACAGAAGAGGTCCGATATGCAGGCCAACCTTCTCTGCAAGTGAATCTTTCGGAAGATTCTCAATCGTTGGACGAAGTTGTAGTAGTGGGTTATGGTGTTCAAAAGAAAGAAAGTTTGACAGGAGCTCTGCAGACTTTGAAAGAAGAGAAACTGACCAATATCACAACCCCCTCGGTAGAAAACATGCTGAATGGCAAGGTTTCCGGTGTATATGTAGCACCGGGTTCTGGCCAGCCGGGTGCCAGTGGAGCCGTTGTCGTACGCGGAAAAGCAACATTGAGTGGTTCGACAGCGCCGCTGTGGGTCGTCGATGGTGTTATCGTTGGTACGAGTGCCGGTTTGTTGAACCCTGCAGATATCGAATCCATGACCATCTTAAAAGATGCCGCCTCTACAGCCATTTACGGATCGGAAGGAGCCAATGGTGTGATATTGGTGACGACCAAATCGGCCAAAAGCGGTAAAATGCAAATCAATGCTTCAGCCAAGCTGGGTATCAGCCGCTTGAACAATGGAAATCTAAAGATGATGAGCGGATCGGAGTTGTATGATTATTATGCATCGTTCAACAATCAGGAGATGGTGGCCTTCCCTCGTTGGAATTCAGACTTGCGCAATTCTAATTTTGATTGGTGGGATTTGGCCACACAGTCGGGCTTTACGCAAGATTACAATATATCGCTTTCCGGCGGTTCCGACCAGTTGACCAACTATTTCTCGATAGGTTACTACGACGAAGAGGGTGCGGTAAAGGGATATGACTACTCACGTTATACATTCCGCTATCGTTCTAATTATAAACCGTTCAAATGGCTGACGGTTAAACCCTCTGTCTCCGGTGCCATGCGAACAGTCGATGATGCACAATACTCGGTTACAGCCATGTATTCTATGCTGCCTTGGGATAGTCCATACGATGAAAGTGGCAACTTGGTGCCCGACCGTTATCAAGGATGGGTCAATAGTCAGCGAACCAACTATTTGAAAGCCTTGGCCAATGGTGATCATACAGATTATAAAACGTACGAGTTTTTTGGTAATTTGGACTTTGATATAAAGATTACGGACTGGTTGACATTCCGCTCGGTCAATAACTTCAAGTATACCAATTACTATTATCATTCATATGGTGACCCGAAGAGTGATGGTTCATCGGGTGTAAACGGCCGAATAACAGAATATCAAAGCAATACGACCCGTCGTTATACGAACCAGTTGCTGAACTTCAGCAGATCTTTTGGCAAACATTCTGTAGATGCCATATTAGCGTACGAGTTCAAAGACTACCAAGCTAAAACGACAACTGCAGTAGGTACCGGATTCGCTTCCGGATTTGAAGTATTGGATGTTGCCGCACTGCCTGAAGCCGTAGGCGGAAGCGTGACAGAATCTGCCGTTCAGTCTTATCTTTTCCGTGGTAATTATTCATACGACGGCCGCTATATGGCAGAGCTTTCTCTCCGTCGTGATGGTGCTTCTAACTTTGGTAAAGATGCCCGTTATGGTAATTTCTACTCTATCAGTGCCGGTTGGAACATCAATCGTGAGAGCTGGTTCAAGGCCGATTGGGTGGATGTGCTGAAAGTGCGAGCTTCCTATGGTATCATGGGTAACCGCCCCGACGAATATTATCCGCAGTATGCTCTCTATTCCATTTCGACTAACTATGACGGTGTCCCTGCTGCTTTGATCAGCCAAGTGGAAAATCCATCGTTGACATGGGAACAGACTGCAACGTTTGGCGTTGGTGTAGATGCAAACTTCTTTGACAATCGTCTGCGTTTCGTATTTGACTATTACAATAAATATACAGACAATGTATTATATCGTACTCCCGTTTCTGGCTTGACGGGTGTAACAAGCCGTTGGCAAAACGTCGGAGAAATAAGCAATAAGGGTATCGAATTGACAATTGGCGGCGATATCATCCGTACAAAAGATTGGACATGGAGCTTGGAAGCAAACCTTGGCCACAACAAGAACGTAGTCGAGAAGCTATATGGAGACGATCCTGATCTGGAAATCATCAAATCCAATTCTGTTGCAGTCGGTGGCGCAGACAATATATTGAAGGTCGGTTACAGTAGCGATGCTTTCTATATGAGAGAATGGGCAGGAGTCAATACGGAAACGGGTGCTCCTCAGTGGTATAAGACGGCCGAAGATGGCAGTCGTGTCGTTACTGAAAATTACTCGGCCGCCGATCAAATAATCTGTCCGCCTTCTACACCGAAGCTGTTTGGAGGATTCAATACCTCATTGAGATGGAAAGATATTGACTTGAGTGCCGTATTTGGCTACTCAATCGGGGGGAAGATCTACAATTATTCTCGATTGGAGTATGACTCGGATGGTACTTATACCGATCGTAACCAGATGAAGCTGAAAAAAGGTTGGACTCGTTGGGCAAAACCTGGTGATGTTGCTACACACCCGGTGGCTTCGTACAACAACTCTTCTAAGTCCAATCAAGCCTCTACGCGTTATTTTGAAGATAATGATTTCTTGAAACTGCGCTCGTTGACCATCGGATATAACCTCACTCTTCCGCAGTATTATATCCAAAATATGCGCATATTCTTCACGGGTGAAAACTTGTTTACGATCACAGGGTATTCAGGAGTTGACCCGGAACTGCCCGCAAGCAGTGGATCGGTAGTAGGCACAGCCGGCCCTTCTATCTATCCGTCTACGCGAAAGTTCATGTTCGGTATAAATTTAACATTCTAAACAAAGCTACAATATGAAAAATAATATAAAGAAATTCTTGTTGGCTACCGTAGGAGCGGGGCTCTTGTTGACTGCTTGTGATATAGAACGGTTGCCCAACGGAAGTATGGCAGCTGAAGAAATTACATCGGATCCAGATGCAAACTTGGAGAGTTTGGTGCGAGGAGCATATGCCCAATTGAAAACATGGTCTGACCCAATGCATCGCTTGGGCGAGTATGCAGGAGATAATATGATGATTCGCGGATCTTCAACTGATGCCTTTTTCCAGTTTATCTCTTATTCACGAACTCCCAACAACTATCGCTTGCAAAACTTTTGGGATTATGGATACAAGGCCGTGGCTCAAGCTTCCAACATCATCAAGATGATTAAGGAAGGACAAGGATCAGAGATCGATAATAAATTGGGTGAATGCTACTATATTCGTGGCATGATGTACTTTTATCTGACGCGCGCCTTTGGCCGCCCTTACTATCAGGCTCCGGAAAAGAATTTGGGAGTTCCTATTGTCAATGGTACACCTGACAATTTGGATAATTTGCAATTGCCGGATCGTTCGACGGTAGCAAAATGTTATGCACAAGCCGTTAACGATTTGCGGAAGGCGGAAAGTTTGATGACAATTGACAATGGTCCGGCCTATGCTTCGAAGGAAGCGGCCCAGGCGATGTTGTCTCGTGTCTATCTCTATATGAGTGGTACCTATGCCAATCCTAACAGACAATATGCTGATTCTGCAGCTTACTATGCAACGGCTGTGATCAATTCGGGTAACTATAGCTTGTTGCCACGCGAAGAGTTCATGAACTATAATACATATGTGCCGGAATCTAACCGAGAGTCGATTTTCGTTATCAAACGGGTCGCTTCTGAGTTTTCAGGTTATGACCATTATTATGGTATAGGTGGTATGTATGCCAATATCGGTGGCATGGGTTGGGGCGAAATGTTCGCCAGTGCCAAATATATTGACTTGCTGAATGAGACGGGCCGAAACGATTGGCGTCCTGATCGCAAGAAGATTGTAGATGCTCGTGCTAACTTCATCGAACCACAATATGTAACAGATGATAACGGAAACTATACGGAGGTCTTTCGCTTTATCAAAAAAGTGTATGATGCCAGTGGTAAACATACAAACTTTAATTATGTACAAGCGGCATTGACAAAAAACGGAAATTCATATAGCTGCTCCGAAACAGTGGATGGGGTGGAATCAACCTATGTCATGAGTCCGGTGGATGAGAACCAGCAAATATATTCAATTCGCTATTCTGACGGTGAAACTTATACAGGTGTTATTGATTACCGTATGAGATTGAACCGAGTTTACCCTGAATTCTATATTGTGAAATGTTCTCGCGAGGGAGAGGATTCTCATTTGTATTCTCCGTTGATCTCTCGTTTGGGTGAAATCTATATGAATCGAGCTGAAGCATATGCTAAAATGGGACGTTATTCTGAAGCGTTGAGCGATTTGAATATTATTCGAGAACGTTCTATTCCAGGAGCTGGCTATTCATCATTGGATGCAACCAATGCACAAGAAAGAATCGACAAAGAACGCCAATTGGAACTGGCATATCAAGCAGAGCGCAGTTTTGATGTGTTTAGAAATGGCGAAACGTTGACCCGTCGATATCCGGGTCCACATCAAGCCATGGAGGATATACCGGCAACCGAGTATAGAGTGACATTCTATATTCCGCAAACGGCTATCAACTCTTATCCGAG
>CAVKMU010000098.1:0-4709 GCA_963657455.1 bacterium
AAAGGAAACAAAACGAATAGGGCAAACAAACAGCACAATCGCATAAAAGTGGTACGGCTATCGTCAAGGATACTATTGAAAAGGAAGCGAGAAAGTAATGGCAAAGAGATTTGAAATCTTACTGACGAGATTAAGGCGTTTAACGAGGGGAAAGAGTGTAAAGAACAATAATTCAGAAAAGTATGCTGAGTGAAAGTCAGAACATAGAATACAAGGAGTCGTGGCGAGACGAATATCTGAAATGGATATGCGGCTTTGCCAATGCGCATGGCGGTCGCATCTACATCGGTGTGAACGACAACAAAGAAGTCATTGGCTTGCCTGATGCCAAGAAACTGATGGAGGACATTCCCAACAAGATTGTCAATTATCTGGGTATCGTGGAGGATGTGAACCTGCTTACGGAGGATGGAAAGGAGTACATCGAAATTGTGGTGGCTCCGAGCAGTATGCCTGTCACCTACCGTGGAGCCTACCATTACCGCAGCGGCTCTACCAAGCAGGAACTGCAGGGGCTCGCCTTGCAGAATTTCATTCTGAAAAAGATGGGAAAGTCGTGGGACGATATCCCCTTGGACGGTGCCACGCTCGATGACATAGACCGCATTGCCATCGACTATTTCCTGCGCAAAGGTATCGAGGTAGGACGAATTTCAGGCGATGCCTATGCCTCGTCTACAGAAGCCGTATTGCGAAGTCTGGACTTGATAACGGGTGACGGACAGCTCAAGCAAGCCGCCCTGTTGCTTTTCGGCAAGAATCCAAGACGTTTCTTCGTGTCTTGCGATTTCCGTATCGGACGCTTTCGCCGTGACGAGAGCGACTTGATTACGCAAGATGTGGTGGAGGGGAATATTCTGCAAATGGTAAACCGCATCATTGAACTGCTTCGCTCCAAGTATCTTCTCTCACCCATCCACTACGAAGGGATAACACGTATCGAACAGTTGGAGATACCCGAAGACGTGCTGCGCGAAGCTATCTGCAACGCCATTGTGCATCGCGACTACATGGGCGTACATACGCAGATGAAGGTGTATGACGACCGCATCACGATTTGGAACGACGGCAGACTGCCGGATGGGATTGACCAAGAAAAGCTGTTTGCCGAGCACGCCTCCCAACCTCGCAACCGCAATCTTGCCAATGCTTTCTACAAGGCCGGCTTCATCGAGACGTGGGGGAGAGGTATCAACAAAATGCGCCAAGGCCTAAAGGATGCCCGGCTTCAAGAACCCAAGATAGAGAACAATGCCAGCGGCACGCTACTCATCATCTATCGCAATGCCGAAGAGGATGGCACTGTAAATGTCGGAAACATGTCGGAAACGAATGTCGGAAACATGTCGGAAACAAGACTTACTGAACGACAGGCTTTTATTGTTGCTACAATCAAAGCTAATCCGTCAGTAACCGGCAAGATGTTATCGGAAACATTGTCGGTAACCCAACGTACCATAGAGCGAGACTTGTCGGTATTGCAAAAACTCGGCATCATACGGCATGAGGGAAATGTAAACGCAGGAATATGGGTCGTGCTGAAATAGTAATTATGGTATTGAATGACCGTGCCGATATAAATGCAACCCTTGCCATCTTGGCGGAGGACAGACATCTCGACCGTGAAGTTGTGCTTGGTCACGGCAGCATCAAGTCTACGGAGGTGTATGCAAAGGTTGCTCTCGAAAAGAAGATAGAGACGGTCGGCCTGTTTAATGAGGTGTTCGGATAATTTCCCGTTGCGACAATGGGGAAGGGATTATTCTCTTCCCTTTTATGTGGCATTAGCATTTAAGATCTTCCAATTGAAGTTCTATAAAACAAGAAAATGAATGAGTTGAATGTAGCCTTAGGTAGACGAAGAGCATAAGAACGAGAACGAAATACGCAAGTATGATGCTGTTCTTATAGATGAAATCCAAGACTACCATCGATCGTGGATGGATATTGTCAAGAATTATTTCCGCGAGCCACTTGGAGACTATGTCTTGTTCGGAGATGTAAAACAAAATATATATGGTCAACCCACTGAGAAAAAGGATGTTGTCACCAATGTTCGTGGTGTCAATGAAGTTGGAGAAATAGAAAAAGGGTATGGCAGACAACATAGACAATAAGGACAAACCCCAACCGGTCGCAAATTACGATCAGTTGGCAGCTTCGGACAAGATAAAGTCTCTGATAAGGGTAATCAGAGGGCAACACTTGAAATACATGCCATACGTATTTACGGAAAACGGCATTGCAATGCTCAGTAGCGTTTTACGTTCTGACACAGCCATAGAAGTAAATATTCGCATAATGCGGGCCTTTGGGCCCTCATCGGCGCAGCCGCTCCTCGATTTGCTCCATCGTGGCATCCTTCAAGATGACCTTTTTCTCGCTGTCGAGAAGGTAGAGCGTGGGGATGGCCGGCAAATCGTACGCCTCTCTGTCGGCAGCCCCTGCATAACGTGCGACCAACCACCGTTTCGAAAAGCTGTTTTTATGCTTTTCCCAGGCCGACAGATCCTCATCGGGATAGAGAGCCACCACCTTCATTTTGCCCCTTTCCGACAAGTTCCTGCACAGGGCGGAGCGGGTGATGGAGCCGGCAGTCGTTTGGCAGGCATGACAGTCGGGATTGAAAAAGAAGAGCAAGATCCATTCGCTATCGACAGCGGCCAGCCGTATCGTTCGGTTCTCTCTCGTGACAAGGGCGAGATCGGCCGCTTTCGTGCCGGGCCGGTTCATCAACGCCTTCTGCCGTTGATAGCGATACCGCACCTTTTCGATATCCTTTAATCGCGGAGCCTCTATGAGCGCTTCCAAGATGGGGAGATAGAGCTCCTCGTTCCGATAGGGTGAGTTGGGATCATGCAGATAGCGTTCGGCCAGTTCGCCCAATCTTTTTTGCATCGCGGGGTGTTCGTTGCCGTACGTAATGAGCGTTGCGGCGGCCACAGGCCGCTTCGTTGGCTGCAGTTGCCCTAACAGCGGGAGCCAGTCGACAAACAGCTGCTCGAGCGCCGCGCTATCAGCCGGCCATGCCTTGTCGGCATAGTTTAACCCCTCCCAATAGTGTGCGGCCAGATAGTTCAACCGTTCATCCCTGTTCATCAGCAGCGATGGCGGATTCGGTGGGGAAAAAACAGCAGTATCCTCCCCATCGAACGCTCCATATCCCGGTACCGTGCATAGCGAGATCAGCAACACCCACCAGCTTTTTCGGATCATCACTCTTGTCTTGCTCTTACGCACCGCACAACACAGGCATGATTGGTCATGGCACCTTCACTAAATTCATACACACTCTTATTGCTTTTCTTCTTAAAAGACTGTCCATGTCCTCCATGAGTAGCATCAATATGATCAAAATGCCAATAATAGCCACCAATACCTAAATTGCCAAGCGTGCCATCCACACTACGGAAGCCGGAAGCGGGCCACCAAACAGTAGAAGACCAGGTACCCTTTTTATCGCTATATGTAGCCTCGATACCATAGACCCCATCTGACATATAGTTGGTTTCCGTAGTTGGATTACCATATAAGTCACCATTCTTTCCAAGCACGGTCCAACCTGCAGGACAAGGATCTTTGATGGTTTTGTTACGGTTCCAGAAGTCCTCATGCTCTCCATTGCTGGCAAATGGTTCGGTCTTATTCAGATCCTTAGTAGTCCATCGAGTGTCTTTTTGCTTACTGTCGTGAGATGAAGCAAAGTCCATCGGGTGCTGATAACCATATATGGCTGTAATGAATTCTTTTACATAAGTCCATCCGGTTGTAAGATTGGTATTCCACTCTGTATGGTTGGTTTTATTGCCAAATGGTGTGGATTCAAAGTAGTCATATGTCGAAATGTTTTCATCCGCGTGAGTCTTATCGGAATAAGTGCCTAACGATTCGTCAGAACCTCCAGCAGTGCTGGCCCCCACAAACGGGTCTTTTCGTCCCATCTGATAATACAGCCCATACGTTTTCCAACCATCGTTCTTGTCGGCAGAAACGGCACCGAGGTTACGGTCCATGATGATGAGATGTCCATCGGCCTCGTCGGATGTAAAACCATCGGCCGTGCTCCCTCCTGCGCGGCACTTACCGTTAGTGGCCACCTCATTGTAGTCGGACATCCATATATGCCAGCTCCACAGAATTTCCTTCGTTACAGAATCGTAAAGTGCCACAACGGTATTGCCACGGGGCGCATTGCCATCCGCATCGGCATTCACCTTAAACGATATGTAGCCATCCTTGCCGGGGATATATTCTATTTGCGACAATGCGCCGGGCACGTCGGTCCAGAGATAATCGGCAGCCACCTTATTGCCTGTATCTTTGTTTGTTCCGTTCTCGTCTACATTAAGTCGTGCGCTCACAGGACGGTTACCCATACAGAATGCCGGAATCATGGCGTAGCCCGCCTTGGAAATCACATAGCAATTGGCCGGCTCCAGCGGTTCGGGCTGCGTGTAGTCGAATGGCTCCATTGTCTTTACATACGAGCGTTTGACGGTGATGGACTGCGATGTCCGCTTCTCGAACGATCCTCCGTTGTCGTAGTCAATAAACTGCACACTGAATCCCTTCTTGAAGGTGGTGGGCAGCATGACGATGTTGATCATCGTCGGGGTGGTAGGGTCGAGTTTCAATCCGTTCTTGCCACAGTCGATGGTGATGATACCGGTGCTTTTGCCGCTTACGGGGGTTATCAGTCGCCCGCATGC
>CAVKMU010000099.1:0-4709 GCA_963657455.1 bacterium
GAACGGCTGTAACGCGTACAGCGAACGGAAACTCTGGAGTAGCCAAGCAGGTTCAGCCCTTGACTTTTTGCTTCTTTTTGGTCAAGCAAAAAGAAGTGGAAACAGCTGCATTTATGCAGCTCACGCGAAACAACGAAATAAAAAAGAGAGACAATATAATAAAGGACAAAAAAGAGTACTCGCTGCCATGACAATGGCAGCTCACGCAGAATGGAAAGAGAAAAAAGAAAGAGATAAAATAATAAAGAACACTATCGTATATACAAGAATAATATGAATCAGTTATTTATATAACATTTTAGACAAAAAAGTTTCTTTTTGCCGTTACGGTGTAAAAAAATAGTTGTAACTTCGCCCTGAAAAAGCATACATAAATGGGGAATCTTCATATAGACCACAAGGGAGCTCTCTCTTGCGGTCCTATTGTAAAGATCAAATAGAACTTTTCAACGACAAACTTTTATTATTAACTAAATATTATCGGATATGAACAAAAAAGTACTTACACTTTCTGCTGCCCTGCTGTTGGCGGGTTCGCTGACAGCAGTGGCGCAGACTGTCAACAGCGACGGGGAAATCACCTACCGCTCGCGTGTTGTGAAGGGTGCCACATTGGACGATGTCATCAGCGACGTGACAAGCATCAATCCCGACTATTACTATCAGTTGGAGGTGGGTGACACGCAGGATAATTGCGTATTGTCGGCTGACCGCGATTATGCTACCGGCAAGGTCTATTTGATGGCAAAGCCGAAAACAGAAGCTGTCTTGTCGCACACCTTGTGGAAGATCAAAGTGACGGACACGCCGGCCAATGGCCGTGTTTACACCTATGTCAATAAGGAAACCGGCTACGAATTGGCCTACGACCATACGAAAGCGTTTGACTTTTTTGCCTTTGATGAAAGTAAAGAAATTGACAAGAGAGAGCTGCCAGGCCTTCTGAAAGAGGCAGCTGAACTTTCCGGTTGTATCAGCCATTGGGCTTGGTATACGACCGACGAAGATTCGGAAAAGTTGGATTATAAGACCGTCTATTCTTACTTTCACAACGAGACCGACTCGGTAATGCTTTTGCAACCATTGAATTATAGAATTGCAAATGAGTTGGGTCTTGGCAAACTGTTCGCTTCTTTGGCAAAAGAAGAAGAGAGCTCGTATCTTGTTGTTCCTTTCAAGCTCCCGAAAGATAAGGCTCTTCCCGATTTTGACAACAAGCAGACAGCCCCTCTTGCGATCCGTCCGGTTGCAGCAGGTGCGAAGGTGTTGACGGCAGACGAGATCAACTCCATGATCGATGCCAACGGCTCTTCGTTGTCTTTCAAGAACGGTATCGAAAACTATAAGAATTGGGAAGATGCCAAGGGCAAAAAAGAGGGTAAGGCAAAATTCACGGTTTGCAAGCCGGGCACGAACGAACCCATGACATTCGCCGAGAATGCCAACCCGTTTGTGAATGAGTTCAAGGCTTACACCTCGAAAGACGAGTCGCTGGACATTGCTGCTAACGCTAACGCAAGATATATCGGGTATGACGGTTATAATATCCTGTTGGGAGTTCCGAGAGCATCAGAGAAGGATACGACAAAATATTTGTATGTTTCGGAATATCCTTACGAAGGCGGAGCCAACCAGCATATTTACAACGCCTTGAAGGTGACAACCGAACCGTATCGCGATAACAACGGTACGATTTACCCTGATTATATAGCCGATGTACCGGAGGATACGGAGGTCGATGCAACAGGTGCACGTTACCACTGGAAGGTTACTTACTATGCAACACAAGACAGTGTGGTATTCGAACCGTTGAATGCTTCCCGTATGTCTTCTGTCGACCAACAGGCCGGCAAGCGAGCATGGGAGGCTGAATCGCTTACAACCCTCAAAAAGGAAGCATGGGTAAACACGATCAATCAGGCTTCCGACTCGAACAATGACGGCAATGCCGGTTCTGAGAAGTTTGCAGGCGTTCCCGTTGCTTTGTATGCCGTGAACTTCGGTATTCCTTCGGGTGATGTTGCCGCTTACCTGACCGTCGGTTATGCCGATGGCGACAACGGCACATTGGTGAACCCGGCAAGCCAGGATTATGCTGCAAACATGAAGACGGAAGAGGGCAATCCTGCCATGGTAACTACTACCTATCAGGCAAAGATGAAGATGGCGCTTCGCTTCAACCACAGCTATGCGAACGACTTCGTTCCGACTACCTTGGCCGATGGTCTTTACTTCATCAATTTGAAGAATGTGAAGGCAAACAAGACACAGACCGAGAACCGCGTGGAAGATGCCTTCGTCGTAGAAGACATGAAGGGTCACATTGTGTTCGATACGCAAGACGAGGCTCAAAACTTCCTCCACATGCCGGCTACGCAGTGGGTGGTTAAACAGTTGAATTGCACTGCCGGCGATGCGCTGAACACGAACGCTACGCCGCAGGTGGTTATCTACAACCGCGAATTTAACGAGAATGGCGATAAGTTGAAGAAAGCCGCCTTTGCCGGTCAGTTGTACAAATCGACGAAGACAGGCAACCTCGTTGTCTTGAACAACAAATACCTCTCTGAGGACGAGCAGACGGTGGATCATCACCGCGGTACTGCTTTGTCGAGCCAGGATGAATATGCTTTCACCAACATCACGGCGCAGCAGACATCTTACGGTCGCTTCAATGCCGACGAAACGACGTTGCGTAATACGACATACCTGTTCCAGCACCTTCAGAACATGCAGGCTGACAAGTATTTGAGCGAAGCAAACGGTTATGTCAAGTTGGCGAACGAGGGAACCGAGTTCGAGTTGTATCGTGCCAACGGCTGGTATCCTGTCTTGAATGAGGATGCTGATACGTACGATTTCGCCTATGCCGACTCTACGAAATACGGTTATAGCGTAGACGGATTGGTAGCTCCATTGTACACCACGGCATACAAGTTGAAAGTGAAAGACGAGAACCTGATCGACAACGACCACAAGTTCTTGGCCATCACGAACCAATACAAGTATGTTATCGCTACGGAAAGCGAAATCGAAAACTCCGACCAGTTGACATTCGCTGTGGTAACACTCAAGGAAAACAACGAATTGGACGGTGTTCATGCCTACGGTTTGTTGAACGCTACCTACTATCAACAGGTGGCCGATGCCGCTCTGTATGATGAAAGCGGCTTCTTGAAAGGCTTGACCAAAGAGGGATCGAAATACAAGAAAGGCGATGTTGTTTACTTCGAAGAGGTCAATGCCGACCAGGTATTGGGCAAACTCGAAATCGAAAACACGACATTGTATGCGAAGATTGCCGATCTGTGCGAAACGACAACAGACGCATTCGTCTTGACAAATGCCTATCGTCCGTTGTACCGCACGTTGGATGCCGAGTATATCAACAACGGAGAGAAGGTGTTGAACCTTACGACCATCGACGAACAGGGTGCAGCAAGCTTGTATGAAGACTCCAGCTCAGAGTTGGCTCAGGCTAACGGTTTGAACTACCTCGCTTTGGAAAACAAGAGTGTCGGCACGAAGAACGAAGGTTTCTATGTTGACAAGGTGGCAAAATCAACGGAAGTTATGCCGCAATACTTGTTGGCTGTAGCAGCAGACTCTGTTCCTGAATACACTTACTGCGAGGATGGCTTGCACGGTATCAACCCGCTTTGCGGACACTTGGATACGGTTCCGGGTTATGTGGAAGGCCGTTACTTGGTTAACTTCAACGACTCTATCAAGAACACTATCGACAAGTTGACAAGCCGTGCGGATGCTTTCCGCTTCAACAACTACGTTCGTTTGGGCTTTGTCGAGGCAGTACACCAAGGCGACTCATTGTATGTCATGAAGAACGGCAATAAATTGGCTGACTGGAAAGAGGCTGCAACCGACGGTTCTGGTATCTTCTTGAAATCCGAATTCTTCGATGTGAAAGCGAACAACGGAAAGATCTATGATATCGTTGAATTGGATGGCAAACACAGCAATGTTGCCTTCTCATTCCGTGAAACAGGTGATGAGGAGAACAGCTTCTTGATCGAATCGAACGACATCGACAATACGGCCGCTATCGGACGCTTTGCCGGTTCTTGGATCAAGATCCACAATGGTGTTCCGGTATTGACGCAGATTGTCAACACGAATGGTAACCACAATACCGGTGATACGACAGATTCATGGAAGCAATATAGCGACTATGTTTCTGACTTTACTTCCGGTGAGTTGATCAATCAGGCTGCTCGCTTCAATGGTAACTTCGAAACGAAGGATGCAAGCACTACCGCTAACGAAGCCATCTCTGCTTCTGATGTAACCGTAGCTGCTACAACCGGTGCCGTTGTTGTCAAGGGTGCTGCCGGTAAGTCGGTTGTTATCACAAACGTTTTGGGTCAGACATTGACAACTGCTGTCGTTTCTTCCGACAACGCTACGATCGCCGTACCGGCAGGTATCGCTGTAGTAGCCGTTGAAGGTGAAGAGGCTGTCAAAGTGGTTGTGAAGTAATTCACGGATTTTGCTTTCCTCCGGGAAAGAACCGATAGAAAGCCGCCCGATCAACGGGCGGCTTTTTTTGTATTGTCTTTTCGCTTTAGCGCTGCCATTGTCATGGCATCGAGTGTAACCTTCTTTTGGCTTGGCCCAAAAGAAGCAAAAGGCCAGGGCTACGCTTATGACCTACTCCGAACGCTACCTCGCTGTGCGCGTTACAGCCGCTC
>CAVKMU010000100.1:0-4489 GCA_963657455.1 bacterium
ATTGTTTGTTTTTCAACGGATTATATCTATTTTTGCAGATGGAGAAACCGTTCAAAACCACTTATAGATATCCATGTATGTCAAATCTGTTTCGCTATACATATGTTAATAAAATACAAATATTCGAGACATGATTTAAACAAAGCTATTAATATTGAGTCAACTAATAATGTAGGAACAAAAAATAAGGTTCATAGCATGGAAAAAATTATGAGGATCCTGTTGCTGATGATGTTGGTGCCGATTACTGCATGGGCCCAACAAAAAAGTGCTGATATAACAGGAAAAGTAATAGAAAAGCAGTCGCAACAAGCCATTGAACAGGCAACAGTGCGCCTTTTGAATTCCAAAGACAGTGCGATGGTCGCAGGAGTAGCCACCGATCGGAACGGTGCGTTCACCTTGAAGAATATCAGAAGAGGGGCCTATTTGCTGAATGTCTCCTACGTCGGTTTCGAACCCGTCTATCAACCACTGATCATTTCCGGAAAATCATCCTCGGTATCGGTAGGAAAAGTCGAATTGGACGACTCGGCCGTCAAACTTGCTACGGCCGTAATCACAGGTAAAGCGGCAGAAGTGGTAGTGCGAAACGACACGACCGAGTACAATGCCGACTCATTCAAGGTGGCTGAAGGCTCTATGCTCGAAGATTTGTTGAAGAAAATGCCGGGTGTCGAAGTGGACAGTGACGGCAAAGTGACGGTCAACGGAAAAGAAATAAAGAAGGTAATGGTCGATGGAAAAGAGTTTTTCTCGGACGACCCAAAGATAGCATCCAAAAATTTGCCGGCAAAGATGGTCGACAAAGTGCAGGTACTCGACAAGAAAAGCGATATGGCCAAGATGACTGGCTTTGACGATGGCGAGGAAGAAACTGTATTGAACCTGACAGTGAAGCCGGGTATGAAGCAAGGTTGGTTCGGTAATGCTTACGCCGGCTATGGGAGCAAGGACCGTTATGAAGCAAATGCGATGGTGAACCGATTCATCAATAACGACCAATTCACCTTCATGGGTGGTCTCAACAACACAAACAATATGGGATTTTCCGACTTGGCTTCGTCCATGTTCTCGGGCATGCGTGGCGGATTGCGTGGAGCAAATGCCGGTTCCGGCATCACAACCTCGGGCAATGGCGGATTGAACTTCAGCAAGGAGTTTACCAAGAAGATGACATTGGGCGGTAATGCTCGTTATTCTCACACCGACAACGATGCGCGAAACAAAAGCAGTGAGCAGACATTCTTGCCGGGGGATAGTATCTCCTACTCAAGCAGCTCAACCGTTTCAAACAACAAAAGCGATAACGTCGGGCTCAACTTGCGTATGGATTGGCGTCCGGACAGTGTAACGCAGATCTTTTTCACCCCAGATATCGGATATAGCCATAGCAGTTCGCTCCAAAGCCGGCAGACAAGCACCCGTTTGGATGCCGACACGCTGAACCGAAGCAATTCAGAATCGCAATCTGAAGGATCGGGCTATAATTTGAGTGCCCGCTTGGAGTATAGCAGAAAGCTTAACGATCGGGGACGCGTGCTTAGTTTTTCATTGTCAGGTGGCTATAATGATTCGTACAACAACGAGATAAATTATTCAAACACGGAATATTTGCAAGAAAGACGAGCCGATTTGATCGATCAACATATCCGATATGACAACAAAAGTTTTAACTATCGGGCCTATGTATCATGGGTGGAGCCGATAGGACACAACAATTTCTTGCAGGCAACATATAGCTTTTCGCAACGCAATCAAGAATCATTGAAAAATGCCTACAACCAAGATGCAGAATCGGGGCAATATAATCAATTGGATACGGCATATAGTAAGAATTATCGCAACTACTATATTAATCAACGCGCCAGCTTAAGCTTCAAAGCTCAGCGGGAGAAGTACAATTATACGATCGGTATCAATCTGGATCCCTCCTATTCGAAGAGTGAAAACTTCATCGGTGACACCATTCTCTCCTCTCTGAAAAGGAATGTCATCAATCTGTCGCCGATGTTACGCTTCAATTATCGGTTCAGCAAACAGAGCCATCTGCGTATTAATTACGATGGCCAGACCAGCCAGCCGAGTATGACGCAGTTGCAACCGGTAGTGGACAATTCGAATCCATTGAATATTGTTGTCGGTAATCCCGATCTGAAACCCAAATACACGAATCGTTTGCGAGCAGATTTCGGAAAATTCAATCCTGAAAGACAACAAGCAATTATGGCTTCAGTCAATGCAAGTTACGTAGTGAACGACATTGTGAGCAAAACCACGTTCGATGGTACGACAGGTGGGCGAAAGACAACTTACGAAAATGTCAATGGTAATTATAGTTTGAACGGACGCATGATGACAAACATGCCGTTGAAAAACAAGAAATTTTCCATCAACAGCAATACGATGGTCTCATTCGGCAACACGAACAGTTTCATCAATGGCGAAAAGAACTTGAGCAAAACGACCAATGCTTCGGAACGTGCGGGTATTGATTTCCGATCTTCTTATATCGACTTGGGAGTGAACGGCAATTTCCGATATAGTTCAACGCGCAACTCTTTGCAAGGACAACGTGATATGAATGTTTTCAATTATGGTGTTGGCGGGTCGACAACTCTCTATCTTCCGCTGAATTTCAAGGTGGAGAGCGATATTAACTGGTCTGCCAACTCGGGTTATTCGGAAGGTTTCGAGCAGAAAGAGGTATTGTGGAATGCCGCTGTTTCAAAATCGTTCTTGAAAAACAATCAGGGAACATTGCGGTTCAAGATTTATGATATCTTGCAACAACGAAGCAATATTTCGCGAACAGTCACAGCAAGTAGCATCAGCGATGCTGAATACAATACGTTGAGCAGTTATTTTATGTTCCACTTCATCTATCGATTCAGTATCTTCAAAGGTGGAGGATCTGAACGGGATATGTTCCGTGGAGGGCCTGGAGGCGGAAGAAGAGGAGGACAAGATGGACCTCCACCCCCTCATCGTTTCTAAAAAATATTCTTGATAATAAGATTATGAGCAAGAAAAATAAAAATAGAGGTTCTCAAGTTTGAGGTGATCAACGGCAAGAAAACAGGCAAGTGGTCATTCCTCAATGAAGAACGACATGATCCAATTGGTCGATAATACGTAGCATCTTCTGTCCGTTTATTTCTGCATCTTCAAGCAATTGTACTGCACTGCCAAACGGATCTTGAATCTCTCCTGTCGTTCGGTTGGTCAATATTGGTCCGTCATCGGTGAATTCAGCTTCATATAAAACATCTCCATAATAAAAGGCGACACCGTACTGTTGAATGCAGAAATCATGATAGAAGGTTAGCTGATTGGGGGGCGTAACCCTCAAAATCAGTTCCATTCTTCTCACGGTTTGGAGGATACTTGCAATTGTTTTCATTGCCAAACAAATCATGGCCAACATAGTCGGCCCCGGGTTCTCTATTTTTACTCATACATAATCCATGATAGTAGTTATCGAAGTTTTATGTCTGGACAGAACGCTTTCAGCAATGGGCCATCTTTGTTCTCTTTCCATACTTGAACATAAACCCTACCTTTGGAGAACACTCTGCCATCTGTGGAATTACGATGATTGTGACTCCAGTCAAAGTCCAAATACTTTTTCTGTCCAACATATACACGGGCTTGACAAACGCCATTGGCATTCTTCCTGAAATACACATCAGACGTATTGGAATAATAAGGCAAGTTTGTATGAGTGTCTGAATCGCCGACCTTTTTGATGATGCTACCTTTGACTCCATTAACTATTTTTGGTGAAGTAATGGCAACATACTCCGAGCGATGCCCTTTGGCATCATGCGAAAAGAAATCTGCACTATTTCCCATTACTTCTCCAAATCATGGTTCCTATTATAGTTCACACAAACATAATCGCACTCGCGCAACCATTCAAGCAGAGTTAGATTCCGGTTTAACAGACCAGAATCCTTTAAGTTTAAAGCCAATGCTTCTGAAAGAGTCAGGACATGTTCTTCTCTAGCACCGTCGGATCCGATGCCTTGACCTATAAGATATTCTTCATAATACATCCTGACGAGATAAATCTCATCCTTGTTCTCGTATTCAGAAACAAGGAGGTCGTTCAATCCTGTAATCTCGTATTCTTCTTTGTATTGAAGATTCTTGAAGAAATTTTCTTCGTTAGAAGAAGCGTAACGTCCTTCCATTGAACAGAAGAGAATGGCATCCTCCATTGGAACGGTATGCTTTTTGACAATCATAATGTACGGAGTTTTGTGGTGATAAAATCGGGTGTAAACTTTACTGGTGTATGCAGGTTGGAATGATTATTTCAGGACCATATACAAGAATGGTTATAGGGCGTTTTGCTTCTTCGAGCCTACGTAGTCCGTAACGCCACCAGTTAAAAAACAGAAAATTGAGTTGCACATTATTAAAATAAAAATTGCAAATAGCCAATATAGAGCTATTTGCAATTTAAAGCGGAGAGAGAGGGATT
>CAVKMU010000101.1:0-4330 GCA_963657455.1 bacterium
CCTCCAGAGTCTTGTATTCATATCCTACTATCTTGCAGTTCATCGCTTATATCACTACATTAACCTCAGTTGGTGGCGGCGGCAATTCCATACTGTCTGTCACTCCCATTGTGCGTCCGCCTTGCTGCACATTGATGGTTACCCATTGGAAGAATTTCTTGAATGTGTTGCTATCCATCGTATCGAGCGTAAACACATTGTCTGTCAACTTCTTCAATGGTTCTGTCTTTGCTTTGGGGCCTGCTGCACAGGCCACTATGTTCGTGAATGGATGCTTCTTCACCTTTTGGATAGCCTCCTCATACACCAACAAATCCGACGGCTTGCCGTCTGTCAGCAAAAACAACAAGGGCATCCAGTCGCCTTTCTGCTCGCGGCTTCCCATATTGATTTCATGGTCGTAGCAGTTACACAACATATTCAATGCCGCTCCCATATGGGTGGGTCCCGAATCCGGGCATTCGATTTCGGGCAATTGCAGATTTTCCAAATCCGTCAATGGTAACAATTGCCTTACCTCTTTGTCGTAGGTGATGATGCTGATGCAGGCCGTGTCCAACGCATATGGGTCAAGACGCAACGAAGCGATCATGTCAGCAAGTCCCACTTTGACCGATTCGATGGGCTCTCCTTTCATGGATCCGCTGGTATCTATAAGTATGTAAACCGGTAATCTTCTGCTCATGATGATGATATTGTTAGGCGAGACAGAGCCATTTCCTAACTGCAGAATTGCTCTGTCTCGAAAAAATAGAAGCTTATACTACAATATTGACCTCAGGAGGGGGTGGGGGCAATTCGTTCATGGTCGTCGCTTCGGCCGAGTTTTCTTCGACAGACTTACTGGTCGTACTGATTGATGCTGATACCCATTTGAAGAAAGCCTTGATAGTCGTGCTGTCGGCCGTATCAAGCTGCACCACATTTTCCGTGATTTGCTTCAATGTATTGGTGTTGGCTCCTTGCCCTGCAGCACAAGCCACGACCACTCCGCATTTGCGTTTTTTGAATTCAGCCAAGCCTTTGGATATGTCGTCGGTAGGTTCACCGTCAGTCATCAGGAACACCAACGGGCGCCAATCGCCTTTTCTTTCGGCTGTCGTTTTTGTTATCTCACTATCCATTTTCTGTGCCAGCAGTTCCAGTGCTTCTCCTAAAGCCGTACAGCCGCTTGCCTCGATATTGGGTTGCTGGAAAACCGCCAGTTCGGTCAGCGGTGTAACTTGTTGCGCCTTCGTATTGAACGTGATGATGCTCACAAATGCTTGTTCAAGAGCGTAGGGGTCGTTTCTTAATGTGGCGATGAGCGTCTGGACACCATTCTTGACGGCTTCAATAGGTTCGCCGTACATTGATCCGGAGGTATCGAGAAGCAGATAAACAGGTAATCGTCTCATATATTTTCGCTTTTGTTATTTTGAATAATCTCTTATGACACGTGCAATCGTGTTGACAATAGAGGGGTCTGGAAAGGCATCGCCGATGGCGGCAAATCTCCATTCTCCGTTATATTTGTAAAGTTTCCCCATGACGAGGCCCCGCATACCGATACATTCTGTTTTGGTGGCCACGTTGTATGAAGCGTATATTTTCCTTGGCTTCTTGTTGGGCACTCCCTCAAACATACGGATGGAGGCATACGGAATGCCCGAGAAGTCGCCACTATAATCCTTGTTGTTATAGATGTTAAGGAAGAATACGATCGAGTGTATGATGGGATTCACCCGGTTTAAATCGACCGTAATGATTTCATTGTCAAGCCCATCATCACCATCTTGGTCGCCTGTCAGATCATCGCCCGTATGATGTAGGGCACGGTCAATAGAGTCGACCTTGCCATTGGGCAATCCGCCGTTTTTATCCGCAAATTGGTAGAGGGGCGACCAAATATAGTCCACCGGTACCCCCTGTGCGTCAAACATCAGACAACTAAGGTCCAGATCAACATCGACCGTTTTGGTTGACAGTCCGAAGAATCTCTTCTCTTTGACAGCGCCCCAGTTGCACCCTACACAGAAATTCGTGAGTTTCTCCGTAGCGGTTTTCTCGAGATTAAAGCGCTGTCCCTTTTCCAAATTGATAGCCATGACTTATTTATATTTATTCACGAGGGTCTGAAGACCACCCTTGCTTCCGTTTCCTATTGCCTCAAACTTCCAGTCACCCCGGTGGCGGTACAAACGGCCAAATTCCACGGCTGTTTCGATAGAAAAGTCTTCATCGAGGTCATAGCGGGCAATCTCGACATTATTAACAGCATTGAAAATGCGGATGTACGAATTGTGGACTTGTCCGAAGTTCTGTCTGCGCTCGTCTGCCTTATAGATCGTTGCGGTGAAAATTATCTCCTGGATTTTTTCATCTACCTTGGTAAGGTCTACATTCAGCATTTCGTCATCGCCGCCGTCGCTGTTGCCTCCCGTCAAGTCGTCGCCGCTTGATTCGACTGCACCGTCAGGAGATTGGGGATTATTGTAAAAAACGAAATATTCATCTTGGGGTATTCTGCCATTGCTTCCAAGCATGAAAGCGGATGCATCCAAGTCAAAATCGAAACCTGAACCCTCATTGGGATCCCATCCAAGACCGACACCGACGAGAGTCAATCCTCTGTCCATGTTGATACGTTGTCCTTTTTCCAGATTAATCATAGTTGTATTGTCTTATTTTCGTTTATAATACTTTTTGTTATGAAGCAAAGTTACGTTCGGAAAGCTTCGGTTTCACGTTTTGCAAACGTTGCAGTCAATCCATGGCTTAAGAGTAACAGATCTGGTTGCAACCTTATAGGGCGGATATATTCATCCAGATCTGTGAGTCGGCTATCTGTTTGATCTCGTTTTTCTCGTAGCAACAACACATTTCAAAGGGAATATTTATGCTATAATTCCCATAGATATTTCGCTGAATGGTGTAATTGTCTACAAGGTAAAGCAGATCCTTCATCTTTTGAAGCTGCCTTTTGAGCAAGCTGATCATTGGCAGACGGATCTCAGGAATCTCCAGATTGGGAGCTTTCTCTTCTTCTCCCCCGAACATTCTGTAGATCATCCGGTACTTCTTCTGTATGGCTGCCATGCGTTTGGTATATCGTTCCAACTGTTTGGCAGATTTCGGTTTGTTGAAGTTGATGCCTCCACTTCGTGATTCCAAGAGGAACAAAGCATAGAGTGCTTTTTCCCGGCGATGGATTTTTTCCATGCGGGCATCGGCTTCCGGGAAAAAGATCTGTTCACCCATCGGGTCGATAACAATGGAACTTTTTATTCCCTTGCGGAGCATCAGAATATCGAAAATCTGTTTGTGAAACCCCTTATATACAAAACGTCCTTTCTTGTCTCTCAAATAGTTGAGTCGGTAATTGCGGTAGTTGTCCGCAAACATGTCCATTATTGTTCCGATGCTTTGCAGTACATTGTCTCCAATATCCACCAGCAAAAAGTTATCGATATGCTGTTCGTTGACCCATGAATTGCCTATTTTCATCATGATGGAGGGTGGGATGGCTTCCATCTGCTTGATATTCAGTTTTATGGCCAACAACTCCCTGCAAAAACGTTCGGTCGAAAGATCGCGAAGTTGTGCCGTAAGACGTTGCAACCTTTCCTTGCTTACCTTGGGATACAGAAATTCGGTTATATGCAAAAGATCCGTTTCGGAAAGGCTTTTGTAGTGTTCGGAGATTTGCGGAAGATAGAAGAAATCGAAGCCGGCCAGTCTGATTTCCGCACAGATCTCATGATAGTGGTCATGGATTTGACGGTTTATCTCTTCGTCATACTCGCTTTCCACGTAGATGATCTGTGATTCTTCGAAGTTGAAATTGGTCGTATTGATGGATAAGACAGACACATGGTTTCCGAAGTTGATGGTCAGGCAATACCTGATTGCCAATATCAACAGGGCTTCTTCGCGGGCGCAGAAGTTGTCGGACATGGCCATGCTCAACAGGTCGTTCAGCAACTCGTGCTTCAAGCGGTTTTCGGCATGGGAAAGTTCGTCCAATGCCTTGTACAGCGTGTAGGACGATGCCAATGTTTCGTCCTCCTTCTTTATCCCATATTTCTCGCGCAAGGCATCGAGAAGCAAGACCACTTGTGTATCAATATTACCGTCAGCCTTTATCAGATCGGTGACTATTCTCATAATGCTGGCTTTTTCCGACTGTTTCATAAAAAGCTCGTTTAACCTTTCTAAACACGAATGTTTTTCAAGGAGATTATTCATCATTTTCTCCCGCAGGTTCTCCGTTGTCGGTGGTATGTAATTAAGGTCTACGATCACAAAAAAAGCGTGGAGAACCTACCTGTTGTCTGCTCCACGAACTGAG
>CAVKMU010000102.1:0-4232 GCA_963657455.1 bacterium
GATGCAGAGGGTAAGACGGAGGGCAGACACACCCCGAAGCAATCAGCCTCAATGTATCCTTTTCGCGTCTTGTCAGATGTATACGTTCCATGCAGATCTCGTTTTTGCAAAAATAGTAATTTAGGCCAAAAACGCCGCTTTTGCAAAGAAAAACCACCATAAAAGGGGGGGAAAACAGCGTTTTTTGTGCGTTTTTATGCCGATTTCGGCCGTTATTCATGTGTAAATCAGATAGATACACAAAGTTAAAAATGCTTAATAAACACAGCTTCGGTAAGAAATAGGTTATCTTTACAAAAACATAATATAAAACTCTATGAAAGAAAAAGTGTTGCAATACTTAACCGAGAAGTGCAAGGATATGGGACTGACCGAAAAGGCAATAGGCGAGTTGGCCGAATTGGGGTCAAAAACATTGACGGACGGTGCTTCTGATGAAGATATTGTGAAAGCGGTGGATTCGCTTGTCCCTTTCGCCCGTTCCATGCAGGCAGAGATAACAAGGAAGACATCCAAGAAAATGCAATCAGCCAAAAAGCCATCCGAAGAAGAGGGTAACGGTGAGGGCAATAACAACAACAGTGGCGAAACGATGCCCGAATGGTTCAAGCCTTTCCAAGACAAGCTAACCAAGCTTGAAGGCGAAAATGCTGCACTGAAGCAGGAAAAGGCGACAGCCGAAAGAGCGTCATCCATCGCCGCAAAAGCCAAAAAACTGGGAATCCCCGATTACTTGGTCAAGAGATGCAGCTTCGGCGAAGATGCGGACATTGACAAGGAATTGGAAGCATTCAAACAAGATTTGGTTTCGCATAATCTCATGCAAAAGGAACAGGCACATGAGACGGGAACGGCAGAACAGGCCATGAAGGAGGCAGCCAATTCATGGGCGAAATCTCTTCCCGATGCTTGATTTGTTCCCTCACTAATTATTTAATTAAAATGGCTATCGACTTTAAGAAAACGACTTTCGAGGGTTATGTGCCCGAGATTTGGCGAGGCGAATGCAAGATGTTGCCGGGCGGCTTCAAGCCGTTACAATCGTTTGCGACGGGTACGGTTCTGCACCGTGGTACACCCGTATACGTTGATTTCAGCAACATGACTGCCGCCGTATGCAAGACGGCAAAGGTCATCGCCGGAGGTACAACCCAAAACCCGCGCATCACCAAAGGTTCATTATTCGCCGTGGGTGACGTGGTTACAAAGGACGGAAACGGGGCTTCAACCCCAACCGTCAAAAGCATTGACACTTCAAACACAGCGTATGACGTACTTGGATTGTCGGCTGCGTACACAGGACTTACAGGAGGAGACGTGATTGTGGAATCGGGAGAAAAACCATCTGATGGAACGGCTTCGGCCAAATACACCCCCAACATGGTTGTAGGTGCCAATAAGGCATTTGACGGCAAAGGCATTCCCACTTTGGATGTTGCCTATGAAGCGGTTGTGTTGACTGCAAGCGTATCGTCTCCGATTCCGGAAGATTGGTTGAACGGATGCTGCTTGAAGAGCAATCCGAATATCTTATTCATTAAACAGTAATCATCATGGCGGAATTTAGTTATAGCTCAATTTTCGGCGAACTGACGAAGAACGTGCAGATTCGCTTTGATGCGGTGACAGAACACCACAAGAAGCTCTTTGATAACGTTATCTTTGAGCAGTATTTGGATTGGGATGTGCCGACCATCGGTTTGGATTTTGAGGAGCTGATCGGAAAGTACAACATTTCCGTTGCCGCTCCGACTATCGGAGATGAATCAAAAGAGGCCATCTTGGGTTCTGAAGGATTGGAGACGGTGAAGGAGCGCGTTTTGAACCATGCCATCACCATCCCGATGACGATTCAGGAATACCGCAAGGTATTGCAGATTTACGATTCCAAGTCTTTGCCCGATAACGAAAAGACAAAGCAATTGTTAAACCTCATGTGGGGCAATACCACTACAGCGGTCAACTCCGTATTGGCCAAGCTGGATATTTTGTTCTTGCGCCCGTTGTCAAACGAGGGCATTGTGGAACTTGACGATACCATCAACCCGGAAGGCGGTGTTCGTGGTACGATCAACTTCAACCAGCCGGCAGAGAACATTGCGTCTGCCACTACCGAATGGAACGATACCAACATCGATACGGTGGATTGTTTCGACGATATTCAGTCGGTCATTGAAGCGGCACAAGACAAGACGGCGTTTGCAAAGATCCTTTGTGCTCCGTCTGTGATCTCCTACATGTGCAGAAGCAAGAAGATCAAGCAGATGATTTGGGGTACTGATAAATCTGCAAAACTGGTGCAGCTTAAAGATTTGAACGCCTACATGGAAGAGAACGACTACCCGGTATTTGTTCCGATCCGCAGAAGCGTACGCATTCAGAACGGCCGCACGCAGACTCCTTATTCACCGTGGAACGCCAAGAACATGGTATTTGTTCCCGATGGTAAATTGGGTGTTGTCAAGAACGCATGGTCAAACAACGAGCTGAAGCCCGAAAACGGTGTTGCTTATTCCAATTACGGCCGTATCCGCGTATCCCAATGGGGTGTCGGCGAGACGCAAGGCAGCAATGGCGTAGAGTTCACCAAGGCGGAATGTCTGGCTTTGCCTGTTGTGACTGAGATGAACGGAATCTTTACTCTCAAGACACAGCAGTAACAATGGACAATCTGAGTGCATTAATAAGCCTGTGCAATGCCATGTGCAACACGTTCTACCCTGATCGCAAGACGGTGGAATTTGTGTTGCTCAACGATGGTATCAACCCCAATGCGGAGATGGAACAAAAGGACGTGAATATCTTCCGTATCGCGCTCCGTCTCGTAATGGGATACATCGAAGGAAGCCGAACCGAAAACGGTGTGTCGACAAGCGTAATGAGCGAAGAGGCCATCAAGAACAGCATCCTCTATTGGTGTAATTGCTACGGGCTTGATGCAGATGAAGAGTTGTCTGAGTATACACGGGTTTTGGAGGACGGATCTAATCTGTGGTGATATGAGATGTAACGGAACGCTAAGGTATATGATGAGTTCGCCGTCTTATGATCAGGACGGCAGCTCTTCCGGTGAACCATTTTGGAGCGAGGAGATCCCCTGCAACATCAAGACCGATTCCGACAATAAGCTGTGGCAATATGAGGACGGAGAAGCCCAC
This sequence comes from bacterium, assembly GCA_963657455.1. Taxonomy (GTDB): domain Bacteria; phylum Bacteroidota; class Bacteroidia; order Bacteroidales; family Tannerellaceae; genus Parabacteroides. Next base: position 3,159 of record CAVKMU010000102.1, read on the forward strand.
AAGCAGAGCTTCACGATTCTTATCGAATTGGAACGCTTCCCTTATAGCCGGATCAAGCTTGAACGATATGGAGAGCCGCTTGGCGAATACAGGGTAACATCTACCGAACCGCTTGTGACAGTGGGACGTACCATAATACACGTATAGTATGCCGTTTGAAGTTGACAAAAAGAAACTGGAAGCCCTATACGGGAAATTGGGCGCGGAGAATGTCGACAAGGCATTAGCCTACCAATTTGAAAATATCGGGGTCAATGCCGTTGCGAAAGCGAGAGACGACGGAAGCTACAAGGACAGAACGGGTGTCCTACGTTCTTCCATCTCTCATTCTGTGTTCAAAAACGGCACGGTTTCCAAAGTTGGCGACTACAAGACATACCAATCCAACGTCAAGACAAAGAGAGGAGAAAGATCGGCACGAATGGCAAAGGCAAGAAAGAACGCATCCAAGTATCTGAAGTCGACAAAGGGCAAAGGGGTGGAATTGCGTGTGGCCGCAGGTGCCGACTATGCCTATTATGTCGAGAACGTACGCGGAAAGGTTGTGTTATCCACTGCCAAGGAATATGCAGAAAAAGAGGTCGAAAAATGTATCTTAAATTTGTATAATCTCAATGTTGAAAACAAGTGACCGGATAGAACAGGACTTCTATGATCTTGTACAGGCTCATGCCCTCGGCAAGGCAATACGGGGCGGTCTTTATCGAAAAGGAGACCGACCTATATCTTCCAACAAAGAAGATCTTGTCGTGTTGTTCTTGTCGGGATCAGACAGACAGATCCAATCGGGTACGGTTCTCATTCACATATATCTGCCCAACAACCCGCCGCGGGCGAATGGCAGGAGATATGTAGACAGAGAACGTATCGACACACTATTGTCGCTTATAAATGATTTCATTGCCGATTCCTGGAAGAGCGAATACAAGATGGAAGCGGAAACGACGCCATCGGTAGAGGACTTCCAAGATCTCGAGCAGGGCTTGATCATTGCAAGAATCAACTATAAGCGCGTTTCAGATTATTAACATTCTAAATCCAAACGAATATGGCAGTAATTGGATGGGGTAAATG
>CAVKMU010000103.1:0-3964 GCA_963657455.1 bacterium
CTTATATATTCTATAGTTATAAACGTTATATAAATTCTGCGGTCAACCTCGCTCTTTTTATTGTGGGGGAAGGGCCGTTATGTATATACCTATAAATGTAAATATACGTTAATTAGGCTCGCTTGCCGAAATTGATTAATCCCGTACAACTCAACAACTTACAATGATACTACATTCTTTTATCCACCACGTGTTATTAATTAAAGTTAAACACACTAATTTTTTAGTGTTTATGCTTGTACACTAAAAAATCATAGCTTATCTTTGTATCGTAATCAAAACAGAAACGGTTTTGAAAACAAAACCCACAATGATTGCAAAGGTATTTAAAATGTTGGAATTATGGCAATGTACAAACTGGAAATTTTGCTCCCTCACGGGAATAAAAAAAGAATGGCCGAGGATCTTGGTTACAGCGAGCAAACGATAAAGTTGGCATGTAGATACATAACCAACTCCGAAACAGCCATCAGAATCAGAAAGGAAGCCATCGAAAGGTACGACGGCAAACTGAGTAAGATAAGAATTTGACAACAACACACTAAAAAACTATTGATATGATGTACGGAAACGATTTCTACGGCTACAACGACATCGCCTATGCGGAATGGGAAAGAAGTCTCGAAGAAGCAGAAAACGATGACAACGTCTCCTACGAGACGGAACAGGAAGAGGAAGAGATGAGGCAGATTGTCGAAGACTTGGAGTTTATGCGAAACGCTACTCTTGACGAATACGGAATCTATATCGGATACAATCCGGGTGAGTTCACCGAAGAGGAACGCGAAGAAGCAAGAGAGACTTTGACAGCCGACCTCAACAGGTTGATGAACTATTACGAAGGAAGCGAAAGGAGATTGATCCGCGAGGTGTTCGAATCGGAAAAGGTCTACAATCGCTACAAATAAGAAGAACAATTTAAAACAACACTACTATGACGACAGAAACAAGAAAAAGACAATTGGCAGAGATCATGAATCTCGCATGGCAGTTCATCAAGCGCAACGGATATTCAAGAGCAGAGGCTCTGAAGGTCGCTTGGGTCAACAACAAGTTGAAAGCGGAAATGAAAAAGCGGATCGTGAAGTTCTACTTCCAAAAGGTGGACGGAACGCTCAGAGAAGCCTACGGAACACTCAGCAACGTGCTTGTTCCGGCTTCATCAGGCGAGAACAACCGCAAGAAGAACGACACGGTACAGGTCTTCTTCGATTCTGAAAAGCAAGAGTTCAGAAGCTTCAAGAAGGCAAACCTCGTGAGAATGGCTTAACCGCTGACAATTCCATATATAGCCGAAAGGCACAGGTAGAACGGTTGTACCGGGGTTCGATTCCCCGGCTACCACAACTATTAACAACAAAAAAACTGAAGGTCATGAAAAAATTATTGTATGGTATTTTGGCTTTTGTCAGCATCTGCCTGGCAGGAAATGAGTCCGAGATGATCGGTTACAACTTTCTCGGTGTATGTTTGCTCGGCGTTGTGATCTTCCTTATCAACAATGACGAGGAGTTTAAAAAAGAATGCGAAAAAGAAGAAGAAAATCATGAGCAGAAAAAGGACAGTTGACGAGATCATCCGCGACAATCGGGAATACGTATCCAAACGTGCGGCAATGGCACTGCTCGATGTCTCGGAAAAGACGCTGCGCAAGCGGCGGCAGGAAGGCTGTTTCGACTGTGTGTTGTATGGAAACACCTTTTGGTATAGCATAGATTCCATAAACCGCTTCTTCAAGAAGCACAGAGTATATTACGGAAATCGTATAACGAAATAAAAACAACGAATCATGGAAAAGCAAATCGAAGAATTGACGAATCGCATCAGCGAACTGGAAAGAAGAATCAAGGATCAGGATTCCCTCCTCAATTACTATCACAAAGAGTTGAAGAAATACGAATCCGCGCGTGAGGCAATGAAGAATATACTGAATTTGATATAGTCTTTTTGTTGTTAAACCCGGCCGGGCAGAGGGCGAGACGCTTCCGATCAAATCGGTTGCCCGGCACAAATAATTCACACATATATGGAAAAGTCAGAAAACATCAACGAATTGGCTGCTGCATTGGCAAAGTTCCAAGGCTCGCTCGAGCAGCCCAAAATGAACAGCACGGTTAAGGTGTCGACCCGAACGGGCGGATCGTACAACTTCAAGTATGCAGATTTTGCCACCTGTAAAAAGGCGGCTCAAAAGGCACTCATGGAGAACGGCCTTTCCGTTACGCAACTGGTCGAAGAGGACAACTCGGTTATGTCGGTGCTCATGCACTCGTCGGGACAATGGATAGCATCGAAGATCAGCATTCCGGCAAAGGACAAGTCCGATGCACAGGCAATAGGCTCGGCCATCACCTATGCCAAACGTTACGGCTATTGCGCCATTCTTGGCATTGTGGCAGACGATGACGACGATGCCAATATCGCCCTCGGCAACCAATACACCAAGAACCAACCGCAACAACAGCCGAAGAGGGCTGCTCAACCGAAGGTGAAGAAGGTGTTCGAGTTGTCAAACCTTACCAACGTGGCTTTCTTCGAATGGCTGGAAAAGATGGCAGAGGTAAACAAAAACAACCCGGCATGGACGTTGGAGAGTTTCATCAAGGACAATTACGACATAAAAGATGAAGCCTTTGATGAGCTGGAAGGACAATACACCTATTTCCTAACGAACAGAACTTTATAAGACATGGAAACGTTGGCATTGAACACATTCCCCGTCACAAAGACGGATCAGGCCGATTGGGCGGCTGAGATTGCACGACCGTTGATAAACGGTGAGATTGATCCGCTGGACTTCATGGTGAAGGCAAACGGCCTTAAAACGGCCATAGACAACGCGCTGAAGATGCCCGAAGTGAAAGAAATGGTAGCCGAAGAGATTGCCAAGTACGGCAAGAGTGCAACAATGCACGGAGCCACATTGACGGTCAGGGAGACAGGCGTAAAGTACGACTTCAGCCATTGCGGCGACCCTGTATTGGGTGAACTGGTTGCACGGCTGGAAGAGCTTCAACGGCAGGTGAAGGAACGGCAGGAGTTCCTGAAGCACATCCCCTCAAGCGGAATAACGGAGCTGAACGATGAAACGGGAGAGGTGGTGTTCATCACGCCCCCGGCACGCTCGGCAGGTGAATCAATCGTCATAACATTTGCAAAATGATCTTCGACCTCAAGCACGACAAAGAACGGTTCAGAGAGTATGCCGACAAGCTGCTCGCCGAAGAAGCAGTGGTGGAACTGACGAAGAAGGACAAACGTACCAACCAACAGAACCGCTATCTGCATCTCATTCTCGGGTGGTTCGCCATTGCTACCGGATACAGTCTGGAAGAGGTCAAGCTGGACATATTCAAGAGACAGTGCAACACCGACCTTTTCAAGGAGAAAGCGACAGGAAGAAACGGATTGTCAAGAATCCGGATGAAGTCGACAAGGGCACTCTCTACGGCAGAAATGACAACGGCGATAGAACGGTTCAGGAACTATTCGGCCAAACAGGGGGTATATATCCCGGCTCCAAACGAGTATCAGTTCCTGGCAGAGATAGAGAAGGAGCTGAACCGCAATTCGGCATGGATCTGACCATACATCATAATAGTTTAATAGTAGTGTTTTTCTGCCCGTTCCACATGTGAATGGCGAACGGCGCAAAATCGGGCGGCAGACGGTGCCAAAGGTGGTTCGATTCCACCGTCCGAACAAAGCGACAACCTTTCCCTCACGATAGAGGACGGTTTTCAACCACGCATAAGCAGACGGATCGACTTGTCTTCAGAGAGCGGCGTGGCGGTGTCGAGGCTGAATAAATTCGCAGTGCGGTATGTCCGCAGTGATAGTCGGGTAACGCCGACAACTGCACATGATACAGCCGTGAGTCGGATTGAACGGCTTCCGCAAGCGAGATGCGGCACGGCACAGATACAAGATGGGTTTTTCATGAGAATAATTCATAGATTCGTTA
>CAVKMU010000104.1:0-3723 GCA_963657455.1 bacterium
AACATAATGGAGCAGCAAAAAACCAAATGGCTTGTATCCTTCGTTTAAATGTTAAAAACAAACGTTCTCCCCCTTCATAAAAAACGAAGGGAGAGAAACGACCCTTTCTTGTCCATCACAAACATTAACACAATCTTTCTATCGGTTGCTCTTTATGTTTTTTCAATATATCATTGACTTCATTTGTAAGTTTTTGATGCAAATCCTGATTATAAGCTGTAACTTCATTATATTCTTTCAAGTAAGCTTTATAAGCCATTTGATAAGTTACAGATTTCACAATTTTCACAATAAGATAAATTACAAGTGAAGCTGCTATAAAAATTCCGCCAACAATCAAGCTCCAAGTGAAAAATCCTGATACCCAACCCCATGTCGTATCTCTTGGATCCCATAAAGTAAAAGTAAACAAATAGGCAAACCAAGATAACATATGTATTGAAAACAAAAATATTTCTATCAAAATTGGTAGCAAAATGAGCCAAGGAAGCCATGTTCCAAACTCGGGATTAAAAGAAGATTCGATAGGCTCCGATGGTGTACTTTTTCGAAGTTTGATATATTGATTCTTATATTTCTTCAATAAAGATTCAACATCTATCACAGACACCGCACTTTCGAATGCTGCATCCTCATCTTCTTCCAGCTCTTCAACCTCGTCTTCTATCGTTGTATCAAAACCGGTTTTTGGTTCGTCTCTTTCAATAGGAGGATATTTTTCGCTCGGCTTCTGACCCAGAGACTTCCATTGCATTTTTGTATTCTCTGCCATACCTTTTAAACTATTTCTTGGAGTTGTTTTTCAATCGTCTGTTTTTTTTGTCTCAAACCCGCCAATTTGTTTTGCGCTTCCTTGAGCAACTTCTCCTTATCTGCTTTCTGCGAACGGATTTCATTGAGCTGTTCAATCATCGGATCAAGCAAATCATCAATAACCTTCTTTTTTATACTTTCTATGATTTCTTCTTTCTTACCAAAGACTGTGTTCAGATAAGGTTTAGGATCAAAACTATTAAATATTTCATTAAGAGCAGATTTTAACCTATATTGACAATCATTATGATCAATAACATTTCCTAAACGTCCTAGCAGTCCCCACGTTAGTCCATTTAGAAATTCGCCACAAAATTCCCAAAAACCGAATTCTTCTTCGTCTGTTGAAGATTCAAAAGTAAATACTTCCTTATCCGTGATTTCCAACTGTATGCTCTTTCTTATACCTTTTATAAAATCACGATTATCAAAATCATCTACATAATTTACCAAAATATCTTCAATCTCCGAAAGGAATTCGGCTATGGGGGGGTCAATTACATTTTTGGCCTTTTGGCTTAATTCTTGAACAGAACGTTTTAGTGTACGTGTAACAAAAGTGTGTTGTGCTGAATCCAATTTTGGAATTAAGTTTTTTGGATCCTTAAAACGGCCTAAATCATCAATAATTCTAATCATATTCCGCTTACATTTATCAGCTTCGTCTTCTAAACTATTAGTACCTCGCCGTACCAAATCGCTGAATGAAGAATCTATATCATCACCTAAATTATCGATTTTTTTCTTTAGCCTTTTCTCTGCTTTTTTTAGATTATCATACTTTTCTTCCAGTTCATCATCAGGTTTATTTAAATCATTTATTTTTGATTCACACATACTGAGCTCATTCACAATCTTTTCTTTTATTGTATTCCCCGCAGAAATAATGGCATTCCTGGGCTTTGTAAATAACACTTTATCCTTTTCTGTGTTAATAACATGCTTGATTGCATTCGTTAAATTCTCGAAATGACTCTTCTCTTTCATCTCTTTTTGCGAACTAATCTCAAACGTACTACAAGAACGATTCCAAGCATGTTTATACGCATCGTTGGAAGATATCTTGCTCATGGGCAACTCCGATAGCAATGCCATTTCAGCTGATAAGGGAATGGGCTCTGCTTCCTTCAACAACTCAACCAAAGTATCGTCATTATATTCTCGGCAAACCTTCTTGATCTCTGCTTTCACATAGTCTTTTATTTGATCCTCCGTTTCTCCATTTTCGTATGGTATGTCATACTTATTGATGCCAATTATCACTTTTCCGGTACCACATTGGCGAACATTTTGAAATAGGATATTCCTATCTGTTGCATCAAACGGTCGTCCTGCATACAACATCATCACAACAACATCAGCCTTTTCCAAAAAAGATTTGGTTCGTTCCTCACGAGAGACGATAGGATCGTTGAAGCCCGGAGTATCAACAATTTCAACTCCTTTCAAATATTCTTTTGGATAATATATAGTTACAGACTTGGTTATTGAAATGTATTTTCCATCCGCACCTACATACTCTATCAAATTGTCAAAACAATCTTCTTGTGTTTTTCCCAAATATGATTGGAGACTTCCTCCCAATTTAGAGGCTTTGCTAACCAATTCTTTAGCGGCTTTCACCTTCGATTCTTCCATCGTATTTCCGGCCACATCCTCCAATGAACGAGAAGCTTGCAAACGTTGTTCCTCCCATTCTTCATTTGTATAAAACTCAGCTACAATCCTTTTCTCCTCACCATATGTAATAACAGAAAGGGCTGCTGTCATAGGAGTTGTTGCAGCAGGAAGAACATCATCTTCGAACACAAAAGAGTTCAGAAATGTAGATTTTCCACATTTCATCTGACCAATTACTCCAATGGTCAATATATCATTTTGCAACTTGTTTAAATACTCTTTTTGTCTTTCAGGAGAAATCCATCCAAACTCCGTAGCCTTATTTAATTGGGCTATCAATTGTTGTTTTTTACCTTGTAGCTCTTCAAATAAATTCTGTGCCATATTTACTACCTCCCGTTTACTTGGTTATACAATTTTTTCAGTTCTCGATTGCAGTTAAAAAGTTCTCTTGCATCAGACTTTTTATCGCAATACTCAGTATAAGCATCATGAGCTTCTTGTTGTGCTTCCATTTGAGAATCATACAACTCACATAATTGCTGAACTCTATCGTCAGCTATCTTGTCCAAACAATCAACTAACTCGTTATACTCATCGGCTTCCATTTCATATCTATCCCTACCCAAAAAATGGGTCTCCCAATGAGGTATTTGGGCTGCTCTTTGACAAGATTGTTGAAGAATCGAAATGGCACTGACATATTCATCCACCAATCGATTACACCTTTTAAATGATTCCAATTGTCGTTTATTAGTTTCTCTGACTTGATTTTGCAAATCCTTATCAAATTCTTCAACATTATACAACAATTCATCCATATACTGATCCTCACTTCTATCATGCTGAACGGAATGGATAGGATTCATAATGTCTTTAAGTGGTGCTTTTGCAGAAAAACGCAAAAATTGTTGAACCTTGATGCCATCTTCTTGTAATGATTTCTTTATCAAAGCCTCTACCTTGTCTACTTCGGAAGCGGCTTTCGTATCCACTTTGTTGATGACCACATACAAAGGTTTATGCAAATTCTCCTTTATCAGCTTTCTAGAAATTCTATTTACTGTTCCAGCATTAACATCAAAAACCCAAAACAAAGCATCACATTCATTGATGACATCAATCGTTCTTTCGGCGTCCTCCTTATCATTTGAGTTAAAACCAGGGGTATCCAATATACTCAAGTTGTTCAAAGTAGGATTTTTATAAGTCATCACAAAATATTGAATCATTGACGAAACCCCTTTGATTTGATCCAAAACATCTTTGCTGACATTCTTAAAAGTATCT
>CAVKMU010000105.1:0-2746 GCA_963657455.1 bacterium
TCGTATTGCTGTATGCTATACTCGTGTTGTTTTTGAATATCTTGCAATTGGATACTATGTTGTCTTTGGATCTGTTGTATGTTGATACTTGGATAGGCAAGGGAGAGATTAACACATCCGCACTCTTTTACTCTACTGAGAATGTCTTGATTATTGAAATCATACAAATAAACATTCTCTCTTTTCTTTGATAAAGAAGAGAAGTTGTTATCTAAAGGAATGGTTGAATTATCATCATATGATTCTCTTATTAAAGATACAGTCGCCTCTTCTATTTCTTCAATATCCTTTATTACAGTAGGGTCATTAAAATTCTCTACTAAAAATTGGACTTTGCTCTCTCCAATTCTCAATAATACTTTGTTTATATATGTATGATATACAGTATCCAATATGCGATAAATATTGTGAAAATTCACCCAATACACATCACTTCGTAATGAAAAACCAAAAAATGAGCCGGGACGACCATTCTTGTCTACTACGTTTTGGCGAATCAAATAATTATAATAGCAGTACAATTTTTGAGAAGCTCCGGATTTTCGTATTTCAATTTGTATTTCGTTTATCTTGGAGGAACCATTATACATACTGTCGAAGTAGAGTTTTTCTTCTTCTTTTCCATGGTAACTATTGCCCTTAGGAGCTCCATATATGAAAAATTCCAAATCCATAATATCAGCCTTTTATATGTTTAGTAATAATATTCCATAAATTTGCCGGATAAACATCAGGACCTTCTTCAAATGTTAATGTTCCGTCAGTCGTTTGGGCGTAATCACCTGTTTGAAAAGTTACAAAATCAAAATTGTTCTCTTTCCATAATCGAGTGATTGGATTTTCATTCTTGAATAGTTCAAATATTCCAGGATACCAGGATTTTATGGTTCGCATAGCTTCGCCGAGTTGAACTTTGCCCGGTCCTATTACGAATGGAGTTTCATCTATTTTATTGAATACAAATACGACTTTATCTTTTGAATTTATTCTTTTCTTTAAATCTTTGATTCTATCTACATACCCATTTCTTTCTTTGGGTTGCATTTTTTTGTTCGTTTTATCTGGCTCAACCATTATAGCCCATATCTTTCGGTTGGGCGAACTTATGATCTTGCTCAAATATTTATGGTCAGTGAGTCTGCCTTTAGGATTTTCAGGATCGAAATAATGTTCTCCGGGAGCTTCCAATATTTGACAGACAGCTCTTCCTTTATGATAAATTTTAGCCAATAAAAAGTCTATTCTGCTGGTACTGTTGGCTGCATTTTCATTGTAGATCATAGAGTCAAAGTTGTTACACATTTCTTCATATTTTTTGTCGCTTGTTGGACGAAACGAGACATCCGGTTGTATCGTATAGCCATTGATACCCCGTAAATATCTCGCCAAACGAATGAGGGTCATAGTTTTACCACAAGAAGGAGGACCGAATAAAATAAGAAGTGGTGTCTCTTTGTCTGCAATTGTTACCACTATCTCATTGGGGTCGTTTGTGCTGTAGCTGTCATCGCTGTCACTATACGTGTAGTTGGTGGTATCTTGTGTTGGAGTTGATGAATTCATTTTAGAATCTCCACGATTGCTACCGAAATTAAATTCTGCCATATTGATTCAAATTTAGTTAGTATTCTTTTGCTTTAAATGCGATATCAAAAAAAATGAATGCTGCCAAATCGACAAGGATGGAAATTATAATCCAAAAAGAGAATCCGTATCCGGCATATTTCCCTTGCATGAAATCTTTCCAAACATCGAATACACTGGTGATGCGCTTCACGTCAGTGATTGAGTTTTCAGCGGTGTATTTGGCTTTATCTTCTTCAGATGAAAAATTGACAAACTCTTGGTTCTTTTTGACGATGTTATAGCCCACAGTTAGTTTGTTGCATACATCTTCAATATCTTCCGCTTTGTTTAAATCGATCGTTTTCTCGTCCAAATCCTTTTTTATTTGAGCTAAAATTTCGTCGTTCAATTCAACTTCTTTCATATTGTCTTGATTTGGAGATAATATATGGGACTTAATATTCTCTTCTTTGCTCTTCATGAGAATATGTATTTTCGTTCTATAGGCATCGCAAAGCTTTGTTCTTTCTTGAGGTGATGCTCCCATATAGGTTAATGGCTCGATTTTATCAACGTCAAGTTTGGCCGCTAATTTTCTAAGTATATCATTAGATTTTGTACCAAATCCTGGATTTGCTTCATTTTTGATCTCTGCTTCAAGCTCCCCTAAAAGGATATTGATGTCATTTTCTAATTCTTTTATTTTTGTATCAGCTTGATTCGTGTTGTTTGTGTTGTTTTTTATTTGTCCTAAATAACCACGGGTAGCGGAAATGTCTGTATTTACTTTGTCGTTGATGACGTTTCGATAAAAGAACGTATGAGTATTTGTTGGCATACTACAAATAAGCCAAAACAAGAAGACAATAATAATACCAAAAACAAGTTTCGTGCTTCTTTTCTCAGTGTAGATGCTAGTGTTTAAGCTGTCAGCAATCATCTTTGTACCTAATGAGGCAATAATGAAAAATCCAACTGTGACAATCCAACATAAGATAAGAGGAAGTTGTGGCAATAATAAGTGTAAAGACTCGGCGGTAGCCCAACAACTGACAAGGGCGAATGCAATGAAAGCAATCAAAGAGAACAACTTAAAATAGTTTGTCTGGTTCATAACAGATAAATGGTTTCTACCAGTTGTTCCCCGAATCTGGCTTTTTAATAAAATAGAAAAGCGTGG
>CAVKMU010000106.1:0-2639 GCA_963657455.1 bacterium
TGATTGCGGAAGTAGCTCAGTTGATAGAGCACTAGCCTTCCAAGCTGGGGGTCGCGGGTTTGAGCCCCGTCTTCCGCTCTGAAAAAGAAATCGAATATCGGTTTCTTTTTTTTATGCCCGATTTTCAGGTAATACATCCATCAGTTATTTTCTCCTTCTTCGAGACGTTCGTTCACACAATCTTTGATGAACGAAAAGAATATTCAGCATCCCTATTTCAGTTTCTCTGCATAAAACCGGAGTTTCATGCAGAATGGACTGCAGTTTCCTCCCGAGAAAACTTTTGGGAACTGCTATGTTTTTTGACTGGATCTGGGCGGATTGTTATATAAAACTATAGTGAAATAAAAAAGCCTTGGAGAATATCCAAAGCTTCTATGGCGGTGCGTACGGGACTCGAACCCGTGACCCCATGCGTGACAGGCATGTATTCTAACCAGCTGAACTAACGCACCATTCGAAAAAGGAGTGATTGTCTCACTTGTTTCTGTGACAAAGATAAGTAGTTTTTCGAGACCTCCAAAGTTTTTCATTGCTTTTTTGTGCAAAATATTCAAGGTTGCCCCAACCGTTTCTGAGGTGCAATGAGCTGCAAAAATAGCCAGCTTGTCACGCTATATGAGCCGTTTGCCAAAATAGTGCGACGTTTTGTCAGTAAAGATGACAGACAGAAATGTGGTTTGGCGGCAATTATTGCTTTGGCACGCGGTTTGTTGAAAGATAAGTGTACTGCAAAAAAAGAAAAAGCAGTACAGAGATAATTTGAATAATAACAATAAAAAATATAACATTATGGGAAAGATTATAGGAATCGATTTAGGAACAACCAACTCTTGTGTGGCTGTATTGGAAGGCAACGAACCGGTTGTAATTGCAAACAGTGAAGGTAAAAGAACAACTCCTTCTATTGTAGCATTTGTGGATGGTGGCGAACGTAAAGTAGGTGATCCTGCCAAACGTCAGGCAATTACCAATCCTCAGAAGACGGTTTTCTCTATCAAACGTTTCATGGGTGAGACATACGACCAGGTTCAGAAAGAGATTGCCCGCGTTCCGTACAAAGTGGCACGTGGCGACAACAACACTCCGCGTGTTGACATTGACGGTCGTCTTTACACACCGCAGGAAATTTCAGCAATGATCCTTCAGAAGATGAAGAAAACGGCTGAAGATTACTTGGGGCAAGAAGTAAACGAAGCCGTTATTACTGTACCGGCTTACTTTAGCGATGCTCAGCGTCAGGCTACCAAAGAGGCAGGAGAAATTGCCGGTTTGAACGTTCGTCGTATCGTCAACGAGCCGACTGCTGCGGCCTTGGCTTATGGCTTGGACAAAGCAAACAAGGATATGAAGATCGCCGTATTCGACTTGGGTGGTGGTACATTCGATATCTCTATCTTGGAATTGGGCGACGGTGTGTTCGAAGTAAAATCAACCAATGGTGATACACACCTGGGTGGTGATGATTTCGATCATGTCATTATCGACTGGTTGGCTCAAGAATTTATGAACGATGAGGGCGTTGATTTGCGTCAGGATCCGATGGCTTTGCAACGTTTGAAGGAAGCTGCAGAAAAAGCGAAGATTGAATTGTCAAGTTCTACTTCGACAGAGATCAACTTGCCGTATATCATGCCGGTTGCAGGTGTTCCTAAACACTTGGTTAAGACATTGACTCGTGCCAAATTCGAACAATTGGCTGACCGTTTGATTCAGGCTTGTATTCCTCCTTGTCAGAAGGCTTTGCAAGATGCCAGCTTGTCAACTTCTGAAATTGATGAGGTTATCTTGGTTGGTGGTTCAACACGTATCCCTGCTGTTCAGCAATTGGTTGAGAAATTCTTCGGTAAAGCTCCTTCAAAAGGTGTGAACCCGGATGAGGTTGTTGCCGTAGGTGCTGCCATTCAGGGTGGTGTCTTGACAGGTGAAGTAAAAGATGTCTTGTTGTTGGATGTCACTCCGTTGTCATTGGGTATTGAAACAATGGGTGGCGTGATGACGAAATTGATCGAAGCCAATACGACTATTCCGACAAAGAAGTCAGAGACATTTACAACGGCAGTCGACAATCAGCCTTCTGTTGAAATCCATGTATTGCAGGGTGAACGCTCATTGGCTAAAGACAACAAGTCGATCGGCCGCTTCCACTTGGATGGAATTCCTGCTGCACAGCGTGGTGTTCCTCAGATCGAAGTGACATTCGATATCGATGCCAATGGTATCTTGAATGTATCGGCTAAGGATAAAGGAACAGGCAAAGTCCAGAGCATCCGTATTGAAGCTTCCAGCGGTTTGAGCGACGACGAAGTAAAACGTATGAAAGAAGAAGCTCAAGCTAATGCAGAAGCCGACAAGAAAGAAAAGGAACGTATCGACAAATTGAATCAGGCCGACAGTATGATCTTCCAAACTGAGAAACAGTTGAAGGATCTGGGCGACAAGATTCCTGCCGACAAGAAAGCTCCGATCGAAGCTGCTTTGAACAAGTTGAAAGAGGCTCACAAGGCACAAGACGCTAATGCTTGCGAGGCTGCCATGAACGAATTGAACGGAGTCTTCCAGGCTGCAAGCCAGGAGATGTACAATGCTCAAGGTGCTCAGGGTGCTCAAGGCAATGCACAAGCTAATCCGAACAGCGG
>CAVKMU010000107.1:0-2249 GCA_963657455.1 bacterium
TTTCTCTTGACGAAGAATCATAATAATCGGATAGAAAAGGTTTTGAAGTTTATTCAGATTTTGATCTCCGGCATATACTTTCCCTTCTCCCAGCAATTTGAGCAACGTATAAATTTCACTCCAATCTCCTTTATTTCCTGTCAGTGCCATATCGAACAGATTTTGATAAATTTATTCTTTTAATGATTTCTTCAGCTGTTGCCCGGATAGCAGGAACTGCAACCGAATTTCCGAATTGTTTGTATGCAGATGCATCGGCAACCCCGATTATAAAATTATCCGGGAAACCTTGCAACCGGGCCCATTCTCTCGGCGTCATTCTACGTAAGCCGTCTCTGTTGATTTCTCCTTTAATGTTGGTAACAGGAGTGAAATCCTCAAGTCGGGTATCTATCACAAGATTACGTTCTCTACCCATTCCTCCGACAACTATGGCATTTGCCACTCCATCATCGGGAATTATTTCATAACCAAATCCATTGCCTTTGGCTGCATGTCTCTCCTTATGTGCCACAAGTGTTTTTACATATTGGGTAGATAAATAATACTTGGCAGAAACGGTATGTTCTTCCTTGATATCAGCAAATGTCTTGGTTTTATCTGTCGGTGACGGATATGTAAACTCGTCTACGTTCTGGTCTTTTCTGAAACCAACTATGTAAACTCTTTCCCGATGTTGCGGCACACCGAAATTCATTGCATTCACTATCTGAGGGTCGGGAACATAATAATCCAAATCTTCTCTTAGAACCTTTAATATAGTCTGAATGGTCTTGCCCTTGTCATGAATGAGTAGTCCTTTTACATTCTCCAAGAAGAACGCTTTAGGACGCTTGCGACGTATTATTTCTGCCACATCAAAAAACAATGTACCTCGTGTCTCTTCGAATCCCAATCGTTTTCCGGCTAAAGAAAAAGCTTGGCATGGGAATCCAGCACACAAGACATCGAAATCATCAGGAATAAAAGCCTTTGTCGTTTCTTTGGTTATATCGCCAAAGGGGACTTCTCCATAATTCAGGAGATAGGTTTTCTGAGCCTGAGAATCCCATTCTGAAGAAAACACGCATTTACCTCCAAGATTCTGCATAGCCATTCTGAAACCGCCGATTCCGGCAAACAGATCAATAAATGTGAATTTGGGATTTTCTATTGGTAAAAACGGTACGGAAAATAAATCCGAGAACAATGAATATTGAATGCTTGCCTCCGAAAGACAATTGCTTTCAACTTTCTTTTGGTGAACATTATATATATCCTCTATTAATCCCTCTGCTTTATATTCATAGGGCTTGGCATGTTTATATCCTTTATTATGGAGATAGTGAGATACTATCGCCATTTGTTCTTCAAATGGAATAATGGTTCCATCCTCATTCAAAGAATGGGGACCATACATTTGCATTGAAACTTTGTTTCCGCCACACATTTGCGTAATGGCTATTTTATCGCTCGCTTTAGTCTTAGCATTCATATAGTTCAAAATTCTATTTAAACATTTATCGGATTCTTTGGTTATTTCCGTTTCCCAAAACCGGAAGACTGTCCAACCTTGTGCTTTCAATTGTTCATTAACTTCTTTATCTCTCATGATATTCCGCTCCATTTTGGAATACCAAAAATCACAATTGCTTTTATGGTCGTTTTTTCGTTCTTCCCAATTTCTGCCATGCCAAAATTCGCCATCACAAAATATCGCAATTTTCAATTTCCGAATAACAAAGTCCGGTTTTCCAAAGACTGTTTTATCATTCTTGCGATATCTGACACCGGCATTCCACAACAATTTGCCAAACAAGAGTTCAAGTTTGGTACCCTTCCCTTTGTTTGCCGACATATTTTTATGTCGTTGTTCTTTAGTCAAGCGGTCCATTATTTTTCTTTTTCGAAAGCGGTATATACCATAATTCAAAAAACAAAAATACTTATTTAATTTGAAATTGTTTGTCTGTTGCACCGATAAAAATAATCTCTTTTTGATCGTGCAACATTTGATGGTCATTCCGTGACTTTTCCTTCCCATCCGATTGGCAACCCAATGGGTAAATCCGGCCGTTCGCCCGGATGCGGCACATCGCCGGTGCAAGCCCGTTCCTCTTCTTTGGGGCATTGCCCTTGAGACGGCATAATACGCTGATAGAGCTTTTGCTCGAAACTCCGCTTTTTTTGATTGCAAAAACATTTATGGCAGAGTCGCTTTCGTTTCTTTGTTGTATCTTTGCAACAAAATTAATCGTGTGACGGAGGGG
>CAVKMU010000108.1:0-2179 GCA_963657455.1 bacterium
CATCTGTTAATCTGTACTTTTCCATAACCCTGATTTTTGTTTGTTTCCTTCATACTCTTAATGATTTTCCTTTGAACTTTACCCGTTTCATCGTCGCCATGATCCTTTCCATCGTTCGTGCTCCGTACCGCTCGAGCAGTTGCGCCGAATCGAGATTACTTGATGCTATGATGACCTTGCCGTATTTCTCCGCCTCATCCATCAGTTCGGGGAAGAGGTCTCGCCTTGTGCCGTAGTTTACGGCAATCTCTTCCGTTCCCACATCATCGAGCGCAAGCAGCTTCCGGTTGAGCACCTCTTCGGGGTTGTCCATGAATTGCCTCATGTCGTAAGCCTTGATGATCTTGCCCTGTACGTTCAGCACGATAGCCGGGATGATGTACTTTGCCAGCAATGTCTTTCCCAGCCCGCAATTGCCATAGAGATAAAGCCCTTTCCCTTTGTTGTCGGTAAGCCATTCGGCCACCTCGTCGTATGCCGGGAGCCAATGGTATTGCTTGCCTTCCAAACCGACAACATAGTTAAGCCACGACTGCATCTGTTCTTTGGCATCCGGGATGCTGATCGGTATTCTGTCGCCAAACGGCAATACCATACCGTTGAGCCGCATCTCTTCAAAAAATCCTCGTATGTTGTGTTGTTGTCATAGCTTGCGATATTGGATTTTTGTCTGTATCCTACCTTCTCACGGCTTGACCAGTAGGCGAGCCGTTTCCCTAATTCCCACGTCTTTTGCTGTTCGAATCGCATCTTTGTCTTGGATGGATTCATCTCGCTCCAGTAGTCGAAGAACTTGCCGATCATCCGCGCGCCATATTGCGCCATATAGGGGCGAAGCGCATTGTAGAACGTCTCTTTTCTGATTCTTGTGGCTATCTCCGCGCTCGTCTTTTCGGCTTCATTTTTGGGTTCGGGATTGACGATTGCAAATTCTGCAACCGTCTTCGTCTTGGAACTGTATTGGTTCTGAATCTCTTCCGACGTAAGGATGCTCTCCGTTTTGAAGAGCTTCTCGTCGAAGAGACCAGCTTCCACGCAAGCATCTATGATGTTGTTTGCTTCCTCACAGGTATCCAAATCCAGCGTATAGGTTACGATTCTCGTCAGATTATCGTCTTTCCTTACATAGTATCCGTTTTTGCAGATCTCGCATAAGAGAAGAAGATAGACGGCTACCCCTTTTGATCCTTTGCGTTTCGTCAACATTCCGATTTTGAGATCGGAGAAGAGATCCGCGTCCATGCTGAATCTCTTCCTTCCTTTTCTTGTTTCCATACTCATGTTGTTATAGTTCGTTCATTTTGTCGCGGTACTTCCCGATCATCAATTCGGGATCTTGTCCCTTCTTGATGAATATCTGCGTGTAGTGATTGACCTTATACCACTTGCCATCGTGCTTTGGCTCCGGCTTGATCTCTTGATCGTTCTGTGATATACTTGGTTTTCTGCAGCTTGATCTCGATTTGCTCATGATATTTCTGTTTAACAAGTGGGCAGCGGGGAATCGAACCCCGTCACAACCGTTCTGCCCGTCAGCATGGTTATTCTCACGAACCGCCATGCCTTTTTCAACCAAGTGAAAACTTACACAAAAACCGTATATAAGTCATGTTGGATACAGTTTCTTGCGCTTGAACCGTGAGAGCTGCCGCGCTATGTCGCGTTCCCTTGCCACGGTCGACCGCTTGTCGATGATGGAAGCAGCCGCCTCCATCAGTCGAACCAATGTCTTTATGTCGTTATCCGTCAAAGTCTTCATGCCAAAAGAAAACCTCTCCGATCCTCACGGACGGGAGAGGGAAATAAAATTGTAAGTAATTTAAAAAACAAAAGAATATTAATATTATGGTAAATTAACTACTCAAAAGGAACGGCCTACTTTCACAAGCAAGCCGCTCCACCCCTTAAAAGCATAAGAAGAGCCTTATGTGTGGGCAGCCCGGAATCGAACCGGGTGGGGAACCATTCTGCCCGTAACGCCTCATATCCTCACGGACGGAGGCGAACACAATTTTCAAAACATAGAGAATGGTGGGCGGAGTCGGAATCGAACCGAAACCGCCCTTTGTTAAGAAAAAACAATAATAAGAGGGCTTGCACCTCACGTCCGCCTTTTCCGGACGGCTTTGTTAAGAATAATAATTAGAACAAAACGCACCGGGATGATGCCGATGTGTTG
>CAVKMU010000109.1:0-2091 GCA_963657455.1 bacterium
TTGCAATACAATGCAGAGCATCCCGACCGTCCGATCGATATTTATATCCCCGGATGCAAGAAGTATAAAACAAGTTTCATACCCAAACCATTAAAACTGAATCCGTTTGAGTTGGTTTGGTTGAATGAAAAGCAGGAGCCGAACGTTCTGACACATATCGACCGTGTGAAATCCACGTTTGCAGCAGCATTCCCCATGTATGACATCCTTCCCGTATTGATGGAAGATTTGATCTACACCGTATATCAAAACAGATCAACCAATTGGTTGGAAAAAGAGCCCCAATATGGCATCACGATTCCTCCCACTTTGAATGGTATGCGTATCAGTGTAGACAAAGTAATCTCAAACCGACAGTATGAAGAACGGGTGGAACGGAACATGAAAGCCTGCCTTAACACACGAATAGACAGTTTGAGGCGAGGTTGGAAAGGGGAAATGCTGAACACCCTCCATTCTACGCCGTGGAATGAATTGTTTGAAAAACCATGTATCATTAACTTATCGTACGTGGGAGACAACGTGGACAAATCATTCTTTATGGCATTGATCCTTCAGTTTTTATATGAATATCGTGCGGCTTTGGCCGATGCGGGCCAAGTCGATTACAATGACAACAGCTGTAAACATCTTACCGTTATAGAGGAAGCGCATCGTGTCATGGCAAAATGTGACAACCAGGAACTGCCCCAGTACAAATCAGCCATGATGTTCAGCGATATGCTTTCAGAGATTAGAGCTTATGGTGAAGGAATGTTCCTGGTAGATCAGGTACCGACCCGATTAATACCGGATGCCATCAAAAACACGAACCTGAAGATTACCCATCGTTTGGTTGCTGAAGATGATAGCAAGAAGATAGGGGAGTCAATGGGTTTAAGTGAAGAACAACGGAAAATCATTGCCAAACTGATGACGGGGCAATGTATTGTTTCAAGTTCGTTATCGACAGATACCTATTGGATTAAAGTAAATAAAGTGAAATGATATGGAATATATGAATCATCATATAGAAGATTTGAATCCTTTCAATAAAAGAGAGGAATCATCTGTTCTTAATTTAAACGAAAAAGCCTATTTGGGCGAAATTGATATTTCAAAACAATTTGATTCATTCCAAGAGCGTTTATCGGAAATAAGTGAATCAAAAGAGATCCCTCTAAGGCAATTGATAGATGCGTTAGATCCTTCTTCAAAAGAAACGTTTTTGGCAAAAGAATATGAAGAATTGAATGAAAAGGTAGAATTGTCTTATGACGATTATTTGAAGATAGAAGATCTTGCTTCTGATCATGATTTGAATATTAAAGTAGAGGACGGAAATATTCAATTGACAAACAAGGAAGGATTACCTGTTGTTTCTCTGAATCCAAACACAAAAACAGGAGAAGTTCTTATAGGCGAATATCACTATAAACAAACCAACCAAAATTCAGGGTTGCAAAGAGGCGAATTCCGCTTGCCGGATTATCAGATCCAAGATATTTATAAGGTTTATGGTCAAAATTGTGAATTGGTAGGACAGAATAAAATCATTGAAATAGACGGAAAAAAATATGAAATACCTATCCGCATGAGTGAAACAAAACTCCATGGAATGACAGTCAGACATTATGGAGATCCTGATTTCTCTCGATACGCAATAGATAGCATACCTATCGAATCTGATGCTGTAGTCCGTGAATCGCCTTCACATAAAAAGGAAGCAACGGCAAAGTTGGCTCAAAATTTTATGGATGGAAAATATCCGGAAGGAACATTTACGATTGAACAGGAAAAAGAATTGAAGGCTGTTTTCGATGGAAAAAAAGCAGAAACTATTTCCGGATTGACTCCTCATCATGATGGATATGCATCAATGCAATATGTTCCAAGAGAGATACATCAAAAGGTGTCTCATATGGGTGGAAGCTGGTTGATGAATGAGAAAAACTATTTCGGGGAATCTGACAGGCATAATGTTATCCCGGGTCGGGATAAAAACACGATAGAATAGGGAATTCATTGACAGATTCTGCCCGTCTATTATCCGGTTCCTCCCCACCAAACTGCGGTTTCATGCCGAATGAACTCCAATTTCCTCCCCACCAA
>CAVKMU010000110.1:0-29174 GCA_963657455.1 bacterium
CTCAATGGCGGAGCAGGTGGCTCATAACCTCTTGGCTGTCGGTTCGAGTCCGGCACCCCGCACCAACTATGAAAATTAGTGAGGCACATATGAAAGTTTTGAAATTTAAAGTCTCGGGACAATCATTAGTGCCCGTTGACATACCTGACGATATTGCTCCAGGCACTAGAGGATATCTTCGTTGCGAATTTGACGTCGCTGGAGATTCCGCATGGACTGGTTGCAGTCTTATAGCTGAGTTTAATAGCGATGAAGCTGTTATGGTTCGCAACAGTCGTTGTAGTATTCCAGATAGCATTGCTTCTCGAAGTATTTTTAAGGTTAAACTCTATGGACTTCGCGGTAAGCGATATCGAATCGTTACAAATGATGTAGTTGTGAAATTGTAAGAAAGGTTTGAGAATGCCTACTGTAGAAGATCTTATTGACGAACTTAGCAATGATTACGATGAAGAACTTTATCAGTATGTGGTCGATAATAATCTTCGCGTGATCACCGTTCCAAGCGAAGGCGTCATCTTAGGCGTAACTAATGATAAAGATGTGAATACCGTTGTATTCCGAATGAGTCGATATTACAAAGATCTCGACATGTCCGATTTTACGATTCGTATCTACTATCAGAATGCAAATCGTCAAGGCGGTTATTACGATGTAATTGATAAGACCATTGATGGCGACTACATCATCTTCAAATGGCTTATCTCCGCTCATGTCGCACAGTATCGAGGCGATGTTTCGTTTGCAGTGGATCTATTCACTTTAGATGGCGAGAATATCGATCAGTCGTTTAATACCACTACGGGTTCTGCAACAGTTCTTCAAGGTATGAACCCTGTAGCAGATCTTCCATCCAGTACGGTTAGTGATCTGCTTACTCAACTCAAGAATGATGTTGAGGCTCATACCGATGAATATGCCGAAGCCGTCATTGATGGGCTTACTAGTCGAACCGACGCGATTGTTACAAATGCGGAGAAGGCTGTAACTGATTGTGCTGGTGCTGCTGAAGAAGCACGCAGCGCAGCAAATTCGGTTCATAACAAAGCATGGCCTCATAAGTCAGAAGCAGGTCGATACGATAACGCTTCTCTTTACGAGTGGCTTTATTCGTATACCGACGAAAAGACTTATGGCATTTCCATTCCTAAGAATTCGACAGTCGGATGTATTAAGTTTGGCGATCATGCAGATCTCCCAGCTCCTACTCCAAGCACTAAAGCTCAAAAGGGAGTCGATCCTTATGAAGAGCTAAACGGTGTGTTCTGGTTTACAGAAGCAAATGGCGGATGTGATCCCGACGGATCTCCTTACGTAGTTGCGATTGATGGCGATGACGATTACAGTCGTTCGCATGCTGACGAAGATACTGTTATTATGCGAAATGTACTTTGGATCCGAGTTACCGAATCAGATACATATACAAATATCAGCCTTCGTTCTCGTTGGGCTCCTGGCTATGTTGTCGAGGAAGCCGCTAAACTTGGCGATTATATTCGCCCGTACATCTTGCATGCAAAGTATCCGTTGAGCAAAGATTCTCAAGGTCGATATCGTTCGACTTCTGGCTTGCCAGTTCTTCGATACGAAGTTTCGCATAATAGCTTGATTACTCAAATGCAAACCGCATCTACCGGATATTCTGGCAAGACGCATAATGATGACTGGTATGTCAAAATTATGTTCTTACTTAAGTATGGTACCAAGAATTCGCAAAGGGTTTATACTGGTTGCTGTGGATACGATTGGGGTTGTGCTCCAACGGTCGAAGAGACTGACGTAAAGCGTGTTATTATCCCTAAGTCGTATAATCCGTTGGTCGGTTCAAGCTTCATGTTTGGCACGCATACATCGGATAGTACGGACCGCCAACAAACTTATAATCGAGATATTTTCGATGGAGCTGTAGTTGAAAAGGTCGAATATTACGATGATGATAACCTAGCCGTATACTTCACTACCGATTCGACGTTCGGCACAAAGACTACCTATCGTCTGACTACAGTTCCTTGGGGCTGCGGTTGTTGCGATGAAGTTGACGGCGATGGCTCTCCTTATAATGCTAAGAATAATTACGATCCGTTTGTTATTCAAGGTATTGAGGTACAGCATGGCATGTATGAGATTCTTGGGAATGTTATTCTTAAGAATTCCGACGGTACGGGTTGGCATGTATACGTCAATAAAGACAGTCGTAACGAGTCTACTGGTGTTACAAGTAATTACACAGATCTCGGCCTTCTTTATGATGGATATGAAGCGTGGCGATATTCTACAACCGCGACTTATAAAGAAGGTTTCTTGATCAACTCCACAGATTATGGCGGATCAACGTCTACCGGCATCTGTGACGGTATTTATTTGGATAAGAACGAGGTCCAAGCAGACCGAGAATGGCTGTCGTTCGGTATCTTGTGGAACGGGTCGGATGCTGGCCTCTGGTACGTTCTTGGTAGCTACGGGCTCGGTGGCGCGCGGTGGTGCGTTGGTTCTCGTCGCTCCTATATTGGTCGCTGCGGGGTGAATTAGCGCTTTGCGCTAAGAGGGGCAGCTAGCCCCAGGGCAAAATTAAATAAAATATTAGGGTTTGCGGCTCGAAGTGCTGCCTGGCAGTCGTTCGGTAACTTGAGGAACAGGTCGAATGCTGGCCTCTGGTACGTTAATGGTAACAACAGGCTCGGTAACACGAGGTGGAACATTGGTTCTCGTCAATCCGGATAGTATTAAAGTAATGAAATACGTTAGAGCCGTAGAATCCTAGCTTAATGAAAGTGAAATAGACATAACCAGTCGGGTTAGTAACATTATGCGAAAACTCGAAGTCAATCCGGAGCATTAAGGTTGAATTATGAAAAGTTATTGTAAGGGTTTGAAAGTAAATCATGAACTAGTTCTTCAAGCATATGATGTATGGCTTAAGTCTGAAAGCGGACGAAAGAATCATTGACGTGTAGAAAAAGAATACGGCAATATTGATAATCTTTCTGCGGAGATTGTTTCTGAAGTTAGACGGCGTATGATATCTTTTAAACCAATTGCATATCATGACGAAATTGAGCGTAACGGAAAAGTTAGGCATATTGGTCAGGAATCTGTAAAACAACAAATTGCTGATTATATAGTTTTGGTAGCTTTAGAAGATTTTATTAATGCCAAAGTGGGCTTTTATCAAGTAGCTAGCGTGAAAGGTAAAGGCCCTTTATTTGCCGCCAAAACTGTTCAAAAATGGGTTCGTGAAGATAATCTTTGTTATGTTCATGGCGATATTAAAAAGTGTTACGAGTCAATTCCCATATGCATAGTTTACCATCTTCTTGAGAAATATATAAAGAGTACTGATATTATGTACTTGCTTAAGAAGATTCTACTCACATATGATAATGGGTTGGGCATTGGCAGCGCTTTAAGTTTAAAACTTTCTCAAGTTATATTGTCGTATGCGTATCATTATATTGAAAGGATCGGCTTTAGATACCGAAGAGGCAAGAAGATAAGGCTTATCGTACATCAAATTTGGTATGCGGATGATTTCTATTTATTTTCAAGAAATCCGGGTTATCTTTATAGAGTTATGAAGAGTTTAACCAAATGGCTGAAACTAAGAATTCGACTTACTGTCAAATCATGGAAAATCTGTTGGGCTTATTGCGAACCTGTAGATATTGCCGGTTTTGTTGTTCGAGACGATCGAATTACAATTCGAGCAAAGATTTATAGGCGCATTAGAAGAGCTTATATGAAATATAATAGACAGTCCACAATAAAGAAAGCAAAGACAGTATGTAGCTATTGGGGGTATCTGAAAAATACATCCTCAAGAAAAGCTATAGTGAAGAATAATTATTACAAGATATTCGAAAGGGCTAGACTTAGTCTATCCCTTTTTAGAACCTATAGATGCTCCAAAATCAAAAATCGGCCTGGTGTAACCGATTCTCCTTTCAAGAAGTCACTGCAAAGTGAATGGAAAGTCTATAGGTTCTAAAAAGGGATAGCTAAATAGCTATTGGAAAGTTGGTGAGAAGTATATGGCTCAAGCTAAAAAGCGTAGAGCTCCTGCGTTGACACCGGAGGCAAGAGAGAATCAGCTGGTAGCAGAAGCCATAGATCTCGCCGAAAGACAAATACTCGAAGGAACCGCATCCTCCGCAGTTATTTGCCATTATTTGAAATTGGGATCCACAAAGGCAAAGTTGGAGAATGAAAAACTTCTTGAAGAGAATAAACTTTTGAGGGCGAAGACAGAAGCTCTCGAATCTCAGAAGAATGTTGAGCAACTTTATAAGGACGCTATCGAGGCGATGACTGAGTATCGAGGGATTAATGATGAATAAGTCGTATTCCGAGATGCTTAAATATGATACATTGATCGATAGGTTCAATTATCTCAAGTTAGATGGGGTTGTTGGTAGAGAGACGTTCGGATTTAGTCGTTATCTTAACCAAGTGCTATATTGTTCTAGCGAATGGAAGAAATTCCGTAGAGAAGTTATCATTAGAGATAATGGCTGTATATTTGGTCTAGAGGGTTACGACATTAAATCTAAACTTATTGTTCATCATATTAATCCAATTACTTTAGAGCAAATTGAGAATAGAGATCCTATCGTATTTTCGATGGATAACGTCGTATGTGTCAATCATAAAGTTCATGAAGCGATTCATTACGGAAATGCCAACTTACTTCCTCAAGACCCTATAGAACGTAAACCTTTTGATACATGTCCATGGAGAAGGAAGGTAAGATGATGATTTATCAATACCCTAACTACTTAATGCACCACGGCGTAAAAGGAATGAAGTGGGGTGTTAGGAGAAAAGCTAATAAACTAACGCGTCTGAGTAATAAAGCAGATCTTTATGAAAGAAAATCTAACGCTTGGAAAAATGAAGCTCAGGCTATGGATCGTGCCGCAAGCGAACTTGGACCTATTGTTTATGGACAGCAATATAACCGAATTAAGCAAGCAAACGCCAATTCTAAGCAACTTAAAAAATATGCAAAACATTATGAAAAGAAAACTAATTCGTATATAAAAAAGTTGTCTGAAAATTACAAAATAGCATATGATGTTACTACAAAACAGTATCAATTGACGCCTCGATAGTATAGAACTTCGAACAAAAGTAAAGGTGGTGATCTTCATTGAGTCTTTCAAATACAGCCATTCCGTTTTATTACAATCAATTTCGCGAAGCTGTAATACGTGGAGAAATACCTGTATGCCGAGAGGTCTCAATGGAGATGAATCGTATCGATAATCTCATTGAAGATCCTCGATACTATTTCGATAATAACGCCGTTAACGGTTGGGTTAAATTTTGTGAAGAAGAATTGACTCTTACCGATGGCTCAGATCTCCATCTTTTGGATACGTTCAAACTTTGGGGAGAGCAAGTATATGGTTGGTATTATTTTGTAGAGAGAACCGTATATGAACCCGATCCGGATTCTCATGGAGGGCATTATGTTACTAAGCGTATTAAGAAACGGTTGATTAATAAGCAATTTCTAATTGTTTCTCGCGGTAGTGCTAAGTCTATGTACGGTAGTTGTCATCATGGGTATTGTTTGAATGTTGATCCATCCACAACAAACCAAATAGCTACAGCTCCGACAATGCGCCAAGCCGATGAGGTTCTTTCTCCGCTTCGTACTGCTATCGCTAGAGCTCGTGGCCGTTTGTTTAAATTTCTTACAGATGGATCACTTCAAAATACAACAGGCGATAATCGCAATCGTGTTAAACTTGCTTCGACTAAAAAGGGTATTCAGAATTTTCTAACGAATTCAATTCTTGAAATTCGTCCGATGACAATTGATAAACTTCAAGGATCTCGATGCAAATTCGCTACAGTTGACGAATGGCTTTCTGGCGACATTCGAGAGGATGTTATTGGCGCTCTTGAACAGAGCTGCTCTAAGCTTGATGATTGGCTTATCATAGCAATGAGCTCAGAAGGTACTGTTCGTAATGGTCCGGGCGATAGCATCAAAATGGAACTTATGGATATACTTAAAGGTAAGTATTACAATCCTCACGTTTCGATTTGGTATTATAAGCTTGACGATATTTCTGAAGTTGCAGATCCTTTGATGTGGATGAAAGCTGCTCCTAATATTGGCAAAACAGTTAGCTACGAAACGTATCAAATTGAAGTAGAGCGAATGGAAAATGTTCCCATCACTCGTAATGATACCCTTGCAAAGCGATTCAACATTCCGACAGAAGGGTATACGTATTTCTTTACTTACGAAGAAACCATGCTTCATCGCCGACGCGATTATTGGAAACTGCCTTGTTCGATGGGTGCTGATCTATCGCAAGGTGACGACTTTTGCGCGTTTACTTTTTTGTTTCCGTTGGGAAACGATTGCTACGGTGTAAAAACTCGTTGCTACATAACTTCTGATACGATGAATAAACTTGCTCCAGCAATGCGTCTTAAGTATGAAGAGTTTATGCAAGAAGGATCGTTGGTGGTTCTTGAAGGTGTGACTCTTGATATCGATGGAGAAGTGTATGACGATCTTGAGCGCTTTATAGAGGAAAAAGAATACGACATTTGTTCTTTTGGATTCGACCCGTACAATGCTAAAGAATTTGTCAATCGTTGGACTACTGAGAATGGCCCATATGGCGTGGAAGTTGTCAAGCAGGGTTCTAAGACAGAAAGTGTCCCCCTTGGCGAGTTAAAGAAACTTGCTGAAAACCGAACGTTATACTTCGACGAAGAGATTATGAAGTTTTGTATGGGAAACTGTATAGTTCTTCTCGACACTAATAGAAACAAGAAGCTATGCAAGGAAAAGAACGATGCAAAAATCGATGCTGTTGCCGCTATGATGGATGCCTATGTTGCTTATAAATTGCATAAAGAAAATTTTGAATGAGGTAATACTATGTATCAATACCCTAACTACTTAATGCGCCACGGCGTAAAAGGAATGAAGTGGGGTGTACGTAGAGCTAAAAGAACTTATCAAATTAAACGTAATGCCAAAGCTTATAGCAAAAGTGTTAATGAGTTTAAAAAGATGTCCACAGTTGCTAAGAAGCAAAATTTAGCACCAGGAACAATTGTTTCTAGTAAAACTGGAACTAAAATTAAGGTTACGGATGCTGGAGCTGAATGGCTATCAGGCAATAAAAAAGTTCAACAAATGTCGATAGATGATATTATGGATGCTATGTATTATAACACATATAAGAAAATTCCTGATTAATAGGAGCATATATGGATGAGAGCATTTTAGACAGTATTAAAAAAATGCTCGGACTTCCGGATTCATACGAAGCATTTGATGTGGATATTTCTACAAATGTTAATGCAGCATTGCTGAAATTGGAGCAAGCCGGTATTGGAAAAGAATTTTTCTATATATCCGATTCCACTTCAATATGGTCGGATTTTCTAGATGATAAGTCGGATCTTCTTGGCGGATGCATGACATTTGTGTATTTGCAAACACGAATTATATTTGATCCCCCATCTAATTCATTCGTGTTAGACGCTATGAAATCTCAGTCCGAGGAACTTTTGTATAGATTAATGCTTCAAGTAGAGGAGGTATATAAAGATGTATCAATACCCTAACTACTTAATGCACCACGGCGTAAAAGGAATGAAGTGGGGTGTACGTAAGGTTAAACGTTCAGCTTCTTCTTTTAATAAAAAACGTATTTCTAAGTATAGTAATGACTATAACGAAACCCGAACATTACGCCGTAAATCTTCAAAAAAGCTTTCTAATGAGCAACTTAGAAAGCTTAATAAACGAATGAATTTGGAGCAAGAGTATAATCGTTTGAGCACATCTCAAGTTAATCGAGGATTATCTATAGTTAAAAATATAGTATCGACCGCCGGAGTCGTTGGCAGCTTATATGCTATAAGTAAAAGCGATTATACCAAAGCCGGCGTCGATATAATTAAGAAAATGAGGTAATTTCATGCATCAATACCCTAACTACTAAAACGATATAAATTAACACCGAAAGAATAACGCTTATAAAGTAGGTAAAATAAATGGCCGAAAAATTTACTGAACGTCTTAAGAATGGATGGAATGCTTTCAAAGGTGAACAAAAAGTATTCTATCAAGACGTTGGTTCTGGCTATAGCGTTAATCCTAGTCGTCGAAAGATTATTACTGGTTCCGAACGTACAATAATTTCATCAATTTATACTCGAATTGCAATCGATGTTGCATCGACAACGTTCGAGCATGTTAAGCTTGATGATAATGAACGTTATAAGGAAACCGTAAGTTCTGGTTTAAATGATTGTTTAACTCTTGAAGCTAATGTGGACCAAAGTGCTCTTGATTTTAAACTCGATATGGCCATGTCTATTTTGGATGAGGGTGTAATAGCCGTCGTTCCAGTGGACACAGTTGACGATCCAACTAGAGGGCGAGCTTTTGAAATTCGCACTCTTCGTGTTGGAAAGATTGTTCAATGGCATCCGTATCATGTTCAAATTCGATTGTATAATGAGCGTATTGGTCAATATCAAAACATTATTATGCCGAAAGAATCGGTAGCCATCATTACAAATCCGTTTTATTCTGTGATGAACGAGAAGAATTCTACAATGAGTCGTCTCGTTTATAAGCTCGGTCTTCTTGACGATGCCGATGCAAAGAATAATTCCGGTGATTTGAACATGATTGTTCAGCTTCCGTACACTGTTAAAACTGAAACTCAAAAGAAAAGGGCGGAAACTCGTCGTCAATCGCTTGAGGATCAGCTTAGTAAAAGCAGTCACGGTATCGCTTACATCGATTCTACAGAGAAGGTTACTCAGCTTAACCGCTCTGTTGAAAATAATCTTTTAAATCAGATCAATGATCTTACTACACAATTGTATTCTCAATTGTCTATAGATGAGACGATTATGAATGGCACTGCTAACGCCGAAACCATGAATAATTATTATCAACGAACTGTATCGCCGATTATTGAAGCGATTAAGAATGAGTTTGTGAGAAAGTTTCTTTCTAAGACAGCTCGTTCTCAAGGTCAGTCTGTTATGTCATTCCAGGATCCATTCCGTTATATGACTGTGACCCAAATTGCCCAAATGGTCGATACACTTAGTCGCAATGAAGTTCTCACGCCGAACGAATTTAGAACATCTCTCGGCTTTAAGCCATCGGATGAATCCGGCGCAGATGAACTTCGCAATAGGAATCTCATAGATCCGAATGCTGATTACGGTTCTTCGCCAGAAGACTCGTATGATTATCAAGAGGATTCTACAGATGAAACTTCCGTTAGCCAATTTCTTGGCGAATAGTAGAAAAGGTCAAAATGGAATTCTATCGTAATAAATCCACTCTAGCAGTTGTCGAAGCCTATCAGACACAAGAGCAGATAGAAGTAGAAACCGAGAATGGACTAGAGATAGCAAATCCTGGAGATTATGTATCAACCAACGCCTATGGTTGTGTGCATATTTTTACTGACAAAGATTTCCGTAAGCAATATAGAAAAGTAAAGGAGGTTGCCCATGAGTGATTACGATTTTGCTGGTTATGTAACGCGGAACGATGTTAAGTGCTCTGACGGTCGTATTATCCGTCAGGATGCATTTAAAGGCTGCGACGGCGTTCGTGTTCCGCTAGTGTATCAGCACGACCATATGTCTCCTCTCAATATTCTTGGTCATTGCGATCTTGAGAATCGAGCGGATGGCGTTTATGGTTATGCCAAATGCAATATGACTGACGAAGGTCAGCATGCTTTGGCTTCTGTTCGTAATGGGGATGTCGATTCGTTCTCTATTTATGCAAACAAGCTTAAGCAAAATGGACCTAACGTAGTTCATGGTGCTATTCGAGAAGTGAGTCTTGTGCTTTGTGGAGCAAATCCTGAAGCAAAGATTGAGACTATTCTTTCTCATGATTACGATGAGGAAGAGGAAGCAATCCTCGAAGGTTTTTCTAACTTCGATTTGTCGCATTCTGATGAAGAAGATAAAAAGAAAAAAGAAGAGCTTGACGAGGAATATGTATCCGAAAACGGCGAAGGTTCTGAGATATCTCCTAATGAATCTAAACCGGAAGACGCACCTGAGAATGGTGAAGACTCTGAGAAATCTTCGAATGAGTCTAAACCGGAAGATGAAACGGAGAAAGAGGATTCCGATATGGACAAAAATCTTAAGCATGCTGATGGTGAAAAGACCGTCCAGGATGTTATTGACACTATGAATGAAGAGCAAAAGGATGTTCTTTATGCACTTGTAGGTATGGCCGCGGAAGGCGACCAAGGTTCTTCTGAAGGAGAAGATATGAAACACAACGTTTTCGCTGCTGACACTGAGGAAAATACTCTGCAGCATTCCGAGCTCTTTGGTGAGGTTCTGCGTGATGCAAAGCGCTTTGGCTCTCTGAAGGAGTCCGCTCTGCAGCATGATGCAATGAATGTGGCTGACGAAATGCTCGCTCATGCCGATTATGGCATTGAGGGCATCGAGACGCTCTTCCCCGAGTATAAGTCTCTCAACACTCCGCCGGAGTTTGTGTCCCGCAACATGGATTGGGTCAACATTGTTATGAATGGTGTTTCTCATACGCCTTTCTCTCGAATCAAGTCCATGTTCGCAAACATCACTGAGGACGAGGCTCGTGCGAAGGGCTATATCAAGGGTAATAAGAAGAAGGAAGAAGTCTTCCCCTTGCTGAAGCGTACGACTGATCCGCAGACGATTTACAAGAAGCAGAAGCTTGACCGCGATGACATTATCGACATTACCGATTTCGATGTGGTTGTGTGGCTGAAGGCCGAGATGCGCCTCATGCTGGACGAGGAAATTGCTCGTGCTATTCTGATTGGCGACGGTCGTAGTGCTGGTGAAGAGGATAAGATCAGTGAGGATCATATCCGTCCGGTGTGGAAGGACGATCCGTTCTACACGATTCGCACTCAGGTTGAGCTTGATTCCTCTGCTACCGAGGACGACAAGTACAAGGCTCTTATCCGTGCCGCTATCAAGGCTCGCAAGAACTATAAGGGCTCTGGTAACCCGACGTTCTTTACCACTGAGGATAACCTTACCGGTATGCTGCTTCTGACCGATACCACGGGTCGCGATCTGTACGAGTCTACCGAGCAGCTCGCTAAGAAGCTTCGCGTTTCTAGCATTGTCACGGTTGAGGTGATGGAGGAGCAGAAGCGTACTGCTGATACTCATGACACTTCTGCAAATGCTGACCTTGCTGGTAAGGAATTCGCTCTCGAAGGCTTGATCGTCAACCTGAAGGACTACAACGTGGGTGCCGATAAGGGCGGCGCTGTGTCGATGTTTGACGACTTCGATATCGACTACAACCAGATGAAGTATTTGATTGAGACTCGTTGCTCTGGCGCTCTGGTTAAGCCTTACGCCGCTATCGCTTTGGAGACCTACCCAAAAGCGTAACCCCGACTTCTTTTACTCTTGATGAGACCGAACAGGAGTCGGGCGCTAGTGAGACTGAGGTCGCCGAGTCCGATCAAAGTGAGAACTAGTTAGAAAAGGTCAAAATGGAATGGCAAAGTTTTATGAGACTATAGGCTTTGCTGAGAGCAAGGAAACTTCTCCTGGTATTTGGGAGGATGTTGTTGAAGAACGTCCGTATCGAGGCGATGTAGTTAAGGCTGCGAAACGATATTCCGGTGGTGAACACCAGAATAGTAATTTTACAGTTACAACTACAATTAGCATTGTCGCGGATCAATACGCATGCGAGTATTTTTCCAATATTCGTTATGTAACTTGGATGGGTGTTCGGTGGAGTGCGGAAAGTGTTGAAATCGAGCACCCTCGTTTGAAGATAACTTTGGGAGGTGTATACAATGGCCCAGAGTCGATGGAGTGAGTTGCGAAAGCTTCTTATGGAAATCATCGGTAACGACAATGTATACTTCTCCCCTCCTTCGAATCATAAGATAAAGTATCCTTGCATTATCTATCAGCTTAGTACTGGTGATACGCAATTCGCCGACAATAGTGGGTATAGGTCTACGGATCGTTATCAAGTAAGTTTGATAACAACTACTCCTGATTGTGAAGAAATCCGTGATAAGATTTCCTTACTTCCTTTATGCACTTTTGATCGGTATTATTCTGCTGATAATTTGAATCACTACATTTACAATCTTTATTACTAAGGAGTAATATATGACTGCTATTGAATGGGATGCTGCTGGTAAGCGCTTCTACGAAAATGGCACCGATCGTGGTGTCCTGTATAAAATGGATAATTCTGGCAACTACGGCACTGGTGTTCCGTGGAACGGCCTGACCGCTGTAACCGAATCCCCAGAGGGTGCCGAGGCTACCGATCTGTATGCTGATAACGCAAAGTACGCCACTATGCGTTCGACCGAGACTTTCGGCTGCACGATCGAGGCTTATACTTATCCTGACGAATTTGCCGAGTGTGACGGTTCCGTGCAGATTGCAAAGGGCGTGTTTGCCGGCCAGCAAGAGCGTGTCGGTTTCGGCTTCTGCTATCGTACCAACATCGGCAACGATACGGCTACCACTTCGGACGACGGTTACAAGATTCACCTTGTTTATGGTTGCACCGCTTCTCCGTCCGAGAAGAGTTATGCGACGGTCAATGATTCCCCCGACGCAATTACCTTTAGCTGGGAGGTCAAGACGACTCCGGTGAATGTTGCTGGCTTCAAGCCGACCGCAACGTTGGTTATCGATTCCCGATTCTGCGATTCTGAGAAGCTGAAGTCGCTCGAAGCGAAGCTTTATGGCGGCGCGAATGCCGAACCTTCGCTTCCGGCCCCTGCTGAGGTTATTACTCTTATGGGTGCAGTCGCTACCGCATCGGATAAATAATAGGTCAAAATAGAAGTTTCTTGTAAAGGAGTTTAACTTATGTATAAGAAGACTATCAAGTATGTTGATTTCAACGGTTGCGAGCGTGAAGAGGATTTCTATTTCCATCTGACTAGGGCGGAAGCTCTTAAGACTGAATTTAGCGAAAAAGGTGGATTGTCTGCCGCAATTGAAGAGATTGCCCGCGAAGAGGATACCGAGAATCTTTTCCGTTTGTTTGAGAAGATTGTTCGCATGTCTTACGGTAAGCGATCTGTCGACGGTCGTTCTTTCGTAAAGAAGCCTGAATATGCTGACGAATTCTTGTCTTCTGAGGCGTATTCGAATCTTTTCATGGAGTTTATGGAAGATTCTAAGAATGCCGCAGAATTCGTTAACGGTATTCTCGCATCCGTGCAAGTCGATCCTAATCGCGAGTCGATGTCCAACATTGTTTCGGTTCAACGCGAGAAGCTTAGTAATTAAACATTCTTGAAAGGAAAGAGAATGCTCCATGTAGATATTCCGGATGTTGAACTTTATGACGAGATCAACAACGAGTTTAAAATTCGTAAGGGAGCTTCCATAACAATGGAGCATTCTCTTTTATCTTTATCTAAGTGGGAATCTAAGTGGCATAAGCCTTTCTTAACAGAAGAGCCTAAAACCTTAGAGGAAACGCTTGATTATTACAGATGTATGACAATTACTCAGAATGCAAATCCTGAGATTTATAAAAACATAAATTCCAAAATAATGTCTCAAATAGATGCATATATGGGCGACCCAATGACCGCTACAACGTTTAATAACCTTAGTAACGGCGGTAGGGATTCTGGTAGCTTCATCACTGCGGAGATAATTTATTATTGGATGATTTCTTTGAATATACCATTCGAGTGCCAAAAGTGGCATTTGAATAGACTTATAACATTAATACGAGTTGTATCGGCTAAGAATGCTCCCGCTAAGAAGGTTCCTAAACAAGAACTTCTTGAACGTCAGAGGAGATTGAATGCTGAGCGTAAGGCAAAATTCAAAACTTCTGGCTAGGAGCTTAAAATGATTACGGTTACACATAGTGGGAGTTATTCTAATTTAGATAAATTTCTAAAGTTTATAAATCAAGAAAAGTATCTTAGAGTAATCTACAAGTATGCTAAAAAGGGTGTTGAAGCTTTGTCTAATGCAACACCCGTTGCTACTGGAAAAACTGCCTCTTCTTGGACCAGCGAAGTTATTATAGGCGCCAATTCTATAAATATTTATTGGAATAATGATAATATTAATAAAGGCGTTAACATTGCTATTATCCTTCAGTATGGGCATGGAACAAGAACTGGCGGTTATGTTCAGGGTAGAGACTATATTAATCCTGCTATTAGACCGGTATTTGATAAAATGGCTGAAGAACTGTGGAGGGAGGTTATGTCCGCATGAGCAGTGTAGATAATAGAGTGGTGCATCTACAATTTGATAATAAACAATTTGAAGCCGGGGCCAAAACCTCCTTAAAGACTTTGGATAAGCTTAAACAAGGGATGAACTTTCAAGCTGCTGCAAAAAATATGAAGCAGTTTCAATCCCAAGTTAATGGCTTTACTTTGAATTCTATATCCAACGCAGTAGATCAGCTGTCTGGTCGTTTCAATAGCATGGGTATTGTAGGTATGACCGTAATTCAGCGATTGACTGATGCCGCTCTTAATATGGGCGTTGCATTTACAAAAGCCGTAACGGTTCAGCCTATTATTGATGGCTTTAACGAGTATGAAACTCAGATTAATGCAGTCCAGACAATTCTGGCCAATACCCAGAAAGAAGGAACTAACATTGATCAGGTTAATTCCGCACTCGATACATTAAATACTTATGCTGATAAAACGATTTACAATTTTACCGAAATGACTCGTAATATCGGTACGTTTACTGCAGCAGGCGTTGGGCTACAAACTTCTGTCGACTCGATTCAGGGTATTGCTAACTTGGCAGCTGTTTCGGGTTCAAGCTCCCTTCAAGCGTCGACGGCAATGTATCAGCTTTCTCAAGCAATTGCCGCTGGTAAAGTTCAGCTTATGGACTGGAACTCCGTTGTTAACGCTGGCATGGGTGGTGCTGTATTTCAAGATGCATTGGTTCGTACGTCCGAGCATCTTCAAACTGGCGCAAAAGCGGCGATTGAAGCTAACGGTTCGTTTCGTGAATCTTTGCAAGATGGCTGGCTGACAACCGAAGTTCTTACCGAAACTTTGAAGCAATTCTCTCTTAATGTCGAATCTGCCGAAGATTATGAACGGACAATGCAGCAGCTTGTCGAAGAGGGTTATACTGAAGAAGAAGCTAAGAATATTGTAGATATGGCCCGTACTGCAATGGAAGCCGCAACAAAGGTGAAAACTTTTACTCAGTTGCTTGACACCCTTAAAGAGGCTCTTGGCTCTGGATGGACTCAGACATGGCGTACCGTTATTGGTGACTTTGAGGATGCTAAAGTTCTTTGGACTGAGGTTTCGGACGTTTTATCAAATATGATTAATGATTCGGCAAATGCTCGTAATGAAATGGTTCAGCAATGGGCCGATATGGGCGGTCGAACAACGTTAATTGATGGTTTTAGAGCCGGATTCGAAGCTCTTATGATTGTCGTTAATGCGGTATCCAAGGGACTAGAAAATGTTATTCCTCCGATGACTGCCGAAAAGCTTATGGATCTTACGAATAAATTTAAAGAATTCATGGAAAGTCTTAAGCTTAGCGAAGATGATTCGGCAAAATTAACGGCGGTCGTTACGGATCTTGGAAATGCGTTTAAATTTATTCTGTCGATCATTTCTAAAGTTGCCGGAGATTTCGCAAACCTTGTAGGAAAGACTAAAGTCCTTGACCAAGGTTTCGTTGGTCTTATTTACAATATCGATCAATTTGTTAAAAGCATTTTGTTCAGCAACGAAGTCCAAAGTTTAGCACATGCCATTGAGAGTCTTTATAATCAACTACTGCACTTTGGCGAAGGTATTTCTGAAGCAATTGATTTTACTAAAGTATTTGGCGATGGCGTTTCTGAAACTGGCGAAGGTGTTAGTTTATTAACTACCGTATTGTCCAATTTGGTTTCATTTGCGACTTCAGCTTTTAGTGTTCTTATTAGCGTATTCACTGGCGGAATTCAAGCAGTAGTTAATTTGACAAGTATGCTAGGAACGGCGACAAACGGCCTTACCCAGATAATCGTGACTGTTTTGAATATAGTTCCGCAAGTTGTCGGATCTGTTGTTTCCGCTATTGCTACTGCGATTACCGAACTTTTAAAGGCGATTCCCGTTCATGAAGTAAATTCCATGGTTCAGGATACTTTATTTACGGTTATCATGTACAATATAAACAAGTTTATCGTTGGCATGAATAAGAAAAAAGAAGAGGCGACTAGCATCTTCAATACGATTTTCGGAATTGTCGATAAATTTGGGGACGTTCTCGATAAGGTCTGCGGAGTTTTGGATAGCGCTAAGGACTCTATTAAGGCGTTTACAGCATCGATCAAAGCTAATATTGTATTGAAAATTGCCGCTGCTTTGGGAATTCTTGCAGCGGCCTTGTATGCGATCGGTTCTTTGCCTATTGAAAATATTGTAACAGGTTTGGGCGCAATCGGCGCAATGCTGCTGGTAATACTTGGGTCGGCAGTTGCAGTTATGGCATTTATGAAGAAATTTGTAAAAAGCGCCGGCGATATGCTTAAACTTACCGTACTCGCCGCAGATCTCAAACAAGTGGCGGTCGCAGTAGTTTTGTTCGCGGTGGCGTTACGCATAATGGCGTCTGCAATCCAGGCATTTGGATCTATGTCTATAGAGGATCTTGCTAAGGGCATTATTGGACTTGCTGCATCCGTGGCGGTTTTAGTAATAGCTGTAAACGCGCTTAAGAAACTTGATGGCGTAGCAAAAACCGTAGTCATATTAATAGCATTTTCTGCGGCAATGGCAATAATGGGCAAAGCTATGCAGACATTTGCTGGATTAAGCTTTACCGAAATAGCTACAGGACTTATTGGTATTGCGGCGTCTGCAGTGGTTTTGGTAGCTGCGACTAAGATTCTTCAAAAGCAATCAAAGGGTTTGTTGACAACAGCAGTTATTCTCATCGCGTTCGCCGCAGCAATGGCTGTAATGGCAAATGCTATGAAGAAATATGCTGAAGTTGATAATGCAGCAGTCGCTCGTGCAGGCGGTGCAGTTATTGCCTTGGTTGCATCTATCGTTGCCGCTACTAAAGCTGCTAAAAAGCTTAATCCGGTTCAAGCGTTGAGTCTTGTAGCGGTTCTTGCGACTTATTCGAAAGTTATTTCTAGTTTCGCTGATTCCATTCAGAAATTTAACGAGATTAAAGAAGGATCCGTTGCAAAAGCTCTTGTTTCCATTACAGCGTTCTTCGTGTTATTTAGCGGATTTATCTTGCTTCTTAAGAAGACCAACATGTCTGGCAAGATGTGGGATATTTCTGCTGCATTAGGTGCTACTGCGGCGGCTATTAGCGCTTATGCCGATGCGATTCAGAAATTGGCAAACATCCCAATTGCCGATATCGCAAAAGGCACAATTGCTCTTGCTGCCGGATTAGCGATTATGTTTATGGCGGTTAAGCAACTCCCCTCTTCGTTGAATATTGCATCTGCGGCGTCATTCTTAATTGTAGCAGTTGGATTGATTGCTTTATCAAACGCTATTGCCAAGTTCGGTGCTATGGATTTTAAAGATATGGCTCAAGGTGTTATTGGGTTGGCTGCGTCTTTGGCTATCATAATCACTGCTTTGAAAGCGCTTGATAAAAGCGGAGGAGAAGTGGCTAAAACTGCCGCTTCGCTGCTTCTTATGTCTCTTGCGTTAGCGGCTCTTGCTGTTCCGATCCAGACATTTGGGCAAATGGATACCAAGCAACTTGCTCAAGGTTTGATTGGTCTAGCTGCCGCCATCGCCATAATTGTTGTCGCATGCAAGGCTTTGGATAAAGTATCCGGTTCAATTAAGAAAAGCGCTTTAAATCTGCTTATTATGAGCGGTGTGTTACTCGTGTTAGGCATAGGCTTAAGCGCTATCATGGTTCCGATCAGTCAATTAAGTGAATATAATTCAGACAAGCTTGTGGCGACACTTGCTGGCGTTGGTATGATCATTCTATCGTTATTCGCTTTAACCGAAGCCATTAACCGGATGCCCTCGATAAACGTTAAAGCTGTGGCCTCTATTGGTTTGATGGTCGTGGTATTGGCCGCACTTACCGCCGTTGTCGGTCAATTAGCCGGAATGGACGCTACTGCCGCTATTATGGGAGCCACAGCAGTTGCGGAATTACTATTGGCCACAAGTGTTGCTATGCGATTATTAGTAGCATTACCGATTCCGGCAGCAGCTCAAGCTGTAGCTTCTATGGGAATTCTTATAGCTGGCATGACTGCAATTGTCGTCGCTATGGGCGCTTTAGCTCAGATTCCTGGCGCCAAATGGATTGTTGGGGAAGGTAAAGATTTCTTGCAATCTATCGGAGAGGCTCTTGGCGGATTCTTAGGAGGAATAGTTGGCGGTGTTGTTGGCGGAGCCATGTCGGCGATTGCTAATACTCTTCCTGGAATTGGTGCATCTCTCTCTGAGTTTTCGAATAATGCCCAGCCTTTCTTCGATGCGATGCAAGGAATAGATCCTAATATCGGATCTTGCATATCGAATCTTGCTGCAGCAATGGTGCTTATAACAGGTGCTGATATATTGAATTCTGCTACCTCTTGGCTTACGGGCGGCAATAGCATGGTTGAATTCGGTAAACAACTTTCTGAATTCGCTCCGTATCTTGCTATATTCGGAATGGTTGCTAAGACCATTGATGCTGACGCAGTTACTGGTGCAGCTAATGCAGCTAAGACTCTTGCTGAATTTGCTACAAACATTCCCAGTGAGGGCGGTATTCTTCAGAAGTTTATTGGTGAAGTGGATATTGTCGGATTTGGTAAGAAAATTGCTGAATTCGCTCCGTATCTTGCTATATTTGGATTGGCCGCTAAGACTATCGATGCCGAAGCAGTTACTGGTGCAGCTAATGCAGCTAAGACTCTTGCTGAATTTGCCAACAATCTTCCTAGCGAGGGCGGTAAGCTTCAAGAATTTATGGGCAATAAGGATATTGCTTCATTCGGAACTAAGCTTGTAATGTTTGGCGTAAGTCTCGCTTCTTATGCCGCAGCGATTAAGGATATTGATACTGAGGCGGTTACAAACTCGGCGAATGCCGCCCAATCTCTTGCTGAATTGAACAATAATCTTCCTGAAACAGGCGGATTTATTCAAGGCATAATGGGGCAGAAGAATCTTGGAACTTTTGCCACAAACGTTAAGGCACTCGGTAAAGGTATGAAGGATTACGCCAATTCCATTGACGGTATAAATGGCGAAGCTGTATCCAATTCTGCTTCGGTCGCTCAAATGTTTATCAATCTCCAAAATGCACTGCCTGAGTCTGGTGGATTAAACAAGATATTTACAGGTGAGCAGAGCCTTGGGGCATTCGCCTCAAATCTTCCGCTACTCGGCAAAGGCATTAAGGACTATGCTGAGGCCATTGACGGTGTAAGTACTGGAGCCATTCGCAATAGTGCTAGTGCTTTGCAAGAATTGATAGAGGCTACTAATAGCCTTGAAAACTCTGGAGGCATAAGCGACCTCGTTGACGGAAATAAGAATTATTCTTATTTTGCTAACAATATGGGATGCATAGGCAGTGGACTTAAAGCATATTCAGATAGTGTTGGCGAGGTTAATACTTCGAAAGTACAAGAAACGGCTCCCGCTATTGCTACATTGATAGACGCTACAAATCGTCTTGAGAAAGCTGGCGGTCTTGAGTCCATTAGCAATGGTTCTAAAGATTATAGCGGATTTGCCAATAGCATTGGTTCTATCGGTGATGGACTGCAGTCATTTTCTAATTCTGTCGCGAATGTTGACGCCGAGAAATGTAATAGCGCTTCTGGATGCATAACATATTTGGTTGAAGCAGCTAAGAAGTGTAGTGAAGTTGATCCTAGCGGTTTGCAAAATCTTGCTGATACTATTAAGAACATCGGCGATATGGGTATTCCCAATTTCAATGAGGTTCTCGGTAATGCTGCTACAGAAGTCGCTCAAAAGATGTCCGATTTGGCATCTTCTTTGAGTGGAAATATTCCTTCGGTGCAGGATGCGCTCAATTCTCTGCATACAAGTATTGACGCTTCAGCAGAATCTGTTAAGAATTCAGCTATAAATCTTGCTCAAGGTTTGATTGATGGTTTGAATGATACGCTTAATAGTAATCGTGACGGTGTCGTCAATACGATGAAGGGGATTTGCGACGGGATTGTAAGCGAAGGCGAGTCGGCTATTAACAACGGGCAGTCCGCATTTAGCACAGCTGGTACAAATTTGATGAACGCCTTGAAAACGGCGTTAATCAACGGACGCCAAGGCTGCATCACTGTTGTGCAAAATATAGCTGCCGATTTATCTTCTGCTATTTCGACCGACAATGGTCAATTCTATACTGCAGGTCTGAACATGATGCGAGGACTTCAAAATGGAATTACTGACGGAAAATACGGAGCAATTAATGCTGCAATTGATGTGGCGACTGACGCCTTAGCAGCAACTAAGAAGGCTTTGGACGAACGTTCCCCTTCTAAAGCAACTTTCAAGATGGGTAAGTTCTATGATATGGGACTTATCAACGGTATGGAATCGATGCGTGATAAGATACGAACGGTTTCGTCCGATGTTGGCTATGACGCGATTAATGGTATTCAGGATACAGTGAATAAGATGGATCTCTCCACGCTATCCATGACTCCCACCATTACGCCCGTAGTCAACGGGAATGATTTGAGTATTTTAAGCGGCCTTAAGACATCGCAATCTGTGATGCTTAATGCCAAATTCGCCAACATGCAGGTTGTTGATCCTATTAACAATTTGCGTGAAAGCATTATGAGAGATAACCTCGAAGTTATCAAATCTAACAATCAAGTCCTCGATTCTCTAAACGGCCTTCGTGAAGACATGTCCTCTTACACCGATAGCATCTCCAACATGGAGAATACCATGTATATCGACGGTAAGAAACTTGCCTCTTCAATCGCTAAGCCGATGAATCGTGAACTTGGAACTCTGACTAAGAGAGGTAAATTATCATGAGTGCTTATCCAGGATTGCCTGACAATAGGCTCATTGTAAATGGTGTGGATCTTTCAACAGCCTATCGAATGGTTCTCCTGGATGGGTACACCCTTGAGCCTCCTGAGCCTAAGACGTACACGGTCGATATCCCTGGCGGAAACGGGGTTATCGACCTCACTGAGGCTCTACTAGGTGATGTGGTTTATAACAACCGCAAGCAAGAATTTGAGTTTGCTGTGATTGATCCAGCCCAGAATTTCGAAAAAATTAAAACCGAATTGATGAATTTCCTACATGGTCGAAAATTCGATTACCAACTCACCATGGATCCGGGGTATACTTATCATGGGCGTTTTAGTGTGACATCATTTGCTCATACTGCTTACTCGAATGGTCTTTTGTGCGATATTAAGATTAGTATCGATGCTGATCCGTACAAAACCAAAGAGAAAGTGGTATATAATCTCAATTGCACAGGAGGCAAATTCTTTAATTTGGAAAGCGGTCGTCGTCCGGTGCATCCTGTAATGGAGTGCACGGAGACGTGTACATTTACCCACTTAAATGCTGACGATCCAGAAGAAATTATTGTTCCTGCTGGTACGTATCAGCTCAACAATGTTCTATTCCGTGATGGATGGAATCAAGTTTGGATCAATAGCCATGTGCTATATTTGGTTAAGTGGGATGATTTGAATTCCGGCGGAGAGTTTGAAGGCTCTTATGATCATTATAAAGGTCAACGCTGGGATGGAATTCACAAACTCGGCGTTGCGCGCAACGAAGCGCTTGATGATGTCTCATATCAATCTTGGAATGATTTGATCAAAGAGCATAGGCGTTGGAACGACGAGACTATTAAAAGTATGAGATGGACTGAATGCGACTGGAGCGCTAAAGTCGTAATTAGTGACTCATATGTATATTTAAAGTACGATTGGGAGGATTTGTAATGGCCGAAACAACTAATCTTGGTCTGACCCTTATTAATGGTTCGGATTTTATTTCTCCGACGCCTATTAACAACAATATGACCGCTATCGACAAACTTGGTGTCGACTATGTCGTTGAACAGTACTGCGGTAATACCGAATCGTGGTGGTATCGTAAATGGAATAGCGGTCGGGCCGAGTGTGGTATCGATCGTAAAAGCTTTGGCAATACCACAATGCAAAGCAGCAGTTGGGGTGAGTCGTTTTACATTACTAGTATTCAGTTCCGCTTCGGCACGTACCCGATTACGTTTGTGAAGCGCCCTTATACAAGTATTCAGTTTATCAATGACCAAAATCTCGGCAGGGATCGACTCTGCATTGTCGTCC
Source organism: bacterium (assembly GCA_963657455.1). Classification (GTDB taxonomy): domain Bacteria; phylum Bacteroidota; class Bacteroidia; order Bacteroidales; family Tannerellaceae; genus Parabacteroides. The sequence continues at coordinate 22,349 of CAVKMU010000110.1, forward strand.
CTGGCGCTGATGACTCGGTATCAGAGGCTCCGAAGTTCTACATAGCCGACGCTTCTAAAACCGATATGAACCCCACTTGTGGTATTTATGTAAACGGTTGGTGGAAATAAATTTCTTGAGAGGTGAATAATGGCTTATCGTATTTTATATGGTGGCAACACCCTTTGGGACCCATATTCAGTTTATCAACGATCAACACTCTCGACTCTGTATTATCGTCTCTGGCGCTGATGAAAATAAATTTCTTAAGAGGTGAATAATGGCTTATCGTATTTTATATGGCGACGCCATCCTTTGGGATCCATATTCGGATGCTGGAAACGCGCTTTCGGACGTCTCTATGACCATGACAGTAAATGCGGCTAAATATCTCGACTTTACGATGCCTCCCACTCACGATTTGTACGATGAAGTTGCTGAGAAGCATAAAACTGTCAGGGTGTATTCCGATAAGAAAATTATCTATAAGGGATACATTACCGAGATCAGTCTTGATATTTATGGCTACAAGTCAATTTCTTGCACAAGCGTTCTCGCATATCTGAACGATACTCATGTGCGAGATTATTCTACAATCGAAGGCGAGCAACCCTTGAAAGCTCCTGCTGAGATTGACGGATTGTTTAAGTGGTATATCGAGCAGCATAATTCCCATGTGCGTGGGGTTGATAAACAATTCCGTGTTGGAATTAATCAAGCTCAGCAATTGAATAGCACCAATCACGTCTATCGTTCTTCAACCCAATTCCCGACCACTGCCGAGGAAATCGAGAACAAGATTCTTGATATGGGCGGATATATGTTCGAGCGGTATGACGGTGATGCTAACGTCATCGACTTCTATTCCGATGCGCACGAGGCCAATACTCAAATTCTTGACTTTGGTATAAACATTACGGATTTCACCAAAGAAACTACTACCGACGACCAATATACTGCTATTTATGCTAGCGGTTACACGCCGGATCCGCCTGAAGATGATCAAGAAAAGGAAATGAAGCCTATTAATTTGGGCGATATTTCCGATAGTGATTTCAAGTACGCAGGTGGTGACTTGGTCAAAGTTGGAGATATCATTTATAGTCACTCGGCCGTATCTCGATATGGCTATAAGGAATATTATTACAGCAATGATGATATTACTACATTAGACTATCTTCAAGAAGCCGCATCCAAGGTGCTTAACACTCTTATTGCTCCAGTAGTTACTTTGAATGTGAATGCCGTAGACCTAGCCCTCTTCATGGACAACGGCTACGAGCATCTGCAACTTGGTCAAGCCGTGCGAGTACGCAGTAAGCCTCATAATGTAGACGAATACCTTATGATCTCTGCGATCGATTTGGATTTGCAGGATCCCGGTAATACGAGCTACACAATCGGTGCTACGTACGACACCTTGACTGGCCAACAGAGTTCGTTTATTAAAGGCCTTAATAGTAACATCAACACGGCTCTTGACTCTGTAACAAAGCTCGATGAAGAGACTAAGAAAAATGCTCTGGACGCAGCCGAAGCAGAACGACGGGCGAAAGCTGCTGAGGAAGCTGCTAAGAATGCGCAAGACACAGCTGATAAAGCACAAGAAGCTGCTGACGCTGCTGCGGATGATGCCAAGAAAGGCATAGACGACGCTAAGGCTGCTGCTGACGCTGCTGCCGATGTTCGTGATAAAAATGACGCTTTGACCGAACGAGTGAGCCTTGCTGAAAAGCAGGTTACGCAGATTACTGGCGATACGGCGACGGCTATCCAGAATGCTAAGAATGCGCAAGACGCTGCTGATGCGGCCAAGACTGCCGCTGATAATGCTCAGGCTTCCGCCAACGAAGCTTACAGTATGATCGGCAATGCAAATTCTCAAATTGAGGATATTAAGGATAACATTACAGGCATAAAAGAAGATGCCACGAGTCTTCGTGATGATCTTCAAGGTCAAATCACTACTGTGACGAATACAATGACGGCGGATTATGCTAGAAAAACGGATTTGACTTCCACAACGGAGACTCTCCGAAATGAGACCACTGAATCTGCAGCACAATTCAAACGAGAGCTCTCTTTGGATTACGCGAAGAAGTCTGATCTTCAAACCACGGTGGAAGACTTGTCTAACCGTATTGCCAATGATTATTCCACGAAGGCTACAGTTGAGCAATTGGCTGATCGTATTTCTCAGACTGTCAGCTCTCTTGAAGTCACTTCCATCGACCCTGAGGCTCTGAATGAGACTATCAAGAAAGCACAGGCCGCTGCTGATGAGGCTGAAGCAGAGGCTAAGAAAGCTGAAGCGGCAGTGACGACTGCTAAGAATGCTGCCACCGCTGCTAATAACGCTCTTGCTAGTGCTAAGAAGACTATGGAAGAGCTTCAAGGCAATGAAGATGCTACGTACGAACAACTCACAGCAGCACGTGAGCAAGTGGACGCGGCTCAGACGGCTGCGAATGAGGCTAATGCTGCTGCTACTGCTGCAGAAGACTACGCAGTAGCCGCACGAGCTACTGCGAACGAAGCAAAGAAGCAAGTGGATATCGTCAGCAACCTCGGCGACATGAAAGGCCGTATTAAGCAGGCTGAGACTAATATCGAGCAGAATGACCAAGCTATTAAGCTTAGTGCTACTAAGACGGAATTATATTCTTCAATCAACGGTGAAAATCTTTGGCCGAATCAATATCTAGATGATGATAAACCGTTATTCAACAATAGTGAAAAGTATACAGAAGAAACCCCTCCAAGAGGCGGAAATGCTTATGTTCTGAAAGCGAGAGATCATATAGGATGGGACGTTTCTATACCTTTTTATAGAGGGCATTCTTATAGAATAGTAGTCGATGCTAAACGTATAAAAGGGGATTTAGAATTGCACGCTGGCATATATGGATCGGAACCAGCGTCTCTTGCTGGTGCGTGGAAATATCCCAGCCCTACGGAATCCGTCGATATTTCAAATGATTGGAAACGATTAACATATGATAATTTATCGGTCGATCAAAATTTAACCGCTTGGCATGTGTTCTTTCAGATAGAATGTGGATTATCCGGACAAGCAGCTTATGGCGATTGCCAATGGCTTATTTCTAATGTTATTGTTACCGATTTGTCAACATTGATAGAATCCAAATCCTATACCAATTCGCAATTAAAAATTACGTCGGAGTCAATAACTAGCACTGTAGAAAAAAGAGTAAATACCAATGTTAATTATGGACGCAATTTAGCATTAAAAACTGGAACCGAGAAGTCCTATACTCCGTCCAGTAGCACTTATTATAGTCCAGTCGGATATCCAATAAATAGCGATTACGGATATAAATTACTTTCAAACGATGAAAAATTTACTGTATCCTATGATTGGGAAACAACCGGAGTGACGACGGCTTTTGATTTGTATGTTGCATTACAATATACGAACGTGAGCTATACTGCGGTATCAAACACGTTTCCAACGGTCCCTACTGGAGATAGCTCCGGACATTTTTCAGTGACATTTTCTCCAACAGATGCTATGAAAAAATATGGATATAAATGGCTGTTCGGCTCTAATACTTCAGGCGTAAAACCGACAGGGACCTTAACGATTAAGAATTTCAAATTTGAAATTGGAGAGGCCGAAACCGATTGGACACCGGCGCCTGAAGATTTCGGCAGCGAATATTCCAATACTGTGGAAGTTAAGAGCCTAATAAAGCAAACTGCTGAGGATATAAAATTATCTGTAACTGAGATAGCAAACGAAGGCTATATCGAAGCAGTCGGTACATGTTACGACTTATCCGATCAAAGCAAATATATTAAAGTTAATAACAAAGCCATACAATGCGGTCTCAGTCGAGGTATAACTATCACTAAACTTGATCGCTATACATTAGAATTTAAAGAGGAAAAACTTTATGATATTTACGCTAGCGATGATGCTAGAAATAACGCAGCAACATATTTAAATTCTTTATCTTCAGATTTTATCATAATAATTACATCATACGATGCCATGAACTCTAATGATGCACTCAATGAAGCAATATGGCGATGTGGAGGAACTAAAGACCTCAAAGATGTTTCGAGACTCCCATATGCGCTTATAGGCATTCCTGGAATGGGAACTGGTACTGGGATCGAAAACTTCACAAGAGCCGGGGACTCGACTGCACCAAAAGCATCCGTTGTTTGTCGCGTTGTTAACGGAAATCTTATCGGAGCAAATAGTCCTGGATTCGCCACTGCTGCAGAGCTAAAAATCACAAAAGACTCGATTACGCAGAGAGTTTCAGACGCAGAAGGTGATATATCCACAATCACACAGACCCCTGGGCAAATTATCACAGGGTTTACGACTATACAAACTAACGCTTCCACGGCGTTATCAACCGCTAATACGGCAAAAGGTGCAGCAGATACAGCCGCAAGTGGCGTTACAACTCTCCAAACACTAATTCGTCAATCAGGCAATGGTGTGGAAGTTGCAAGAAAAAGCGGAAATGATTATGTTGGCTGTCGTACACTCCAAGGCACTGACGCCTTCTACATCAAATCTAAAGACGGCACGGATCTAGCCAAGTATGCTGCTTCGGAAATAGATTTGGGTATGAATTCCATTAATACTGTTATTAATCTATGTAAGGAAAGTGCCAAATTATACTGTGCTACAGTTGGGTCAACTACATATTTTTATCAGAGCGCTAATGCTATATCATTACTCGCCACTACCGGAATTTACTTAAATCCTGGTACTCAATATGTAAGCATTGGTGGGGCGGGTCTACAAATAGGCAACAATGTATTGCAAGAGTTTGTAGTTCAGCACGGCTACACCACCAATACAAACGATGGTGTAACTTGGTATTGGTATTATCGAAAGTATAGTAGCAAGAAAATCACTCTATGGGGATACGCCTCACACACGGCAAATATGAAAAATGGCTATGGCGGGAATCATTTCTATGAGTCGGTGTCTTGTACGTTCCCGTTCACGATTACCGCAAGAGTACCACAAGTAACAGTTCGTTGCGCATCAGGATTACTGTCAGCGTCAATTCATACCGAGACCTCGACAAGTTTGGGAATGTTCATTTTCGAGAATGGCACTTCCGCTAAAACTTCTGGAACGGTATATGTGAATGTTCACGTAGATGGAGTTTATTCATGAGAATAGTAGACCCTGAAGGAATCGAGCTTACAGATCCAGATCTTGCTAAAGGGTATTTGAAAGAGATGCAAATCCTCAAAGAGAATCCTCCGGAGCTTACGGACGAGCATCCTTGCTATACCGACGATGATTTCGAACCAGGATACGTATATTTCGAAGGGGTCGACCCTGAGGAATGGATGAAATCCCAGGAACCTGAAATGACCTACGCCGAGCTCATCCAGGCTCAGAAGGATTCAGATCAGGCAATCTGTGAACTCTATGAAGCATTGGTGGGATAACATGAAAATGGAAGCTGTGGCTAAAGCTTACGTCCGTAGAATTCTTAGAGGCGAGATTACTATAGATGATGTCCCAAAGTCTATAGTTACTCAAGTACAGGAATTGCTAGAGAAAGAAGAGGGGTGATAGAATGAGCTATACGTTTGATTCGTGGTGGTCTCCGAATACGAACGGACAAGGATATTCCAAGTCCGGTTTCTGTATTCATCATGCGGCCACTACAAATTTTTACAATATCGGAGCAACATTCCAAAACACCTACACCCAAACATCCGCACACTATGGTGTAGAACCGGGACACGTCTGTCAATATTTGTCAGACGATTCGAACGCCTGGGCATGCGGTAATACTTGGGCTAACAACAATCTCATTTCCATCGAATGCCTTAATGCCGGTGGGGATGCTGAGGGTTGGCCGGTGTCTGAGGATACGATCAATACGCTTATTGAGTTCCTTGCAGACAAGTGTATGGAGTATGGTTGGTCGTATTTGGCAGTTGGGGATAATCTCTTTGGTCACAAGGATTTCTACAATACCTTCTGCCCTGGTGTTCTGTACGACCGACTTGAAGAAATTGCAAACCGAGTGAATGCTCGACTGAATGGAGAGGATGACGATATGACTACTCCCGACGATATCTGGAATTTTAATCAAAATGGAACCTTGATGCGCGACCGTATTCAGGGTACTGACGAAGCAGCTAATGTTGCTCGAGAGAATTCGGCTAAGGCTTTGGATATTCTCACTCGTCGCGACGATGTGTCTGGTCGAGGTACTGATGCCGACTTGTACGAACGCATCTGCTGGCTTGGTGCACGTACGGCAGATCTGGAGCAGAAGCTCGACTCTGTTGCTACGCTGCTCAATGAGCTCGCAGACAAGCTTGCGAAGGACGAATAGACCTTTCTATTCATTTCTTGATTGAAGGAGTTTGCCATGTATCCGAACGGTGCTAATCCGGGGTTTAATCCATATCCTACGTATCCGACATATCTGCCGCAGCAAGCGCCCGTACCCGGTCAGACAGCTGTGCAATTGCCATACGTAACGCAACCTCAAACTCGTCAGCAACCAATTCCCACACAGCAAATCGCGAGTATCGCAGGCAGGGTTGTGCAGAACGAGCACGAGATTACTCCTCAAGAGGTTTCGATGGATGGTTCTATCAGTCTATTCCCTCTAGCGGATTATTCTACAATCATTGCTAAGCAGTGGAATTCTGATGGGACGATTAAGACTTTACGTTTTGTCCCCGAGGTTGTCGCAGCTGCAAATGAAGAAATTCAGACGGCAGATTTTGCCACCCATTTCGATCGACGAATGGACGAGCTTCTGTCAGCTGTGAAGAATCGTGGACATTACCATAAGAACTCCAATTAACGTCCTAAGCAGTC
>CAVKMU010000111.1:0-11575 GCA_963657455.1 bacterium
ATGGGTTGGTTTCTACCCACCCCATCTCGTACTCTTACTCAAAGGGAGTGATTTCAAATCACCCCCTTGTCATCGTACGCGACATTCTCTTATACGGTGTGAATTCGAATCATCCAATTTTGAATCTTCTTCCCTTTCACGTTGTGTGGTTTCAATCCACCCAATCACTGATTATGCCGATGTGGTAATCAGTAGTACCCCATCTTTCCACATACAACAAAGGGAGCCGTTTCAAACGGACTCCTTTTGCTGGCTAACTTGTTTCACACGCTTGATAAATATCATCCGTATGCTGCAAAATAAAAAGGGTATACCTTGAAAGATTTAAGATGCAAAAAAAATGGTTAGTTTTTTCTATATCGTATTGGAGAGAGGTAATTATCTTGTGGGTATCACATCACCATAATAATCGTACCAAACGCCATGCACATTAATGATATTCTTTTCTTTCGATTCTCCTTTCTTAAAATCATCAACGGCATCTAATCCGAATGAGGTGATTGCACTAAACAATTCAGAGTCATTGTAAGCAACTAACATTGTCCCACCTTTTACCCATCCGTCATTTGATTTGTAAACAGACTTGATAGTTATACATCTCGTTTTAAAGTTGAAACGATAAACTTTGTTGTTTATGATTTTTAGTTTGCCTTCATCTTCAAAGATTTTCTCGCCAGCTATGTTTTTGATGCAGCAAGAGTCTTCTGTATTCTCAACTGTTATATCAAGGGGCAATTCCATTAATCCCAAACGAGATAGTTGGAGTTTGACAGAATACAGAGAGCAATTGAATCTTTCTGCTATCTTATCCAACTCCATCCCATGTTCAAAAAACAGCTTTAAACGATCTGCATCATCCTCAGACCATTCTTTCTTTTCTTGCAACTCTTGTAATCTGATTTGTTCTACGGCATCTAAATCCTCCATATCCTCTATTGAGTCCGGTTCGTCGACGTCAAGCGAATCTGGTTCGTCATCGGTGTCGTCGTCGACATCATTTACCTGCGTCAAGAAAGAAGTGAAGACACGCAAAAATGCGGATTCCTTAAAGAAGTAGTTAGGGTCATTCTCTAATTGCTCTTCGATATAGTCAAAACCAAAGTTTGCGTACTGTTCCATCTTTGTTATAAGAGCGTCAACGACACTACGGGCTGTGACTTCTCCCTTGTCAAGGGCAATTAAGTCAACATCTGTTTTTGCAATTAATGCAGCAAACATATACTCACGTATCTTGCCATACGAGTTTCTTCCAAGGCGATTTTCGACGTTTCCCCAGTACATGATCGCTTGACCGAGCACTTTTCTCTTAGCCTTATCATCTACCAAAGGCTTTGTTTGGTCATAATATAGCCCAATGAAGAATGCTATGATGTAGATTTCATAGCCTGCGCCAAATATTTTGCCACGAATGTCTTGATACTGGTTTACACCCTTACCATAATCTGTAAAGACATCCATTATAGTGGACTGGTAACGCTTTTCCCATTCAGGATTACGTTTACCCCAAAGTTCAAAAAGTGAGTCCATATCAATCCTTAAGTTTTTTTACTGTTGAACGAATAGTCGCCATATTGTTTTTATCAAAGCCATCAGCTTTCTTAATACGATAAACAGGACAAGAAAGTTTCTCTATATCCTTGTTTCTGACGACTCCCTTTGTCATAAAATCTTTGGTTACAATGATGCACTGCTTATCCAACCTGTCAATGACATTGTAGAATTCTTCTTCTTTTGAGTCACCGAAAGAAGATGTTGCGGCATCAAAGATTAGGGGATAATCCTCGTCACGTTTTTCTTTTGTAAAGTCTGAAATCGCAAACAGAACAGAGATATACATTTCCGTTTTCTGAGAACCTGAAGGTTTTGTGATTTCTGTCTTGTTAGAACTAAATAATTTTATCTCAGTCGATTCGTCGGCAGTCTGGGCCAAACGAATAACTCCATGAAAATCGTCTGCGCTAAGTATATCAAGATATTCATTAGCTTTCTCTGACAAATCACTAAGAAATCTGCGAAGATTGGCTTCTTTGGCATTTGCAAATGCCTTGCTAATCTCTTCAAGGGCTTTATGAACATCTCTTAACACCTTTACTTGGCCGCTTGACGGGTTAAGGGCATCAAACTCTGACTGCAAACCTTTGAGTTGGTTTAGCAGTAATGAAAGTTCATTATTCATTTCGGTTAAGCGGATCTCTGCACGCCTTTGTTGGTCGAACAGCCCCTTAATGTCGTTGAAATCTTTTTCAAGAACCGACTCAGATACGTTACCTGCTTGGATAAGAAGCCTGGATTTCTCGTCCATGATGTCTTGAAGTTTACCTTCAACAGTTTTAAGTTCTTCTCTGAGTCTTGCAACCAATTCTTGGCGTTCATTAATCTCCGTAGCAATATTTGAAATCTGTGATTCTGCATTGCCACTGAGTGAAATTGACAAACTGTGAAGACTTTCGATGTGATTGAACTTAAACAAAGTCTTGTTTTCTAATTCTTTTTCTGCAAGTTCTTTTTTGAGTTTTGCTTCGACGTGCCTTTTGTAATCTTCCAGTTTGTGAACCATAAACTCATAGGCGTCAGAACCCTCTGGCGCCGGACGGCCACATACTTTACAAACGTGGTCGTGAATCATCTCTTCCATGGTCTCTTGGTCGGGAAGATACCATGGAAGTTCTGTTGAGCCATTAATTAATGTGCCTTGAATCTCTTTTACAGCTTTAAGTTTGCCTATAGCCTCGGCTTGCTCGCGGTCGAACTCACGTTCTAATCTGCGTTTTTCCTTACTGTATGCTGAACACTTCTGCTTGAACTCCTGCAATATTTCAGGATATGGGGCAAGTATCCAGAACTTGTCAAGAAGAGCATGATTATAATCAACCATACCAATTTGCGAATTCAGTTTGTTCTTCTTTTCCTGTTGGGTCTTACGTCTGTCTTCTATTTCCTTATAACGCTCTGAAGTCTCTTGGTTTTGTTCCAATTCTTTTAATCTGGAAGAATAAAGTTCTAATGAAGACTGCTTCTCCTTGATATCTCTTTTTTTCTGAGCTATATCATTAGAAACGCGTTGAATCTTGAGTTCAAGGGACTTGGCTTCCTTTGACACCTTTTCATCAGACTTCATTTCCTTGAGATAAGCAGAATTTGCTTTTGCCTCAAAGGAACTCGCAGATTCTACGAGTTCATCAAAAGTTTTAATATCAGAAAACTTGTCCACAAGAGACTTTAATGCTGTTTTATCATCAAATACATCAAGCTTGGATTCTCCCTTAAACATGCTGAATCTTTGAATGAAAGAATCATAGCATCTGTTAATAAGGAGTTTCCCACTAACTTGCTCACGACCAAAAGCCGTGTCTTCATACCCTATATAACTTATCTTTCCTGCACGATATGAGGTCTCACCTGTACGTTCAAACGTGAAGGATTTTTCTACACTTTTCAAGCCGTCATGTTCGAAAGACATAAAAACGCTAACCTCGTCCTGCTCGCCAATTTCAAGCTTGGACTTTCGCATTTCGGAGACATTTTCCAGCTCTTTGTTTCCTCTGTCTAGCTCTGTCTTGAACAACCACTCAAGAGCCTCGAAAAAGGTAGTCTTACCATCTCCGTTATCACCGAGTATCAGCGTCAATCCATCAGAGAACTCAAATCGGTTGTTGTCCCCATAATAACTACGGAAATTCTTTATTCTGATTTCTTTGATTATCATACGTTACGCTTTAAATATTCATTAATTTCTTTCCACAGCTCTTTTTCCGTAGCACCTTCGCTTGTACGGTTTATAATCTGAGCAACGGCATTTATTATGTAGTTGTCAGAATCAAGAGCTTGATAAATAGAACCTATCTGCGATGCAGAATAGTTTCCGTACTTCATCAGATGTTCATCCATGAGCACCGCTTGAAGCATTTTGTCGTCATTTCTTCTGTATGCCATAATTTCTAGAATAAGGATAAACCATAATATGATAAAATTTCTTCTAATTCGCTGTAAGCATAGTCTGCATTTTCTGACATAGTGGCAAAGTCGCGTACACGTTTCAATTCGCCTCTAAGCAGACTTTGTTCCATGGAGAAACATTCATCACCAGCATTTATAACAGGTGCGACCACCAAATCATGAATTTCGGCTCTATGCTTGTCGGGATGATTACGCAAGATTCTCCCTCGTCGTTGTATGAATTGTCGAGGGTTACCAGTACTTGCACAGAAAACAGCCATTTCACTTCGAGGAACATCCACACCTTCATCCAAACATTTCATTGATGTGAGAACTTCCAATTTGCCTGTTGCAAAATCGTCAAGTACAGAGTTGCGTTCTTTAATTCCTGACGTGAATTTCTTCACGGTTGTTGTTGGACTAATGTTGCGTACAATCTCTGTGTATGTGTCTATGATGTGGTCTGCTTCTATATCGTCCTCGACATTTTCGGCATCCGTGAATTTATCGGCATCATAATTGTCCGGATGATTACCTTCAGGAACATAGACCAAAGTGTATTTCAAATTGCCTTTCTCCTTAAATCTCCGTTCCATAATTTCACGGAATATACCTTCTTTGTTGACGGCTTTGTGAATGATACGTTTGCGTTTAAGCAGTAAGCGCATTAGTATATCGCTGGAAGACGTAAAGCCATCTTTGTCGAAATTGAAAAACTTACAGAGCTGCCGTGATATGCTTACATATTCTTCCATCTCGTTATCAGTCAGACGAACGATATGGGGATAATAGTCGTATCTGCACAGGTAACCCTTGTCAATAGCCTCTTGCATCGTAAACTCAAAGGTATAGAAATCGTCATTGCACCCGAAGAACTTCCTCAGAGCATTATTCCCTTTCTCGTCAAACTGACGTTCTGGGGTCGCAGATAATCCTATGCGCCTTATATATTTTACTCCTTCAAGTCTGTCCATAATTCTTCCAGCTCCCATGTTGTGAGCCTCGTCCGCAATAAGCAGAGTCTGTTTCAAGGCTTTCTTGGGAAAATCCATTAGGTCGCGAAAAACGTTCTCGCGCGCAAATGACGCATAGGTCGATATGATAATATATGATGGTTCTTTGCCGCTTAAATTGAACGATTCTTTAGCTTTGATGCCGTCGAGTTCTTGCCGCCAAGACTTGTTCTTAGAACTAATTTTTACAATGGACGTAAAATGAAATTTCTTACATTCTTGTTCCCATTGATCAACTAATGTTATTGTAGGGACGAGGATGACAGCTTTGTAGAAATTGTATATCTTATAAATACGCAGGAGACAATTCAATGAGGTCAAAGTTTTACCTGTACCCGTAGCCATCGCAAAGAGTCCCTTCTGCTTATTGTCCTTCCAATTTATGAAAGCTTGCTGTTGGTAGTCTCTCGGTTTTCCATAGGGGAAGCAAGGGGTGATGCCATATTTGTCCCGGAAATCTTCTGCTACGCATTTTTCAAGACCTTCTTTCTCGGTATTGCTTTTATAATTCCTGAGTTTGTTTTCTACATCAAGCAGGTCTTCTATCTCTTGCTTGCCGAATGTTGTTTTTATTGCTTCTTCAAGGTCTGATGCCCTCAGATACTCTACCGTTTCGTCGTGACCAGCCATCAACTCATTGAAGTTTCTCTTTTGATTGGCAATACGTTTCTGGACTACAGGGTCTGGCGAGTCGCTAATAGACAAAGAAATCTCTTCACGGTTATTAAAGAAACCTCCAAGTGTGAAATTTGCAGACCCCGTAAATGATACAATAGTATCTCCATCGCTAAACTGCCCTCGTTTGGTATGTGATATTCCTTGAGTCCCTTTGGGCTTGATGATTTTTATTAGTAGCCGATGTTCTTGAATCAAATATGCCAGGCAGCGGAAGAAGTGGTCTCCATATTCGTCAAGGTTTCTCCTTAGCTCCTCAATGTTAGTGATGTCAAATGGCATGTCAACATTTCCCTCTTCGCCTTTTTCTATAGCAAGCTTGTCCTTTTTTGAAACAATATGGTTGATTGCCATGCGCATGATACCACCATTTCTTATGAAAGTAGCAAACGAATTTGAAAGTACGCTAATTGCTGCCGAGTTGAAATAACCCAGTTCCAAATCAAATAGGTAGCTGTTCTTCAATGCGTTATTGAAGAACTCCAAAGGCGTGTGGAAACCTTGTGGCGTATATGTTCCGTCTTCCGACCATCGTACTTCTTTCAGCATATTGTTTTGGTGTAGTTATCTGTCTGTTTTAACGACACTAAGGATTTATTAGATGAAACAGTTCGTACACATTATCTCATCTCCGAATAGGTCAACCAAAGTCGTTCCTTTTTGTTTGGCTTTGTTCTCTTCCTGTCGCTTGATGATATCAAGTTTAATCTTACGGATGCGTTCTGGCTTTATGAGGTCAACTAGACTTTCACCTTGATTCCATGTATAGCCGTCTTTCTCAAATTCCATTGCCTTTTTGTATAAGTCAGGATGTTGCTCATAGAGCCATATCCATTCTATTTTCTGTTGGAAAAAGCAGAAATAGCAACCAGAGCGACTACGGCAATAGGTTCCTGTCTTTCCATCTACTTCAAACGGAATCTCTTCGTAGTATGCAGGTACACCGACACCACTCTCACGCAACAAGCGGAAAATGTCGTCTTTTACGAGTACTTCGTCATTATCGAGAAGAGGAAACGAGTCGAGCTTGCCAACGGGGTAGTCTGTTGTCTTCAAATACTCAAAAACTACATGATTAAACAACTTCACATTTATATCAAGCAGCGCATTAAGTTTCTTTGAATAGTAGAACTGTTTGCTGATGGGCTTCTTCAGCACGTCCATAATCTCCTCACGTTGCCAGTCTGTGCAAAGACGGTCGTAAATGTCTATGAGTTGTTCCTGTTGTTCGTTGTGCAGAACTTTGTTGATGACATCAATGCTCCAAATATTCCTTCTGAACGGAAATACCGCTTGTATGTTGGGTTTAGACGAAATATATCCGTCGCGGTCTTCATCGCCTCGGATGCCTACATACGACACGGCATAGTCGTCGCCGACATAGCGTTCAAACTCAGCCAATTTCATCTTCTGTGTACACCAACGAGCTTGGGGTGACGGTAAGAAGCCTCCGCATGCTTTCAGAAAATGCTCGAAAGGTGTTGCTTCGGGGCTACCTTCTGCGGCTCGCAATCTCTTGATGTTACCCAAATATGCTCCAAGACGGTCTATGAGCAATTCTGTCTCTGCCAGCTCACATCCCGTGTCTGAATTGTAGTACTCTATCTTCATCTGAGGATATTTCTGTTTCAGATAGATAGAGAGAGCAGCACTGTCCTTGCCGCCAGATATACCGAGTATATGTCTTACTGTTGTCATTTCATTTTCTTTTTCAGTACATTCATCAAGGCATAGATATTGAGATTTGTGTCATCGGTCAGCATCTCTTCAATCTTTGCTTCCAATTCATCCGAACGTTTGCGTTCATCATCACTCACTTTGAATGACATAGCTTCCGAAACAACAGAATGTTTTTCACATTCGCGAAACAAGAACACAAGATTATCTACAAGTTGCTCTTCTTGTTCATCGCGCAACCGTTCAAGCGGTTGGTCAAGAGCCGCATAGCAAATGCTTTGATACCACTCCTGCCGATTGTCGAACTCTGCTATTGCATGGTTGTAAAAATCACGTTGCTTGTCAGACAACAAATGTGCTTTAATGTGCGATAACCGCTGACGGATTTCTACGATATAACCAGCGTAGTCATACTCTTGCAAGTCAAGCCTTTCTATAAGTTGTCCCTCAATGCGATCTATCATAGAACGGTAACAAGAACGGAGTTCACGCACAGCCTTTTGTATGATGTTGCAATAGTTGGCAACAAAGTCTGCACTATGCTGTGAAGTTTTGTCGTAACCAAGTGCTTCTGGAAGATCCTCAAAGAATGTCTTCTCTGGGTCTTTTGCCTTGGCAAGTACATCCCGGAATCTAAGCGTTGTCACATGGTCGAACTTACGGGTATGCTTCGCATAATCGTTCAGGTGGCTGTAAAAAAAGAAGAATGGTTTGATAGTCTCAATAAACTTGTCTCCCTTTATTTCTTGACTTTCATCTACATTGATAAACTTTCTGTATTGATTGTAGAATTCCATCTTCACTCCATCTTCGGCATACGCCTTCACAGTGAAGTCTGAAGGATGCTTCTTGAGCAAGTCGAAGAATTCCATGTTGATGTCTGGAATATATGCGCCGTTGCTCCCGAAAAGAGAATAGTCAAGACGCTTCATATATAAGTAGGTGGGAATCCAAAAATCCAATACCCCCATCTTTATCTTATAGGGGTGTTCTGACAGGACTTTTATGAGTTCAGAAACTTTACGTGGCTTGTCTTGGGTGCTGCGCATGAAACTTTCACAAGCGTTCCAAAGAGACGATATTCCCTCTGATGTCGGAGCATCAGCAAATTGTCCGTTGTTGTGAAGACCAGTAGTTTTCAGTAACGAGTAGTAAATGGTCTTCTCTGGGGGAAATTTGTCTTTTTCCCATCCCAAATCTTCTTTGTCTGCACAAGTAGTGAGGGCTTGAAGATATTTTACTCTAGCAGCAGAAATACTGCCACTGAGTTTATGGCGGTTGATGAGTTCATTGTTGATTACGGGAGTCTGTGGATATACGTCTTTGCACACCTTCGAAAGCAATGCGTTAAAATCTCGCTGACTGTTTACACATTGCTCTTTACCTTTATACACCCACAAAACCTTATCCCCGTATGTGAACAAGCTTTCCTTCAATTCCTTGTTCAACAGACTTTGTTCATAGGCTTTTAGATTGCCGATTTCCCGTAATGCCACATTGTCTGCTTTGTCTATCAATACTTTGTCCATAATGTATTGATACACTTGAATCTTGTGCAGATGGGCAATCAGCGCATCTGTTTGGTGGAATACCGCAAATATTATGGCATTACTACAAGTTTTGCTAAAATTGAAAACTTGCTCATCTATATCACAGGCTGTTGAAAATATCAGCTCAACATACCCGTCTAAATCCCCATTGGGGGGGGGTAATGTTTATCGGATTATTATGCAATGCATACTCGAAGTAGCGCGGTGTTCCACAATGGTAATAATACGCCTTAACTGGGGTTACATGGCTATTGAATGCAATCCGCAAAGCATCAACGGGATTGACTGGTAAAGGGACAATAGTTGATGCTTTTGTAATCTCTTCCTCGATGTTGATATCGGTTCCCTCAAAGAGAATAAATCTATGCTTGTACTCTGCGTATCGAATGATGCGAAGTCGTGTAAGTTCCCCTATAATATAATCGGCATCCGCTACGTCCATCGCCAACTGCATATAAGTCGCCATTTGCTGTTTGGACATAGAGAAACCTGCGCCGCCAAATAGGTTTAGCAGCCCAATGGCCTTCACCGCTTTTATTGCGTCTGTCATTGAAATAGCATTCTTCCAATCTGCCGTCTCAACTCTTTCTATAGCAATCTGAATGGCACTCCAACCCATTGAATCCGCATTGGCGTCAGTGAGATAGGAATGGAAATTAGCCACAAGATAATCATAGACAACACTCATGTTGTATGTGCAGGTAGAAGTTGGTTGATAACAACCTAGTGAGTTGACTCCACGGGCATTGAGAAACGAAAAAAGCGACCGTTCATTTTGACCGTATTTCTGTATGGCTTTTGTAAGAACCATTGCGGAAAATGAATCAAGAGGGTACAGTCTCTCTATGGTATCTTTTGTTAATGCAGGAGAGACAAAACGGCAATCTCTGGCAATCTCAAATAAAACGTCTGCTTGGTTATCCTTTATTGCCGTATGTGTCCCCATAGATTCTGCTGCCATATAAAGCAGTTGCTCTACAGGCTCCGCAAATACTACTTCTTGGAAACGTCCCTTTACCTTTGTCCACTCGTTCTTCTGCGCAGTTGTCAGACGGGATGCATACGCACTGAAATTCTGGTGCAGAGTTGTAAGCAAAAGTACGTTACGGCCTGGCACGTTCGCAAATTCTGCCAGCTGCTGCATAAAGAACAACTCTTTTTCAACATCATTTTTGACCGCATGTTCAAGCACTTTACCAAACTCGTCAACGACAATTACAAGCATCTTGTTTTGCTTTTTCAGACGATGTTGGTAATTGCGTAGCATTTCCAATGCGTTGTCTCCACTGGCTTTCTTGCCCAACTTTAATGCAAGCAACTTCTCCAAAGAGGCATATTCTCCTACAACGTTGACGATATCAAAGCCACTAACCTGTGCCAACACATTAGGATTCTTGATAAGAGTCCTTTGCTGCCCCATACCAAGAAGGTCTTGTTCCAATGTCAGAAGAAAGCATGATTTACCCGTACCGTATGTTCCAATTATAGTAAAACTGTGTATGCCAGCCTGATATTGGCTGACAATCTCACTTACCACCTTTTCTACATTGGGCGTTACGATATATTTGTCACCACCAGTGACACCATTTTCTATGTTGGCAGATAGACTAAACTTTTTCATCGTCATAATAATACGTTAGTACTTGCTCGGAACTTACATTCTTTAGGAACTGCACTTGTCTTAATCCGGCCGTGTCAGAATAGCGCAACAGATCTGGAAACTTCACTTGAAGTGCCATTAGCATGTTAATGAGTTCCATGTCATTCAAACAAAGCATATTGCCAATAGTTTGCAAAGTATCATAATCTACACTATTGTCATCCCCTTTCTCGTTTACTATAGCAAAAAGCAGAATGACGAGAGGCAACTGTCGTTTGCCTTCCACATTAAATGTATATTGTTTGCCGTCCTGAGACTGGCGTATCAAGTCGAGGTCTATCAGTAATGAAGAATAATCCTCCATAGACTGTGGCTTTTGAGGTTGTACATAATTCTGCAATAGTACTCCCACATCTTTTTTTACAGTATTCTCGTTGTATGTTTTCAGTCTGCCGTCTTCTGTCATTGTTCTTTTCACGAAAGACACAAGGTGCTCTCTTTCAAAAGTGAGCCGTTCCCTTTGAAACCGCGTGAATATCAACTTGTACAGTGTTGCCTCACCTGTGCTTACAAGCAGATAGTGCAAAAGCCAAAGCGTACCGAGATCTTCTATAAAGGGGTCTTTCCCGTTATCTGAATCAAATATGTAGTTGGCAATATCTGCCAGTACGTCGTTTTGAGTAAGTCCAAAAGCACGCATCCAATAACGTATTGACGCCACCATATTCTTGCCAACGCCAAGTTTTACCACCGAGTCGGCATCATTCCAATTGCCATGTTCCTTCACGAAATCATATCCTTTCTTAAGCCATAATGTCTTGCAAGGAAATGACTCGTGCCCGGAAAATGTATATTTTGTTATATTGCTCATATCTTATGTTATCTACTAAGCAGACCTTTGCAAAATCGGTCTTGCTTTCAGTATTGTTCTTGTTTTTACGTCATGTTCATCCGTATCCTTTCCAACGCCAAAGACCATGCAACAAAGCAAAATGAAAGCAGATGAAACTAAAAGCAAATAGTATCAGTTATTTGTGAGATTTTTGAGTAAATTTTACCCGTTGTCATTTTGTTACTTTTTCATCTATTTTCATCAGTTTTCCGCTTGTTTGGTTCTTATTTGT
>CAVKMU010000112.1:7487-9359 GCA_963657455.1 bacterium
AACAGACTTTAGCCCATTTCATTTTGGACTCCCCTTGGAAGCCAAAAGTCCCCAACCCTAACCCTAACTTCAAGCCATTAACTGAGTGCTTGTTTTCACGCCTGCACTTTTCGAACCTCCAAATGTCCTTATTTTGTACCCTCCAATTCCAACCGCACCCAATTCATTATACTCTCCTCTTCATGCCCTACAAAACGCACACCATCCGGGATGAATCGGAGGAGGTCGAAAGCGCATGATGCGCAGCATCGCGCCATACGTGCTCGGAATGAGGTGCAATTTCACAGGAAGCCTCTGTATCATAGACTGGAGGGTTTGGCATTCAAAAGTCGTTAACTGATCAGTAAGTTGCAATCAAAGTGGAAAGTCCAAGACTAGGCTGTAGCCATTGGGACCTGCGCTTTGGACTTTTATGCTTCCGAGGCTACTTCAACTACCGAAATTGAAGCCGTCATTGGTGCTACCCCCATCATATGTACCATTTTCAGGTGCGGCAAAATGAGTACTATGCAATGGTATCCTTCCTTTTTAAATTTGAGGTACATCGTCATGATGATCATCATCAGGAGCAGCGCTACAGACACGCTCTTTTGCATGCGATGAGAGTACATCAAGGTGATTTCAACACACATATTGCGAAGTGTTGAAAGTGGCTAGGGAGCTCAAAATAATTGTGTTTCGTCTCTCACACAGGCTGTCCAATCATTGTTGAGGTCGTTTCATGCCAAAGTGCATGTTCACCATATCGCATGCAACACGGATTATTTGGTTGCTATACTGTTCCTTGTTTTTGTTGCAATGCATCTGTGCAGTTTCATGATGATCGCTGCTGCATGATGTGCATGATGAGCAATGCAGTTCAAGTCCTGTCAACTTGTGTTCATTGTATTCTGCTGTTTCTAAAACTCCATTTGGATGCTATGCCATGACATGTCATGACCTCCTCACCCACCATTCATCCCATTCCACAACATTTCTCAAGAGGGATCAGTTAATTTCAAACGCGAATAACTCGATGAGGAAGCGAGCTAGAGCCCTGGGGTTTGGAGGGTAGATAGAGGACCCCGCGCTCTTTCATTTCGTGTCGGCGTCTGAAATTGCGATTTGTGACTGCCGGTCAAGTCGTGTGGAAAGCCTCGGCTTCGCCTCGGCTTTCAACACGACAAGCCGGCGCCAAATCGCGGGGACGTGCTCGGGCGCGCATGCGCGCCCTTCGCACCCATCGGAACATTAGTAGAGGCCGGTTGGCCTTAAAGTCCCCTTTTCTCCCCCCCTTCTCCCCTCCTCTCCTTCTTTTCCCTTCTCTCTCCTCTTTCTCCCCCTTCCCATGCTTCATGGTCCATTGACCTATAGGGTAAGAGACATGCCTAGTAGAGGAGAGTGTGTATGCTGTTCTTTTTCTTCTTCTTCTCTCTTCCTCTCTTCTGAGAGGTTTAGAGAGAGAGAGACTGACTGTGGAGGACCCATCAAGGGTACCACTTACCATCAGTCATGAGAAGAGTACTTTGTCCGAACAACATCCACACTCCACTACTTCGCGTGTTGACGCAAGAACCACGCTTCGACTAGGCAGTCTCCTTCCATGAAGCATGAAGGGAGAAGAGAAGGAGTGAGTCCAGCCTTCCATGGACTCAGCAAGGGAAAGAAGGGGAATGACATGGGGAGAGCAGTCATTCCTATGGGTTGTCCCTCGAACCATGAGGGTTGCTATGATAGAATAGTAAGTTTGTAGCCCCGCAGGGCCGCTTTGAGAGGAGTGATGTGTGTGTGTTGAGGGTTTTCGAGTCCTATATTGATTTGTGTTGTGATCTTGATGCTATCTTTTGTGATCCCTGGATGGGATCACTTGGTATCTTGATGATATCTTGATGA
>CAVKMU010000113.1:0-4961 GCA_963657455.1 bacterium
CATTTACCCCATCCAATTACTGCCATATTCGTTTGGATTTAGAATGTTAATAATCATTCGATTCACCATCATAATAATCGTAACGCAAAACGGCAACGACTATATGCTGATGAATCTTTTCTTCGGGTACGGTGTAAACCGTGCTCTTGTTCTTGAACTTGTAGCAAGATTTGTCAGTTGTCAGGCTATTAATCCATTCTTGCGTCATGCATTCAACCTCAAGGCAACGTTCTCCGTCCTTCCGCATACAGCCATCTCCGAAGTCTTGATCCGGAATATAAATGTTGATCGTAACAGCCCCCCATTGAATCTCTTCGACCTCTCCGGCTGTAAAGATAACCACAGTGTCCTCCTTTCGACTGTCTTTCGGTCTATAACCCTCCCGGAAAACCGCACCATTCAAGGACATAGCAAGAGAACTTTCCTTGATCATGTCATATATATCTCCTTCTATTTGACTTCCTGTCTTGACCATTTCTGTTAGAATCTAATTTTACTTAGCATAATCGGAACAATCTTTTCGGCAAGCATCTCGCTTTTCATCGTGACGTTTTTACCTCTATCTTGCACGTACTTCGCATACTGCATTCCTGCAACGAATATCAAGCAATAACAGTCCGTTTCCATTTTTGCAAGCCGTTCAGCCAATGATTTGCCGGCTTCTGCACCTTCTTTTCCTTCCCTGACCTGTCCGAAAGAACTCTCGTAAACGATTTTCCCGTATGCAACAACAACATATCCGGTGCTGCTAATAAGGTTGCCTGACCGAGTTATATAACCAGCCTTTTGTCGGGCTTCCGTCAAACAACGTTCACCACAATACTTCAATTGTCGGATGATCTGACGATCTAAATATTCGGGGATTGCCCCTAATACAGCATCAAAATCGCCTCTGTTGTCACATTCGATACCCATGCTTTCATGCCTTTATCTTCAATTGACAAACGGCATCCAATGCCTCAACGCTGATAATCGGGAATTCGCCCAATTCACGACCACTTCTATCCACCAGCTTCAAGATTCCGCTGCTCGGAAACGCCTGCTGATCTACGAGGATCGTATAGTGGGCTGTGCGGGCATGTTCGTTGTTCGTCATATTGGAATGGTCGATACTGTCGGGAATATATTGGCAAGCAATAGCATTGCCCCATTCCTCGACACGTTGCGTGGGAAAACCTGTGGCAATATCCATATTCACCTTTTCCTTTTCCCTAACTGCTATCGTACCATTCTCGATAATCATAACTTCGAACCTTTATATCCGTAGATTGTTTTCGTTGATGCAGAACTTTCCTGCAATTCGTTATACATGGCATAAGCCCTGTTTTTGAACTCCGTCCGCTGTTCGTCCGTGAACGAGTACGACTGTCCGCCTTGAGTTATGTTTGGAGCGAAAGCAAGCCAAAGAAACAAATCTGCAACAGCCAAACGGTAAGCCCGTCCAGCTGTTACCAATTTGTCGGCTTCGCCTGTAAGGTCAACATCTCGCCTGTCTGCCACCTCCGATAAAGTTCTGAGGGGTATCGGGTAAGGATTAATGCCTTTCAGTGCTTCTAAGATTGTCTGCGCCATTGCCAATCAGATTAAGCCCATTCTGTAGCGTCAGTCTTTACATACAGGTTGCGGTAAGCCGTATCAAGGACAGGCACGGCATCTGCCTGTCCGATAGTTACCTCGGACTGCGGTTCTGCTGTACCGTATTTCTTGATGATGGTGTGCGCACGCTCTGCACGGATAATGCTGTCGTTATTCTCTTGGAGAATTTCGTATTGAGTTGTACCCAAACGCTCACTCTCTGTCAAGATGATACGATTGTCCTCGAACGGATTGCCCGATGACTGCGTGCCATCCGTAAACTCACGAGTAATGGTTTGGTCGATAACTCGCAACTGCAAGCCATTCAACCATGCCTGTTTAGCAAGCATAGCGTTGACCTGTGTAAGGTCGGGAGTCTGTGCCATACCAACGGCATTGGCGAGGTAAGAAGCGCAAGCCTTGATAATCTGCTCGGAAGAGCAAATCTTATACAGCTCGTTGAGGTTCACGAAAGCGAACTTGGGGTTCAAGTTCAAATCCTTGGCTGTCTTTACGAGCTTAACGAGGTCTCCGATAATGTCGGCTTTACTGCTGTCTGACCAATCGCTTGTGGTCTTCAATTTCAGTTCGTCATACACATCGTAATCAAGGTCGAACTCGTTAGCAAACGTGGCGTTGTTGGTGGTTGAGAACTCCAACTTACCTGCGTTAGAGAACATCTTCCAGGCGATGTATTCCAACTCTGACTGAACGCCATTGAAGCAGAAGTCCACGTCCTCACCCCAATACTGCACGAGTTTGATTGCGTCATCGTCCTGTGCAAAGGCAAGGGCTGTCTGATAGTCCTTGATTTCCGAACGAGTAAGCTCGCGCGATATAGAGATAAAAGGAATATCGCCCTTTGCGCTCTCGAAGATTGGTCTGCGCTTGCGGAGGATAGTTCCATTGTCAGTATGGAGGTCGGCTGCAACGTTTGACTTAGCAAGTTGGTTCTGCAACGTGCGCCAAATGAAGCCGTTTACCTTCTTGACAGGAAAGTGGGTGGCGAACATAAAAGGTTTCGCATCAGCGGTGTTCAGACGAGCCTGTACCATCTGCGCTGTAAGTCCTTGGATAAGGGTGTTTGTGATAGTTGCCATAATTCGTCTGATTTTTAGTAGTTGATGATACCTTTGAGTTTAGATGCAATGCAGTCGGGGAGAGCATTGCCCTTTGTTACACCGATTACCCAAGCATCGGTGTTGATGTTGTCATTGGGGAGAACAGGTTTTCCTGTTCCGACAACGGCAAAAGGCTCGTATTTCAGAGCCGAGGTGGTGGTTGATGCTGCGCTTGCTTCTGCGATAGCACCACCGATGGCGATAGCTCCGAGAGCGGCATCAATCGTAATCTTGTCAACGTCTGTACCCGATGTGTCAATAGCGGTAATCTTTGAAGCCTTATCGCCAACGTTGAGCAATACGAAATCGCCAACCTTGAAGTGCGAACCTTTCTTTACGGCGATTGTCTTATCACTTTCGGCAACAGCAGCCGTAGCCACCGCAACCTTTACCACGTGGCAGATGCCGTTTACAGGCTGACTAATCACAGCACCCTCGGGCAACCAATCAGAGCCGAGTTCGGAAGAGTTTACCGAAACACCACCTCTGATGTCTGCGATTTTGTGCATAAACACGTGTGGAGTTTTCGTGTCTTTGCGTCTTTGAACTGTCATTCCCATAATTGAGAGAGTTTAATTGTAAAACATTAGAACGGCTGACCTTGACCGCCCACAGGGGCATTCTCTCGATGAGCGATAGCCTCCTGTTGCTCCTTGGTCAGTTCGTTCTCATTCTGATTTCCGCCTTTTGCAGACGGTCTGCCGAATACAGCACCTTTGGCATTGATGTCGCTTGCGATACCGTCTACCTCTGTCGTGATGTCTGTAACGAGGGTTGTGAACTCCTCGTCTGACAACGTTTCGAGAGAGATGCGCTCGTAAGGCTTACGGAGCGTTTCCGGTAACTTTGAAACGATGGTTGAAATTTGCTGTCTTCGGGTTGAGGTGATGTTTACACCCTCCATTTTGGCGATGCGCTCTGATAGGGCTTTGTTTTGCTCTAACAGGGCTTTTGCCCATTCGGGAGTTTGGTCTTCATTCCCTCCTGTGTGTGGCTGTGGGTTAGGGTTCGGATTATTAAGGTCGCCCCCTATGTTCTCAACTTTTACGCCATCCTTCAAGCCCCACTTTGTCTCGTAATTGTGTACGGCTGTCTGTGTGGCTTCCGTGGCGCGGCTATCGGCATAGCCGTCAATAACTTGCTGCAAGGTAACACCGTCCACTGCGGTCTTTACCTGTTCTGCTGTCGTTGCAGTCTTTGCCAAATTTTTGGCTATCCTGCCTAAAACTGAATCGCTGACCCCCGTAAATTTGGCTTTCAGCGCATTAAGAATGTCTTGATACATAGCTATGTTTGAATTAACTAAATAGTTTACATTGCAAAGTTAGGTAAAATTTTCATGAGTACTTGCAATATAATCGTAAAATATCTAATAAACAAAGCAATATCGTATTTATTAACACTGCAACATTGCTTTGTTATATAATGTTAAAATAAGGCATAAATCAACTGTACAGTTAATTTTTCTTCGAAAAAGTGTGTTATTTGTAAAATACTTCACTTATCTTTGTGTTATCAGAGTTAAGTAAATGAGTATCAACGAAAAGAAACATTAAAATGAACGCAACACTTACATACAGCACAAGAGAGATAAAACAGCAACTTCAAAATAAAAATACAACAACTATGAGAGTTTCATTGCCTTTGATGGCGATGCGAACGCAATCAGATTGGCTGCCGATTATTGGGGTTGGGAGACAGCAAAGAACATCATCCGCTTCAAATTGGGCGTTTCTCCTTGCGAGGACACGGGTCTCAGAAGAAAAGGCAAGGGAAATCATCAGCGTTCTCATAGACCTCGGCAAGATTGACGCTGACCTGTGGGAAAAGAAGCGGGTTCTGTGGGTCGAAAATTTTCTGAAAAACCTTGCACCGCTTTACAGCCAAAGAAGACTTTCGCTGCCTGAAAAGCCGTTAATCAGTAAAGAAACCCCCGTCACGGCTGATAATTCAGAGAGAAACCCCATTTACAAAGAGTTTACAGAGGGAGAAACTCCCAAAGTAAAGGAAAGTAAAGTAAAGGAAAGTAAAGTAAAGGAAAGTAAAGTAAAGGAAAGTAAAGTAAAGATACCCTTGACAGGGTATATAGGCTCGCCCGAAATTTTGGTTATGTTCGCCAAGATGTCACAGGCGAAAAACCTAAAAACAGGGGGCGAACCCCAAAAAGACTTGGGCGAGCCGCTCTCTGTGAGTTAAACCGATAAACGAAACAATAAAATGGCAAAAGAAACGTTTTACATTCCAACACGGCTTGTATTCATAGGC
>CAVKMU010000114.1:0-4886 GCA_963657455.1 bacterium
TCACTGACATAAGAGCTTCCTCTTGACGTATACACAGGGGTATCTCCTGAGAAATCTATATAATATGTTCCCACAATATCTTCAGTCGAAGTGAACGAGACATTGCTAACCGTAATAGCATCAGCCAATGTATTTGTCACATTCACAGCTACTACTGAAACCAGCTGGTTCATTACAAACGCAGGCTTATCTGAAGATAGGACCGTCTTGACCACTCCATACAGAGGGCAGTTGGTGCCGGCAAGATGAGCCCTTGAGTTATTGCCGGTCTGGGTCTGTGAAGTTCCGCCGACAGTAGTATAGCCAAACGTATCCTTGCTTACGCCTGCTGGCGTTTTATTATAATCATTATATGGATAAAACGCATACCAGTCATAGCTTTTGTCTTCTTCAAGTGCCTTGGCGAGTTCACCCGAGAACACACCAGTAAGCGCCTCATCTACAGTAAACTCTCCGTCTGACGTATAAGAAGAAGTCGCGCCAGCCTCGGCGTGAAAAAGATTGATGGCATCACCTGAAGCCCAATTGGTCTGGCGATCATCATTAGCGGTCTTGGTGATTACCGTTGAGACTTCGAATGGAATACCGGACTCAGAGGACCCGCCATCCGGCGTAGCGATTTCTTTTGAATTACAAGAGGCGAGAACAAGCGAGGCGAACAACATTGCCCGCAACGAAGAGAAATAATTTTTCATAAGCCGTCAATTACATTGAAAGGTAGTCTTCGTCTTCTTCCCAGCCCTTAATGGTGGACTTGTCCGTAACGCTTTCAGCAAGCACGGCACTGTCATAATCGAGGTTAATCACCTCGCAAACGGGAGCGCAATATTCGTTGCTCTCCTGCACAAGAAAGTTTTTTGCCATTTGTTATATTTATTTGAGGATTTAGAATATGCGAAAAGGCTTCGACGCCATCCGACACCGAAGCCCTATTGAATATATCGATAGAGGATTTTACTCTGGAGACCTCTCTACCCCCCCCTATGAGATTTGGAAGGAAGCCGAAGATGCAAGTGGCAACGAACAGTTCATCACCGGAAAACAAATATTCGCCTTTTATTTTCATATCTTGCAGAGGATTAGCGCAAAATTACATAAAAATACAGAATTCGCAAAACCGGCAGGAAATGTACAATACAATGGTTTCCTTTCAAAAAGGAAAGAAATCGCAAAAAGTTTCCTTCCGGAAAGGATAGGTCACCCGATTCATTGTTGAGTACTATAAACATCAAAAGTTTGTAGTATATTTGTTACAAAGTATTTTGGGTAATGGGATTGAAAGACAATAATGTTAAGGCTAAGCCTTTTGTGAAGTGGGTTGGTGGAAAGTCTCAGCTTCTGAACGAAGTGAGACAGTCTTTGCCTATTGATTTGGGTAGGAGAAAGGGCGTTACTTATGTAGAGCCTTTTGTCGGTGGCGGGGCTGTTTTGTTCTGGATTCTTCAGGAGTTCCCAAATATCGAGCAGGCGGTCATCAATGACATTAATAGGGAGCTTGTTTGCACATATTCCGTTATTAAAAATAAAGTTGAGGAACTGATTGCAGTATTGGATGAATATCAATCTGAATATCAAACCTTGAACGAAGACGGCAGGAAGGATTATTTTCTCAAAAAGCGTAGCCGCTACAATGATCTCCCGGAGAATGATGTCGAGACCGCCGCGCTGTTCATATTCCTGAATAGGACTTGCTTTAACGGACTGTATCGAGTCAATTCCAAAGGAGCTTTCAATGTTCCGTTCGGAAAGTATGCAACCCCGAAAATCTGTGATGCAGAGACATTACGCGCTGACTCAGAACTTCTCAAGCGAGTAACGATCCTTTGCGGAGACTTTGCACAAACAGAGAAGTATGCTGATGGGCACTCTGTTTTTTATCTTGACCCTCCTTATAAACCTATTACAATGACATCCTCATTCACCTCGTATACAAAGGAGGGGTTTGATGATGAGGAACAGATCCGTTTGAGAGATTTCTGCAATCGGATTACAGAAAAGGGAGCATTGTTTGTAGCCAGCAATTCTGACCCGGCAAAAGACACTGCAGCCGGTAACTTCTTTGACCACATCTATCAAAGATTCAGCATCAAACGTGTTTCCGCATCCAGAATGATTAATTCAAACGCTGCTGGACGCGGAAAGTTATCCGAAATTATGATAACCAATATAATATAACACGTTGCATGAGAGATTTTGATGCTTGGCTTGGCGGATTCCGCAAATCCATCTCCGATTATAAATATTACATTGACTTTCCAAAGGTGTTTGCCAATGTCGATGCGATCAAGGTTGAGCTGAACATTCTAAATTCATTGATCGGCTCAAGGACTATAGAGGCAGATTTTGAAAATATCATCGAGAGGTATCCTGAAACGCTGAAGTGTATTCCTATAATGCTAGCTAAGAGAGAGAGGGATATTTTCGCAATGGATGAAGACGGGCAGTTTTGCTATAATTTCACAACGAAAAACTATCCAACAGAGCAGTATAAGGTCTTTATGAGAAAGACTGGATTGTTTGATCTTATGGAGAATCATCTGATTAACAATCTAGTGGACTATATAACAGGCATCGAAACCGGGCTTAACTCTAACGGACGCAAGAATCGTGGTGGCCACCTGATGGAAGATCTTGTTGAGAGTTATCTCATTAGCGCAGGCCTTGTAAAAGGAGAAAGTTATTTCAAGGAGATGAATATTCACGAAATTGAGGAAAAATGGAATGTTGATCTTTCTTCAATCTCTAACAACGGAAGCGCCGAGAAGAGATTCGATTTTGTCATCAAATGTCCGGATATGATTTATGGCGTTGAGACTAATTTTTATACCAGTTCAGGCTCCAAACTGAATGAGACAGCACGTAGTTATAAGACAATAACATTGGAGACCAAGAGCCTGGACTTCTTCAGATTCGTATGGTTCACTGACGGACAAGGATGGCTCAGTGCACGCAACAACTTGAAAGAGACCTTTGATGTCCTTGAGGACCTATATAATATCAAGGATTTGGAGGGTGGGGTTATTTCAAAGTTGATTCAAGAATGATTACACCATACTTTAAATCTGAAAACAAGGATTTCACCTTAGCTAAAGGAGATTGTATCGAACTTTTATCTCAATTCGAATTTAAGTTCGATATGATTTTTGCTGATCCTCCATACCACCTGTCAAATGGCGGCATAAGTGTGCAGAGTGGAAAAATGGTGTCAGTGAATAAAGGCGACTGGGACAAATCCAAGGGATTTGAAGAAGATTACAAGTTTGACAAGGCTTGGCTTTCTGCTTGCCGTGAAAAGTTGAAGAGCAACGGAACAATCTGGGTAAGCGGAACTTATCATAATATCTTTTCCATTGCGCGGTGCTTAACAGAACTTGGATTCAAGATTCTGAACTGCATTACTTGGGTGAAGACTAATCCCCCACCTAATCTTTCATGTAGATATTTTACGTATTCAGCAGAATATATTCTGTGGGCCAGAAAAGATCAAAAGGTGGCTCATTACTTCAATTATGAGCTAATGAAGGAAATAAATGGTGGCACACAGATGCGTGATGTGTGGACTCTTCCCGCGATTGCCAAATGGGAAAAATCATGCGGGAAACATCCTACACAGAAGCCTTTGTGCGTACTTTCCAGAATTATTCAGGCATCTACGGAACCTGGGGCGTGGATATTGGATCCTTTTACAGGTAGCAGTACGACTGGTGTAGCCGCAAACCTGCTTGGACGTAGATTCCTGGGAATAGACATGGAAAATAAGTTTCTGGAGATCAGCAAGTCTCGCAGAGAAGAACTTGATAATCTGTCTCTCCGTACTGAATATCTAGAGAAACTGCAGAGACAGGCTAAACTCTTCGAAGATAAGGAAATCCGCATTTTAAGCGAGCCACCTATTTATTATGGTGAAGAACTGCCGTTCTAATATCAATGCTAAACCACCTATTGACAGAGTTCCAGGGACATTAACATCTGCATAGGTTTTCTCGATGTATCCCAATGATGTTGGGGCATAGTCTCTACGTTCTTCCACAGAGCGAAACGGAGTACACGTATCATAGAATAAGGAGAAGTAATCAAGTATAGCTTTCATTTCTTCCGGAAAATGTTGCGCCTTTAAGAGCACATCTACAATCCAGTCAACGTGAGGAAGCAAGACAGGTTTCGCATCCTTTCCGGCGTTAAGATATTTCACCCGGAAATCAAGTTCTGGTTTCTCGCCTCTGTTGCCTTGGAACATACCTATTAGCGTTCCATCTTGTGTCGTAAATGTATGTATAGCCACTTCATTGCCACGCACCATTCGCATTTTGCCGTCTTTGTAATAATCCGGGTTATAAGTCATCGCGTGTTGTTATTAAGTAATTCGCATATTGAAATATTCAATGCTTTTGCAATCTTCTCCATATTGCAAAGTGTAATATTCTTTTCTGCACGCTCAATCATGCCGATATATGTTCTATGAACACCTGCTTTATCCACAAGCTGCTCTTGAGACAGGCCAAGTGCCTTTCGGTGCTGTTGGACGCTTCTACCAAAGTGTAGCAAGATAGGCTGTTTATCCATTGTGAGTATAGCTATTTCTCTTCAGAACGAAAATATGAATATATACGAAGGTTATCAACATACTATGATTAGCACCCTTTATTCTCAACTGGGCACATTTTACCCAACGCTTGTGGGTAAAGCTGAATACTAACAGCTGAACGACCTCAATGAGACAAAACAAGAATTCACGCCATCATCTCAGCAGACGTAGGCTTAAGTGCGAATTCAGGTATCTGCTTAAAACTCTTTGATTTTGTAAAAAAAAATACGGAAATTCGCAACCGGATTTTTAGAGATTTTTGACAAATGAAAGACATTTACAAAGCACCTTGTGCAGAGGT
>CAVKMU010000115.1:0-4869 GCA_963657455.1 bacterium
GGCATGTCGCCCCACCAGTTGGGATAGCCGATGAAGATTACGTCGTAATCCTCCGCCTTCACGTCGCCTTTCACCGCAGGGCGTGCCTTGTCGTTAAGTTCCTTCTTGGCAAGGTTCACGCACTCGTCGTAGTTGTCGGGATAGGCCACGGCTGGCTCTATTTGGAAAAGGTCGCCACCAGTTTCCTTTGCTATCATCTCGGCAACTATCTGCGTGTTGCCCTTCGAGATGTTTCCCACGCTGTAGTTCTCACCCGTCCGCGAGAAATACGCTACCAATACTTTCTTGTTCTCTTTCATGTTGCTCTGTTCTTTTGATGTCTTGCCCTGCGCACAAGCGATAAGGCTCATCGATGATACTGCCAGCAGGACAAGGGCGTAAATAATCTTTCTCATAATTGTTGTAGATTTCTAACGTTATACTTTGGGTCTCAATGCTCCAAAAAGGGGAAGTTTACACCTACACCTCGTATCTTTCCGGGCCGTGTCGCCCATACTCTTTTATTTACGGTGCAAAATTATCATCGTTCCGCCAAAGATTCCGTAGATATACTACGGAAAGAATTATACATATTACGGCTTTCTTGTGGGGCGTTAAATACTATATCTTCTATTCTTGCGATTTTTTACCTATAATACATCATTAAATAGATAAAAAGTAGTACATTTGAATATTATATGATATGTTGAATATGGCAAAAAATACAATGGGTACCAAGTTGCCAAGAAAACTAGAGCAGAAGATGCAGATAGTGGGAGAGCAGATTAAACTGGCTAGACTGCGCAGGAATCTCAGCATAGCTCAGGTTGCCGAACGCGCAACCTGCTCTCCACTTACGGTTGGCCGGATTGAAAAGGGTACACCGACAGTAGCTATCGGCATTTATCTCAGAGTTCTCTATGCGCTTCAATTGGATGATGATATACTTCTGCTTGCCAAAGAAGACACGATGGGGAAGGCTTTACAGGATTTGAGTTTGAAAAAGCGAGCGAGAGCATCTAAAAAAGAATAAACCATGAAACGACTATATGTCTTCGCTGCCTTTGATTGGCTTAAAGAACCAAAGCTGATCGGAGAACTGAGCTATGAATCGCTTCGTGGCTCAGATAGTTATGGATTTTGCTATAGTGATGACTGGCTAAGGGACTATGGCAACTTGTTTCTGAGTGATGACTTGAACAACTATCCCGGGCAGCAATATAGCAATATACAACTCCTGGCAAGGATATTTTCGGATGTTTTTCGGATGCCCTTCCAGACAGATGGGGACGCACATTGATAAATCGCAGGGAACAGATTCTGGCGAAAGAGGAGAAGCGTCCTGTCCGCCGTCTTTCATCCTTTGACTATCTTGTCGGAATCGAAGACTACTCACGCATGGGTGGTCTCCGTTTTAAGGACTCCTTGGACGGAGAATATATCAAGGCAAGTGAAGTTCTGAGAATTCCACCAATAACCGATATCCGAGAACTAATTGATGCCAGTTCTGAGATTGAAAAAAGTGATGAGGAGAACCACCTGCCAGAAAGACGCTGGATCGAGCAGCTTGTACAACCGGGTTCGTCCCTTGGCGGAGCGCGTCCAAAGGCAAGTGTGATTGACGAGAACAAGATTCTGCATATAGCAAAGTTTCCGTCCCGCAAAGATGATTATGATATTGGGCTTTGGGAACATTTCTCGCACTTATTGGCAAAGAAGGCTGGCATACACACAGCAGAGACAAGAGTAATCTTCACAAACGACAAATACCATACATTGCTTTCCCGACGATTTGACAGGAAGGAAGACGGTAAGCGCATACACTTTGCTTCAGCAATGACTCTTTTGGGCTTAAATGATGGTGATAATGCCAATACCGGCCATGGCTATCTGGATATTGTCGATTTTATACTTCAGAACTGTACCAACGTGGAGGATAATCTGCAAGAATTGTATCGCCGTGTAGCGTTTAATATTTGCATAGGCAATAGTGATGATCATTTCCGTAATCATGGTTTCCTTCTGACATCCAAGGGATGGACTTTGGCTCCGGCTTACGATATGAATCCAACGCTGAATGAGTATCAGAGTCTGTTAATCAACGGCTATACCAATAAATCGGATTTTAATGAATTGCTGAATTCTAGTGAAGAATATATGCTACAGAAGCATATTGCTCAGCAAATCATTAGTAAAGTACTGAATACGGTAAAATGTTGGCAGTCACTGGCAAACCGATTAGGGATAATAAAAACGGAACAAAACCTGTTCTATACAATTTTTGAACGACAAATCAGATTGTATAATTCTTTAGTATGAAATAGTGTAGCCTTCCCTCGCACGAGAATCTCGGCCAGTTGAATTCCTATGTGTCATACTGGAAAAAGAATGAGATGCGCCCAGGGGACAATCCGCCTGTCGGACTTCTGTTGTGCACGCAGAAAGGTGCGCAGATGGTTGAGTATGCGCTTGCCGGAATGGACAATCAGCTATTCGTATCGACATACCAGCTCCAACTCCAGGATAAGAAAACTCTCGAGGATTTTCTTCTGCGTCCGTTGCAAATGTTGATTTTACGGAAAAGTGTAGTTTTCAAACCCCAATTTTGATGGAAAAGTGTATCAAAGCGAGCCTTATTCGTTGAAAAAAGTGTAATGACAGTCAGAAGTGCTATAAAATAGTATGAAACAATGGCTGAAAATTAAACCACAATTAATATCTTTGCGCTATAAGAGTTTAAAATGTAGCTATTATGGAAGATATGTATTCACTCTCTGATGCTCAAATTGAAAAAAGAATAGGAGAAAAGATCAAAGCGGTCAGGCTTAAGCAGAATATCACTCAGGATAGTCTGGCAAAATCGTCTTCGATATCGCTGTCTTCGGTGAAAAAAGTAGAAGCTGGGAAAATCGGCTCATTTGATACATTGCTTCGCATATTGAGGACGCTCGGTATGCTCGATGAACTTAGTCATCTTTGTGAAGAGGAACAGATGAGTCCAAGTGAATACTTTGATATGGTAAATTCTGCGAAGAAGGGCAGAAGAAAGAGGGCTGTTGGAACTTTAAAGAAAGATAAGGAAGAATCAGAATGGTAGATGTAGCAAAAGTGAAAATGTTCGGCATGAATGTCGGAACATTTAGATGGGATAGTTCCTATGAGGTCGCTCGTTTTGAGTATGACGCACAGTTTGCTGGAAAAGGAATTGAGCCATCTCCGTTGATGATGCCTGTGCAACAGGGGCGTATATATTCATTTGGAAATCTCAATAGGGAAGTATTCAATGGCCTGCCTGGTATGCTGGCAGATTCTCTTCCGGATACATACGGACGTGCATTGTTTGACAAATGGCTTACTCTGACTGGCAGGACGGTAGGCAATCCTATTGAGACGCTATGCTTTTTAGGGCAGCGTTGTATGGGAGCTTTAGAGTTTGAACCTGCAACCGGACCTGCTTCCGCTGATATGAAGATTGAAATTGATTCATTGGTGGAAGTTGCGAAGGAAGCTCTATCAAAAAAGGAAGTATTCGGTGCCAATTTAGACATTGACAGGAAAGCAGCAATTGCAGAGATTCTGCGACTTGGGACATCTGCCGGTGGTCAAAGAGCGAAGGCGATAATTTCATATAACAAGTATACCGGAGAAGTAAGATCAGGACAGGTGCCAGCTCCGGAAGGGTTTGATTATTATCTGATTAAACTGGATGGTGTTTCGGCTGAAGCTGGATTTAAGGAAACTGAGAACTTTGGAAGGCTTGAATATTCTTTCTCTCTGTTGGCTAAGGAATGTGGTATAGAAATGGCTGATTGCTCTTTGATTGAAGAGAATGGCAGAGCCCATTTCTTGACAAAACGATTCGATAGAGCAAATGGTGAAAAAATCCATATGCAGACATTATGCGGAATGGCCCATTATGATTTTCATCTTCGCCGTGCATATTCATATGAACAGGCATTTAATGTAATGCGCCGCTTGCGTCTCTCATATTCGCAAGCTGAGGAGATGTTCCTAAGAATGGTCTTCAATGTCGTGATAAGAAATCAGGATGATCATACAAAGAACATATCTTTCCTTATGGATAAGACGGGCAAATGGACATTATCTCCAGCATATGATATCGGTTTTGCATATAATCCGAAAGGTTCTTGGACAGATACTCATCAGATGTCTATAAATGGCAAATTTGATGACATTACGAGGCAAGACCTTCTAGTTTGTGCGGCAGCAAACAATATTAAGAATGCGGCAGAGATTATAGATAAGGTTTGTGAGACGACTGCTAAATGGCCAGAGATGGCAAAGAACTGCGGTGTGCCTCAAGAGATGATAGATGCGAGGTTGCCGTATATGTTGTTGAATGTCTGATAAGGAGTATGCGGAATTTGTTAAACGATGCGAGGTCTGGATAAAGAATATGAGTAGTAAGTTGTAAAATTAGAATTATGATTAATAATATAGAGTTGATTAAGGCTACAGAGATGTTAAGAAATGCGTTTTTTTTGATGGAAATGCTAAAGATTTGGAGATATTTGTGAGTACTTTGAAATATGGCTATAGGCAAGATATTTCGCATGTGCCAATGTTATCTGATGAACAAAAGGATGAGTTAATAAAACTGTATGCTGATGCTCTTGACGCTGCAAAAAAGTATGCAAAGCGACGAATGGAGATACAAAAAAGGTGAGTAAATAAATGTATTAGCATATGTATATATCAAAAATCCATATTGTAGGTTACAGAAATTTCAAGGATAAGGAAATTTCTTTCAAATAAGGTATAAATGTTATCATCGGTCCTAATAATGCAGGGAAGTTTGCACAACAACTAACACACCTATACAGCTTATGGCATCACAATTATATCAAACACTAACAGCTTTCAGAGGAT
>CAVKMU010000116.1:0-4428 GCA_963657455.1 bacterium
CTTATCTTTATTTCAAGAAACTGATTGACAAGGACAATGATGCTTGGAATACATGGGAGCGTGTGCTTAGTGTTTTTGACAAGTTACAATACTGGTATCATGACAGGGACTTGTATCACAGAATAGGTTTTCTTAATGCCATTGCATCACCTGGGACGGAAGACGATGTGATTTGCAGTCTTCTGAACTCAAAAATAAAGCGGAGAGTTCTGAAAGAACAGCATATGGTAAACCTTATCAAGGATGCCATGACGCTTCCTAAAGACAAAGGAACCAATCTGCCTATCGTGAGCTTGGAACAATTGCGCTATGACGTAAGTACGCATTATAAGTACATCAAAAAACTTTTGCTTCTTTATAATGTGGAAACCACAAGACTGCAGAAGGAAGGTAACTTCTTCTCGTTCGACAGGTTTAGATATAACTACAAAATGGTCAACGGAAAGGAAGAAAGAGTAGACAAGACTTGGACTTTGGAGCATATCCATGCACAGAACTCGGATTGTCTCCCAGAAAAGAAAAAGGATTCGTGGTACGAATGGATCGTCTGCAACAAGGATGCTCTGAAAAAGATGTCTTTAGGCAGTCCCGAACTTACACAAGAGCAAAAGAACATCATCGAGGCGTTGGAACGTGACGAGCCAATATGCCGTTCAAAAACATATGGATATGACAAGATTAAAGCCCTGTTTGACGATGTTGCCAGATTTTATGATTTGCTGGATGCTAAAGCCGACAAAGCGGTTGCCGTACACCAGTTGTCAAATATGACATTGTTGGATTTAGGGCAAAATGCAATGGTAGGTAAATCGCCGTTTGAAGTAAAGCGTCAGTTGATATGCAATGAAATATCCTCAAATAAGTATTATCCAATTTGCACCCATAAGGTATTTTTGAAAATGTATGACCAAGAGGAACTTCAGATACATTCTTGGGGGCAACGGGACAGAATTCTGTATTATGAGGATATTAAGAAAAAACTGGCTCCATATATAGTTGCCACGGCATTGTAATTCAAACTTGAAAATCATGGATAATCAAATAGGATATAAAACTACATTTTGGAAACTGGTCAGCAAACAGCCCATCAGCATACCGACCCTGCAACGTGACTACATCTATGGGGCAGGAACAGAGAAAACGGAAAGGGTTCTTTCCAATATGTTATCAACATTCAAGACGGCCTTGGATAGTGTAACGCAAGATTCGAATGACTGGAAAGAGGAGACGCTGGATTTTGTCTATGGGAGTGATTCCATTGCGAAGGATTTCATGCCACTTGACGGTCAGCAACGACTTACAACGCTTTTCTTGCTTCATTATTACGCAGCACTTATCTCTCCAGACGCAAGAGAGGAGGATTTTGCTACCTTGGCTCGTTTCAGTTATGCAACGAGAAACTGTACCGTGACCTTTTGCAAACAGATCCTTTTTGCCAAGCACAAGGACTTGGCGAATGAAATCAGTATGAATGGAACGAGAGAAAAGGTCATAAGCGAATATCTGGAAAACTTGGATGAGTTTAGAGGGTCTTTCTACGCCGATCCATCTATCATATCTATGCTGGTCGTTCTGGATAGAATTCATGCAACATTTGGCCATCAGACCGATTTGTGGGACAAACTAACTTCATGTGATTGCCCCATCAATTTCTATATTCTTGATTTCGGGCGGTTTGACTTGTCTGATGATCTTTACAACAAGATGAACTCTCGGGGAAAGCCCCTGACTTCTTTTGAGATTGTCAAGGCGAAGATACATAAACTGATACGAAAGATTAACATCGACAAGGCGAATAAAATCGCCATCAAGTTTGATACTACGTGGATGCAATTTATATGGGAAGCTCTTGATTACACGCCGGACTTGAAAGCCGTGGATCCTTCTTATATGAATATGCTACGCACCATATTTGTTTGCTTTGATTATATCTCTGGGTATGACAAACCTAAATATAAGGATATAAGTGACGAGTGTTTGGCTCACCATCTGTCTAGTACTATCAGAGTAAGGTCGATGGAGATGGTTTTGGATACTTTGTCCGCTTGCCACCAGAATATCCCATATGAGCTTAAAGCCGATTTCAACGAAAGTTTGTCTTCTGCCATAAAGGGAGATATGCATGCTGGTGATTACATCCGTTTGTATTCTTATTTCCTCGGTCTGTACCTTAACCTTGACAAGGAGGAATTTGTTATACGCGAACGCCATCTGCGGAATCTTATCGCCAACAGTGCAGACCAGACCCGTGAAGAAAGATTGACGGATTTATTGAATGACACTTCGCGTCTGATGCACGGGCAACTACTGAAGTTTAGTAAAGCGAAAGGGTTCAATTCACTTTCATGGAATGAGGAACAGCAAAAAGAAAGTTCAAGAGACGTATGGAGGAGTTTGTATCAATATGAGGATGTCTCCGAAATCAATGGAACACTGCAGGCTTTCACCATAGGATTGAATGACGATGGCAAATTGGATCTTAATAGCAGTTCGTTTGTACAGAGCCTGAAAAATCGTTTGGGCAAAGCTAAACATTTCTTTGTGTCATCAGCAAATGAAAAGTTGAGAGAAGAACAGAAACGGTCTGCCCTTCTCTCTTTAGGCGATTATTCCATGTGCCGCT
The DNA here is from genome assembly GCA_963657455.1 of bacterium. Lineage (GTDB taxonomy): Bacteria > Bacteroidota > Bacteroidia > Bacteroidales > Tannerellaceae > Parabacteroides. The sequence continues at coordinate 2,624 of CAVKMU010000116.1, forward strand.
TGAACCATGAGGGATATCGCTACTATGGCGTTATCAACGGTTCCTGGCAAAATTTTACCGGCTATCATAAATTCGGAAGCCGTAACCGTATCATGGAAGTCTTTGACTTGATAGACACGTCGGTTCCGGTAAGTGCAATGGTAGGTTGCACAAAGTCCGTGTGTCCTGAGAACTGGCGCTATTATGCCGTGAAATACGCTGGTGAAATTACTGTAGCCTACCGTTCTACGGACTATGGTTATCTCTATTTTCAAAGAGCTGAAGAACAAAACTCTTTTGACCCAAATGCCTCTTCCTTGGATGTATGTATTCTACAAAGTGGATATTTCTCAGCTACAAACGTGGCTTGGAAGATGTTGAACCGATTGGTGGAATTGCTCTCACAGGAAAAATATTACATATATCTAGACAATCATGGAGGGAGTCCTATCATACTTTCACGTATCTCCAATGAAGTGAGACTGGATATAGAAATCGACGGTTGGCATCTGTACGGCGTTTCTTCGGATGTTTTGCAAGATTTAGGTATCGCACATACTATTGTTGGTACACTATCAGATGAAGGTGACAATGATATAAATCAGCAAGCCAATACAGTCAACTGTCTATGCTACCACAATAACGGTTCGGACTATGTAGAAGAAGCTATTGCTCTGTTGGATAAGCTTTCTATTAAATATCCTGATATGTTGGTCGTCAAATAATTTTGTTCTATTCAACCGAGATTATCTCTGGATACGCAGATTAGCGCAAACCAAACAAGAGAGAGAGATTTGGAAGGCTATTTTTAGTCCATCCAAACCTTTCTCTTAATTGCCTAATTTTCAATTCAAGTCTGCAGACCGATTTGGGATAAAGTTAAGCAGTTCACCTCTCTCATTGCATATCATGTGTAACTTGAAACCGAAACACCATCCAATGGTGCTTTTACCTCTTTCTGCATAATTACGGAACACCTTATTCCTTGTTATACGCTTATTGTGGCATACACGGAAGCGCCCTGTGATAGTACAGCGGACGGCAAGAAACACATTTTATTCGGTAAAAGATATGAATTTGCAAGAACAAAGGAATAAGACTAACTTTGTAGTCGTTAATAATGTGTATTTACACAAAATAGGCTAATAAGGATATATGGTAATCCGTAGAGTTCTTGGATAGAAATAAAAGAACAGAATGAAATCACTGCAAAAATAATCATATGGTGCGACTATTTTTGCAGTAATTCCTACAGCATCGTACCACCCATCTGTTTGTTATATGACGCTATGGCATCATAAGCATTCAAACGGCTACCAGTGCGACACATCACACCTTTGCACCTCGATGTCAGCCATCCAGAGTCCCTGTTTTTCTTTTTACAGTTGGCCTGAATAGCCTTTCTTTTTTAGCCAGTCAGCAAACAATAGTCCTGTCGGTGCGGTATTGGCAAGCAGTTAGTTTATTTTTGTTCCGTATAATATACTCATAGTTTATCGCAAAGCTAAATATCAAACTATAAAGATAGAATTTTCCCTTACAAGAAATGAGTTAGAAACATCGACTTGGAACAAACTAAGAGTATAATTTGTGTGGCGAATCATGTCTTGTTAGTAAAATAAATACCGCAGAAGGGAATGGACTTCTCTGATTAATAATAAAATTAAGGTGGTAACTTACCACTTTATATAGTGGTAGACAAATGGCATGCAGCGATTAGAGTCAAAACAAATCGTGCCCTATTCTGATTGAGCGATGCGCGATGGGTGCTAAAACAAAAAAAGGAAGTCATTTCTGACTTCCTTCTCAGCGGAGAGAGAGGGATT
>CAVKMU010000117.1:0-4345 GCA_963657455.1 bacterium
CGTGGAGATGGCGGTTTTCCGTCTCCATGCACCGCGCCATCAGGGCGTAGCGCTCCTTTTCCGGAAAGTCGGCAAAGATAACGTCGGCAATTTCCGTCATCACCCGGCCGAACAGGGGTTTCAGGGTCTCCGCCGTGATGCAGTACCGGGAAAGCCCCTCCTTGTTCAGCTGGATGTTGTACCCCTCCGCCACCAGCGCCCGGGAATCCCAGAGGGTGCCGTCGATGTCAAAAATCAGGCTTTCGTAATTCATGTTTCCTCCAGATGCCGCTGGATGCGGCCGATGATCATATCCAGCGCCACCAGATTCTTTCCGCCCTCGGGGACGACGATGTTGGCATACTTCTTGCTCGGCTCCACGTACCGCTCGTGCATGGGCTTGACCGTGTCCTGATACTGCTTCAGTACGCTTTCCAGGGTTCTGCCCCGCTTGTTCACGTCCCGCTTGATCCGGCGGCACAGGCGGATGTCCGCGTCGGTGTCCACGAAAATGCGGATGTCCATCAAATTGCGCAGTTCCTCGTTCTCGAAAATCAGAATGCCCTCCACGATGATGACCTTTTTCGGCACGATGTGGATGGTCTGCTCCGACCGGTTATGGATGGTGAAGTCGTACACCGGGCATTCGATGGCGTGCCCCCGGCGCAGTTCCTCCAGATGGTAGACCATCAGGCTGGTGTCGAAGGCGGCAGGCTCGTCGTAATTGAGCTGGCTGCGTTCCTCGTAGGTCATGTCGTCGTGGCGCTTGTAGTAGTTGTCGTGGCTGATGACCGTGACCATGCCCTCAAAGCGGGAGATCAGATTGTTCATCAGGGTGGTTTTGCCGCTGCCCGTACCACCGGCGATGCCGATGACCAGAATATTGTCGTCCATAATCTCTTCCTCCATATCAATCAACCATTCGGCCGCTTCGCGTCCGCACAAATAGGAATGAAAGTATGCAGACAAACGACCGCCTTTCTTGTAAAATTTGTTTTGGGGAGGGTGCACACTACAGCGCACGGGGAGGTGAGTTGTAGATTGCATCAAAAGCTCAAACCAGTATGTCAATCAGTGCCAGAATCGCCTATACAAGCACAAATAAGTGGCGTCTCGAGCCCGTACACTAAGGATTGTTTTAACACCTGTTAAATTGCTTGGCGGTTCAGTCCCTGCATTCTCCTCACCATTATTTGACGAGGAGGTTTTGTCGTGAAAGTCGTATTTCCAACCTGCTGCGGTGTAGATGTTCACAAAACATTTGTGGTTGCAACCATTATCACCACACCCGCAGACAGCTTGCAGCCCCATTATCAGAAGAAGCGTTTCAGCACCTTTAATTCTGACCTGAACCGTTTTGCGGACTGGCTGTTGGAACACAACTGTTTGGATGTCTGTATGGAATCCACCGGAAAGTATTGGGTTCCTGTATTCAACATTCTGGAAAAACGCGGTATTCGTGTAGTCATTGCCAATCCAAAATGGGTGAAGGCTGTAAAGGGAAACAAGGATGATACGAAAGATTCCAAGTGGATCGGTGATTTGTTCCGTATTGGCCTTGTGAAAAGTAGCTTCATCCCAGAATTGGATATCCGTATTCTCCGTGAATTTACCCGCTACCGCTACAAGCTGGTTTCGATGAAAAGCAGTGAGAAAAACCGTTTTCAAAATGCGTTCACCGTCTGCAATGTGGCATTGGATTCTGTTGTGTCTGATATGTTTGGCGTGTCCGCAACTGCTATTACGGATTACCTTACATCCGACGAATCTTTTGCCCCTGACCATTGTGTTTCCCTGTTGAAGCGTTCTCTCAAAAAGAAAGCTGACTTGGTGCTGGAATCCATTGAAGGCTTCTCTATTGCCCCTGACCAAAAAGAGCGAATCAAAATCATCCGTGAACACCATGATTTCATTGAATCCTTAATCGCAAAGGTAGATGCCTGTGTCACTACGATGGTGGAAAAGTATGATAGCTATATCAATCTGCTATGCACCATTCCGGGCATTGACCGCAACTCCGCGATTATCATCATCTCTGAAATTGGTGTAGATATGGACCAGTTTACTTCCTCTAAGCGTTTGTGTTGCTGGGCCGGTCTCGCTCCTGGCAGCAATGAATCTGCCGGCAAGAAGAAATCTGTCCGTATTTCCAGGGCTGGTGTCTATTTGAAGCCCATATTGGTTCAAGTTGCTCACGCCGCAGTGAAAGACAAGAACAATCCTTACTATGCCTTGAAGTATGAGCGAATTGCCAAGCGCCGTGGCAAGAAAAGAGCGATTATCGCCATTGCCAGAATGATTCTGACTGCCATCTATTCGATGTTCTCTACCGGTGAACTTTGGAATCCTGTTGACCTCTACAAAATTGATATGCCTGAACATTTGAAGGAGCAACAGCTTGCCAAAGCAATTAAGCAGGCGACACGATTCCTTGAGAAGCAGGGGTTATCTGTTGCTTAGCCTTTTGCTAAATAGGTTTTGACCTTGCAAAATCGAGTAATTGCAGGGGCGTTCTCGTGCGCCCTTTTTCAATCTTCACTGGATCGGTACTCACTTTCACACTAATCAACCATTCGGCCGCTTCGCGTCCGCACAAATAGGAATGAAAGTATGCAGACAAACGACCGCCTTTCTTGTAAAATTTGTTTTGGGGAGGGTGCACACTACAGCGCACGGGGAGGTGAGTTGTAGATTGCATCAAAAGCTCAAACCAGTATGTCAATCAGTGCCAGAATCGCCTATACAAGCACAAATAAGTGGCGTCTCGAGCCCGTACACTAAGGATTGTTTTAACACCTGTTAAATTGCTTGGCGGTTCAGTCCCTGCATTCTCCTCACCATTATTTGACGAGGAGGTTTTGTCGTGAAAGTCGTATTTCCAACCTGCTGCGGTGTAGATGTTCACAAAACATTTGTGGTTGCAACCATTATCACCACACCCGCAGACAGCTTGCAGCCCCATTATCAGAAGAAGCGTTTCAGCACCTTTAATTCTGACCTGAACCGTTTTGCGGACTGGCTGTTGGAACACAACTGTTTGGATGTCTGTATGGAATCCACCGGAAAGTATTGGGTTCCTGTATTCAACATTCTGGAAAAACGCGGTATTCGTGTAGTCATTGCCAATCCAAAATGGGTGAAGGCTGTAAAGGGAAACAAGGATGATACGAAAGATTCCAAGTGGATCGGTGATTTGTTCCGTATTGGCCTTGTGAAAAGTAGCTTCATCCCAGAATTGGATATCCGTATTCTCCGTGAATTTACCCGCTACCGCTACAAGCTGGTTTCGATGAAAAGCAGTGAGAAAAACCGTTTTCAAAATGCGTTCACCGTCTGCAATGTGGCATTGGATTCTGTTGTGTCTGATATGTTTGGCGTGTCCGCAACTGCTATTACGGATTACCTTACATCCGACGAATCTTTTGCCCCTGACCATTGTGTTTCCCTGTTGAAGCGTTCTCTCAAAAAGAAAGCTGACTTGGTGCTGGAATCCATTGAAGGCTTCTCTATTGCCCCTGACCAAAAAGAGCGAATCAAAATCATCCGTGAACACCATGATTTCATTGAATCCTTAATCGCAAAGGTAGATGCCTGTGTCACTACGATGGTGGAAAAGTATGATAGCTATATCAATCTGCTATGCACCATTCCGGGCATTGACCGCAACTCCGCGATTATCATCATCTCTGAAATTGGTGTAGATATGGACCAGTTTACTTCCTCTAAGCGTTTGTGTTGCTGGGCCGGTCTCGCTCCTGGCAGCAATGAATCTGCCGGCAAGAAGAAATCTGTCCGTATTTCCAGGGCTGGTGTCTATTTGAAGCCCATATTGGTTCAAGTTGCTCACGCCGCAGTGAAAGACAAGAACAATCCTTACTATGCCTTGAAGTATGAGCGAATTGCCAAGCGCCGTGGCAAGAAAAGAGCGATTATCGCCATTGCCAGAATGATTCTGACTGCCATCTATTCGATGTTCTCTACCGGTGAACTTTGGAATCCTGTTGACCTCTACAAAATTGATATGCCTGAACATTTGAAGGAGCAACAGCTTGCCAAAGCAATTAAGCAGGCGACACGATTCCTTGAGAAGCAGGGGTTATCTGTTGCTTAGCCTTTTGCTAAATAGGTTTTGACCTTGCAAAATCGAGTAATTGCAGGGGCGTTCTCGTGCGCCCTTTTTCAATCTTCACTGGATCGGTACTCACTTTCACACTATAAATCCTCCGTTTCTTCGTTCATTATACATGTTTTTCCGGAAAATTCAAGCTTCCCCTTCCGAAACCCGGGGAACTGTGCTATAGTAAAGCCACTGTCATACTGAACTCCAATTAAAATCTTTAGAAAGATTTTAATTGCCCGAAGGGCA
>CAVKMU010000118.1:0-3866 GCA_963657455.1 bacterium
CGGCACTGAAAACGGATGTCATTCCGATTTTCTTTCCTAATAATCCTGGCATTTCACTTAATAATTAAAAATTACACTTTAATTTCTACTTCTACACCGCTTGGCAATTCAAGCTTCATTAAGGCATCTACAGTTTTTGCTGTTGAACTATAGATATCAATTAATCTTTTGTAAGAAGATAATTCAAATTGCTCACGTGACTTTTTGTTTACAAAAGTCGAGCGGTTTACAGTAAAGATACGTTTGTGAGTAGGAAGAGGAATTGGACCGCTAACCACTGCACCTGTAGCCTTTACAGTCTTTACGATTCTTTCTGCTGATTTGTCAACCAAAGAGTAATCGTAAGACTTCAATTTAATTCTGATCTTTTGGCTCATATGTTTTAAAATGTATGTTTCTTTATAATTACTTGATCAAATCAGCACGTCCCTGAACCTCAGTCAACACCTGCTTAGCAATTGCAGATGAAACTTGAGCATAGTGAGAGAACTGCATTGAAGAAGTTGCACGACCTGATGTAATAGTACGCAAAGCTGTTACATAACCGAATGTCTCAGACAATGGAACTTTTGCTTTTACGATACGAGCACCCGTACGGCTTGTTTCCATACCTTCAACTTGACCTCTACGTTTGTTCAAGTCACCAATAACATCACCCATGCTCTCCTCAGGAGTTACAACTTCCATTTGCATAATAGGCTCCATCAAAACAGGACCGGCCTTTTCAGAAGCGTTCTTGAATGCCTGAATAGCAGCAATTTCGAATGACAACTGATCTGAGTCAACCGGGTGGAATGATCCGTCAATCAAAGTAACTTTCAATTTATCCAAAGCGTAACCGGCCAAAACACCATTCTTCATAGCCTTCTCGAAACCTTTCTGAACAGATGGGATAAATTCCTTAGGAATGTTACCACCCTTTACTTCGTCAATAAACTGCAAAGCACCTTCGAAGTTTTCATCTGCAGGTTCCAAACGAACAATGATATCTGCGAATTTACCACGACCACCAGATTGCTTCTTGTAAACTTCACGCAACTCAACAGGTTTAGTGATAGCTTCTTTGTATGTAACCTGAGGTCTACCTTGATTACATTCTACTTTGAACTCACGTTTCAAACGGTCAATAATGATATCCAAGTGGAGCTCACCCATACCGCTGATGACCGTCTGACCTGTTTCCTCATTAGTTTGAACACGGAAAGTCGGATCTTCTTCAGCCAACTTAGCCAAGCCCATACCCAATTTATCCAAGTCCTTCTGAGTCTTAGGTTCAACAGCGATACCGATAACCGGATCAGGGAATTCCATTGATTCCAAAGTGATCGGATTGTTTTCATCGCACAAAGTATCACCTGTACGGATATCTTTGAAACCGACTCCTGCACCTATATCACCACAACCAATAACCTCCATCGGATTCTGCTTATTTGAATGCATCTGGAACAAACGAGAGATACGCTCTTTCTTTCCCGAACGAGTGTTCAGCACGTAAGAGCCAGCCTGCATTGAACCAGAATATACACGGAAGAAACACAAACGGCCAACATAAGGATCTGTAGCAATCTTAAATGCCAATGCTGTCAGAGGTTCTTCGAACAATGGTTTGCGAGTGATCACCACTTCCGGATCTCTTGGATCAGTACCTTCGATAGCCGGAGTATCTTCCGGGCTAGGCAAGTATGCACATACTGCATCCAATAATGTCTGAACACCTTTATTCTTGAAAGAAGAACCACAAATCATCGGATTGATCTGCATAGACAATGTACCTTTACGGATAGCCACCTTGATTTCTTCTTCTGTAATCGTTGAAGGATCATCAAAGTATTTTTCCATCAAAGCATCATCACACTCAGCCAAAGTTTCGAGCATTTTGTCTCTCCATTCTTCAGCTTCCGCCTGCAATTCCGCTGGAATTTCATCGATTTCGTATTCAGCACCCATTGTTTCATCATGCCAGTAAATAGCCTTCATTGTAACCAAGTCGACTACACCTTTGAATGATTCTTCAGCACCAATAGGAATTTGGATTGCACAAGGAGTTGCACCTAATACATCTTTTACCTGACGGACTACTTCAAAGAAGTTTGCTCCTGAACGGTCCATTTTATTCACATAACCGATACGCGGAACATTATATTTATCAGCTTGACGCCATACTGTTTCCGACTGTGGCTCAACACCACCTACTGCACAAAATGCCGCAACAGCACCATCCAAGATACGCAATGAACGCTCCACTTCCACAGTAAAGTCGACGTGTCCCGGAGTGTCAATCAAGTTGATCTTATATTTATCGTTGTTATAGTTCCAGAAAGTTGTTGTTGCAGCAGATGTGATAGTAATACCACGTTCTTGCTCTTGCTCCATCCAGTCCATAGTAGCTGCACCATCATGTACCTCACCGATTTTATGAGTCAAACCGGTATAGAAAAGAATACGTTCAGAAGTCGTAGTCTTTCCGGCGTCGATGTGCGCCATAATACCAATGTTTCTGGTATATTTTAATTGTTCGTCAGCTTTTGTTGCCATTGTATTGTAATCTGCTTTCTAATTATTAAAATCTAAAGTGTGCAAATGCGCGGTTAGCCTCTGCCATACGGTGCATATCTTCTTTTCTTTTGAAGGCACCACCCTGATTATTGAATGCATCAACAATTTCTGCCGACAATTTATCAGACATTGTTTTACCTCCACGTTTACGTGCAAAGATGATCAAATTCTTCATAGAGATAGACTCTTTACGATCAGGGCGAATTTCTGTCGGTACTTGGAATGTAGCACCACCTACACGACGAGATTTAACTTCAACTTGGGGAGTAATATTATCAAGTGCAGCTTTCCAGATTTCTAGTGCAGACTTCTCTTCATTTGGCAATTTAGCCTTTACAGTTTCCAATGCAGAATAGAAGATTTCATAAGCGGTATTCTTCTTTCCGTCATACATCAAATGGTTAACGAATTTCGTTACCTTTACATCACCGAAAACAGGATCTGGCAATACCTGTCTTTTCTTTGGTTTTGCTTTTCTCATTTTTTCTTTAAAATTTCGTTTATTTCTTTGGTTGCCTTTAATTTGTCTTCAACAGTTCCGCTGAACCATTTACTCAACCTTTAGCCTATCCAAATACTCAAACCAGCTTTAATACTTAATTTAAATTCTCAGTTTGAAAGGGGATAAAAATTATTTTTTACCTTTTGCAGCAGGTGCAGCACCAGCCTTCGGACGTTTAGCGCCATATTTTGAACGACGTTGAGTACGTCCATTAACGCCAGCTGTATCCAAAGTACCACGAACGATATGGTAACGCACACCCGGAAGATCCTTTACACGACCACCTCTTACCAATACGATTGAGTGCTCTTGCAAATTGTGACCTTCTCCAGGAATATAAGAGTTAACCTCTTTACCATTTGTCAAACGAACTCTGGCTACTTTACGCATTGCTGAATTCGGTTTTTTCGGTGTAGTAGTGTAAACACGTACACAAACGCCACGTCTCTGAGGACATGAATCCAATGCAGGTGATTTACCCTTTTCCACCAAAGTTTCCCTTCCTTTTCTAACTAATTGCTGAATTGTAGGCATTTTTTTTCTTTTTAAACTTCGATTATATTATTAATAAATTCTACTTTCTATTTTAGATTAGACTGATACACAATTTTTTTGCATCTATTTTATATAATTGTTATATCCTTTTTCTAAAATCCTCGCAAAGATACTATTTTATTCTCATAATTCAATGAATAGAAGAAGTGGATTTGCATTATTTAACTATTCAATATTCTCATTTCAGAGTAAAAATCAGCATACAACATTGAGATCAGATTGGTTTTGGGCGTATATTCATTTGAAAATCAAT
>CAVKMU010000119.1:0-3319 GCA_963657455.1 bacterium
GCCTTCCTCTATCTTCGGGATGCCGTTGAGCTGGCACCTGCGGTAGATGGTTTTCTTCTGGATATGATACTTGTCCATGATTTCCTGCGTGGTGTAGTAGAGCGTCTTTACCTTTCGACCATAGGAACGCTTCTTGTAAGAAGGTGCCTCGTCGAAAAGTCTTTCAATGTCAGCACGCCGTATGAAGGTACGTCCACGAAGTTGCAGTGCCCGGACAAAACCACTCGCCATGTGGCGGTAAATGGTGGCACGACTGATGCCCAAGAGGGTTGCCACTTCACCTGGCGACAGGTATGCCTTGTCACCAATCGTCCCGACCGTATGCAGCGGACGATCGTTTTGTTCCTCCTCATACTTTTGCAGTTTCTCTTTTCGCTGCTTGTCCTTGTAAGCCTTGCCATTGCAGGAACGGCTACAATAGCGAGACACCATCGTGTGGGCAATAAAGGGTTTGCCGCACCACTGGCAAATACGTTCTACTTCCATAATCAAGTCTCCTTTTTAGTCTTCAATATTGTATCACCACGTCTCGCAATTTCTCATAGCGTCTCACAGCGTGTCTTCTATGACGAAATGGACTTTTCTCACTGCGTCTCATGCCGTGTCTTCCATGACGTTTTCGCCATAAGAAAAACCGCGCCTGAAATTGTTCCGTGGTAGAAATATGGTGCAAAAGTATTGCAAACAACTGGCAATACCAAAAAGTGACTGCGAAGTGTTAAAAAAGAAAAGCCCCTGAAAATCAGAGGCTTCTTGTTGGTTGGCAACAGTTGGTTACAGTTGCTTTAGAACTGTTATTTTCCGATGCAATATCTGAAAACAAATCATTATAATATTGACATACAGCATCATGCGTATTATTATTATTAGCAACAGCAACAATATGACATCAGAAATGCAAAAAGCAGAGCGATATGCCCTGCTTTTCTATGTGGCCTATGCAAAGGTAAGTTATTTATTTATTTGAATTTTGGCGAATGTGGGTTCTATTTCATCTGTTGGTATAAATTATCACAAAACAAAACGAAACCCGCATATTCGCTAAAACTCATGTAAAGCTTGTTACTTTTTCTGCTCCGCCAAGAAAGCAGCAAGCATCTCGCTGATCTTATCCATTTTCCCTTCAAGACCGGCAATGCGCTCGTCTTGTTTCCGCTTTTCAGCGAAATCGGGATTCCAATCCTCTAAAATCTGATTACATGATCGTATTGTCTTCTGATGCTTCTCAACATCTCGAAGAACCTCTTCACTTCTTGACTTGACCGCTTCCACTTCTCTAAGGATACCATTGCGGTCTACGCTCAACACCAATTGTGCAGCATTGACCATTGAAGACGATTCGGGTATCTCATACGTCCGTGCCTGCCCGTTAGCTTCTATCGTTACGTCAATGACCATCTGAGCAGCTTGGCAAGTATAGTTGATCGGTTGCCCCGTCTGAGGTTGGGAGAATCTCGGTTGGCTTACACTCGCGACCTTTCCTTCGTAAGCAGTCAGACTATCCTTGTCGAACATATACACATTGTAACCTTGTCGAATATCTCTGAACGTCATAGATTCATCATATTAAGTTGTTGCGGTAGTCGTTGTCGTAGTCTTCAATGCGGCAATCAGCGTTGCGTTCTGCCGTTGCTGGCTCAATTCAAGTTCAGCACGATTCAAGCGCAATTGCAGATCCTCTTGCCAATGGGCATTAAGCACGTCAACGATGCGCTGCGTGTTGGCCGTTCCTGCATTCTTCAAATCGCAAAAGCCTTGCGCCAATGTGTAACCAATGTTAGAGAAGCCGCGCTCAAGCCCTGTATTGGTGTACGAGAAGCCCTGCTGCATCGTATTCTGAATGTCCTTCTGTCCTAATTGGTTGTCGTATCCCATCTTGATGATGTTCTGCTGGGTTTGACAACAACAATCTTTAAGCTGCTGCACAATGTTCAGATCGCCCAAATTGGCAGCATTGATCACTCTCTCGGCAGAGAATCCGACTTGCCCGGCGACCTGTTGAACGGCAGACTGCACACCGCAAACGGCTGATTGCAGTTGGTTGAAGTCGCAATTCAGATTGCTTGCAAGCTGTGTCAATGCCGTATTGTTGCCCTTGACTGCATCCATCAATAGAGACGTGTTGTTCCCGTCTTGGATTTGAGTGGACAACTGGTTCAACTTGGATTGAATCTCGGCATCTTGAACGGTATTCCCGTTCTCATTGCTCCACATACGGTTGGCGAACATCATCCAAACCAAGTAGACAAATGGGTTGTTCATCCAGTTGTTCATGCCGCCTCCCATAGCTGCCATCATTGCCATAGGATCACTGTTGTTCTTCGCCATGGCTGCATAAGCCAAAGCGTCATTGTTGCGGTTGGAGTCGCAACAGATAATCTTCTCCGCTTCCATAATTGTAGGTATTAGTTCCGGCCAATATTAACCGTGCACAAACCTATATAGATGTTATGAATATTACAATAGTCCCTTTCGTAACTCTTTCTGAATATTATCGTATTCTTTTCTCATGATGTTCTCGTGGCTCAATCTGTCACGGAAATGCGACAAGATGAATGTTACTGCACGAGCTGTTTTTTTGATGTGTTGCGCTATCCACAATGGGCGCAATCCTTCCTTAAATAAATTATACACCAGCAGATAACGTGCATCAACCACTTCACCGCGCTTGGAATCAGATAGGATCGTATCAGTTGGTATTTCTGTCTCAACAGAAACGATTCCTAGGACCTTTGTAAATATTTCTGATTTTTTCATATCTGAGAAATTTAATATAATTTTCACTATTTCATCTTAGATTTGTATAATTGCCAAATGCTATATATCATGACTGCTATACTTACTAACAAGATTGTATATCGTGTAAAATTCATTTCGTTCACCCCCTCCGTACCTTATAAACAATCCAACCGAACACAATCAGTATCACACCGCAAACCAAACCGATAGCCATGCCGCCGATGTCGATCTTCGCCTGTTCCCACTTGCCGAGCTGCTTCTCCACCGCATAAGGAATCCGAACCGTATCCACACGGTTGATGTAGACCGTATCCGTGTTCTCATACCGCTCGCCAACATACTTGTATTGCGTCACTTTGATGGTATCGGCCGATCTGTCTATCACCAACGAATCTTTAATCGTTACCGAAGTCGTCACGTTACGGTAAATGTACACGCTGTCGGTACGGACACTCTCCACCGGAACATAACGAACCGAAGAGCACCCGACCAACAACGCCGATACCATGAACAAGAAAAAAAGGTATCTATTCATCCCTGTTATCATACCAAACAGACAACAGCGTGAGCAGCAGCCCAA
>CAVKMU010000120.1:0-2990 GCA_963657455.1 bacterium
GCATGAATGGGCAAATAACTAAAACGGGTCAACAATTATTGCGCTCAACATCAATGTTTGTAAAAAGGTTTCTTTCCTGTCATAAAAAGCCGGTTTAATCGAATGATTTGGGCATTTGCCAGGTGATTTTAATGTGTGGCGGCTTGCATAAGCCCGACTCTGAAAATCACCCAAAAACACGTGTTGCGCCTTGTTGCGCTTTTGAAAACGCAAACGTCTGACTTATAGCACGTTAAAAGATAAATGTTGCGCCTTGTTGCGCCCTATTTAATGGAAAAAATCAGTAATTTTGCCACGTTCAAATTTTATGTAATAACGCTATAAATCATTTGAAAAATGAAAACAAAAAAATTAGTTTTAGCCCTATTGTCGGTATGGGGGATAATGGCAACATCCTGCCAAGATGTAGAGCCTTTAGGTCCCACTAAGGACATCGGAATTGAAAACGAGACTAACTTGACGGCGTTAGGCCGTCTAAAATTTAAGTCCGTTGCAGATTTGAGCGCTGCGATACAAGAAGTGTCTATTATGCGTGCATATAACGCCGATGGAAACCATAAAAAAAAGTTAGAAAAGAAATTTTTTGATTCTTGGCGTTTTGGCATATCTCTTAATTTGACTAATTTCGCCAGTAGCTGGAAATCTTGGCTGAATTTTGTGAATGGTATGTCGATAAATGACCCAAAGCTCATTTGTGGTGAAGTGAGAGTCGCTGCTTCTCTTGACAACAAATGGGGAGGGATGACAATAACTAAAAAGACAAGATAGGGCAATGAAGAAGAGATTATTGACTATTATAGTCGTTGTCATAGCAGCTGTTTGCAGTATTCAGGCACAGACTAGCGTCTCTACTGTTTGCTATGGCGAAGCTGACCATCATGTGCAAGTAGAAGCGGGCATGGATATGTGCTACGGTATGCCAAAGTTCCGTGACATGACATCGAAAGTGAAATTTGGCTTTTACGGTGAGGCTCGCTATCGTTTCTCGGGTTGCCCTGTTGATGTTGGGGCGTATGTGAGTCGTGATTTCACTTGCCGTGATTTGAACGGTTGCCGCATTGATTTTTGCCACACCAACGTTATGCTGACAGCAGATTATAATTATCGCTTAGGGCGATTTGTTACTGCTTTCGGGGGTGTTGGCATCGGTGAGGTTACAGCTATGGACATATCTGATAGCAACGCAGAGATTGTTACCGATGCATTTGGATACTCGGTGGCGCAAAGCGGACCAAGTGCGAAATTTGCATTTATGCCCCGTGTGGGCATAACGGCTTGGAACATACTGCGCCTCACAGTGGGCTATAAGGCTCAAGGCACTCTCAATAGCCACGGGTTTGTCTCGTTGGGACTCACTCTTGGGCTTGGGCGCATAAAACACTGATTTAAAGACAAGGAGATGGCACGCAAGTGCCAATATATAAAGCATGGCAGCGACACAATGGGTTTGGTCGTTGCCATGTTTGTTTTTGCATTTTGAGGTGTTATGAAAATAAAGATTTTGCTAATATGCATCTTGTTGGCCTCTTGTGGTCGCGAAAATCAAAGGCTTTGCGACTTGGAGCGCATATATGCTGAAGGGGTTAATTATCCGGCAACGGCATTGCAACAGTTAAAAGAGATGCACGATACTGCTGAATTCAGTTTGCCGGAGCGCGCATTATACGCTCTTGCCATAAGTGAGGCCAAACTTAACCAAGGTGTAATGCCCGACACTTTCGCTCTTGCGGCATCTCAAAAATACTATAAGAATCATTGGGGACATGAAAATCGTGAGAGGTATGCCCGTGCTGTGATATGCAAGGGGCGAGTGGCGGCTTGGGGGCACAATGCGCAAGCGGCAGTGAGATGCTATCGGCAAGTCATTGAGGATATGTCTGACGAAGGTGAGCTGAATTATGGGCTGGCTAATCTGTATTTGGCTGAATTGTATGATATGTGCAATTTGCGCTATGGCGATATCTACAGGTTGAGCGCAAAGGCGTTGAGAACGTTTGAGCAAGTGGGGGCGAAGCGTTATCAGGCTATTGCGTTAAGTGAACTGGTGTGTGTTTGCCGTTCGTATAACCGTGCCTATTCTGATAGTTGCTGGCGGTCGTCCATCAAAATAGCAACTGAGCTGGGCGACTCAATGCTGTATTATGAAAATAAGGAATTGATGGCTGTGTGCTATGCTTTGGAAGACCATCCGGTCAAGGCTAAGAGTCTTGCGTTTGATTGCATAAAGCGTGGCCGGCGTTATGTGGGAACGGGAACCTACAGGGCGCTGATTATGTCGTATGCAATGCTTGGCCAGGTCGACAGTGCGGAGTATTGGCTTGACCATACCACGCCAGATGATCATTATGCCTATGACCGTGTGCTTGATGCCTATGCCCAAAGCCGTGTGGCTCTAGCAAAAGGCGATTTGAGGCAAGCATTTGAATTGTTGAGCCGAGGAGGGCAGCGAATTGACTCTATTTCCGAATCTGAGGCGGTTCGTAAAGTTGTAGATGCAGAGGTGTCAATTTATGACAGGGTTGTGAAAGAGTCAAAATTGAGTAAGGCGAAACTGCAAGTTTTACCCAGCGTTAGTGGGGTGATAGTGCTGATAATTCTTTTGGCGTTTGTGGTTAGTTGGTATAAGCATAAAAAACGTGTGCGGGAATTATATGAGGCATTCAGGTGTCAAGCCGATGTGGGGCGGCAGCCTATTGACTGTTGCCAAAAGCAAAATCCGGAATTGATGCGCATCTTAGACGAGCATGCGGCTTTGATGAGCTCGCTCGTGAAGCTTTGCCGTGAAGATTCGCCCGAGCAGTTTGCTGTGAAGTTTAAGAATCTCGTGAAAGTGGAACGTGGCGGCAATGAAAACAATTTGTTTTGGAAAACAATAAACGACTACGTCAATTCATACTACGGCAAAATTGTGGCCGAGGTGGTAGACCAGTCAGGGAATATAAGTGCAAGTGAACTGAAAATCGTGAAATTGCTTTGCTTCGGCTTTTCCA
>CAVKMU010000121.1:0-2895 GCA_963657455.1 bacterium
CACACAAAAGTTGGACCATCCAAACTTTTTGTGTACTCATTTGTGTACACGCCAAGAAAAACTGCCTTTTTGAATTATCTGCTGTTCACAACCTCCTTCCAATCCTCCAATCGTCCCCCATCCACTTTCAGGCAAGAATGAGGATGAGGGGCCTTGCGCCCCGACCCCTAAAAACAAAAAAATCGCCCAAAAATCGCTGCATTTTATCGGGTAGTTTTTTATCTAGTTTTTTATCTAGTTTTTCCCCCTCTTTTTTCGCCTTTGTAACTTACACGAAATCAGAAAGTTGCGAGGTTGCAAAAAATCCAAACTATAACTTTTTGGTGGGTAACTATAACTTTTTGGTGGGTAAACTATAACTTTTTGGTGGGTATTCCGCTCTATTTATAATCTTTTAACTATAACTTTATATTATGATTGATTATAATTTATTATCTTTGCAGTCGAAATCAAAAATATCACAAGAATATGGAACAGAAATTACAACTGATAGCAGAGCACCTCGAAAGAATCAGTCGAGACCTGCAAAACGAAGGTCAAGTCTGGGATGCAGAGATGAAGGACAGAATTGCAAAAGGACTGGAGGGAGAAGCAGCCATCGAGCACTACAACCAGTGGATGAAGGCAGCAGGCATGGAACACTTAATGACAAAATAACATGGCAACAGAGGAAAAGAAAGAGATACTTCTCCGCCAAGGCAACCCATTGACGGAATCCAGATACAAGTTTACCCCAACAGAGAAAAATGCTTTTTTGGTTGTGGTGAAAAATGTCCGCAAGAACTATGTAGAACGTGAGCCGCCTCGCACAGAGTTCGAGACCATGAGAGTAAAGATTTACCCAGAAGACATAAACCTCATCAGAGATGAGAATCACACAAAGGAAGCCAAGAAAGCACTCAGAAGCCTTCGAGATAAAACCATCGAAATGGAAGATAAGGAGGGCAACTGGCTGTATTGTGGCTTCATCAACCAAGCAAAGTATATAGCCAAAGAAAGAGCTTACGAAGTGGAGGTGAGCCGAGACCTCATGCCATATCTGGTAGAGCTATCAAGACACTACACTGAATATTCCCTCATCGTGGCAATCTCTCTCAAAAGCATATACTCACAACGTTTTTACGAGCTTTGTTGTCAATACAAGAACATGGGAAAGTTTGGCAAAACAATAAGCCAACTTCGTACAATGTTCATGCTCGAAGACAAATATCCTCTCCTTCCATTGTTCAAGCAGAAAGTACTTGACGTAGCACAAAAAGAGTTGAAAGAAGCCTATGAAGAGAATCAATGTGACCTCTGGTTTGACTACGTTCAAGATGGTCGAGGAGAGAAGGCACACTTCGAGTTCTTTGTACATACCAGAGAGAACCAAAGAAAGCAGAAGGAAGCTGCCGACGAGGTTCTGAAGGAGTACCGTGGAATCCTCACGTTCCTCCGTGCAGCCATCAAGAAAGACCCAAAGTACATCGAGAGAGTTGCAAAGCAACTTGAACTGGAGATAGAGAAAGTCCCTCCAATCTACAACAAGTTCCTCGAACTACAGAAAGACTTCACTGGTGCATCCCTTGCTAAAATGGCTCGATGGATACTAAAAACAGACTACAACATCAAATAACAAGACGTTGTAATTTACCCACAAAAAAGTTGTAGTTTATCCCAAAAAAGTTATAGTTTGGTCTTCCGTGAGGGTGTCGAGAGGGAGCATCCCTCCGCCTCTCGGGAGAGCCTAAGCACCTCACGGCTTGCCGCACAAATGTCAAGTTTGTTTACCAAACTTTGAGGTGCACCACTTTGCCCAAAAAGGCAAAAGTGGGAATTAGGCTACCCCCTGGTAAAACAATCCTTCACCTTTTCGCAAGCGATTTGTAAAAATTTTACAACAAACAATTCCATAACTTCCGAATTTGGAAGCCAGGAACAACTTGCATAAAAATACGCAAACCTCAGAGCACATTTTCCACCGGACACAAGAAGAGCCGAAGAAAAGATTTCTCTACTTCCCCGGCTCCTGCCACCTGCCAT
This sequence comes from bacterium, assembly GCA_963657455.1. Lineage (GTDB taxonomy): Bacteria > Bacteroidota > Bacteroidia > Bacteroidales > Tannerellaceae > Parabacteroides. The sequence goes on from CAVKMU010000121.1 coordinate 2,023, forward strand.
GTCCGTGCATCAAGCACCTCGACAGCGGGAAAAAATTAACCTGGATAACTCTAACTACCCTTGAAAAACACCGGCTGCAAGCCGCAATAGATGCGAAAAATATCAAAATTACCGCTTTTTAGCCGTTTTAAGCCACTTTCTCCCTCTTCGCGTAGAATTTCCCGTCAAAGCACAAGAAAACGCCTTAAAACGCCAAATAAGGCGTTTCCCGTCACTTTCCGAACAGCAACTAAGCAGGGGACTAAGGAGATAGCCCCTACTTGTTACTTATCGTCATAATGCCCCATGGCCGACACGATGAATACCACCACGGTCGTATCATTGACTGTGTAGCGCAGTCGGTTCTTCTTGTCGAGCTTCCTCGACCAAATGCCATTGACGTGGCGAAGCTGATGTGGATGCCCTGTACCAGTGTATGGGTGTTCCCGAAGTTCTGGGATAAGGCTCTCGAACTTCTTGTAGGCTTGTACATCGGACTTCATCATCTTGATAAGCTCCTTTGTCGCTTCCTCTGAAAATTCTATTTCATACATGCTTCCGTACGCTTTAAGAAGTCCGTCAAGCTCTCGCCCTCCTGCATCCTGTAAGTCCTGCCGTTCTTGATATCCTCCAGCCCTTTCTGAATAGACAAAAGTTCAGCCTTTGAAAGGAAATCGTCATCATCGGCAACGCTAATGACAATGGGACGGGCATTCTTGCGAGAAACAAAGACGGTCTCACGTTCCGCCAACTCAAAATACTTCTTCTGATTGGCTCTAAATTCTCTTGTTGTAACAATCTCCATATTCTTCCTGTGTTTGGTTTCGGGTGCAAAGATACACACAAAAGTTGGACCATCCAAACTTTTTGTGTACTCATTTGTGTACACGCCAA
>CAVKMU010000122.1:0-2846 GCA_963657455.1 bacterium
GGTTTGACAGACGTTCATTTCCATACGCTTCGTCACAGCTTTGCCACACGACTGCTGGAGCTGGGTGTGGATCTTCAGACGGTGAGCATGCTCCTGGGGCACGGCTCTGCCCGAACAACGCTTGACTTCTATGGCCATAGCCTGCCCGATCAGCGTCGTCAGGCGGTCGCGCTGCTGGCAGCGTGCTGAAAAAATAAGCCGTCAAAAGCCGTATGGGGAACGCCTAAAAATGCTGATTCTGCGGACATTTTCGGGTCTGTCAGAAACTCCGTAATTTTGCGATGATGACTACACTGGCATTATACCGTGCGTGGATTATTCGAGAAAGCAAGAGAAAATGTCAATGCGATCCAGGCTTCATTTTACTGGTGAAACAAATCATCGCTGGAAATACACGACTGGGTTCAGCGGTACGGAAGACGATGAGGCATATGAAGGAGCAACTGCCGAGAAAGCCGGGCGCGCAACGCTGCCGGCTGAAAGATCGGAGGGCGAAGCTATGCACGAAGAGACGGAAAAAGACAGTCTGTCTCAGATTATCAACAAAGTCTCGCCTTTCTGACGCATGGCGGGACTTTGTTGCTATAAAGCAAAAACGGCATGAAAAAAATCCATAAAAATCCAAAAGGGGAAAGAGAAACGAATGTCGAATTATACAACGCAGGAAGGGGTGGTGGCATGCTGAGGGAACGGATGGAAAGCCGGCAAACCGGTTACGAAATTGTGCTGTTGGATGAGCTGGTACCTCAGGATCATTGACTGCGGAAAATTGACGAAGCGGTGGATTTCAGTTTTATCCACAGCCTGTGCAAGCCGCTGTATTGCGAAAATAATGGCAGACCTGCCATTGAACCGGAACTGCTTTTTCGAATGCTGCTGCTGGGATATTTGTATGGCATCAAGTCAGAGGTGAAGTTGGCCGATGCCGTAAACGAGAACGTTGCCTTCAAGTGGTTTCTGGGGCTGAAACTAACAGAAAAAGGTCCGGATCATGCAACCATCAGCATCAACCGTGTTCGCAGATTTCGCGACAGCAACATTGCGGAGCAAATCTTCAACGAAATTCTGCGGCAATGCATGGCAAAAGGACTGGTCGGCGGAAAGATTCTGTATACCGACTCCACGCACATCAAAGCCAAGGCCAACAAGCATCGGAAGGTGCTGGTCAGCGTGGAAGAAACGCCGAAAGAATACATCGATGAGCTGAATGCCCAGATTGATTTGGATCGAGAAATTCTCGGCAAAAAGCCATTTGATCATGATGACGATCCGCCGCCTGATGGTGGTGAAAAGACGCATATGCAAAGCTTGACAGATCCGGATGCAGGCCAGCAAACACGGGAAGGGAAACCGGATGGGTTTTATTACAGCGAGCATCGAACCGCAGACAGCAAAAACAACGTGATTGTCAATGTCCATGTGGAGCCTGCAAACATCAACGACATGACCCCTGTTCCGGCAATTCCGGATGAAATTGAGCAGCGTTTAGGCGCACTTCCAAAGTATATGGGATTTGATGCGGGATATCACAGCGCACCAATCGCCCATCTGTTACACAAGAAATTGATTCAAGCAGTCATCGGTTACCGCCGCCACACCCACGCCGGAGACCATTACGGAAAATATCGGTTCAAGTACGACAGCGAATATGATTTCTACAGGTGTCCTGAAAATCAGATCCTTTACTGGAAAACCACCACCCGTCAGGGCTGTCGGCAGTACTTTAGCGACAGTAAAACTTGCAAAAACTGTCCAAGCCGGTCCGAATGCTTCGCCGCCAGTTCAACCAGAAGGATGGTGGAAAGACATGTATGGCAAGATGATCTGGATGCAGTCATTGCCTTTACCAAGACGCACAATGGCAAACGGCTCTGCAGCTGGAGAAAAGAAACCATTGAGCGATCGTTTGCAGAAGCGAAGGAAAATCATGGCCTTCGCTTTGCTCGCTTGCTCGGAATTCAGAACATGCGTGAGCAATGCTTCCTCACAGCCACTGTGCAGAACATAAAACGCTTGGTGAAGGCCGCATAAGGCCTTCCTTTTTCTTTTGTTGACACCCTGCATCGCAAATAGAACAAACCCCTGCCTTTCTGAAAACTGGGGTTTGTTGATGGGCTGAGGCGGAGCTTCGAAAAGAAGCTCCGCCAAAGTATATTGATTAATGATGAAAAGCAACCCCAATTAGGGTGATGGTATATTAGCTGGGATTTTCAGGTACAAGACTAGCAAGGAATGTAATAAGTTGCTGAAGTTGGCTTCCTGCGGGAGTTTCATTATAGTCAGCATCTAAACCAGAAAATTGATAGATATCTCCAATGAACTCGATCAGTGTTTCACACAAGGTTGGATTATTCAATAACTCTTCATATTTAATTGGGAACAGCTTCGCTACCACTTCGTTATCACTTGTGGAAATATACTGATTTATTAGTTGAATTGCTCGATCAATACGCAACATTTAGACCCTCCAAAATTCGCTACTTTTTGCCCAGCAAGAAATAATCTTACCTGCAGTGTTGAGAACAACTTCACTTTGAACTCCGGAATATTTAATTGAAGTCCTACCCAATTTATCAACCTTACTAGCAATCTTCAGAGGATTCTTCAAGGTATTGAGGATTGCAGAAGGTTTTACACCACAACCGCCATTTCGAGAAATGGCTTGATTTACACCATGTTTTGTGTAGCCAGTTACTTTTACGCCATCAGAAGTGCACAGATTGTGTACGAGAATACTGCAAATACCGACAAAGTACGTATGGAAATCATCTACTTCGAAGTTGTAGACCTTTATAGAATTCTGAAGCTTTTCGAGGGTAATATCATCGATGCACGCTTCACCGCTG
>CAVKMU010000123.1:0-2834 GCA_963657455.1 bacterium
CCCATGTTGTACTTCACAAAATAAGGAAGCGACTTGGAAGAGGTGATCTTCTCTTGACAATTGTCTTTTGCAAATGCGGCGTTTTTGTCCTAAATTACTATTTTTGCAAAAACGATATCTGCATGGAACGCATACATCTGACAAGACGCGAAAAGGAGGCATTGAGGCTGATTGCTTCGGGTTGTGTCTGCCCGCCGTCTTACCCTCTGCATCTCTTTGTTGCTTCCGTTAGGACATTGGAACTGAAAGGAGTTGTCAAAGGTGCATGGCAAGATGGCGGAAAGTTGGAAGATGCTCGCCTTACCGCCTACGGGCGTGAATACTTGGCACTGAATCCGCTTTTGCGCAATCCGATAGACTGGAAATGGATCATTTTTGTTTCTATTTCTCTTGTCTCAATTTCAGTACTATTATTCGTGATATTTTTATGCTATCGTCAATAATATAATCGCTATGCCATTTTTTCGTTTTTATTTGCTTGGTTATGACTTTTATGTTTACTTTGCATCAGCTTCACTTAGGAAATTAACATGTACTACGGCACGTTGCATCGCAGGAGAGCTTCAGTTCTCCTGTTGTTTTTTATAAGAAGCAAATGAGTTGGTTGCTTTTTGCTAAGGTGGGAATTTCAGCCTTAGCTTTTTCCCCTTTTTTTATCTTTTCAGAAAATATTTAGGACAATATTGTTTTTATTTGACAAAATAATGACAAAAAATTGTAGAAAACGAAAAAATGTCATAATTTTGTCGCTACAGTTACTCTATAATTATTTATCACCATCTTGCTTGTGTATAGCAAGATGGCAAAAAAAGAAACACCTATGAAAAAGTGTAGATTAATGCTTGCTGCAGTTGCAACAATGTCATTGATGATGGCATCATGTTCCAACGATGATCCGAAACCGGATAAGCCAGACACACCTACCGATGAAACATTTGAAGCCCTGAAGCAGTCATCGATCAGCGAGTTCCTTGAATTTGCCAAAAATCCCCGGTTGGGTTTCCATCTTGACAAAGCCAAGGAATACCTCAATTCCTGGGCTGAAAAGCATGGCTATCCGTTCAATTCCGATGCCTACGACAACGTATGGATCGACGTGCCGGCCAACAGTGAGGCTATGGCTAACTATCCAAAAGTGATACTTCAGGGACACACCGACATGATTTGCGCATCGAAAGCGGGTGAAACCTACGACTATACCGCTGAGGTGGGCGAGCCTTACTACGAAGGCGACCTGCTGAAAGGACGCAAAATCAACCTTGGCTCCGACGATGGCATCGGCGTGGGCATAGCTCTTGCCATTGCCAGCTCTGATGTGGCTCACGGTCCGTTGCGACTGCTCTTTACAGCCAATGAAGACTACGACATGTCGGGTGCAATCAACCTTGACCCGTCTGTACTCAATGCAAACTATATGATTAATATCGACGAGGAAGAGGCCGGAAAGATTTCCGTGGGATGTCTCGGCAGTTATTCTCTCGAATTTGCGAAAAAATATACTGCAGCTTCTACATCTTCCGACACGAAGGTTCTTGCAGTCAACATCACCGGTCTGCGTGGCGGTCATAGCGGTGTGATGATTGGCGAGCACCGCCTTAGTGCCACGACGGTTACCGCTGATATTGTCAAGGATGTGATTGCACCTGCCGGTGGCAACATTGTTACCATCAATTGCGGCCATGCAATCAATGCAATAGCCATTGAGTCGCTTGTGGAATTTGCCGTGGCATCCGGCAAGATTGATGAGTGCAAGGCGGCAATCGATGAGATAATGGCAGGCTACATTGCTGAATATCCCGACGAAACTGAATTCGACTATGATGTGACAGAACGCGCTTTGACCGGCATCGATGTTCCTAGTGCCGAGCAACTCAACACCGACTTGAACGCATACTTTGCTACAGCAACTCAGGGCGTGATTGAAAAGGAAGGAGACCTCCCTTCAAAATCGAACAATATCGGCGTTGTCCTTCTGCATGAAGGATCTTTGTGGATCGATGACATGTTCCGCTCCTACAGCGCAGATTGGATTGTCTCGGAAAGAGACCGTTTGCTTAGCGAAGGCGAAAAGATCGGCTTTGTCGGCCAGGTTACAGGGTATGTGCCAACGTGGGACACTCCTGGTGTCAGCCCGCTGAAGGATTTGGTCTACGGCTACTATAAGGAAGCTAATCCTAATGCCTTCACCGATAAGGCAAAAGGCGGTTTGGAATGTGCTTATTTTGTGCTTAAGAATCCGGAACTCTATGCCGTGTCGGTAGGCCCGCAACTCGATGGTGCCCACACAATCGACGAGGCAGTGCACGTGAGCACCATCACGCCTCTGCTCAAGGCGATTGTCAACACCCTGCAGCACATCAACGAATTGGGTCAGTAAAATACCTGTCAAGCCAAATATCGGTGTACGGAGAATCCTGACGGCGATGGAGAGCATACCGTCGGGATGCCGTGTTGATAATCTCAGGTTTTATCCTGAGGTTATCAATAAATTGTGCTCTATAACCGGCACTACAGGGAATGGTGGCTTTGGATGATGTGGGTAGTATACTTATACACGCAATTGTTTGATATCCACTATTTTCCATGGAATGAAACCCGTGATTGGCAATACGGTACTTCCTACGGAGTGCTCTTCTTTGCAGTATGTTTTTTGCACCGCAATATCGGATTGAACCTGATTTCCCTTTCTCTGCCTTTTAACTCAACGTCTGCATTAATTTTTAAAGTTAAAACTATCGAATATTTCAAAGCACTCATTCACGTCGCTTGTCCATCTCAACTTCCCGTCTTTGCAGAGAATGTACTGCGGCAATCCGGTAAAATGCATCTCGCCA
>CAVKMU010000124.1:0-2738 GCA_963657455.1 bacterium
CGCTGACGCATGACAATAGGCAGGTCAGGCAGAAACGCACGCATCACACCTTGCGGCTTGCCAAGGTGCAGCATCTCGTTCTTGTCCATCTCCCCATGCTGATAACGGGTGAGGTCATTATTGAAACGCTCGTTGGCGGTTCGCAGTTCGTCCCTGCCTTCGTGCATCATCTCCGCATTCATTTCAAAACCACCAACATCTCTGAGGGCTTTCACCATCTGTGCGTATTTCTTACGTTCGGCTTTATCGTAGATTGAACGGAGAGGCATACGGCCAAATTGCTCTGCGGTTAAATTGTCAAGGTCTTTATCCGTCCATTTAGTGAATGCAGATTTTAGGCACGCCCACATTTCACGAAGCCATGTGGCAGCCTTTTCTAACCATTTCTTGTCTGTTACACCCGTAACCTTAGAGATGATCTTCTCGTTTTCAGCACCAGAAAAACGACTTATGCACTCGCTGAAGATTTGTCTGTCGGTTGCTTCTTCGCCCAATGCTTCCAAGTCTTGCCGCACTTCTTCCCACATTGGTGTTGCACGCCACAGATCCATACCGCGAGTATACAACTGGGGATTGTAGGCTTCTACAACCTTCATCCAAATGTGCGTATGTTCGTGCATCGGGGTGTTGGCATTGAACACATCTTCATTCAGAACGATTCTATCGCCTACTGCATAGCCATATACCATTCCACCTGAGTCGCGGAGCATCTGCGCACGGCCTTGCTCTGTGTCGTTATCAAGTTGCTTATCAAACTCTTCAGTAGACAACACTTGCACATTGCCTTTACCATAGATTTCACCCAGCAGTTTGGTCAATGTCTCACGCTCTTCCGTTTCAATAGAAGTGTACTTAGTGGCAGCATTGATTTCTTTCATCAACTCATCACTAAGTGCAATGTGAGAAACCTTGTTGCTGTTGTGTTGTTCTTCTCGCAAGTACTTTTCAAGTATTTCCTTCCAATTCTCCGGAAGTGTGGCCTTTACTGCCGGCTGTACTACAGCCTTACCATTTTCGTCGTACATTCGGAAATCGGTAAGCAACTTGAAATAGTCCTTATGATCTACCACTCCCTCAAAGTTGAACATTGGGGTAAGACCATGTTCCTTGCAATAGTCAAGGTAGGCTTTCGCTGCGCTTCGAGCATCACCGCCATTTCTACGCACAAGCGAATTAAACTGCAACACTCTTCCTGTAATGTGCAAACCTATGTCGTTAACGTGTAATTCGCTAATGGCTTTTCCGTTCTCATCCAGTGTGTGGTAGCCATCATCCATTGGTGTGGCCATATCATATCCTGTCAACGATTTCATAATAGGATTTGCACCGTTAGCATGATAAGCCAATATCTGATGTATATCGGGATTGTCTAACGCCCATTTGATAAACTCCACGGAAGGGGCTACTACCACATTACCCACATGACCGCGGAAGTCGGGATTATGCGCATTCTTCATGGCAATGTCTACCGGGAAACTCTCCACGCTCCAAGCAGGAACGAGTTCGTTGGAACCTTTTTCGTAACGGTCATCACTTTCTGGTAAGGCCCCCTTGGGGATGAATCCAGCATTTTGGCGAAGCCATTGGTCGTATTCTGCCTTGTCCATGCCCAGCGCTTTACGGTGGTCATCGCTACCACGCCAAACGTCCACAATAAGACTTTGGTTCATCTTAGCCCCACTTCTACCGAACATTTCGGGCATAAACGGACGTTTAGTGTACAGTTGCATTGGCGCACGTGCTCCCTGTAGCAAGAGAAATTGCGTGTAATAGTCGAAGAACATCATTGCACGTGCATCCTCATAACTGAATTGTCGCACGCCACCACGCTCACGTAGTTCTACTTGTGAATAGAGTTTGAGGTAGATATCCCGGGGAATGCCATCAATATTGAAAGGAACGGCATCAAACAATTGCTTACCACGATACTGACCTTGGCTTAGATATTCCACTATACCCGTATCACCAAACTTATCATAGAATGAAGTGAATGCGCTCGGCGACATAAACCACTCGTAGTTTATGTTTCCTCGCAAGAGATCATTGCCCTGCATTAGAGCGGCAATCTTCTTGATACTATCCGCTTTGATACCATCACCATCCTTGGTCGTGTAGTTGGCCACGCGCTCCAAGCCTTTACCTTCAGTAAGTTCTTTTAGCACAGTCTGCTGCTTCGCAGTTAGTTCAGTAGGCTCGCCCATCAGTTTATCCTCCAATCCAACTGCTTCACGCACCGCATTCCATATCTGCTCGTCACGCTTACTTTGCTTCAATATCTTTCGCTTGGCTTCTACATAGCACATGATGCAAGGGGTGAGGAACCCATGCTTTTGTAAGATTTTCTTCAGAGCCTCGATTTGTGTCACACCTAAGTGACCACCCTTCCCTGCTTCAACAAGGGCGTCAATTACGCTATTTATAGCATCCTTTTTGACGCAATTGTACGAATAGTCAATACTGATATATTCTCCGGTATCTCGAACGAAGGGGCGTTTGCTGGCCTCTCTGTTTTGCATAAGGCCGAATTGCGGATATTTACCCATGGAATTCTGAATGCCATCTGCCACAGAATCGGCTTGAGCAATCAATGCATCCACGTTGTCGGGATCAAGACCAGCGTCATTTATCAAAATGTCGCGCATCTTCTCCTTGTCACCATCCTTCCAAGTGCGATAGTTCATTTCTATCTTACCATCGTCATGCTTCACAATAGCAGGCTTGCCGTCCACGTCAAGCAA
>CAVKMU010000125.1:0-2673 GCA_963657455.1 bacterium
TTTTAGCCCTCCCTTGAATACGTGTATCCCTTTTTCTAGATGACTGAGTAGTTACGAGATTCCTTCTCAAATCTAAATTAATATTAAAAAACAAGAAATTACAAAGATTTTGATTACCTTTGTAGGCGATACGAGTATAGTCCACGCCAAGTCTGAAACTAAGCTGGCCTTTTCTAAGGCTTAGAAGTGTGAAGACGGGTAAAGGGAGGGCATCGGTATCAATGACATAAAAGGCGTTTACTTGACGCTTTGTTCTAGCTTTTAGGAACTTCGCAAACTCCAGTCACCGCTATGGACAAAGGCAACGGTAGATGCCCCGGGATGTGAGCATTCGCATCCCTTTTACTAATGTGACATATTGCCTGTAGACCGGGCGATATGCCTTACATTGGTATAGGGGAAGGTGTATTCATATCGGCGTGGGCTTCAAAGTTGCTCGTTCAGTGGTGATGGGCAATGCGAAGGCCTCTAAAAGCGGGACGGGCAACGAGTAGAGTTTCCACGCTTTTTCGTATATTTGGTTAAAGTAAAGTAAGTTGCCTGTCATATTTTTGCTAATAGGGGAACTCTTGGCAAATTTTAAAATGTAGGAGTATGAAAAATCCAAAAGAATTAATGCACTCATTGTTGACTAAGATGACAAATGAAGGGATGAGTGGAAGGCAGGAAATACTGAAAGAACCGATAACTGTATTCCTAAACGGGGCAGGCTCCTTGCCAACCCGCATAGGCAGTGACAAGAAGAAATGCATTGCATGCTTAAAATTAGCAGGTAAGTTCAACAGTACCGACGTTAAATTTCTAAGAACGATGCCGCGACTTGAGGTATTAGACTTGTCTGAAGCCAAGATTGTGGCAGGAGGAAGTTATTACATAGAGCAGTGGTATTGCCAGACGGAAGACGACGTGATGGGTACTTATATGTTTTACTGCAACAAGACACTCCGTTCCATCGTTTTCCCTAAGGACGTCTCGGTGGTGAGACCGTTGGCTTTCCGTCGCTGTGAGTCTCTGGCAGAAATCAAATTCTCCGAGAGTTTGGAGCAAATCGAAGAGCGGGCCTTTTCTTATTGCAATTCCTTGGTTAAGGTTCAATTCCCTGCCACTTTGAAGAATATAAGACCTCGTGCCTTTGCCCATTGCAGAGCCCTCGAGTCTGTCGTCCTTTCGGATAGCATGGACACCATCGGTGAATTCTCTTTTGGCGATTGTGCGGCATTGACATCTGTCGATTTTGGCACTTCTGTGGCACGCATCGAGGCTAATGCATTTGCCCACACTGCCTTATCCTCAGTCACATTACCATCGTCTCTAAAACATTTGGGAACAGCCGTCTTTGACGGATGCCGCTCCCTGAAGGCGATTCACGTTACTTCAGTGGTTCCTCCAAGCGCAATGACCGATACTTTCGAGGGCATCGACCTGGAGAATTGTACCTTGTTTGTTCCCAAGGGCTCAAAAAAGGATTATTGGTTAGTGAACGGCTGGGAAAAATTCAAGCACATTGTGGAAGAATGAAGATTTAATTAAACTTATGATATGCGAGCAGTTACCTTCTCGTGCAATAGAGGATGCACCGTAATGGTGCATCCTTCATTTACCTACACTTGTGGGTCACCTGCAAAAGCGTGTGGCTTAAGCATAGATACGCTTTCACAGGTAAAGCCATTGGGGCGTAAATCCGTTCGCTCATCGGGAATAGTTTCGTTTTCGTCAAGATACCCGTTGGCGGAATTAATTCAGTGCGTACTTAATTCTACCAATGGGCTTCTCATTAATATAACCGAAAAAATAAATATTCTTAAATAATCAACCTATAAGTTGTGTGTTTCGGTTTTTTGTTGTATCTTCGCACTATAAATAATGCAATTATGAGATTCGACTTGATTACAGAAAACGAGCACCTTTGGGCTGTCAGATATGATGACTGCATCGACAACGTTCTTGACTCCATACTTGGACAATGGAACGATGTGGCATGGTTGCGCAGTTTCTTCAAACAAAATATAGACGATTTGGCTTCCTATTTCAAAATCACAGATGTCAATCAAGCCATCTATGATACGATTGAAGATAGCGAACGCTTGCAATGCCTCATTATGGATATATCTCCAGATGCAAACCTTGACAGGATATTCCGTCCTTTGGAGAACAGTCGCACTTCTGAGATGCTTTTAGGCAAGGAGAAAGCTCGGCTTCGCAATACTCCACGCCATGCTTCTTGGCTTCGCATCTATGCTATTAAACTCGAACCTGGTATTTACATCATCACTGGTGGTGCTATCAAGTTGACTCGTACCATGCAGGAACGTGAACATACATTGGTTGAACTTGCCCGAATGGAAAAGGTGAGACGTTTCCTGCTTGACAACGACATTGCCGACAAGGATTCCTTCATGGACTTCTTGAACGAAATCATATAGAAAGGAGGTTTATTATGAGAACTGCCAATGAAATTGTTTCAAAACTGAAAGAACATCAGTCTTCAACTCCATCCAAGTGGCGTGAGAATGCAGAATGGCGCATGGCAAACAAGTCATGGCTTCGCTATTCCCAACACATCGCAATGATGATGCTCGACAAGATGGAAGAATTGGGCATGACACAAAAACGATTGTCTGAACTCATGGGGTGCAGCCAGCAATATGTTTCCAAGGTGCTCAAAGGACAGGA
>CAVKMU010000126.1:0-2665 GCA_963657455.1 bacterium
TCGTTGTCAGATACATAATGCCCCTTCATGCGACTGAACAAGTCTCTGTCTTCAGGCCATAGTGTGTTGGTTCGTCGTACTTGCATCATTTCTAAATTTACGGTGAATAAAATCTGGGATAAATCTAACGTCTACGGGCAAACCTACCGTATCGGCTTCGTTTCCGCCATAGACAATCAAGGTGGTTGGTTCAAGCCGTTCAATAAGGGTATTTACCGCATATTTCCACAGAATTTCTGCACCCCTGCGATGATTATGCCCTGTTCCACAAACTGCAATAACGCTATGCTGGGGTAATCCCTCAAAGCAATAGGAAAGTGATCTTACATTTCCCCAACTTGCAACGGGAATAACGTTTAGTCCCCAACTTTGCCAGTATGCAGCGGCGAAACGTGATTGGTAAATCGCTTGTTTGTTGACTTGCTCGGATTTATCAACATACAACGAACAGTCAGGGGCAAACACATAGTCATAATTTATGATGCTTCGTGTTGTCGTTTCAAGATTACGCGTGATCGCTGAATGGAATTTGTAATCATCCAGGAAAAAATGCAGTGCTGAGTTCTCGGTTAGGTGCTTGTTTTTCTCTGTAAATGGGTAAACTTGAAAATCGACTGCACCAATGTAACTTTGAACGATTGGCATCCCACTTTCCTCTGTAAATTTCATGCGCACAGACATATGCATATTGTTGTAAGTGTACTTGCGCTGTTGTGCTTCAGGCATTGCACATATCTCATACAATCTTCCTCTATCGTTGTGGGTCTGCAGATATTGTTCTTTCAAAGAAAACAACGAGGAAGTTTGACTCTGCTTTCCCATTATTAATTTTGGTTTCATCTTTCTTAATATTTAATAAAACCTAATTCTTGTTTAAAATTAAACGCGATTTATGGGAAAGTTGCTATTTTTGCAATGCTCAATGGTGCAACTGTCCGTTCCTCAATGTGAGACTAAAGGTCTTGCCATCGCGAAGTTGAACCTCTTCTCCCTATGCTATCGCCAAATAGCGTGGGGATTTTTCGTCTCTGTTAATCATATTTTCATCGACTACCTCCTTTCTGTATTTTGGGTTTCCCAAGCAGAAATCCTTTTCTGAATCTCTTTCATGGGTAACCTGCTATTTATTTGTGATAACATCACTATCTTACCCTTGGCTATGACGTAATCTATAACGCCATGTTCCACCAATTTGTCAAAGATGCAAAGGATGCCATGAACATCCACTCCTGACTTTTCGGCAACTCGCCTTAATTTGGCATCACCTGTAAGCAAGGCATATCCATTCTCGTCAGCATATAGCCATACTGAACAATCTTGGATAGTTGCGTTGCAATCTTTCGAAGCCTCATTCTTCTTCTTCACCAACTTTGCCAACTCCTTGCCATTGTATTTCTTGACGTAAAGTCGGTTGTCGGTAATGTATGTTTGAATGATTGATTGCTGCATATTATCTCTTTCAGTTCATGAATAATAAAGTCTGTCGTGTGTATTTCAAATGGCAAACGGAAAAATTCGTCAAGTAAATCCACGCTTATCAAGTCAATGAAAATGTTGGTGTCACTTACAACGACAGTCTCCATCTACTATATTACATTTACGTTATTTCTTATTGTCGACAAAGAACAACCCAGCAAGGAGGCTGCTTTCGACGTGGTGATCAACTGCTGTGCAAGTGCGCTATATACCATAGCCGGAAAACGAGAGATACGAATCTCCTTAAATCGACTTTCCTCAACTATTCTTTTGAGATCCTTATTCATGTTTTTACGAATATAGAAACTCTCATAACGCTTCTGGCTTATATACCCAAGGTCTCTTAGCTTGTGCATTATGGCATCTATGGATATGCCATAAGACTCTTGCAGGAACATAAGTTCCTTTAGCGAAATCTTGCTTTTCCCGTAAAGCACTTTTCTAAGCACTTCGGTAGGAAGCAACATCTCACTCGCAAACGCATCGCACATCTTTTCTTTCTCGCGTGGAGTAAGGGCTGGGTCAATGCTTGAATTGTACAACAAATGCCCTGCCTCATGCAAGGACGTAAACCTAAGACGTTCCGTCATTTGTATATTCTTATTCAAGACCATAATGGGCTTGCTGTCATTTACCATACCGCTCACACCATCAAAGCCTTCTGGTCCATCGGTGACAATCACCTTAAAACCATTGGCTTCAAGCATCTCCTGTATATTGGAAATTGGGTCAATCCCAAGTTTCCATTCTTCCCTTAGTTTGCGAGCACAGTCTGCCATTTCTTCAGCCTTATGCATCATGTGCGAATCCGCCTTTTTGAAAGCAGGTTTATCAACTTGAAGTATCTCTTCCATTTCAAGATAAGCTTCCACCTCGTTTTGAATTTTAATTTTCAAGGCTTCGGTTTCCTTCACGCCGATACTCGCTTTCTTGCGGAAAGAGACATTCATTTCCTGAATGTCAAAAGTAAACGGACGGAAGAAGTAATCAACATCCACCTTCAAAGCGTCCGCAAGTAAAATAACGGACTCACTGGATGGCATCATCTTCTCTGCCTCATACTTCGATATGGCCTGCTTGGAAATATTACCATCTACAAGCTGGCTCAGACCCTCCATAGAGAGCTTGTTTCGGATTCTCGCCTGGCGTAGTCGCTTGGCGAATATTTTTATTTCGTTAGCCATGACTT
>CAVKMU010000127.1:0-2514 GCA_963657455.1 bacterium
GTCTGGCTGTTGAGATGGAAAGCTTTGCACTGTTTGCAAATGCTGCCGTACTTGGCAAGGAGGCTGCCTGCCTGCTTACCATTTCTGACAGCTTTGTAAGCCCGGAGATCACCACCGCTGAGGAGCGCCAGACCTGCTTCACCAATATGATGAAGATTGCACTGGAAAATCTGTAATCGAAAATCTGTAATTGAGAATCTGTAATAAAAAATCTATAATTTAAAAAATGTGCAATTTACTTTTAAAAATTTATTTGCACATCCAACTGGCCAGAAGTACACTTGCCGCGATTCCTACTGCTGTTGACAACAGGGCTCCGGCAAGTGTCCATCTGGTCTTTGTTATTTTCACGGACAAAAAATAGACGGACATCGTGTAAAAACACGTTTCCGTACAACTCATCAAAATGGAAGACAACAATCCAATATACGAATCTGTCCCATACTGCTCAAACAATTCGAGTACAAGTCCCGTCGTCGCGGATGCAGAAAAAAGACGCACAAATATGACTGGCACGACTGGAGCCGGAATGCCAAGCACTGCCATAGGACGAGAAAGACTCATAGAAAGCACATCTAAAAATCCACTTGCACGAAGCACACGCACACCAATCATCAAACCAACAAGCGTAGGGGCGATCTGCAAGGCTGTCTTTAATCCGTCCTTTGCACCTTCTGTAAACGCATCATACACTGGTACCTTTCGGTAAAGCCCAATAACAATCACAAAAAGAAACAATATCGGTATACTAAGCTGCGAAAATGATGCCACAATTGCCATAGGCACCTCGTATCTGTCTGTTACCGATATTGTATTCTTACCTGAATCCGTGAAGTTCGGCTTTATTCAAAGGTCAGAACTATTCCAGACTCTGACCTTCGTTGAAATCGACTGATTTTATTAATCATGGAATTCAATATCTTGAATTTTTAGGTTTATAGTGCGCTTCATTCTTTGCATTTCAGCAAAAATGGGTCAGCAAACAAAGCCCTTGGGCTGACGAGGCTGTTTTATACAGTTGCAAGGATATTGTTTTCACAGTAATCGGCAAATATATGCCTCCAGACATTGCTTTTTCCCAATCCCATGATGAGCTGTCTTGCATGTGTTGTGACATGACTGGCCATCATGATCAGATTGCTGATTACCGTGTGAATCCGACGTCTCTTCACATCGCGTTTTTGACGAGGAGCACGACCTCCGATGGTCCCCTGTCCAATCATTCGCAAGATGTTGTAAGCAATGATGGTTAACTCTAAAACCAGTGCATTGGTATCGAATTTACCGGATGGAAGGCGTTCCACATCCATATCGGTCTTGATTTCACTGTGGTACTGCTCGCATTCTCCGTGAGCATGATAAAGGCGTATGATTTCCTCGTCTGTTTCTCCAAGATTCGTCCACCAGGTTTCTACTTCGATATCTGCCGGAAGCAGATATTGTCCATATTTATCAATGGTTCGCTCTGTGATTTCGTAGCCTGCCCGAAGAGTAAATTCTTGTTCAAACTGTTTGCTTGTGACTGTTTTCCAGTCACTTCCGATATAGACAGTTTTCCCTTCTCGGGGAGTGGTGATGTTCTTGCAATACTGCTTAGCCATCCCAAGCCATTCCTCTTTGCTTTCACGGCGAAGATTTCGTTTGATGATAAAATAGCAGCCTTCCTGAATGAGGACAGCAACGTTATCAATAGAATCATTTCCGGAATCCAGACGAATGAGGAGTGGCTGATCGGTAAGTTTCTTACAGAGTTTGATTGTCTCCTGAAGAAATTCCACGGTACCGTTTTGGCAGTGCTGTTTTCCTTCACGAAGTTCAAAATTGATTGCGTAACCTTCCGTACCAATGTAAGCCATCATAGGGGCATAGCCGTCATATCCCTTGTAAGTACGGGAAACTCCTTCTTTCCCGGATTTGGAATTATCCATCGGTGTTACATCAATATCTACTGGTACAAAACCATTGGAAAGAGCGCCGGGGTGGATTTTGTTAGCAAGCAGCATCTGGATATTTTCATCCAGTATCTGGCTGCGCAGACTATCGCCAATGTCATCCATGCGCTGGCGAAGCGTTTCCTCAGATGGAATGCTTCTTGTGATTCCCAATGCAGCCTGATAAAAATCTTTGTCGTCATCCATTTCATGGACTGCCGCAAAATATGGTTTTCCCATGCAAAGCATTCCAATGTAGGTAAGGATGACATCACCGTTCTTAATCTGATGCTGAGAGCGATTTTTTGTAACATCCATGCGGTTGAGCCTTTTGGTAAAATCACTCTTTCCAAGAATCGCGCCAACAACCGCTAAGCCGCTGGCAGGGATGATACGTTCGTTGGTATATTCGACAACGATGTTGTTATTGGCAAGAGTCATTCGACGATTGTTTTTCATGGTATTTCGCTCCTAAATCAGATTATTTTCAAGGATATTATACCATAATTTTTCTGCACCCGATAGGTGAAAAAAATTATATTAATAAAAGTATGAGAAATACCAGCATTTATAAGGAAATGTT
>CAVKMU010000128.1:0-2393 GCA_963657455.1 bacterium
AAGCAACCGATGGAAGCACCGTTGAGTTTTATGATGAAATCAAAGCTCAAGGTGGCGTGAAGGATGTCTATTTCTCTACGGACAAGACCTATGTCGTGGCATTTTATCGCAAGCCGATTAATGCCAACGACAAGGCTCGCATCAATGATATTGTAAATATTCATCGTACTAAAATTTTCACTTCTGACAATATAGGTGATTATTGGAAACAGTTTTTCGCTTGGCCCACAAAGATTGTGGAATGGAAAGGACTTACTGGTATAGTCATACCTTTCTACGACAAGAAGTTCTTCTTCAGTGGTGTGGCTGACTCTTGGCCATTCATCAAGAACGGACAGGAAAAGAACGGCAAGTGGTTCTCGTCGGCAAAGCTTATCAACAAGTTTGTGCCAGCCGACCAAAAGGGAACTTTCCTTGACCGTCTGCACATGTGCTTGAAGATTGCACGAGCTATGCGCCGACTACATGCCGCAGGTCTCGCACATTCTGACTTGTCATATAACAATGTGTTGGTTGACCCATTGAGCGGCAATGCTTGCATCATTGACTGCGACGGTTTGGTAGTTCCTCATAAGTTTCCACCCGAGGTGGTGGGGACGCCAGGTTTTATCGCCCCAGAGGTGCTTGCCACCAAGACACTAAAAGTTGATGATCCGAACAAGAGCCTTCCTAAGATAGAAACAGACCGCCATGCGTTGGCCATACTTATCTATACTTTCTTGCTCAACCGCGATCCATTGGACGGCGGAAAGGTTTGGGATATAGACGATCCTCAGAAGGATGACGATATGCGTTATGGCTCTCATGCATTGTTCATTGAGCATCCTACGGATAAGACTAACAGAGTAAAGGCAGACCAATTGGCAAAGTCGCAGCTACCTCAGGGCGACCCTGCCAAGATGCCATACACCATTTGTGGTCCTTACTTGAAAGAACTTTTCGACAAGGCTTTTATCGATGGCATACATAATCCATCAGCCCGTCCTTCTGCCTTGCAGTGGGAAGAGGCATTGGTGAAGACCTGCGACTTGGTGCAACCCTGCCAAAATCCGAAGTGTGAGGCTCATTGGTATGTGTTCGACAATACGACGAAACCTCGTTGCCCATTCTGCGGAACGGAATATAAAGGCCAGTTGCCGATATTGAATTTCTACTATGCGCCGTCGCATGGCAAGTTCATATCTGAGCGTTACCGCCTTATGGTCTATGACAAGCAGACCCTCTACCGTTGGCACTCCAACAACCTTGTGGCTGCCAACGAGAAGACGAGTGCGGAGGACAAGAAGCCGGTCGGTGATTTTCACTTCTATAAAGGTCAGTGGATTCTCATCAATCGTCGTTTGCCGGATATGTATGATGTAACGGACAAAAAGCCGATACCCATTGGTCAGTTCGTACCATTGACGGAAGGTCGTCAGATTCTCCTCGACAAGAGTCAGGGAGGTAGATTAATCGTTGTTCAACTTGTAAAGAATTGATGAACATCTACATAATCAGAAACAACCAGCGCTTTGGTCCATACAGCGAAACGACATTGCTCTCATATGTAAATAATGGTCAAGTGCTTAAACAGGATAAGGCTATCGCAGACGGCGATAGCCTTGAACACACAGTTGGCTTCTATCTGAAACAGGCCAACCTGAAGACTCATGTCCAAAACAAAGGGAACGTCTTGTTGCAACTGTCGGCTATTGGTTCTGAACTGATATTTCCAAAAGCTAAGTTGTTCTCAAAACAGTTCCTTTCTGACCAACGTTTCATGATATTGGCATTGGTGGGACTGTTGCCTATGATTATCATGAACATCCCATTAGGAGGTTTCTTTATCTTCTACGAAGTATCCTTGTATTTCGCCATCATTTGGGGCTTGTTCTTCTATGCCTGTTTCAAGACCGCTCAAGTGAAGTTAAAAACGACATTGAGCGTATTCTTCTTGACACAACTTTGCATTTTCGTAGCATGGGATTTGCTGGGGTTGCCTAAGATTAATCCTTTCTATGCTTTCACAGATGTGGCTTTTCCGATGAATATTTTGGGCTATATTTTTGGTGTAGGCTTGACAGAGGAATTTGGAAAGATGATACCTCTCCTTATTATATTAAGGAAAGCAAAGGAGCCGTTGGTGCCACAAACCATGGTATTTTACGGCTTGATGTCAGGCATCTCTTTTGGTGTATTTGAAGGAGTCCAATATCAGATGACTGTCAATGCAGAGCAGACGTATGACGTGTCTTTCTTCCTGAACATAGCCCGCTTGACAAGCTTGCCGTTCCTCCATGCCTGTTGGTGTGGCATAGCTGGCTATTTCCTGTCATTTGCTCACCTATATCCCAAGTACAGACGAGGCCTGTATGTTCTTGCAATCAGCATCCCGGCAATAGTGCATGGATTAT
>CAVKMU010000129.1:0-2385 GCA_963657455.1 bacterium
GAGACAACGAATAATTGACCAATATTTCAATTATTGGAAACACTATTCATAAATAAACCTAATATTTCATTGAAATCTTATATATTATGAAGTAAAGTTATTACCTTTGTAAGTAAATCAAAAACAAGAGTCTAAATGAGTAAGGATATTAATCGGCTAAAAGTATTGCTGGCCGAAAAGAAGCGCACAAACAAATGGTTGGCTGCAGAACTTGGCAAAGACCCAGCAACGGTTTCTAAATGGTGTACAAATACCATGCAACCGAATGTTGAAACATTGGTAGAAATAGCAAAATGTTTGAATGTGGAAATTCAAGACTTGTTTTGGCCGATTAAAGACAAAGAATGATATGAATATATTTTCCTTTTTTTCCGGAGCCGGGTTCTTAGACTTAGGCTTCGAACTACAAGGTGACTTCAATGTGGTCTTTGTGAATGAATTTCACAAGGCTTTTAATGACGTGTACCAATTCGCACGGCAACAGATGGGTATTGCCCAACCTATTTATGGGCATCACGTTGAAGATATAACAGAATATACAGATGGAAGCCACGAAGAAAAGCTTGCTAATCTGATACAGTTGGTAAACCAATCCAAACAAGTAGATTTGACTGGCTTTATTGGTGGTCCTCCATGTCCTGATTTCTCTGTGGCTGGCAGAAACAAAGGTCGAGATGGGGAGAATGGTAAACTTTCTGGAACGTATACAGAATTAATATGCCGTGCTCTTCCTGACTTTTTTGTATTCGAAAACGTAAAAGGCTTGTATAGAACCGCAAGGCATAGAGAGTTCTTTGAAGAATTGAAAACAAAGTTCCGAAATCATGGATATTCAATGACAGAGCAACTTGTCAATGCCTTAGAGTATGGTGCACCACAAGATAGGGATAGAATTATCCTTATCGGCTTTCATCACACTGCAATAGAAAGACTTCACCTACCTGAAACTGAAGGCAATTTGTTGGATTTTCCATGGGAAGCGCATAAACGATACAACTTGCAAACAGTGAAGTCTCTTCCATGGCCGACTAAAACGCCATATCATGAAAATGGCGAAACAGAAATGCCTCAAGGCATAATCGAGGACTTGACTGTCTTACACTGGTGGAACCAAAATCACATAGAAACCCATCCAAACAAAGATATGTTCTTTCAACCAAGAGCAGGACTTGTTCGCTTTCAAACAAAGGATGAAGGAGATGTGGAGAAAAAGTGCTATAAAAGACTACATAGATGGCGTTATTCGCCTACCGCAGCATATGGCAACAATGAAGTTCATGTGCATCCATTTCTGCCACGTAGAATTTCTGTCGCAGAAGCATTGGCGATACAGAGTTTACCAGCAAATTTCGTCTTGCCGCCCAACATTACGCTTTCAGACGCTTTTAAGACAGTAGGCAATGGTGTTCCGTTTGTATTAGCCAACGGAATAGCAAACAGTATCTCCGATTACATTAACCATCATAATTGATAGGAGTATGGAATTAAGTCATTTGATAAATCTGATAGATGAATTGCCCCAAAACAGCAAATTATCTTACGTTAGAGGTGAAGATGTGTGTACATTTGTCAAAGTTGATAAGGTTCATAACAGGCTTTATGCACTTACACCCAAAGACAAAGAATGTACTTTTGCAGAAAGTTTCTTATTGGCGTTAGCTTCTGGCATTGCTCCCAATGTTGCTTTCAACACAAGTCAACTGCTCAATAATAAAGGCTCTAATAGAGCTGTCGTTGACAGTATCATAGCCAATACGGCAGAGTTTTATTGGCTTGCCAAAGATGGAGCTAAGTTTACGGTTTGGATTCCAACGAAGAGGCATCCTGTTGGAGAACTCGCAGAATGGACAGATCTGGAGTCTATCAAAATGGCGGAGAAAGTCCTGCCAGGATTTATGCAAACATCATACACGTCATCTCCCGATGTCGTGCGTGAGAGTTTTATTCGTTTTTGGACCATTGTCGACCAACACGGAGCCGATTACGAATCTTATGTTTCGCAGTATGAAGCTGTAATCAATGCTTATTTACCTGAAAATGTTGATATAGAAAACATTTTCTCAATAACAGACATAAACCAATACAAAAAAGCCATTAACGCAATCGTAGAGAAAAACGAAGAAATGGCTTATTTGCAAAAAGAGCAAGGGCCAGACGGGAAAAGGTATTTGGTATACTCGACTCATAAACACTATATAGAGTTCTTGAATATTCTTTCTGCAACCAATAGCATTAAAGTGTCTTCACAAACATTGAATATTAATCCGGGCACAAAAGAAAATTCTGACTATCGTCCCTACATCACCGCCATCAAGTCGAAACCTTTCCTTTTGCTTGCCGGTATCTCTGGCACAGGCAAGAGCCGAATCGTCAGAGAGTTGGCTC
>CAVKMU010000130.1:0-2362 GCA_963657455.1 bacterium
CAACGGAGGTGTATGCAAAGGTGGCTCTCGAAAAGAAGATTGAGGCGGTCAGCCTGTTTAATGGGGTGTTCGGGTAAAAATGAACGTTGCAGCAGCGGACATGGGGACAAGATTTCTTTCCCTATGTTCGTTGCTTTTTTGCACAAAAAGGTGGCTCTTAGCCTTCATTTTCATGCTTTTGGCAGTTTGAAAAGTAAAATATTGTCAAAAAGAGAAAGAAAACAACCTCGTAGTTGTTGATTTCGATTACAAAATATTATCTTTGTGATTAAATTACAAGAATATATACGATGGACAACAAGCGATTTGCGTCCGACATGGAAAAATCGGACATGGTTCGAAATACGCAAGAGGAAAAATCTTGGTATTCGCATTCCCTCGCCATATCAGCGATAATGTCTGCACGAATGAAGGAACTTGGCATGACCCAAAAGAAACTTGCCGAGAAGATGGGATGCACCCAGCAATACATTTCCAAAATCATCAAAGGGCGAGAAAACTTGTCGCTTGAAGCCATCAGTAAAATAGAGAACGCCTTGGACATACGGATTTTTCAGATGGAAAACAACGTATAAGGCAATAACACATTAAACTACGCACCAATATGTCATCACAAAGTGAAGCAGCCTTAGAGAACGGACTTATCGCCACTCTTCAAAAGATGAACTACGAGTATGTTCATATTGAAGAGGAGAAGAACCTGTATGCCAATTTCAAGTTGCAGCTGGAGAAACATAACCACAAGCGGCTTGGCGAGTTCGGACGTACCCAGTTTACCGATGGTGAGTTTGACAAGATACTTATCTATCTTGAAGGTGGCACTCGCTTTGAAAAGGCAAAGAAACTCCGTGACCTCTATCCGCTCGAACTGGAGACAGGCGAACGTGTATGGGTGGAGTTCTTGGACAGGACGCATTGGTGCCAGAACGAGTTTCAGGTCTCCAACCAAATCACAGTAGAGGGAAGAAAGAAGTGTCGTTACGATGTGACGATACTCATCAACGGCTTGCCTTTGGTTCAGATAGAACTAAAGCGCAGGGGCGTTGAACTGAAACAGGCTTACAACCAGATACAGCGTTATCACAAGACATCCTTTCATGGCTTGTTCGACTACATCCAGTTGTTTGTTATTTCCAATGGTGTGAACACCCGATACTTCGCCAACAACCCGAATAGCGGATTCAAGTTTACTTTCAACTGGACAGATGCCGCCAACGTTCCTTTCAATGAGTTGGACAAGTTCGCTTCCTTCTTCTTCGACAAGTGCAACCTTGGCAAGATTATCGGCAAGTACATTGTCTTGCATGAGGGCGACAAATGCCTCATGGTACTCCGTCCCTACCAGTTCTATGCCGTAGAAAAGATACTCGACCGTGTGGAGAACTCCAATGACAACGGCTATATCTGGCACACGACAGGAGCTGGAAAGACCTTGACCTCATTCAAGGCGGCACAATTGGTGTCCGAGTTGGACGATGTGGATAAGGTGATGTTTGTCGTTGACCGTCACGACCTCGACACTCAGACGCAAGCCGAATACGAGGCGTTTGAACCTGGTGCCGTTGACAGTACCGACAACACCGACGAACTGGTGAAGCGTTTGCACAGCAATTCCAAGATTATCATCACCACCATACAGAAGCTCAATGCCGCCGTCAGCAAACAATGGTACAGCAGTCGCATTGAGGAAATACGCCATTCCCGTATCGTGATGATTTTTGACGAGTGCCACCGCAGCCATTTCGGCGACTGCCACAAGAACATTGTCAAGTTCTTCGACAACACTCAGATATTCGGTTTTACTGGTACACCTATTTTCGTACAAAACGCCGTTGATGGTCATACCACAAAGGAAATCTTCGGCAACTGTCTTCACAAATACTTGATAAAGGATGCCATTGCAGACGAGAATGTGCTTGGCTTCCTTGTGGAATATTACCATGGCAACGAGGATGTGGACAATACAGACCAAGACCGCATGACGGAGATTGCCAAGTTCATCCTTAATAATTTTAATAAGTCAACGTTTGACGGAGAGTTTGACGCACTGTTTGCCGTGCAGTCAGTGCCAATGCTCATCCGTTATTACAAGATATTCAAGAGCCTCAATCCAAAGATCAGGATTGGAGCAGTCTTCACATACGCCGCCAACAGTAGTCAGGACGATGCCCTGACAGGCATGAACACTGGTGGCTATGTTAGCGAAAGCGTAGGCGATGCCGATGAACTGCAAGCCATTATGGACGACTATAACAATATGTACGGCACAGGTTTCACTACCGAGAACTTCCGCGCATATTATGACGACATCAACCTGCGCATGAAGAAAAAGAAGGCAGACATGAAGCCGCTCGACCTCTGC
>CAVKMU010000131.1:0-2266 GCA_963657455.1 bacterium
GCTGAAGATTATAAGGAAGATGAAGATAATACAATCGGCGATATAAGTATTTGGAATTATCCTGTTACTCGTACCAAGAATACATTCTATAAATTCAGTTTAAAACATATATCCTACAGCAATGTTGGACGACAATAATTTACGTATGAAAAAGATGGTCATTTTCCTTATGTTGCTCTGCATACAGATTTCTGCTTCTGTATGTCACGCACAGGTGAACGATTGGAAGAATTATCTTTCAAAGGCATGGGTCAGAAACATTGTTGTAGATGGCGACAAACTTTATCTGGGAACGGATGGCGGTCTGGCTATTTACGACAAAAACACTGGTCGATGCCAATTCCTTGATAGAACAAATGGATTGGCAGACAACAATATCGTTGGACTGGCTCACCACAATGGCAAGTGGTGGATAGGTGGCCAATACACAGGCATGAGCATTTATGATGAAAACTCATTTCAGAATGTACAGTTCCCTTTTGCACTTCAAAGCTGTTTCGCCTTTGATGATGCATTAGATAAGGTGTATATTGGAGCAATACACGATATCTATATCTTGAAAGATAATTACTATACGGTTTACACTCCCGACCCCAAAGCAGACATACATTACTATCCTGCTATCAAATCTCTTGTTCTTGATAAAAACGGTACACTGTGGTTTGGTGGCTTTACGTTTGGTTTCCTTTCCTCCAATGGAAATACCACGCTTCTAAACTGTGGCGCAAGTGAAGTTAACAATATAATAATCGACGATAAAGACAACAAATGGTTGGCAACTAACAGAGGGTTAATCAAGTATGACGGCACATCTTTCACTTCGTACAACACTTCAGGCGGACAACTGTCAAGTAACAATGTTAACGGATTAGCTTTCGACACGAATCGTAATTTATGGATGGGAAATTGGAACGTACTTGTCAAATATGACGGAAAACAATTCTCCTCTTACCCGCTTCCTTCAAACTACAGCAACGACTGGATATGCTACATTGCACCCGATGGTAACGATGTATGGGTAGCAACACGATTTCATGGATTGCTCAGATTCTATGACGGCACGTTTGAACAGGCAGAACTGGAGAAGAATATATTGACGCAGAACCGGATGCACGAGGTTTCCACAGTCGACGAGAAAGGCAACGTGTGCTTTGCATCCAATGATTATCTTGCCCAATACACAGAGAAAGGGGAATGGAAACACCTGTTTCCTAATGCAAAGGACTATTACCCTGCTATTAACGCAGCTGCATACGATAAGCGAGGACGTTTGTGGGTTGCACCCAATAATAGCGATACCATACTGGCTGTTATAGAAAATGCCGATACAACTGTTTTCAAACGAGATAACACGCCATTTCAAACAGGGCAGTTAAAACAACTGGAATTCGATAGCAAAAACCATTTATGGGTTGGAGCATCAAATGGCTTATATAAATACGACGGCGTACAATGGTCTCAATACAACTCTTCAAATTCGCCAATGCCAGGCGACATGATAACATCCCTCGCTTTTGATAAGAGCGACAAGCTATGGGTTGGAATCGCGGACCTTGGAGTGTGCTCTTTTGATGGGCATAATTGGGTGTGTCATGATACGATAAATTCCCCTATTCCATATAATTATGTTGACTGTATCGCTGTTGATTCGCATAACAGAGTATGGATGAATAGTAGATATAGTAGGAATGGAACGCCTGTAATGGGTAAAGATTATGGTGGTGGATTGGTTTGCTACGATGGCACGAATTGGAAAATCTATAACCAATATAACTCCAACATAGGCGGCAACAGCATCGTGGATATTGCAATAGACAAGCATGATGCCCTATGGATGGCAGTATCTGATATAGGTCTTGTACGATTCGATGGGGAAAACCAATGGGATGCTTACACAATCTACAACAGTGGGCTGGCTAATCCGTGGCCAATTCAGGTGCAGATAGATGTCAAGCGAGATATGATTTGGCTCAGCTATGAAGCATCGGGAGGCATATCTTCCGCCAAGATGAATCAAGGCACAGGTGTAGAAGGAATATTTGTAACGCCAAATGGTGCAAAAGCTATTTACACTATTGAGGGACGCAAATTAAAAGCTATGACACCAGGGCAGATTTATATCATGCGAGACGAGAACGGGAAAACAACAAAAGTTCTTGCTCGGTAGTATCAATAGCCAAAAAGAATCATTGGGAACTAGCAGAATTGGTTCTGTTAAAGATGGATGACAATACATTTGATGCAAAAACGCAATGTAGGCACATGT
>CAVKMU010000132.1:0-2174 GCA_963657455.1 bacterium
GCCTTACCCTCTGGATATTCAACACTTATTTTTTTTAGTAATTTTTCATTCATATTTCGTCCACCCATATACGGCGGATTTGTCACAACCACATCATACTTCTGCGCCAATGCCTCTGCCACCTGCACTAATGGCAATAACTCTGCCAATACAGTCTCACTCAGCATATGAATATCTTCTTCTATCTCTGCAAATCTTGCATACAAACTAACCCAATCCTGCTGTGTTACAGTCAAAATAGAACCATATTCCTTTGCATCATGCAATTCGCTGATAATGGTATCCATTGCAGTTTTCAATTTTTCATCACCATTACAGAAATAATTTACTGCAAACTGGTCCACATAATTGCTCTCCACAATCGCATACACATGAGGCTGAACTCCCCTACTAAAGAAACGCCGATCATACTGGCGTGCCTTCATCATCACTGCAAAATAAGCCAACTGCGCAGCACGATCATCAATATCCAGACCGTAAAGATTATTTTCTACAATACTGGCTACTGCTTCTCTCGTGGTATATCCATAGTTCTCTTGAACAACCCCGCCCGACGTGTCGGACGAGGATTCCATTGCAGCCGTCAGGATTTCTCACATCGGGCTGGTTTTGGAATCGCGATTTCGTCCAGCGTTACGCTTTTCCTGACTCTTCAGACATCTTTCGGTGCTTCATGAGACAGGAACGTGATTGCTCTAGTGCCGTCCATCCACCCCCACATTGTATCATACGATTGACACACATCCAGAAAGTGGTAACAAAAGAGCAAGGTTTCCAGTTACAAATCTATATTGTTATCGGGTTACTCTGATTATTGATTGACAAATTCCTTACTACTGCAAATGCCTATACCTGTTCGCAGCTTTTGTAATTCATAAGCTTTGGCATATACCGTACTTTCATTTCAGCGGCTAAGGTTCTTAAACTTGGCCGTTTTCTCTCTTCTAACACTTCATACGGAATCGCTCGGTAGAAAAAGTGCTTTTGAATACCTGAAAATGCTTTGGTAATTCTCGCCCAGATCGTCTTGTACGTTTCCTGTGAAAATTCTGGTATAATCCCTTCTTTTGTTTTCAAAAGATTTAACATTCGTAAATCTGGTGCCAGCTTATCATACAAACCCAGTCCTACCAAGCCAATCGTATAGGCTGCTGCCTGATGAATGGACATTCCATATCTTCGCATGAACAAAAATTTACCCATTTGACTGGTATAAGCCGGATCAATCTTACAAAAGGCGATTTCTCGTCTCAAGCTCTGGTTTTCAATACTTGACGCAATCCTTTGATATGCAAACAGGGTCATATGGTGATTTCCTTTTCGATTTCCGTATTTTCTGGATGCCAGTTTGATCGTTAAATCAATGTCTTCCACAATGAGACGTTTATCTTTTTCTGTGCACCAATTAAACACTTCCTTAACGGCTGCTCCCAAAATATTTGTAATCTGACCGGTCGATTTTTTCATGAGGTCGAATCGAATCAGCTTCTGATCAAGCAGCTTCCCCGTTTCGTCAATCTCTGCTAATGCAAAATGATCATAATTAATGTCCATGGAAATCGCACCATTTCCGTAATAGCTGTTTTCATATGCCTGCAGCTTCATGGTAACGGATACGATCAGATACTGTCGATTCTTCTTATCACGTTTTATTGTAAAGTTGTAGCAAAGAGACTGTCGCTTTTCTGGCTTACAGGTAAAGTTTTCTTGAAAAACTTCATTGTATCTTGGAAGTTTAAAATCATGGAATACGGTAGTGGTACCGTCTATGCAGGTAACCGACAAATCTTTCCCATCATATTTACACAAAAAGTTTCCATACTTTGATGTATGTCTGCCCGGAAGTGCCATACTCTGGTGACGTTTTTCAAAAAACTCCTGTTTCCATTCATCCGATGCCTTTTGAGAAGTTCTCTTATCCTCAGCGGATTTTGCAGCGTCCACGGTATCCTTCTCGGAATACAGCTTCTTCCCACCAAACACAATACGCTCCGGTGGAAGATTTTTTATGTTTTCAAGCTTCTTTTCTTTTTGCTTTCTCGCTTCCGTCACCAGCGCCAGACGTGTCTTTAACTTCCGAATATCGGCTTCCACATTGCGCTCATACTCATCCAATTTAACAATCGTTTTGTTAAACAGAACAATCATAAGACCTTTGACCTTCAGCTGGCATC
>CAVKMU010000133.1:0-2133 GCA_963657455.1 bacterium
GGCGGCAAATGAATTTGTCGTAATCAATAAACAATCCAAACTTTTAATCAACATGAAACGATTAACACGAATCGACGGATTCCTGAAGTCTTTAGAAGGCAAAGGAGTCATTACGGCTGAGATGCAGTCTATGGTGTTCTCTCCTGACTTTGGCATGTTGGGAGGTGAAAATGTAGGCACTGCAAAGAAAAATTGTTCTAATAGTGGCAATGGTTGCAATGGGGTGAATGGGTATTGTACGAATGCTGATGTTTGTTCCAATGATGGCATGAATAGAAATTGCACAAATACAAATCTGTTGTCGCCTGCATGCAAACCAGTAGAAACCAATCCTGTAAAAGACTGTGGAACAGGAGGCGTCGGAAAAAATCTTTCTACAACATCGTGCGGAGGATAATCCGTGCCGACAGATGAAAGACTGGCATTCTGTGTTATGCCAAAGACATTGTGCAGTAATTCTTGATTTGTGAAATTCTTCCGCCTGCAGTATTGAATATATTGTGGGCGGAATTAAACCAAACCTGTTATGGGAAAAATGTTTCGGGCTTTTGTGTTTCTGCTTGTTTGCAGCTTTATGCCGGTGAGTGTTTTTGCTGACAACACAAATATAAAAGGGAAAATAGTAGACGGCACCGGGAAACCGATAGAGGGCGCAGTGGCTTCATGCCTTTCTTTGGCAGACAGCACGCTTGTTGCCAATGCTATAACAGACAGTATCGGCGTTTTTAATATAATTGTAGGCGACAGTGCGGCTGACAATAGTTTTATAGTTGTCTCCTGTGTGGGATACGAGCGTAAGGAAATCGTGCTTGGCAAAGAGACAAGGGACGATGTGCTTGTCACCCTTAAAGAAACTGCACACCAGCTGAAAGGTGTAACCGTAACGGCTAAATCAAGGATAGAGGGGCTGCCCGGCGGCTATTCATTCACTCCTGGAGGGGCTGAAATGCTTTTGGAGGACGGATATACCTTGCTGAAGGTAACGCCCATGCTTAATGTTGACGGAAGGAGCATCAGCATAATAGGAAAAGGTGACGCGAAAATTTATATAAACGGCAAGGATCCCCACATGCCGGCAGACCTGGTGCTTGACATGCTCTACACGGTGGAGCCAAAGAGCATAAAGCGTATAGACATTATGTATAATCCCGGGGCATCGCAAAGGGCTTCCGACCAAAGAGGCATCGTCAATGTGGTGATGAACCGTCCTGACTACGGTTGGACGGGGCGTGCCGATTTGTATGGCGGCCTGCAAAACAAACGGTTGTCTGAAAGTGCCGGAACATATTTGGGATATGGGCACGGCCCATTTAAATTCTCTGCAAATATAAGATTGGATGACACTCGCGGCGTGACTGAAAGTGAATATGGATATGATTACAAATCAGATGCGATCAGCGTGCTGAATACCGGCAGGGCGGAGAGCAAGTCTTTCAGCGGCAGCATAAACATGAATGCCGTGTATGAGATTGACAGCAAGAGCGATATCGGCTTGTCGGTGGCGACAAGCTTGAAAAGGAGCACGTCGTCGAACGAGACTTCAATTCTTCTGAAAAACGGCAAGGAAGGCACTGAGAACAGTGGAACGCAGACATCTGAATACAAGACCCCCACCCGGTTGCCTGGCTATTCGCTTTTGGCCTTTTACTCGTTGAAGCCCGGAAAGTTGAGCACGTTTGAAGCCAACGTGTCGTATTCAAACAGAAAAAACAGAACTACTGGCAACGTGAAAATACCTTCCGGCATGGGAATGGACAGTTGGCTTGCGGCCCCTTATGAGGAATTTGACAGAAGTGCAGCCCACGGATTCGGAATGGAAGTGAAATACACCAAGATGTTTGCCAATGGTGGTTATATCGGTTTTGGCGGAGCCTATGACATTTCGCATGTGGACGATGACGGGCGGTTCTCCGATTTGGTGGACGGTGTCTATGTGGACAATGCCCTGCGCAGCAACAGGTTCTTGTATGACGAGAATGTTGCAGGGGCGTATGTCGATTACAGCCGACAATGGACAAGTTTTTTCAGCTCTACCATCGGGCTGCGTGTGGAGCAGACCCATATACATGGCGACCAGCGTTCCACCGGCGAGACTTTCACACGCGACTATCTGCAGTTCTTCCCGAATGTGTC
>CAVKMU010000134.1:0-2039 GCA_963657455.1 bacterium
TCCATACTTCTTTTGCGAGATTAAACACAGCCCAGGCTTTCGGCCATCCTGCATAAAACGCAGCATGTGTAACGATCGCTGCGATTTCCTTCTTCGACACTCCATGATTCTTTGCATTTTGGAGATGATATTTCAAAGAGGAATCCGTGATTCCCTGCGCCATCAGTGCTACAACGGTGATAATGCTTCTTGTTTTTAGGTCGATATCCTCGTTGTTCCAATTCTCTCCAAAAAGGACATCATCATTGAAATGTGCAAACTCCGGGGCGAACTCCCCCAGGGCGTCTCTTCCAGCTGTTTGGACAATTTTGCTCATACTGTTTTTCCTTTCTTTCCGGTATCTTCTTTCACAGATTGCTGCCAAGTGTCTTTAACTCAGTAATGGCCTCCGCATTCTCTTTCAGATCAGCTTTATTCCATGCAGAATATGATTTCTGGAACAACATATTCCAAGAAAGATGCTCCGCAATGCATTCAAACTGCTTATCGATCAGTTCATATTGAATACTTCCAACCGGTGCAGCGCCAACAACGAGAACACCAACCTTTTTTCCATGCAGATGCTCTCCTTTGCAATAGCATTTATCAATAATAAGCTTCAGTTGCGCCGTCATGCCCCACCAATAAACAGGTGTAGCAAAGATAATCACATCCGCAGAAACAAGTTTATCTATTGTAGGATTCGTATCGTCTTTATCAACGCAGCCCTTCGTGCATTGACAGGCGCCACAGCCTTTGCACGGGGCAATGTTAAGCTTCTCCGGTGCAATGACTTCGATTTCATTTTTAACTGAAGCACCTTCTGAAAATGCCTGAATTGCGGTTAATGTATTTCCCTTTCTTGCACTTCCGTTTATGATTACAATCTTCATTATCCCAGTGCCCCCTCATTATTTCAGTTTGCCGTATTGTTCATCGCTTACCGGTTCACACCACTCGTTGCTGCACTCTTCTCCGGGTACTTCAACGGCAATGTGAGAAAACCAGCTGTCTTTTTTTGCTCCGTGCCAGTGTTTGACATTTGCAGGAATCATCACTACGCTGCCTTCCTGCAAGCTGACAGCGTCTTTTCCTTCTTCCTGATACCAGCCTTCACCGGCAGTGCAGATAAGCAATTGACCGCCTCCGCTTTTTGCATGATGGATGTGCCAGTTATTCCGGCATCCCGGTTCAAAGGTTACATTGGCTGCGAAGAGTCCTTTCTTCGGGTCTGTGAGCGGATTTAAGAATGAATCCCCGATAAAGAATTGTGCATATGCTGTGTTTGCAGTGCCCGTACCAAACATGTTGTGCTGCTCAAAAGCATCCTTGTTTTCAAATTTCATGACATTACCTCCAAACAAATTTTTAATGGGTTTTATATCGAAGCCAAACGGCACCGCTCTCAAACGACTGCACCTGTTCAAGCTTCAGCGGTGTAACGGGTCGATCTATCGGCAGTCCATCAAACACAGCGCTCATACCACCGCGCCCGTCAATGCCTGCTCCGATCAGAATGCTGACCTCATCCAAAAGTCCGGCCGCAAGAAATCCGGCATTGATATGTCCGCCGCCGACTACGACCATTCTTTTAACGCTGAAATCATCCGCAAGAATCTCGCAGGCACGCTTTAAGTCAATATGCTCCTTCCCGCAGGCAATCCACGAGATGTGCTGTTCAGTCAGATAGTCCAGATATTCCCGATTTACCTTCTCACTGGTTAAAACAAGTATCGGCCGCTTTGCATTTGCCTGGTCATCCCAAAGCAATGTGCCGTGCGTATCAACCACAATTTCATATCCACCGGCAGTCACAGCTTTATGAAATGCTTCTTTGCCAATTGGCATACTAACTTTGCTCGAAAACTTTCCCGGCAGAGCCATCTCAAGTTCTGCCGTTACACGTCCGCTTACCCGTGTCGGTGCGTCAAAAGAATCCAATGTGCTGTAATATTCTTGCACTCCGGGCAGCTGTTCTGTCATAGCACAGTCAATTCGTCCATCCACGGCTGTCATCATGTGGCAAATAATGTAGGGCTTATTCATTATGACATTCCTCC
>CAVKMU010000135.1:0-2010 GCA_963657455.1 bacterium
TCTTGCTGATGGCTGTCTTTGGCGGCAGCCTCGGTGCATGGCTTGGGATGAAGGCGTTTCATCACAAGACCATGCACAAGAAGTTCTATATAGGTGTGCCAACCATTATCATACTGCAAATTGCGCTTGCTGTATGGCTTGCCTATAAAGGTGTTATTGCGTAGTCATACGCTTTCCTCTCCACAAAGCCGTTTGCATCAGCGCACAAAAAGGCGCATAAGATGTTTTGACCTTGTGGAACAATCTTATTGGCAGACAATGGAAATCTCCTTATCTGT
The DNA here is from genome assembly GCA_963657455.1 of bacterium. GTDB lineage: Bacteria > Bacteroidota > Bacteroidia > Bacteroidales > Tannerellaceae > Parabacteroides. The sequence continues at coordinate 279 of CAVKMU010000135.1, forward strand.
CTCTTCTGAAATCATTTCGTCTGTCTCCGTGAAAAAGGCTTTTGAGCATTCCACCCAAAGCCTTGAACACGAAGAACACCACGAACAAAGATACGATGTCGTTCATACGCTGTAGTTTTCGTTTGTTTGTATTTATGCCTAATATAGATTGATGATGTCCATGCCCATTCCCTTGGCTTTACGGCAAGTATAGAATGTACCGCCCTTTGGCTTGCCATCGAAATAGGCTATCAGACCGCATGAATTTGAAAGCATATAATCATTGCGCCTTAGCAAACATCCCTTGAAATAATGCCGACTCAGCAGGATGGTATCATCCGCTTTGTCAAGAATGTCCCAATATCTGTCTTGCTCCCTTGCACTCCACCTCTCACTCTGACCATCGTATGGGATGACGGCAATGAGTTTTAACTTGGATAGCTCCGTTTTCAACGAAATCACCTCTTCGGCTGCCAACATATCGAAACCGAGTGCCATGCCACAATAGAAATTGGTGATGCCCATAGCATAGAGCAACCTTATCTTACCCCTCAGTTTCTTTCTTGTCTCGTCCTTGCGGTCTTCCGCTATCGTGCGGTGTCCCGAAAAAGCCACGGAATTGGCTTTGGTGTATTTTGTATTCTCCATATCACTTTGCATATTTATAGTGTGTGCGTCCCAAGAACAGACCGCCCAAGACGTTGCCTCCAAACATTTCCAACTGATTGGCAAAGATGGCATAGCTTGCGCCAGTCGTCACCACATCATCGAAAACATAGATGTCCTTGCCTTTGAAATACTCTTCATCAAACTCTATGACTTGTGTCTTGCTGATGCTCTTCTCCTTGTCATGGCGGTGTTCGTGTATTGCCAAGCGGTCGCCTGAGACGGAAATGTGCGCATAGCCGTTGATGATACCGCAAAGTTCGCTCACACGATTGCAGAAAGCCTTATATCGGCTCTCGTTCTTGGCTTGTGTGCTGGCTGGTATGCAAACAAACACGATGTCCTTGATTTTCTCGCCACAAACCTTGACGAGGTGTGCTGCGGTCATTTGCGCCACCTTCTCAAAGGCATTGTCACGTGCGTCCTTGAACGCCCAAATCAGTTGGCGTGCTGCCACCGCATCCTCACCCACGTTGCGTACTCTCACAGGAAAATACTTCAAGAAGAAATCCATCCTCTTGCTCAGTTGTCTCTTTGTGTTATCGTCTATTGCTCTTGCCATAGTCAGAAAAATTATTTGCGTTCAACTCGAATTTTTATTTTCCCTATTTTCGGAAGCCTTTCGGCTTGCCCAAGGGATATTTTTCCGCCATGCAAAGGAGTTGGAGGGCAAAAAGACAAATCGGAAGCGAAAAATACGCTCTATATGCAAGGCACATAGAGGAAGATTTTTTGAAAAGCATCCATGATGCCCAATTTGGCATTTGCAGGACAACTGATACCTTTGCGGAAAATATCCGAAGTGGCAAAGACGATGGATGGAAATGTCATGGCTATAAATGATGCTATACAGGGTTATAACAAGAAATGGGTGGGAGTGGAATTGCGCTGTCGGTGCAGTTCCGCAAGGGAGGGACGAAGTAATAGAACAAGGAAACGGCTCGCCGCCTATAAAGAGAGGAAGACACAAAGATGCGGCAGGAGCATCAGGGAAACTCTCTTGGCATCTATGGCGAGTGTGTTTCCGCTCCAGCCTTCATGCCAAGTGGCTCTTTGCGGTAGCAACAGTTGGTTGCCACAGGCAAGG